>OZ257256.1:3465000-4388595 GCA_965279665.1 Steroidobacteraceae bacterium
AACTCTCGCTGTCGGATCTCGCCTCGCTGCGCTCGCTGCCGGACGTGCGCGCGCAGCTCGATCGCCTGCACCCCGGTGAGCTGATCAAGTTCAACCTGCGTGGCAGCGAGCTGTTCGGACTCGAACGCAAGTTGAGCGCGAGCGATACGCTGAAGGTGGAGCGCGAGTCCGAAGGATTCGCGACCGGCGTCGTCGTCAATCCGCTCGAGCGCGAAGTGCGCACCACGCGCGCCACCATCCAGAATTCGCTGTTCCGCGCCGCCGACGACGCCGGACTCTCCGATGCGACTGCGATGCAGATCTCCGAGATCTTCGCGTGGGACATCGATTTCGTTCTCGACATCCAGTCGGGCGATTCCTTCATCGTGACGCACGAGGCCGTCAGCCAGGATGGGGAATACGTCGGCGATGGCGACATTCTCGCGGTCGAATTCATCAATGGCGGCAAGAGCTATCGCGCGGTGCGCTACGTCGATCCGAACGGTGTCGCCGCGTACTACACGCCCGAAGGCAAGAGCCTGCGCAAGGCCTTCCTGCGAGCGCCGGTGCAGTTCTCGCGCATCAGTTCCCGCTTCAACATGTATCGCAAGCATCCGGTGCTGAATCGCATCCGCGCGCACAAGGGCGTGGACTACGCTGCGCCGATCGGCACGCCGGTGCGTGCTGCGGGCGATGCGCGCGTGCGCTTCGTCGGCCAGCAGGGCGGATACGGCAAGGTCATCGAGCTCGAGCACCGGGCCGGCATCGTGACCGTCTACGGCCACCTGTCGCGCTTCGCGCAGGGCCTGTCGCGCGGCGATCGCGTCGGCCAGGGTGATGTCATCGGCTTCGTCGGCATGACAGGCCTCGCCACCGGCCCGCACCTGCACTACGAATACCGCGTGGGCGGCGTCCAGAAGAACCCGCAGACCGTTCCGCTGCCCACCGCAGAGCCGGTGCCGGAGCAGTGGATGGCCGATTTCCGTGCCAAGAGCGGCCCCTGGCTTGCCTCGCTCGGCAGCCCCGCGCTGCCCGTGGCCGGCCCGACCGCCACCCTCGCCCGATAGGCCGCCAAGGCGGCGCGATCGCACCGGCCAGAACGGCGACGGACGGTGCATTATGTCCAGTCCTGTCTTGGCCCTGCCGGCGACGAGTCGGGTGTGAGGCGCGCCGCAGAGCGCTCAGGTGTCACACACTTTTATCGGCCGGCGTGTTCCCATAATCCATCCTCCCGCCACTTATTCGAGCACCGTGGACAGTCCCAACTTCGCTGCGTCCCAGCACTTCATCAATCGCGAACTGTCCCTGCTGGAGTTCAACGCACGCGTGCTGGCGCAGGCGCTGGATGAGACCGTGCCGCTGCTCGAGCGGCTGAAGTTCCTGTGCATCTCGTCGGCCAATCTCGACGAGTTCTTCGAGATCCGCGTCGCCGGCATCAAGCAGCTCGTCGAGATGGGCGGCAGTCAGCGCAGTCCCGACGGCATGACGCCGGAGGAGCAGCTTGCTGCGATCCATGACCGCGCCACCGCGCTGGTCGCGAGCCAGTACGCCTGCCTGAACGATGTGCTGCTGCCAGCGCTGCGCGCGGCCGGCGTCGTCGTGCTGCCGCGCAGCGAATGGCGTGACGAGACGCGCGAGTCGCTGTCGCGTTATTTCGAAAACGAAGTCGAGCCCGTGCTCAGTCCGCTCGGACTCGATCCGGCGCGGCCCTTCCCGCGCATCCAGAACAAGAGCCTGAACTTCATCGTGCGGCTCGATGGCCAGGATGCGTTCGGGCGCGACACGGATCTGGCAATCGTGCAGGCGCCGCGCTCGCTGCCGCGCGTCGTGCCGGCGAAAATGGAAGACGGCAGTCCCTGCTTCGTGCTGCTGTCGGCGATCATCCAGGAATTCGTGCCGAAGCTCTTCGAGGGCATGCGGATCCTCGGCTGCTATCCGTTCCGCGTCACGCGCAACAGCGATCTGTTCGTCGACGAGGAAGAAGTCGATGACCTGCGCCGCGCGCTCGAGGGCGAACTTGCGCAGCGTCGTTACGGCGAGGAAGTGCGGCTCGAGACCTCGATGGATTGCCCCGAGGACCTGGTCGACTTCCTGTTGAAGCAGTTCTCGCTGACGAAGCAGGACCTCTACCGCGTGCCGGCGATGGTCAACCTGCATCGCCTGTCGGCCGTGTACGACCTCGCGCTCCGCTCGGACCTCAAGTATCCGCCGTTCGCGCCCGGCACGCCGAAGCGGATCGCCGCGCAACCGGATCTGTTCGCGACGATCCGGCAGAAGGATATCCTGCTGCATCATCCGTTCGAGACCTTCGCGCCGGTCACGGACCTGCTGCGTCAGGCCGCCGCGGATCCGCAGGTGCTGGCGATCAAGCAGACGCTGTACCGTACCGGCGCTGATTCGACGATCGTCGAATCGCTGGTGCAGGCAGCGCATGCGGGCAAGGACGTCACGGTGGTGATCGAGCTGCGCGCGCGCTTCGACGAGGAAGCCAACATCGAACTGTCGAACCGGCTGCAGGAAGCCGGCGCGCACGTCATGTATGGCGTGGTCGGCTACAAGACGCACGCGAAGCTCGCGATGATCGTGCGGCGCGAAACGGACGGCATCCGTCGCTACTGCCACCTCGGCACCGGCAACTACCATCCGCGCACGGCACGAGCCTACACCGACTATGGCCTGATGACCTGCGATCCGGCCGTCGGCCAAGACGTACACGAGATCTTCCTGCAGCTGACCAGCCTGACGCAGACGCCGCGCCTGACGAGATTGCTGCAGTCGCCGTTCGGTCTGCATGCGGCGATGATCGAGAAGCTGGATCGCGAAGCCGAGCATGCGCGCGCGGGGCGCCCGGCCCGCGTCGTGCTGAAGATGAACGCCATGGTGGAGCCGCGCTCGATCGAGGCGCTGTACCGTGCGTCTGCGGCGGGCGTGTCGATCGACCTGATCATCCGCGGCGTCTGCGCGCTGCGGCCGGGCCTTGCGGGCATATCCGAGAACATCCGAGTGCGCTCGGTGATCGGCCGCTTCCTCGAGCATTCGCGGGTGTTCTATTTCGAGAACGGCGGCGAACCGGAGCTTTACTGTTCGAGCGCGGACTGGATGGAACGCAATTTCTTCCGGCGCGTGGAGGTGGCGTTCCCGGTGCTGCGCAAATCGCATCGCGCCCGCATCCTGCGGGATCTCGAAACCTACCTGTGGGACAACAGCCAGGCCTGGCTGCTCGGCAGCGACGGGCAGTACACGCGCTGCGTGCCGGGCAATGAACCTCTGGTCGTGGCGCAGCAGGAACTGATCGACACCTACGGCGCGGGACAGGAATTCCCGGAGTAAGGGGCGGCTTCAGGCCCTGCGGCTGAAGATCTTCAGGCGGAGGTCGGCTTCCTTCAGCAGGTCCACTTCGCGCGTCAGATCCGCGACGGTCAGCGGATGCTCACGCAGCCACCGACCCGGGAAGCGCACTTCGAGCGAACGCCCGCGGGGCACCAGCTCGAGCTGCGGCAGCGGCGTGATGCCTCTGCCCCGATGCAGCAGCACAGCGAGGCGCAGCAGGACGATCAGGTGAATGATGCGTTTGTCCCAGGGCGGCAGCAGCTGCGGGAACGCGTCCGTGACGAGCTTGCGCCGATGCCCGCCGACGATGCTCGCGAGCAGGCGCTGCTCCTCGCGCGTGAATCCCGGCATGTCCGCATTCTCGAGCAGGTAGGCACCGTGCTGGTGGTACTTCGAATGCGCGACGTCCAGCCCGATTTCATGCAGGCGCGCCGACCACGTCAACAGCTGCTCGGCCAGCGGGTCCTCGAGCTGCCAGGTGTCAGCGATCTGGCCGAGCATTTCGAGCGCCGTCTTTTCGACGCGCTCCGCCTGGGCGAGATCGACGTGATAGCGGCCCTGCATCGCGCGCACGGTACGTTCGCGCGAGTCCTCGTCGGTGAATCTTCCGACGAGGTCGTAAAGCAGTCCGTCGCGCATCGCGCCGTCGGCAACGTCCATGCGCTCCAGCCCGAGCACCTCGAAAATCTCCGCAAGGATCGCGACACCGCCGGGAAAGACTTCGCTGCGTTCAGCCGTGACGGACTTGATCGGAATGGCACTGACGTGGCCGCATTGCCCGAGCACATCGATGATCGCCTCGAGCCCCTCCGGCGTGATGCCCTGCCCGGCTGGATAGAGTTCGCGGCAGGACTCGCCGATCGCACGCACGGTCCCGGAACTGCCGACGGACTGGTCCCAGCCGCGACGGCGAAAGGCTGACTGGATCGGCTCGATCTCGAGGCGCGCGGCGACACGCGCTCGAGCGAGCCGCTTCGGAGACAGCCGCCCGTCGGCGAAGAAGCGCTGGCTCATGCTGACGCAGCCGAGCTGAGTACTCTCGAGTTCGAGCGGCGTCAGCCCCTCGCCGATGATCAGTTCGGTACTGCCACCGCCGATGTCGACGACGAGCCGACGCCCGGGAAAACTCGGCATCGTGTGCGCGACACCGGAATAGATCAGGCGGGCCTCTTCCATGCCCGACACGATCTCGATCGGATGGCCGAGTGCGGCACGTGCGCGCTCGAGGAACTGCTGCTTGCGGTGCGCGCGACGCAGCGCGTTGGTACCGACGACGCGCACGCTGCTCGCCTGCATGTCGCGCAGGCGCTGACCGAATCGTTCCAGGCAGGCAAGCGCGCGCGCGGCGACGTCGCGATCGAGTCGACCCTCGGCATCGAGCCCGGCGCCGAGGCGCACGTTCTCGCGCAGACGGTCGATGACGACCAGCTGCCCGTGCAGATAACGGGCAACGACCATGTGGAAACTGTTGGAGCCGAGGTCGACTGCGGCGAGCAGTTCAGGGACGACCGTCGGCGCGCTACGCGGCACGCTCGAACCGCAGGATCAGGCGGAGAACGAAGAGCCGCAGCCGCAGGTGGTGGTCGCGTTGGGATTGCGGATCACGAACTGTGCGCCATCGAGGCCTTCGCGGTAATCGATCTCGGCGCCCGTGAGGTACTGGAAGCTCATCGGATCCACGAGCAGCTTGACGCCATGGTTCTCGACGCAGGTGTCGCCGTCCTGGATCTGTTCGTCGAATTCGAAGCCGTACTGCATGCCGGAGCAGCCGCCACCCTGGACGAATACACGCAGCATCAGGTTGGGGTTGCCCTCGCCTTCGATCAGCGAGCCGACCTTGCGGGCGGCGGAATCGGTGAACACGAGCAACGGCGGCGGCATGTCTGCAACAGCGCCCGCGGATCCTTCAACCATCGTTGCCATGCTCAATCCCCTAAGCCGAACTCAAAAAGTTCAGCAAAACAGTATCTTACGCTGGCGCCGATTTTAGGTCCCGGAGCGCCTCGCGTCAAAGAGCGCATCGACCGCAGCCGGCGCCATTTCCTCGTCACTGCGCGTCACCAGGGCCACCGGCGCACCGGCCGAGCCTGCCGACCCCGCCGCGGACACCGGAATCAGCTTGCCGGTGATCTGCGCGCCCAGCGCCATCTCGATGGTGCCGTAATACACATTACCGGTAATGCGGGCGGCTGTGCCGATTACAACCCGGTCGCGCGAGCGGACGTCACCCTTGACCGTGCCGTTCAGCACGACGCTGGGGACGTCCACGGAACCTTCCACGACGCCCTGCTCGCTGACCCACAGCGTGGCCGCCTCGTTGCTGGCTGCACGGACGTGGCCGATGACGGTGCCTTCCAGATGCAGGCCGCCGGAGAACTCGATATCGCCCTGCACGCGCGCGGCGCGGGCGATCAGCGTATCGATACGACCCGAAATGGGGCTCTTCTTGCGTCCGAACATGCGAAACCTCCTGAACCAGCGGGTCATGCCGCATCCAGAGCCCAGATGAACGTCTGGGTCACCGGCGCCACCTCGCGGCGGCTGGAACGTACTTCTACCGTAATCCGCTCGGGTCGAAAGTCGGCAGGGATCACGATTTCGGGATTCAGATTCTCGAAATACCTAAAGCTGTACGGCAACTGGCCGGTGGCGCCGCCCGTGAGGTCTCCGAGGCTCAGCGTGGCGGGCGCGCCGCCCCGGACACCCTCGGCCACCACCGTCACCGTCCCGGCCACCGTACGATCCGGACGGCCAGTCTGGACCAGCGTCAGGCGGATCACGAACTGTCGCTCGCTGGCGCCAGGGCCGATGCGGAACTGCTGCAGCTTCACCTCGGCGGCGTTGGCGCTCTGCGCGACTATGCCCTGGTAGAAGGCCAGCTGCTGCGCCTGCTTGGCGACCTCGGCCTGCAGTTCGCCGATGGTGCGCGACAGCTCCGCGCGTTCCTGCACCTGGCTGGTGCGCATCGTCTCGAGCGCCGCGGAGTCGCCCCGCAAGGACTGGATCGTCTCGTCGCGCTTCTCGATCTCGCGGCGCAGTTCGACCCGGGCGCGCAGCGCGGCCAGCTGGTCGAAGCCGGCGCGGGCCCGGCCATACTCGAACAGCAGGTAGCCGCCGAGCACCACCGCGATGACGAGCGTGATGGACACGATCCAGGCGCGCGCCGGCGCATGGGTACGGATGACGACTTTCGGCGAAAACTCAGCCACTGCGACCCGCCGTGCCACCGGACGCGCCACCCGGCGCATCGCTGCGTGAACCCGAACGTCGCGCGCGGCCCGGGCGCTGCGCGTCGGCGTCGCTCAGGGACGGCCACCAGTCCGGATACGGCGGGAGGGCCTCGCCGAAGGCCGCGCGACCGAGCTGGTGCAGCGCCTGTCGATAGACGTCGCGCTTGAACTCGATCACTTCGCGCACCGGCTCCCAGAAATCCGCCCAGCGCCACTGGTCGAACTCGGGCAGGTCCGTGTGATCGAAGCGGAACTCGGAGCGCGGACGCTGCAGCCGCAGCAGGAACCAGCGCTGCTTCTGGCCGATGCACAGCGGCGTCTGGTCGCGTCGCACGTAGCGCGGCGGCAGGCGGTAATGCATCCAGCCGTCCGTTGCGGCAGCCAGCGTGACGTCGCCGGCTTCGAGGCCGATCTCCTCACGCAGTTCCCGGTAGAGGGCCTGTTCGGGTTCTTCGCCCTGCTGCACGCCGCCCTGCGGAAACTGCCAGCCGCGACCACCACTGCGACGACCGAGGAACACGCGGCCGTCGTCGTGCATCAGCACGATGCCGACATTGGCGCGAAATCCGTCTGCGTCGATCACGTCCGTCATGAAATCCAGTATCGCCAGTCGGTCCATCGTGGACAAGCGCCGGCACGACATCCCCGCGACTTGTCCCCACCGTCCGGGACTTCTACTCTGTCCGGATGACTGTTGTATGTGTGTGGCGTCGCATGTTGCTGCTCGGCATTGCCTGCGGCGCGGTGCTGCTGTGGTCGCTGCTGTCCGGCTCCGCCGACATCCCGTGGCGCGAGCTCGGCGAAGTCGCGCGCGGCGGTGGCGAGGCGGTCGCGCGCACTGTCGTGCTGGACCTGCGCCTGCCGCGCACGCTGACCGCGTTCGGTGTCGGCGCCGTGCTCGCGCTCGCGGGCCTGCTGCTGCAGGCGCTGTTCCGCAATCCGCTCGCGGATCCGTATGTGCTCGGTGTGTCGGGCGGTGCAGCCGTCGGCGCGCTGCTCGCGATGCTGCTCGGAGCCGGCGCGCTCGCGACGCAGTCCGCGGCGGCAGGCGGCGCGTTCCTGACGGTCACGCTCGTCTGGCTGCTCGGGGCGCGCGGCGGCACGCAGGGCCTGCTGCTGACGGGCGTGGTCGTGGCTGCGGCCTGCGGTGCCATCGTGCAGCTGATCCTGTCGTTGTCCAGCACCGATCAGCTGCGCGGCATGATGTTCTGGCTGGCGGGCGATCTTTCCTGGGGCATGAATCCGGCGTTGGGCGTCGGCGCGGCGGTCATCGCGCTCGCGGGCTCGATCCTGCTGGCGCGGCCGCTGAACGTGCTGGCGGCCGGCGAATTGCGCGCGCAGAGCGTCGGCCTCGATACCCGCGCCGCGCGGCTGTTCGCCGTGGCCGGCTGCTCCGTGCTGGCCGCGATCGCGGTGGTCAGCGCCGGCACGATCGGCTTCGTCGGGCTGATCGCGCCGCACACGGCCCGGCTGCTGTTCCGCAGCAGCGACCACCGCATCGTCGCGCCCGCTGCAGCGATGCTGGGTGGCCTGCTGGTCGCACTCGCCGATCTGTTCGCGCGTACCGCGCTGGAACCGCGTCAGTTGCCGGTGGGCGGCATCATGGCGCTGGTCGGCGCGCCATTGTTCCTGTCGCTGCTCAGGCGCGCCGCTCGGTGATGCCGCGCCGTCCCTCGAGATAGGCGCGACCCCGCGTCATCAGCCCCTTGAACGTGTCCTGGTCGCGCGACAGCACGGCGGTGCGCAGGCGCTCGACGGCCTTGGCCAGCGCCTCGAGCGATTCCGCACCGTAATCGTTCAGCGCCTGGATCTCGAAATACAGTTCCGGGCTGTCCTGTGCGACACGCGTCGCGACGTCGAGCTGCGCGTCGAACGTCGTGGACGAGAGTTGTGCGAGACGCGGGGCATCTTCGCCGCTCTCCGCGAGCGCCGTGAAGAACGCGATGTTCAGCGCGTGCGACAGGCCCAGCACGTAGGCGATCAGGCGATCGTGTTCGTCCAGCGTCATCACCACCTGCTCGACCATCGTCGGGGCGAACAGCTCGCGCGCGGCGGCCAGCGCTTCGGGCACGCCGAGGTCGACGAAGATCACGTGGCGACCGGACAGGAGCTCCGTATCCGGGCCGAACATCGGATGCACGGACGTGACGCGGCAGCCATGCGACTTCAGCGCCATCAGCCCGCCGCGCAGCGGCGACTTCAGCGAACCGAGATCGAAGATGATGCCGGCGGGACGACGCATCGCCAGCATGCGCAGCACGGTATCCGTCGCGCCGAGCGGCGTCGCGATGACGATGAAGTCCTGGTCGAGCGCGTTCGCCGCGAGATCACCCGCGTCGGTCGCGCCGGCCGGCACGCCGGATGGATCACTGACCTGCACCGAGAAGCCCTGCGACAGCATGAACTCGACGAACCAGCGGCCCATCTTGCCGCTGCCGCCGATGACGAGCGCGCTGCGACCGGTGCCCGCGCCATGCGCCACGACGCTGGCGTGCTCCTGCGTCGTCAGCGAGGAGCGGATCAGCATGCGCATCAGGTTCTCGGCCACCTGCGGTGACACGCCACGCGCCTCCGCAGCGGCGCGCGCGCCGAGAATCACTTCGCGCTCGCGCTGGTAATCCCGCGTCGCGTAGCCGGTGGCGCGCTTGACGCGCGCGACCTCGCGGCTTTTCTCCTGCCGTTCCGCCATCAGCTCGATGAGCTTGGCGTCGATCTCGGTGATTCTCTGGCGCAGGTCGTCGAGGCTGGGCATCTTGGCGGGCATTCCGGGTCAGGCTTGAACGGACGACCTTAATAGCGGGGCGTGGTCACACACGCAAGCGCCGGCTACCATGGGTCCATGCCCATTCCACCCCAATTGCTGCCCGACCCCCTGCCGTCCGAACCGCTTGCCCTCGCCGCCGACTGGCTGGCCGAAGCCACCCGGCTTGCCGCGCAACCGAATCCGAACGCGATGTCGCTCGCGACCGTCGACGGCCAGGGTCAGCCGGCGGCTCGCATCGTGCTGTGCAAGGACATCCTCGCCGGTCCAGGGCTGGTGTCGTTCTACACGAACTACGATTCGCGCAAGGGCGCGGAGCTCGCGACCAATCCTCGCGCGGCCATCGTGCTGCACTGGGATCATCTGCATCGGCAGGTGCGGGTCGAGGGCACGATCGTGCGCGCCTCCGCCGCAGACAGCGACGCCTACTTCGCCACGCGCCCCTGGCAGCGCCGCATCGGTGCCTGGGCCAGCGCGCAGAGCCGTCCGGTGAGCGGACGCCAGGCGCTGGTCGATGCCGTGATCGCCACGGCGCGCCGTTTTGGCGCGCCCGTCCCGGGGCCCGAGAGCGACCCGGCGCAGGACCGCATCGCAGCCGGGCTCGCCATTCCACGCCCGCCACACTGGGGCGGATATCAGCTGTGGGCGAGCGCGGTGGAACTGTGGGTCGAGGGCGAATCGCGGATCCACGACCGGGCGCGCTGGACGCGCACGCTCGGCCCGCGACGACCCGGGGCGATCCCGTTCGCACCGGGCGCCTGGAGCGTCACGCGCCTGCAGCCCTAGCATCGCGCAGCGCAACTCACGCTCGATTCAACCGCCGCTGCCATGCCGCCCCCTCCTCTGCTGCGCGCCGCCGGCGTTTCGATTCGACTCGGCGAACGGCGCTTGGTCGAATCGCTCGATCTCACGGTCGCGCCGGGCGAGTTCGTCGCGGTGCTTGGACGCAACGGCTGCGGCAAGACGCTGTTGCTGCACACACTCGCGGGACTTCGGCCGAGCGATGCCGGGCGGATCGAGCTGTCCGGCGATGCGATCGCGACGCTCGAGCGTCGTGCGATCGCGCGCCGCCTCGCACTGCTGGCCCAGGATGCCGAAACCGCGCAGAGCGCCACGGTCGGCGAGACCGCGATGCTCGCGCGTTTCGCACATCTGCCGCTGTGGGGCAGTCCGGCTGAGGAGGATCACGCTGCGGTGGCGAGTGCCCTGCGCGATGTCGCCATGGACCACGCCGTCACGCGCGACATGCAGACGCTCTCCGGTGGCGAGCAGCGGCGCGTGGCAGCGGCACTGGTGCTGGCGCAGCAGTCTCCGTTGATGCTGCTCGATGAACCGAACAATCATCTCGATCCGCACCATGCGCTGGCGCTGCTGGAACTGTATGCGGACCGCGCTCGCGCGGGAGGCGCAGTGGTCGCAGCGCTGCATGATCCGAGTCTCGCGGCACGCTTCGCGACGCACGTGCTGCTGCTGCATGGCGAGGGACGCTGGGAATTCGGCAGCGCGCAGCAGATGCTGGACAGTGCGCGGCTGTCGGCGCTCTATCTCACGCCGATGATCGAGCTCGATGCCGCGGGACGGCGCGTGTTCGTCGCCGGCTGAATCGCGCGGCCAGGCTGAATTGCGGGTCCAGGCTGAATCGCGCGGCCAGGCTGAATTGCGGGTCCAGGCTGAATCGCGAGTCCAGGCAGCGTCGCGCCGCGACCGCAGTCAGTACGGCAGCGCCGTGCGGATGGCCTCGTGCAGCAGTCCGTTGGTCGCGAGCACCGTCGTCGTGTCGAGCCCGACCGGTCCGCCCGACAGATCCGTGAAGCGTCCGCCTGCCTCCGCCACGATCACCGTCAGCGCGGCGATGTCGAGGATGTTGACGTCCGATTCGATGACCACATCGAGCGAGCCACGCGCGAGCAGATGATAGTGGACGAAGTCGCCGTAGCCGCGGATGCGCGACACCTGCGGAATCAATTCACCAAAGCGGCCCCAATGCGGGCTGCGCGCAAGTGACTTCAGGTTGCCGGTCGAGACGATCGAATCGATCAGCGCGGCCGTGCGGCTCACCTGGATGCGCTTGCCATCCAGCCAGGCGCCCTCGCCACGTTCCGCCCACGCGAACTCGCCGTAGGCCGGCGCGCTCGAGACGCCGAGCACGAGTTCACCGCCGCGCATCAGCGCAATCTGCGTCGAGAAGAACGGGCAATCGCGGATGAAGGATTTCGTGCCGTCGATCGGATCGACCAGCCAGATGGATTCCGCGCCCATCGCGTGCCGGCCGGTTTCCTCGCCATAGAAGCCGTAGCCCGGAAAGCGCTTCGCCAGCACCTCGCGGATCGCTTCCTCGGAGCGGACGTCGGCCTCGGTGACGGGCGAGCGGTCCGATTTGATCTCGACCGCGAGGTTGCGGCGATACAGCGAGCGAATGACTTCGGCCGCGGCCTGTGCCGCATCGATGGCGGCCTGGAGTTCCTGCGAGGGCATGGGCGTGCAGCCTGCTGGTGCGGGCCGGCCGTGTCAATCGCCGAACCGGCTTGCTACAGTGCCGGCCATGGGCAACCGACTCAGCAAGATCTACACGCGCACCGGCGATGACGGCACGACCGGACTCGGCGACGGCGCACGCGTACCGAAAGACGACGCACGCGTCGAGGCCTATGGAACCGTGGACGAGGCGAACAGTGCGATCGGCGTCGTGCTGGCGGTACCCGGCTTGCCGAAGGACGTGATCGACTGCCTCGTCGAAGTGCAGCACGATCTGTTCGATCTCGGCGGCGAGCTGTGCATTCCCGGCATGCGCCTGATCAAGCCGGAACGGATCGATGCACTGGAAGCCGCACTCGATCGTTTCAACGATCCACTGCCGGCGCTGAAGGATTTCATCCTGCCGGGCGGCGGCCCGGGCGCTGCGGCCTGTCATCTGGCGCGAACGATTGCACGTCGGGCCGAGCGCCGCGTCTGGACGCTCGCGGGCCAGGCCGAGGTCGGCGAAGCCGTACCGCGCTATCTGAATCGATTGTCGGATCTGCTGTTCGTGCTCGCGCGCGTACTGGCGCGTCACGAGAACGGCGCCGAAGTGCTCTGGCGCCACGATCGCGGCCGCGGTAACCCGGGCAGCGGCTGACGCGGATCGATGTGCCGTCGCGGCCCCGTTCAGGCCGTACCGGACAGTTCCTCACCGGCGTCGCTCGATTCTCCGCTGGCGGCGCGCGCGCTGAGCTGCTTCAGCAGCACCTCGATCTTGTCCGCGAACATCGGCTTGCCGAGCAGATAGCCCTGGGCCGTGTCGCAGCCCTGCTCGCGCAGGAAGGACAGCTGCGCAGAAGTCTCGATGCCCTCGGCGATGACCTCCAAGCCGAGCCGGTGTGCCATCGCGATGATCGCGCCGCAGATCGCCGCATCGCCCGAGTTCGTCGCGATGTCAGTGACGAAGGATCGATCGATCTTCAGCGCATCCAGCGCGAAACGCTTCAGATAGGCCAAGGACGAATAGCCCGTGCCGAAGTCGTCGACGGCGACGCGAACGCCAAGCGCCTTCAGCTCGGCGAGCGAGGCCGTGGTCTGGTCGGCATCACGCATCAGGATGCCTTCGGTGATCTCGAGTTCGAGCATCGACGGGGCGACGCCGAAGCGGTTCAGTCTGGCGCTGACCCATTTCGCCACGTCGCAGCGCGAGAAATGCGCACTGGAGACGTTCACCGCAACACGCAGCACGTCATAACGCTTCGCGCGCCAGTCGCGCAGCTGAGCAAGCGCGGCATCGAGCACCCATTCCGACAGCGGCACGATCAGCGAAGACTCCTCGGCGATCGGCACGAACAGCGAAGGTGGCACCCAGCCACGCGCCGCATGCTGCCAGCGCAACAGGGATTCGAAGCCTGCGAGACGCCGATGCCGTAGATCCACCTGCGGCTGGAAAGCAAGCTGCAACTCGCCGTTCTCGATCGCGCGCCGCAGTTCCGCCGCAAGTTCGATGCGCTCGCGCGACGACCGCGCCAGTGCCGCCGTGTACGGCTGGATGCGATTCCGGCCCGCGCTCTTGCCTTCCGTGACGGCCGCATGCACGTTGCGCAGCAGTGTCTGCCCGTCGGCGCCATGCGTCGGATAGATCGCGAGGCCCACGGTCGCGGTCACGAGGATCTCATGGCCATCGACGACGACCGGCTCGGCAAAGCAGGCGGCGACCCGCTGGGCGAGCGCTTCTGCATCGGTATCCGCATCGATCTCGGGCAGCAGCAGCGAGAATTCGTCGCCGCCGAATCGCGCCGCAAAGGTCTCGACGGGATGAGCGTCGACGACGTCGCGCAGCTTCGCCGCGACCGCGCGCAGCACGCCATCACCGACGGCATGGCCGAAGCTGTCGTTGATGCGACTGAAATGATCGAGGTCGAGGTGTACCAGGGCGAGCGGCCGTCCGGTGGCGCGCGCATGCGTGACACCGCCACCGAATCTCTCCTGGAAATACGCGACGTTCGGCAGCCCGGTCAGCGTGTCGAAATACGCCAGCTCCCGGATCCGCTCGATCGAACGGCGCCGCTCCGTGACGTCGCGCATCATGACCAGCAGACCACGCTCGCGATACGGCACGACGCGGGCTTCGACGAAGCAGCCCTGCATGCCCGACGCGATCTCGAACTCGAATTCCGGCACGCTCTCGCCGCGCGAGGCCGCGGCCATCGTCTTGTTGAACTGCGGCAAGGCATCCGGCGGCAGCAACGACAGGATGCTGCGACCCAGTACGGCATCGCTGCCGAGGATGGCCTTGCGTTCGCCGGAGCCGAAGATCTGCACGATCTCGCGCGAGATGTTCAGCTCGAGCAACAGATCGGGCACGGCCGCGAGCACCGCACTCTGGCGCTCCTCGCTCTTCTCGAGTTCGCCGCGCACGCGGCTCGCGCGCAGCAGATAGGCCACCCGGTGCCCGAGCAGCGCCCAGGGAATCGGCTTCGAAAGGAAGTCCGTCGCGCCCGCCTCGTAGGCCCGGTTCACCGATTCGAGATCACCGTGCCCGGTCAGCATCATGATCGGCACACGACTGCCATCGGGCAGCGCGCGGATCGCCTCGCAGGCGTCATAGCCGTTCAGACGCGGCATCTCCACGTCCATGACGATCACGTCCGGCGTTTCCGCGCGGAAAGCCTCGACCGCCTCGATACCGTCGGCGGCCTCGATCACCAGCATGCCTGTCTGCTCGAGCGTGCTGCGCGCGAGCAGGCGTCCGCCACCGTCGTCGTCCACGACGAGCACGGTGCCGGAAACGCCGAGCATGCGGGTGGTCGTGCTCATGCTGCGATGCCCGGATGCGCCTGGGCGAGCTGTTCGACGGTGGCCGCGCGCAGGTCGCGCAGCTCCAGCAGTCCGGCCGCCACGGCCGCGTCATCGCCCGCCTTCGCGCTGGCTTCGACGCGGGCCGAGACGCGCGCGAGATCGACAGCACCGACATTGGCACTCGACGACTTCAACGTGTGCACGCAGCGCCGCGCGGTGTCGCGGTCGTTGGCGGCCAGGGCGGCTTCGAGGGCCGCAAGCTGCTGTGCCGAGTCGTCGACGAACATGCCGACGATGCGTTTGACGAGGCCCTTGCTGCCGTCCGGATCGAGGCTGGCGATGGCCTGCATGGCGGAACTATCGAGTGTGACGTTCATGGCGGACGTGGCCCTTGCAAGGATGGCTTGGACGGGGGATTCGGGGACGGGGACGGATTCGCTCTCGAACGGCGGCGCAACGTTCGGCGTCGTCGCACCACGGTCGCCGGTGAACTTCAGCAGCGCGTCGCGCAACTGCTGCGCGGTGAACGGCTTGCTGAGGTAGTCGTCCATGCCGGCGGCGAGACAGGCCTCGCGGTCACCCTGCATCGCGTTGGCGGTCAGCGCGATGATCGGCAGATGCGCGCCAACGGGTTCCTGCTCGCGCCAGCGGCGCGTCGCCGACATGCCATCGAGTACGGGCATCTGGCAATCCATCAGCACGATGTCGAATCGTGAGGTTGCGAGCTGCAGCAGGGCTTCCTCGCCCTGCGTCGCGACGGCCACCTCGCAGCCCATGGCGAGCAGGCGCTCGCTCGCGAGCTGGCGATTGACGATGTTGTCCTCCACCAGCAACACGCGCAGGCCGGAGAAGTCAGGCGATGCCCCGGACGCCAGGGCTCGGGCGCGCCGCGAATCGGGACATCGTTCCGATGATCCGGTGAGCATGTCCGCGAGCGTTCGACGCAATGTCGCCTGACGTACGGGCTTGGTCAGTCGCGCGACCGGCTCCAGCATCGAGAGCTCATCTGCCTCGAGGTCTTCGACCATCGATGAGAGCAGCACTGCCGGCAGCTTCGCCGTCGGATTCCAGCGCCGCAGGCGACGCAGCAGCTCGATTCCCGTGGTGTCCGGCAGCTGACCATCGAGAATCATCACGTCCGGCAGTTCGATCGGCGGTTCCGCGCGGGCCGCGTCCACAGCGAGCACACGCAATGTCGACGCGCCATCCTCGGCGCTGACGACCTGCAGCCCCGAGGCGCCGAGCTGCCGCTCGAGGATCTCGCGATTGATCGGGTGGTCGTCGACCACGAGCACGCGCGCGCCGGCCGGCATCGGGAATATCCCGGCCGCCGCGCTGGCGGCACTGTGCGCCGCCTGCAGTGGCACGACGATCGTGAAACGCGAGCCCTTGCCCGGCTCGCTCTGCACGTCGATGCGTCCACCCATCAGTTCGACCAGCTGACGACTGATCGCGAGGCCGAGTCCGGTCCCGCCGAAGCGCCGCGAGATCGAACCGTCCTCCTGGACGAAAGCCTCGAAGATCGCCTTCTGGTTGTCCGGGTGGATGCCGACGCCGGTGTCCTCGACCGTGAACACGATGCGCGAACCATTGGAGGCCTCGCCTTCGGTCGCGACGCGCAGCACCACGCTGCCCTGCTCCGTGAACTTGATCGCGTTGCCGAGCAGGTTGGTCAGCACCTGGCGCAGCCGGTTCGGGTCGCCGCGCACGTGGTCGACCATGCCCGGCGCGATGTCGAGCAGCAGCTCCAGGCGCTTCTCGAACGCGCGCTTGGCGAGCAGTTCGATCAGTTCTTCGGCGAGTTCATGCAGCGAGAAATCCAGTTCCTCGAGCCGCAGCTTGCCCGCCTCGATCTTCGAGAAGTCGAGGATGTCGTTGATGATCGCCAGCAGCGCATCGGCCGAATGCTGGATCGTCGTCGCGAACCGTCGCTGCCGCGAGTCGAGCGGCGTGTCGATCAGCAGCTCTGTCATGCCGAGCACGCCATTCATCGGCGTACGGATTTCATGACTCATGCGCGCCAGGAACTCGCTCTTGGCGATGCTCGCGGCCTCGGCCGCACGGCGTGCTTCCTGTGCGTCCCGGATCGAGCGACGCATCGCCAATGCCGCATGCTCGAGTTCATGGGTGCGCGCCGCGATCTGCTCCTCGAGCGTCGCGCGATGGTTGCGCAGCTCGGCATCGCGATGCTGCACGCGCCCGAGCATGGCGTTGAATCCTTCGATCAGCGCGCCGATCTCATCGCGGCGTGACACGGGAACGCGCGTCGAGTAATCCTTTTCGTCGGCAACGCGGCGCACGACGGCGAGCAGACTCTCGATGGGCCCGGTGATGCCAGCCTGCATCCGCTGCGCAACGATCCATGCGAGCACGAGTGCCACCAGCATCGCCACGACGATGACCGCGACCTGGCCACGCAACGCTGCGAACAGCCGGTCGGTATTGGCCTCGAAATAGACGAGGCCCGCCGGCTTGCCATCGATCACCACCGGCGAAGCGACGTCGACACGCCGGATCCCGACGAATCGTTCGGCGGCGCGCGGATTCCGGATCAGATCCGCGAGCCAGGGATCCGCGGCGGGATTGGTGTCGTCGATGCCGCGATGACTCCCGGACATCACCTGCGCCAGGATCGTCCTGTCGCCGCGATAGATCACGGCATGCTCGAAAGACTGTTCGGACCGCAATGCAACGAGAAGCTGGGTCGTGAGGAGCTGGTCGTCGATCGCGACGGCTGACTCGGCGGCCTTGGCAACGACCCCTGCAACGGTCTGCAGGCGAGCCAGCGTGGCGCTGCGCTCGCCCTGATACTGGACGAGCGTTTGCGCCAGCAGCACGAGCAGCAGCGACAGGCCGGTCGCTGCGACCGTCATGGCGATCAGGCGCTGCCTCAAGGGCATTGCTTCGAGCCAGGCCTTCATCGTGTTCAGGTCCGCAACCAGTGGTCACCGTCGTAGGGCGGCATGTGCTGTATCGGCCTAGAGCAAGGCTGTCTTGACCCGTGGGCGGCTGCGCCGCAGCGCCGGTCCCGTGACGCGCGTCACGCCGCGTCCAACCACGTGCCGGCCAGAGAGCGGTGGCGGCCCCGCCGTATTCGGGATAAGTTCAATCGATCCGGCGCGCGCCCACGCGCCCAGAACCGGTCGGAGCACTCACATGCAGGAAGGCGTCAGTTACCCCAGCTATATCGGCGTCTCGGACGTCACCACGAGGTCGCACGAGCAGATGCGCGTCGAAGGGTTCTTCGACGGCCAGCCCTCGCTGATGTTCGACGAGCCCGAAGGTTTCGATATTGGCGATCCGCCGGACCTGCGCGGACGTTCGCGCGGCTGGACGCCGGTGCACGCGCAGCTCGCCGCGCTGGCCGGTTGCACGTCGATCACGATTGCCGTGGTGGCGCGCGACCAGAAGTTCCGTCACCAGGGACTGGAGACGAAACTGCGCTCACTGATCGACATCCGCGGCTTCTTCTTCGACATGCACCTGCAGCCGAAGTACCAGCAGCTCAATTTCGATCTGACCCTGGAGACGGGCGAAAGCGTTGCGCGGATCCGCGCACTCGCCACCGAGACACATCGCCGCTGCCCGCAGCTCGGGTTGTTCCGGCTCGCGAAGATCCCGCTGGTGGTGACCTGGTTCCGCCAGGGCACGGAACGCGCGCTGTTCGAGGAGCGCTTCAGCCTGCGCAAGGGTACGACGCCGGAGCAGCGCCTGATCGCCCAGCAACAGAAGCTGGCCGCGCGCGAGGCACGACGGGCCGCGCGCAAGCGCTGAGGCCGGCGCGGTCGTCAGGCCTTCAGCAGCGAGCGTTCGTCGACTTCGCTCTTGATCTGTGTCGACAGCACCAGCGCGAGCGTCACCATCACGGCGAGCGCGATGAACGCCACCTGGTAGCTGCCGTAGAGGTCGAAAAGAATGCCCGTGACCCAGCTGCCGAGGCCGGCGCCGATCGATTCGAGCAGGCTCACCGTGCCGTTGATGCGGCCGATCTCCCGCAGTCCGAAATTGCTGACGGCGAGCATGTTGTAGAGCGTGAACAGGCCGCCCCAGCCCATCGCGATCACGATCGCTGCCGGAAACAGCAGCTCCCGCTGCATGGTCGCGAGCGCGATGACGCCCAGCAGCATGACGGCGAAGCAACCGGTGAACACCTTGTGGCGATCGAAGATGTCCGCCAGGAACCCGCTGGCAAGCTTCGAGATCATCGCCACGACGCTGAACACGAACATCAGGAATCCCGCTTCCTTCAGCGGCATGCCGAAACCCTTGTTGGCATGCAGCACGGCATGCTGCACGAAACTGAAGATCGAGAAATAGGTCAGGAATCCCGAGACGGCGATCATCCAGAACGTCTTCGTGCGGATCGCGGCGCTGTATGTCAGGCCGTGCTGCTTCAGATCCGTGATCGCATCGCTCTGGCCCAGAGCCGTCATCCCCGCATGGCGTGGCGTGCCCTTGATGAACAACCACACGAACACGAATAGCAGCACCGGCATCGCCGCGTTGATGACATACGACTGGCGCCAGCCATAGGCTGCGATCAGATCAGGATTGAACAGCGGCAGGATCGCACTGCCCATGCTGGTACCGACCAGCGCGATGCCGATCGCGAGACCGCGATGACGCACGAACCAGCTCGAGACGAGAAAGATGATGACCATCGAGCCGGCCGTGGACAGCACCAGTGCGAACAGCAGGTGGATCATGTACACCTGTTTCAGCGCGATGCCGGCCCAGGCCTGCCAGTACGCGATGCCACCACCGATGGCGAGCGCAGCAGCGACGGTGCCGGAGAGCGCGACGGACCAGTGCAGCAGCTGCCGAAGTCCGAGATACACGAACACCGTGAGGCCGGCGATGGTCACGAAGGCGATCACCTCGATCAGCGGCACCGGGCCGCCGTTGGCGATCATGCTGTACCCCACGTAGCCGAGCGTCAGCAGCGCGCAGCCCGTCATCATCAGGTACTTGGGGTTGACGCGATCGATCAGGATGCCGGCCACCGGCGCGACCAGTCCTGCGACGACGAGATTCAGCGTGTCGCGAAACTTGAAATCACCGCGACCCCAGCCAAACTCGTTCAGCAGCGCCGGATCGAAGATCGTGATGCCGGTGGCCGTCATGCCGTTCGACACGAACAGCGACAGCATGCCGGCGAAGGCGATGAGCCATGGGTAGAGCCCGGGGTCACGCAGTGGCGCGGTCGGCGCCGCGTCTCGAGCAGCGTTGGCTGCACCGGTGGGGTCTGTCATCGCTGTACGGTCCTTGTCGATTCAACGGGGGCGATGGCGGCGCGCAATCGAACCCAGTCGAACACGGGGCCCGGGTCCGTCTTGCGGCCCGGCGCGATGTCACTGTGCCCGACCACCCGATCCGCGGCGAGCGAATCGTAGGCCGCGACCAGTGCGCGAATCAGTGCAGCGAGGCTCGTGTACTGATCGTCGGTATAGGGAATGTCATCGGTGCCTTCGAGTTCGATGCCGATCGAGAAATCGTTACAGGCGGCCCGGCCGCGATACTCCGAGACACCGGCGTGCCATGCCCGCGCACCGAAGGGCACGTACTGGCGCAACAGGCCATTGCGGGGAATCAGCACGTGTGCGGAGACACGCAGCGCGGCCACCTGCGCGAAGTACGGGTGCGCGCCGGCCTTGAGATCTCCGCAGAACAGACGGTCGATCCACGGGCCACCAAAATCGCCGGGCGGAAGGCTGATCCCGTGCACGACGATCAACTCCGGAGCCTGGCCGCTCGGGCGTGCATCGAAATGCGGCGAGAGAATCTGCACCGCCTCGCGGACGCGACCCGTGGCGACATCGATCCGGAAGCTGTTCGGGGCGGCGGGCGGCATCAGCTGCGAATCATGCCAGAATGTGGCCCCGTGAAGGTCTGATCCATTGAAGCCAACCAACGCCGAACTCGCCGCGCGCGACCTCGCCCACCTGTGGCATCCCTGCTCGCAGATGAAGGATCACGAGCGCGAGATGCCGATGATCCCGATTCGTCGCGGTGCCGGCGCCTGGCTCGAGGATCACGACGGCCGTCGTTACCTGGATGCCATCAGTTCCTGGTGGGTCAATCTGTTCGGCCATTCGAACCCGCGCATCAATGCGGCGCTGCGCGACCAGATCGACGGGCTGGAGCACGTGATGTTCGCCGGCTTCACGCACGAGCCGGCCATCCAGCTCGCAGAGCGCCTGACCGCGCTCGCGCCCGCCGGACTCAATCGCTGCTATTTCGCCGACAGCGGCTCGGCGGCGATCGAGATCGCCGTGAAGATGAGCTTCCACTACTGGCAGAACCGCGGCCAGCCACGCAAGACACGCTTCGTCACACTGGCCAACAGCTATCACGGCGAGACGCTCGGCGCTCTCGCAGTCGGCAATGTCGAACTGTACAAGGCGATCTATCGGCCGCTGCTGATGGACGTCACCACCGTGCCCTCGCCGGACGCCTATCTCGCCGAGCCGGGTGAATCCGCCGCCGACTGCGCGCGCCGCTGCGCGGCCGTCGTGGAGCGGCTGTTCGCCGAGCGTGCCGACGAGATCGCCGCGATCATCATCGAACCGCTGGTGCAGTGCGCCGGCGGCATGCGCATGCACGACCCGCTCTACCTCAAGTTGCTGCGCGAATCCTGCACGCGGCACGGCGTGCACCTGATCGCCGACGAGATCGCGGTGGGCTTCGGCCGCACCGGCACGATGTTCGCCTGCGAGCAGGCCGGCATCTCACCGGACTTCCTGTGTCTGTCGAAGGGGCTCACCGCGGGCTACCTGCCGATGTCCGCGGTGCTCACGACGGACGACGTCTACGGCGCCTTCTACGACGAGTATGCGAAGCTGAACGCCTTCCTGCATTCGCACAGCTATTGCGGCAATCCGCTGGCCTGTACCGCAGCACTGGCGTCGCTCGACATCTTCCGCGATGACGACGTGCTGGCCCGCGTGCAGCAGCTCGCGCAAGCGCTGGCGACGGCGGTGGCTCGCTTCGCCGACCATCCGAACGTCACGGACATCCGCCAGCGTGGTTCGATCGTCGCGATCGAGTTCGCGCGCAACCGCGAGACGCGCGAACCCTTCGCCTGGCGCGAGCGCCGCCATCTGCGCATCTACCGTCATGCGCTCGAACAGGGCGTGCTGCTGCGCCCGCTCGGCAACGTCATCTATTTCATGCCGCCGTACATCGTCACGCCGGAAGAGATCGGGCTGATGGTCGACGTCGCCGCGAGCGGCCTCGAACTCGCCGTGCGCGACGGCGCAGGCTGACGCCGATGCGCATCAGCCGCGTGTTCGTCGATGCGGACCTGGTGGTCGGCGCGGAGCTGGAGCTGCCGCGCGATTCGGTCGATCACCTGGTCAAGGTGCTGCGGCTCGGTGTCGGTGCGCGCATCACGCTGTTCAACGGTCGCGGCGGTGAGTACGCAGCGTCACTCGCATCGCTGGAGCGACGCCACGCCACCGCCACGGTGCTCGCGCACGATCCGGTGGAGCGTGAATCGCCCGTGTCAGTGACGCTGATGCAGGCCGTGGCGCGCGGCGAGAAGATGGACTGGGTGCTGCAGAAGGCCACGGAACTCGGTGTCGCCGCCATCCAGCCGATCGAAGCGGAGCGCAGCGTCGTGCAACTGCAGGGCGATCGGGCGGAGAAGCGCCGCCTGCACTGGCAGGGCATCGTGCAGAGCGCCTGCGAGCAATGCGGCCGCAATCGCGTACCGGCGCTCGGTTCGCCCCAGGGCCTCGAGTCCGCCTGTCTCGCATATGCCCGGGACAGACCCGCGGCGCTGAAGCTGACGCTGGATCCGGAGGCCGCGACGACGCTGGATACCGCGAAGCTCGCGGCTGCGGCTGCGGGCGGCCGTGACATCGCGATCCTGATCGGACCGGAAGGTGGCTGGAGCGACGAGGAACTGCGGCGCGCGGCGGCGGCGGGGTTCGTCGGGATGCGCCTCGGCCCGCGCGTGCTGCGGACCGAGACCGCTGCCCTCGCCGCGCTGACGGCGATCCAGACGATCTGCGGAGATCTCGGCAACTCGTGAACGCCAGCAAGGTCGCACCCGTCACGCTCGCGTTCTGGATCATGAAGATCTGCGCCACGACACTTGGCGAGACCGCGGGGGATCTTCTCTCGATGACCCTCGACGTCGGCTACGCCGCGAGTTCGGCGATCCTCATCGCGGTGTTCCTCGCAACGCTGACCGCACAACTCCGCGCAAAGGGCTTTCACCCCGCGCTGTACTGGGCCGTCATCCTGGCGACCAGCACCGCCGGTACGACGATCTCGGACTTCATGGACCGCACCCTCGGCCTGGGTTACGCGCGCGGGTCCCTGATCCTCGCGTCGTTGCTCGCCGCCGTGCTGATCCTCTGGCGATGGCTCGAAGGCAATCTCTCGGTGGATCGCATCGCGACGCGACGTGCCGAAGTGCTGTACTGGCTGGCAATACTGGTCTCGAACACGCTGGGAACAGCGCTGGGTGACTACCTTGCCGATGACTCGGGACTCGGCTTTCTCGGTGGTGCCTCACTGATCGGCGCGACGATTGCCGTCATCGCAGTGGTGGCTCGATTCACTCGCGTCGATCGTGTGGCGCTATTCTGGCTGGCGTTTGTGCTGACACGCCCGTTCGGTGCGACGCTCGGCGACCTCTTGACCAAGCCGCTCGATCACGGTGGCCTCGGATTCGGCACGATCGGATCTTCCGCCGTGCTGCTGGCAATCCTGGTCGCCCTCGTGGCCGCGTCAATCAGGCCGCGACGCTGGTCTCTTCCGCGATCATGATCTCGAGCCGCTCGAGATCAGGCACCAGCGGCGCCTCGCTCATCATCCGGACCTGGCACAGGGCCGGCCAGCGTTCCGGAATCGCGCGGGAGTTGTCGGGACGGATCACGTCGGTCGTGACGCGCACGACCTGCGGGAAGCCCTGGGCGACGATGCCGAAATAGCCACCGTCGAGCGAATCGCCGAGACAGTGGGCCACGACAATACGCGAGCGGCCCGTAATCGGCGGGATCGCCTGGCCGCAGACCCCTTCGAAGGACACCAGCGGCACCGACACGCCGCTCCACTGGAAGGTGCCGAGATACCACTGCGGTGCGCCGGGCATTTCCACCGGCGGCGAGAATGCGACCACTTCGGCGACGCAGGAGCGCGGCACGATCAGCCGGCCATCCGCGAGTGGCACCAGCACGCAATAGACTTCGAGCAAACGTTCAGCCATGGGCCTGCTGCCTCCGCCGCTGTTCGATCAGCGGCTCGATCGCCTCGAGCAGCTGGGCTTCCTGGTAAGGCTTGCCGAGATAGTCGCTGACGCCGAGCTCGATCGCACGCGCGCGATGCTTCTCGCCGACGCGCGACGTGATCATGATGATCGGGATGTCCCGGGTGCGCGGATCGTTGCGCACCTGCGCAGCGACTTCATAGCCATCCATGCGCGGCATTTCGATGTCGAGCAGGATGATGTCCGGCAGATTCTCGGCCAGCACCGCGATGGCATCGAGTCCGTCGCGCGCCGTCAGCACGCGCAGGCCATTGCGCTCGAGCAGTCGCTGCGTCACGCGGCGCACCGTGATCGAATCGTCGACGACCAGCGCCGTCGGCCGCGCGTCGACTTTCTCGCGCGGTGCGAGCGGCACCGTGCGCGCACGCCAGTCCGCGCGCACGAGCGCGCTGATGTCCAGGATGATGACGATGCGGCCATCGCCGAGGATCGTGGCGCCGCTGACGCCACGGATGCCGGAGATCTGCGGACCGACGCTCTTGACGACGATCTCGCGACTGCCGATCAGTTCATCGGCGACGAGACCGGTGGAATGATCACCGGCGCGCACCAGCACCACCGGCACCGTGACGTCCTGCGCCGGAAGCACCGACGGCGCGAGCCCGACGAATACGCCGAGCTGCTGCAGCCGGTAGCTCTGGCCGTTGTACTCGAAACTCGCGTGTTCGCCCGCCAGGTGCGCAGCGACTTCGTCGCGAGACAGGCGCACGACGCCCTCCACCGTGGGCAGCGGCAGCGCGTACAGCTCGTCCTCGACCCGCACGACCAGCGCGTGGCTGATCGCGAGCGTGAACGGCAGACGGATCGTGAATCGCGTGCCCTGCCCCGCCGTCGATTCCATGTGCAGCGCGCCGCCGAGCTTCTTGATCTCGGTCGCGACGACGTCCATGCCGACGCCGCGGCCGGCCTGCTGCGTGACGGTGCTCGCCGTCGAGAACCCGGGCTCGAGCACCAGCTGCATGATGTCGTTGTCGGACAGGTTGCGGTCGCCGCGAATCAGGCCCAGCGCCACACCCTTGGAGCGGATCGCCGCGATGTTCATGCCGGCACCGTCATCGGCGATCTCGACCACGACCTCCGAACCCTCACGGCGCAGCTGCATCTGGATGCGCCCGCCATCGGACTTGCCCGCGGCCGCGCGTACCTGCGGCGTTTCGATGCCGTGGACCACGGCATTGCGCAGGATGTGCTCGAACGGCGGCAGCATGCGCTCGAGGACCTGGCGATCGAGTTCGCCGGACGCGCCGTCGATGATCAGCTCCGCCTGCTTGCCGCAGTCCGCCGCCGCCTGGCGCACGATGCGCGCGAGGCGCTGCGCATGACGCTGGAACGGCACCATGCGCGTGCGCATCAGGCCGTTCTGCAGTTCGGTGACGACCCGCGCCTGCTGCTGCAGCAGGTTGCCGGTGTCCTGGGTCAGGCTCTCGAGCAGCTGCTGGATGCTGGCCACGTCGCTGGCGGTCTCCGCCAGGGCGCGCGACAGCTGCTGGATCGACGAATACCGATCGAGTTCGAGCGGATCGAAATCGCCGCGGCTCGGCTGTTCGTTCTCGTAGCGATGCAGGATCTGCTTCTCGGTCTCGATCTCGAGATTGCGCAGCTGTTCCTTCAGGCGGGTCACGGTGCGCGACAGCTCGCCGAGATTGTGGTCGATCGACGAGACCTGCTGCTCGAGCCGCGCACGGCCGATACTGACTTCGCCCGACTGGTTCAGAAGCTGGTCGAGCAGTTCCGCGTCGACGCGCGCCATCTCGGGGCGATCGGACTGCGGTACGGGCTCGCGGCCCGGTGGCACGGCTGGCAGCGCGGGCGGCAGCACCGCCGGCGGCGGCAACACATCGACGACGTCCGCTTCCGGCACGGACGCTTCCGGCACGGACAGCACGCGCGTTTCGACGGTCGATTCACCGACGGCATCCTGGGCATCCCCGTCCGGGTCCGCGGCGAGCGCGGCCACGAAGGCGGGCGGCAACATCGGCTGCATCACGGTCTCGTCGGAGGCCGGCGTCTCGAATCCGGAACCGCCCCGGCCCATCGCGTGCAGCGCGGCGAGCAGGTCGCGCGACGGCGGAGGATTGCGGCCCTGCACGACGACATCGCGCATGCGTGCCAATTCATCGAGGCCGGCCTGAACGGCCTGGCGCGCACCATCGCCATGCGGCACGAGGCCCAGTTCGATCTGGCCGATCAGCGTCTCGATCTCGTGCGCGAGATTGCCCATCGACGAAATGCCGGCCATGCGTGCGCCGCCCTTCAGCGTGTGCAACGGACGCTTCAGGCCCCCGAGGCGCGCCAGATCGTCCGGCGCGTCGGCCCAGTCCTGCAGCGCGGACTGCGACGCGTCGATCAGCTCACTCGCCTCGTCGACGAAGATGCCGGCGATTTCCGGATCGAACGGCTGCTGTTCTTCCTCGCCCGCATCGTCCGCCGGCTCCGCCGCGTGGGCGGGGGTGGCGACGACCGGCGCGGCCTCCGCGACGAATTCGGGTCCCGGCTCGTTGACCGTCGCCAGCTCGATGTTGTCCGCCTCGGCGGCTTCTGCAATGCGCCGATCCAGATCGGCATCGGCCGCCGCGATGCGCTCGCGCAGCAGGTCGTGCTGGACGAAGAACTGCGTGGATTCGTCCGGGTGACGCGCCACCTGCTCCATCGCCTGCATGCAGTCCGCGAGAAGATCGAGATCGCCATGCGCGAGGCCGATCGATGCACCCCAGGACTTGCGCAGCCAGCGGTCGAGCGGCTCGGCGAGACGGATGCCGTGGCGGGCCTCGGCCATCTTCGAACTGCCGCTCAGCGTGTGGCAGGCGCGGTAAACCGCCTCGGTCAGCTCATGCGGCTCGGTCTGCAGCCGCTGCTCGGCGATGAACTGCCGCACGACCGTGGCGTGCGTGTCCGTCTCTCGCAGATAGATGTCGCGCAGCGTGGCGTCGTCCGACTGCCCACTGTCATCGGGTTCCGCGTCCGCGGGCTCGCTGGCGAGTTCGATGTGCTCGACCGGCTGCGAGTCTTCGATGTCCGTGGATTCGACCAGCTCGGCATCCAGCGCGTCATTCAGCGCGACGGGCGCGGGCGCGATCCCGACGGAGAGCGCCGGCGAATCGTCCGCGCCGCCGTCGCTCGCGGCAGCCTCGGTCGCAGGCGCTTCCACGGCGGGCGACGCCGCTGCGTCAGCCGTCTCAAGCCTTCGGGCAGCCACCGGTTCCGGCGCCATGTCCGCAGCGACGGTCGAGGAGACCGTGGAGGTGACGAACTGCGTGTCGCTCTCGGCCGGCTGCCCGGCGGCGAGCACATGCGCGCGCGCCGCCAGCGCGGCGGCATCGACGGCCGGCGGCGGACCGCCGGCGAGCTGTTCGACCAGCTGCGGCACGACGGCGACGGCCTCGCGCAGCGTGCCGGACACGGCTGGCGTACGCGGCAGCGTGCCGTCGAGCAGGCGGTTCAGCAGATTCTCGATCGCCCACGCGAACTCGGCGAGGCTCTGCGCACCGACCATGCGGCCGCTGCCCTTCAACGTGTGGAAGGAGCGTCGCACCGTCCCGAGCGTGTCGGTATCGGCCGGATTGCGATCCCATTCCGGGAAATACTGCGCGATCTTCGCGACTTCCTCGCGCGCTTCTTCGATGAAGATCTCGATGAGCTCGGGATCGACATCCGCACCGATCAGCGTCGCCGGCGCCTGCAGGCGTCCCGACTCCGCCGTACTGACGACCGGTGCAGGCGCGAGCACCGGCGGTTCGGCGCGCGGCAGCGTACCAGCGCCGACGGCATCGCCCGTCAGAGCACGCAGGCGGCGCGAGGTTTCGGCGGTCGACGGCGCCGACCGACCGAATGCGGGCGTCGGCACCAGCATCGTCGGCGCGAGGGTATCCGTCGCAGCGGTATCGGTCAGTGCGTGGGTGCCGGCCGGATCGATCAGTACGGTCTTCGCGAAGGCCGAGGCCGACAGCGGCGGTACCGTCGGCGCGACGGTCGCCGGCGCATTGCGCAGTGCATCGAGGCAGGTCTGCGCGTTGTCGAGCATGTAGTCCGGCTCGGCGCGACCCGCCTGCAGCGTTTCCATGTAGTACTCGACGCTGACGATCGCATCCGCGAGCCGGTCGAGATAGGTCGGCGGCAACGAGGAGCCGCCCGGCTGCATCACGCGCTTCAGGCAATCGCTGATGTTCTCGATGATGCCGACTGCACGGACGTGCCCGAGCAGCAGCAGGCCGGCCTTGATGCCACGCATCAACTCGGGCCAGGTATCGAAGCCGGCCGCATCGAGCGTGCCGCCGACGTTCTGCGTGATCGCTTCCTTGATGCGCGCGAGATTCACCGCGCATTCGCGCAGCACCGCGGACTGCACGTGCAGGAAGTCTTCCGACGGCGCCTCGGCTGCGGGCTCTCCGGCCGTCGACTCCTCGGTGCGGCGTGGCACGATCAGCCGCAGCAGGCTGCCGTCGAGGCGGTCCTCGACATTGATCAGCGTCGTCGCGATCTCGACCAGCACGGCGTCCGTTGCCGGCGCGCGCTCCGCGACGATGTCCTCGAGTCGCGCGAGCTCCTTCTGGATGTTGCCGCGCAGCTCGCCGAGGCCAAGCACGCCGAGCGTGTCGCCGATCTTGCGCAGCAGCTCGACCTGCGGACCCAGCTCCGCGGCCTGGCCACTGCCCCGACGCACGAAGATGTCCAGCGTGTCCTTGACCTTGCCCAGATCCTCACGGATCGCGGCGGCCACGGTCTGCATCAGCTTGATCGACGGCGCGGACAGCGTGTCGCGCTCTTCCTCGACCGCCTGATCGACCGGCAGCAGTTCATCGAGCCGGAAAGAGCCGCGCACGGCCGTGACCCGCGGCCCCTGACTGTTCGCCCGCGCGACGTAGTACAGCAGGTTGTTCAGCAGTTCGACCGGCGGCGCCTGCGAATAGCGCGGCTCGCCTTCTTCGTACAGACGCTTGAGTTCGCGATCCGCGAGGCCGAGCAGACGCTTGACCGAGACGCTGCCCTCGAGTCCGTTCTCGCGCAGCGCTTCGATGACGGCACCGACCACCCACCACAACTGGAATACCGGCTGCTGGGTCGCCACCTGCTCCATCTGCTGCGACACGCTGGCCAGCGCGCCGAGATTCTCGTCTTCGCGTTCGCCGCGGATCCAGCCGACGAGGCCGAGCTGGAACTGCGTCCGCAGGCGCCGGGCCGCGAGCGAGACGGTCGGTGCGGCGTCGGGCAGTTCGCCCTCCGTCCCGGCAGAAGGCTTGCGATCGGACTTGAGGTTCAGCAGCAGCAGCGTGCCTTCGGACAGCAGCGGACTGCCGCGCACCGCACGCAGATCGTTCAGCAGCGGCAGCAGCACCAGCGCGAGATCCCGGCCGCCGGCGAGCACGCGATCGAGATAGCTCGGCAGCTGCACCATCGCGCGCAGCAGCGCATCGAGGCTCTCCGCATGGGCTTTCTTTTCGGCAGCGCTCGCGATCACGTAGCGCGTGACCTGCTCCATTTCCTCGGCGAGCAGGGCCGCGCCGTAGATTTCGAGCACGCGCAGCACACCCTGCACGCGATGCAGCTCCGCCGCAGATCGTTCCAGCAGCGAAAAATTGTCCGGCTGCTCGATGAAGGTTTCGAGCGGCGTGCGCGCCTCGGCCAGCGAAGCATTGAGCTCCCGGCCGATCAGATCGAAGGTTTGCGGTGCGACCTGCGACATTCAGCGTCCCGCGTCAGCCCGCTCGCCCGGCACGACCGGAGACACGCACAGGCGCCGCGGGGACTTCGCCCGGCGAAGCGCTCGGCTCGGCGCGACGCGCGCCGGCCGTCGGCGCCACTTCGGGCAGACGGAATCCGGACACGGAGGTACGCAGCTCGGTCGAAAGCTCTGCGAGTTTCGCGATCGACTGCGACGTGGCGCTGGTCGAATCCGCCGTCTGCAGGCTGATCTCCTTCAGCACCTGCATGTTGCGCGTGATGTTCTGGGCTGCACCGGCCTGTTGGCGCGAGCTCGCCGAGATGTTCTGCACCAGGCTCGCGATCTGGTTCGACACCTGCTCGATCTCCTCGAGCGCCGCGCCGGCGTTTTCTGCCAGCAATGCACCGCCGACCACGTCGGTGGTGCTGCGCTCCATCGAGACCACGGCCTCGTTGGTATCCGCCTGGATCGTGCGCACCAGCACTTCGATCTGCTTGGTCGCGTTGGCCGCGCGTTCCGCGAGCCGCTGCACCTCATCGGCCACCACTGCGAAGCCGCGGCCCGCCTCGCCGGCCATCGAGGCCTGGATCGACGCGTTCAGCGCGAGGATGTTCGTCTGCTCGGCAATGTCGTTGATCAGTTCGACGATGTTGCCGATCTCCTGCGAGGACTCTCCGAGCCGCTTGATGCGCTTGCTCGTATCCTGGATCGTCTCGCGGATCGTGTTCATGCCGTCGATGGTGCGGCGCACGGCGTCGCCGCCCTTGTGTGCGACATCCACCGAGTGCCGCGCGACGTCTGCGGCGCGCTCGGCATTGCCCGAGACTTCTTCCGTGAAGGCCGCCATTTCGGCGACGTTTTCCGTGGCCGAGCCGATCTGCTTCGACTGGGCGCTGCTGGCCTTCGCCAGATGCTGCGCGAGTGCCGTGGTCTGGCGCGCGGCGCCGTCCAGCTGGATCGCCGACTGGTTGATCGTCGTGACGAGGCCGCGCAATGCCTCGACCGCGTAGTTGATCGAGTCCGCGATCGCGCCGGTCATGTCCTCGGTCACGGTGGCCTGCACCGTCAGGTCACCGTCGGCGAGGCTCGAGAGTTCGTCGAGCAGCCGCAGGATCGCCTCCTGGTTGCGGTCCGCATCCTTGCGCTGCATCGCCGCGGCGAGCCGCTGCTGCTCCACATCGCGACGCAACGCGTTGCTGCGGCGGTACAGCAGCGCGAGCGGAATCAGCGCGAGCACCGCAGGAATCGCCGGCCACCAGGCCAGCGAGCCGGCCGGCAGTTCAGCCTTGGACACGTCCTGCGCGAGCGCGGTCGCGTCATTGGCGAGCGGTCGCAGGACGCCGGACACGGTGGTCAACGTGGGGGCCGCCTTCACGGCACGTGCGACGAGCGCATCGAGGCTCGCGCGGGATTTCTGCGCCGTGGCGAGCCGCTCGGCGACGTCGGGGCCGACGAGCTTCGGCAGGCCGGCGCTGCCGTCGACACCAGCGAAACCATTGATCACCTGACCGAGATAGGCCGAGGCTTCGGCAAGGCCACGCGCAGAGTTCAGCGCGTCCGGGCCGCCGGCGAGCGTGCGGGCGAGGTTCTGCTCGAGCTGGCGGGCGCGATTCTCGAAGCGATCCACGGCGCGCACGACCGCGTCCTGACTCGCCTGGGCGGGCGCCGCGGCGACCGCCTGCTGCAGTTCGCGCACCAGACGCGGCACGAGGTCGCCGACGTCACGTCGCGCGGCACCGGCCTCGAGCAGCGCGCGTTCCGCACTCGCCACCGCTTCGCTGCTGGCGAGCACCCGCGCGAGGCGCGCATCGCCCGCGAAGCCGACCAGCGCCGCATCATCCTTCAACGACTCCAGCTCCGAGGAGCCGGCCGCCACGAGTCGAATCGACTCGGCTTCGGCGTCCGCGACGCGCGGGGCGTGCAGCGCGATGTTCTGCAGTGCCGTCACGGCCGATGCCTGCGACTTGCCCGGGCGCGACGCGGACTGGGCCGCCCACCACGCGCCGATCGCGGCGATCAGCACCAGCGCCGCGGCGGCGCCGACCAGGATGCCGATCTCGCGCACCACCTGCGCACCGGAGACCGGACTCGCATTCGGCAATTTCTGCATCGTGGGGCTCATGCCGCGGCGTCCTGGAAGCCCGGACTCTCGACCAGCGTGCGCAGCGACAACACCGGCCACTGCTCCGGGCTCGAGCCGCCGGCCTCGGTGGGGCGGCCTTCCTCGCGGCGGAATGCACCGGCCAGGAAACGCTCGCAGCGCACCACCGTCGGCGGCGCATTGCCGGTGAAATCCGATTCCGGGAAGCGCCGGAAGCCGAGGACCTCGTCGACCATCAGGCCGGCAGGTGTTTCGCGATGGTTCACCACCACGACGCGCGTATTGCGCGTGGTCGGCGTCGTGCCGCTGCCGAGGAACTGGCGCAGGTCGACGATGGGCAGCAGCTGGCCCCGCACGTTGGCGAGACCCTTCAGCCAGGTTTTCGAGCCCGGCACGCGTGTCAGCGCCGGCGGCATGCCCAGCACTTCGCGGGTTTCCTCGCGCGCGACGAGGAAATACTCGCCGGCCATGCGCAGTGCCACGCCGACCCACTCGCGCGACGACGGGCTGTCCTCGGCGAGCTGCGCCGAAACCGCACGACCGCGTCGTTCGAGCTCCGCGAGGAGTTCGAACGGCTGATCACGCAGCGACTTGAGCGGAATGGCGTCTGTCATGCAGCGCGCCGCGCGCTAGGCCGCAAGGGTGGACTGCGCCTTCGCGACCAGATCAGACGGCGACACCGGCTTGACCATGTAGTCGATGGCGCCCTGGCGCAGGCCCCAGATCTTGTCGGTCTCCTGCCCCTTGGAGGTGACCATCACGATCGGGATCGCGCTGGTGGAGGGATCGTTGGTCAGCGTCCGCGTGGCCTGGTAACCGTTCATGCCGGGCATGACGATGTCCATGAAGATCAGGTCCGGGTGCATCTCGCGCGCGAGGCGCACGCCCTCGGCGCCATCCTGCGCGACGGCCGTCTTGAAGCCGTGCTTCTCGAGCGCCTTCTGCATGACGTGCACTTCGGTGGGCGAATCGTCGACGATCAGGATGAGCGGCATGGGTCAGTTCCCGATGTGCGATTCGATCGCGGAGAGGAGTTCGTCCTTCGTGAACGGCTTGGTGAGGTAATGCTCGGACCCCACGATGCGGCCGCGCGCCCGGTCGAACAGGCCGTCCTTGGAAGACAGCATGATCACCGGAATCGATTTGTAGACCTTGTTGTGCTTGATCAGCGAACAGGTCTGGTAGCCGTCGAGGCGCGGCATCATGATGTCGACGAAGACGATGTCCGGCTGGTGATCGGCGATCTTCGCGAGCGCGTCGAAGCCGTCCACGGCAGTGAACACCTCGCAGCCCTCTTTCGTCAGCAACGTTTCGGCGGTGCGGCGGATGGTCTTGCTGTCATCGATGACGAGGACCTTGAGGCCCTGCAGTCGTGACTGGGCAGCGGTCTCCAATCTCCACTCCTTGAACTCGATTGCGCGTGCGCGATATCGCACACAATATCTCTATCAGACGATGGGCGTTTTAACATATACGCCTACCCCCTGCCATGCCACGCAGTTCACGTTTTTGGAAGAACCATGAAATCACCGCCCCGTCTCGCCGTCGTGATGGATCCGATCGAGGACATCAAGTACGCCAAGGACACCACGCTGGCCATGCTGCTGGCGGCCCAGGATCGCGGCTGGGAGCTGCTGTACCTCGAATTGTCGGACCTCTGGCTGCGTGACGGCGTCGCGATCGGCCGCACCCGCCCGCTGCGCGTGTTCCGCGACCCGTCGCGCTGGTTCGAACTCGGCGCCGCGCGCGAGGAACGCCTCGGCGACGTCGACGCGATCCTGATGCGCAAGGATCCGCCGTTCGACACCGAGTACATCTACACCACCTACATCCTCGAACGTGCCGAGGTGCAGGGCGCGCTCGTCGTCAATCGCCCGCAGGGCCTGCGGGACATGAACGAAAAGGTCTACACCGCGTGGTTCCCGCAATGCTGCGCGCCGACGCTGATCACGCGCAGCATGACCGACATGAAGGCCTTCCTGGCCGAGCACGGCAAGATCGTCTGCAAACCGCTGTACGGCATGGGCGGTCGCGGCATCTTCGCGATCGACCAGGGCGACAAGAACACCAGCGTCGTGCTCGAAACCCTGACGGAGTACGGCACACGCTTCGCGATCGCACAGCGCTACATCCCGGACATCGTCACCACTGGCGACTCGCGCGTGCTGCTGGTGGATGGCGTGCCCGTGCCCTATGCCCTCGCGCGCATCCCGGATGGCGCCGACAATCGGGGCAATCTCGCCGCCGGGGCCACCGGTGTCGGTCGGCCTCTCAACGATCGCGACCGCTGGCTGGCCGAGCAGATCGGCCCGACGCTGGCCGAGCGCGGCATGCTGTTCGTCGGCATCGACGTGATCGGCGGCTTCGTCACGGAGATCAATGTCACGAGCCCCACCGGCGTGCGCGAGCTCGACAAGCAGTTCAACCTGAACATCGCCTCGCTGCTGATGGATGCGATCGAGAAGCGTCTGCCTTGAGCGAAAACGGCACCATCAGCATCGAACGCGGCGGTGGCGGCACACCGCAGGACCGCCTCGTCAGCATGGGCTTCCTGGCCGCCGTGCTGCACGGCATGGTCATCGCCGGGATCAGCTTCTCGGCGGCGGGTCTCGGCGGCGCGGCGCGCGCGCCCGGCATCGAAGTGGCCATGCTGTCGGAGTCGCGCAGCGAGCAGCTGCGCAAGGACCCGGCCGCCTATCTGGCCGAGGCGACCCAACGGGGCTCTGGCACCACGACCGAGCGTGTGGCCGCAGAGACCCCGTCAGGCGCATCCCCGGGCCTGCCCGAACCGCCGAGCGCCGAGCCGGGCGGCGGGGATGCGAGCAGCCCGAACAGCGAGGCGGAAACGGTGCTCGCCAGCACCGCGCCGCGCCTCGAAGTGCGCTACTTCGCGGAGGCCGCGGCCGGCGGCGAACTGATTCCGCTCGGCTCGCCGGATGCCGTGGCGCTCGCTGGCAGCAGTTCCACCGGCGAGGCGCGGCTGACGGGCCCGAAGGCGGCCGGCGAATGGCTGACGGCAGACACCAGCGCCTCGGTGGTGGCGCCCTACCTGGACGGCTGGCGCAGCAAAGTCGAGCGCCTCGGCACGCTCAACTACCCGACGCTCGCACGGCGACTCGAATCGCGCGTCAGTCCCGTGCTGGCCGTCGAGCTCGGCGCAGATGGCCGTCTGCGGCGCATCTCGATCCAGCGCAGCAGTGGCAACCCGGAGATCGACCAGGCGGCGCTCGAGATCCTGAAGCTCGCGAGCCCGTTCGATCCGTTTCCGAAGGAACTGGCGGCCCAGTATCCGCTGCTGCGCTTCGCCTACGAATGGCGCTACGACCGCGGCGGCGCGCGCACTGGCGCGACGGATGCAGCGCCTGCATACTCGGCCCCATGAGCGACGACACCAGCCTGACCAATCAGCTGTTGATCGCCATGCCGTCGCTGTCGGACCCCAACTTCTCCCAGACCGTCACGCTGATCTGCGAACACAGCGCGGACAAGGGCGCACTCGGCATCGTCGTGAACAAGCCCTTGCCGATGACGCTGTCCGAAGTGTTGTCGCAGATGAAGCTCGACGCGATCGACGCCGCGATCGGCGCGCGCTCGGTGCTGCGCGGCGGTCCGGTCCACAAGGATCGCGGCTTCGTCGTGCATCGGCCCGGTGGGCAGTGGGATTCCTCGCACGTCGTCTCGGACCAGATCCAGGTCACCACCTCGCGCGACGTGCTCGCCGCGATGGCCCGCGGCGAGGGCCCGCGCGATGCGTTCATCGCGCTCGGCTACGCCGGCTGGGAGGCCGGCCAGCTCGAGCGCGAACTGCTCGACAACGCCTGGCTCGCGATGCCGGTCGACGAAAACATCCTGTTCAGCGTGCCCTTCGAGGACCGCTGGCACGCCGTCTGGCGCCAGCTCGGCGTCGACGTCGGGCGCATCAGCCCCGTCGCAGGACATGCCTGAGGCTGCGCCCCTCCCCGCCACGCCGCTCGTCGTGCTCGGTTTCGATTTCGGTCTGCGCCGCATCGGTGTGGCCGTCGGCAACACGCTGACCGGTACCGCCCAGCCCCGTCCCGCCATTCATCGCAATGGCCGGGCGCTCGAACCCGTCCTCACTGCGATCAGCCGCGAATTGCAGACGCTGCAACCGGCGCGGCTGATCGTCGGCGCGCCCTATAATGTCGACGGCTCCGCGCACGCGCTCGCAGAGGTCGCGGCGGAGTTCGCCGCGCAGCTGCAGCAGCGCTTCGGCCTGCCGGTGCATCGTGTCGACGAGCGCTATTCCTCGCTCGAAGCCGAGTCCGGCCTGCGCGCGGCGCGTGCGGCGGGGCGCGCCGGTCGCACGCGCCAGGGCGAGGTCGACAGTGCCGCAGCGGCGGTCATCGTGGAGCGATGGTTGAGAGGTGAAGGGGATCGATGAGCAACACGACGCATGAGCGCGCAGTCCAGCTGCGCGACGATGGCAGCCTCCGCCACCTGCTGACGCTGGACGGGCTGCCGGCGTCGATGCTCGAGCAGATCCTCGAGCGATCGCAGCATTTCGTCCGCGACCTCGGCACGCGCCCGGCCCGCAGCGACGCCCTGCGCGACGTGACCGTCGCCGCGCTGTTCTCCGAACCGTCGACGCGAACGCGGCTCTCATTCGAACTCGCCGCCCGCCGCCTCGGCGCGGATGTCGCCAGCGTCGAAGTCCAGCTGTCATCCCGCCTGAAGGGCGAGAGCATGCTCGATACCGTGCGCACGCTCGAATCGCTGCACGTCGATGTGCTGGTGCTGCGCGATGCCGAAGACCAGGTACCCGACCTGATCGCGCGCCACGTCGCGCCGCACGTCAGCGTGCTGTCGGGTGGCGCCGGCAGCTATTCACATCCGTCGCAGGGCCTGCTCGACGCGCTGACGATCCGCCAGCACAAGGGCGATTTCGCGCCGCTGTCGGTCGCGATCGTCGGCGACATCCGGCATTCGCGCGTCGCGCGCTCGGCCTGGCATGCGCTGCGTGCGCTCGGCGTGGGCGATCTGCGCGTCGCCGCCCCTGCGGCGCTGATGCCGTCGGATTACCTGTTCGCGGGCTGCCGCCGCTACGACAACATCGACGATGCGATTCTCGACTGCGACGTGATCATGATGCTGCGCATCCAGACGGAACGCATGACCCAGGCCGCCATCCCGGATGGCGAGCGCTACTTCGCAGAATGGGGGCTCAACTCCGCGCGACTGCGTCTCGCCAAGCCCGATGCGATCGTCATGCATCCGCAGCCGATGAATCGCGGCGTCGAGATCGCCTCGGAAGTGGCGGACGGACCGCAGTCCGTGATCCGCGACCAGGTCCGCAACGGCGTGGCCGTGCGCATGGCGCTGCTCGAGATGGTGGCCGGGGGCCGGTCGTGAGCCACGCTCACCGCGGCACCATCTGCCTCGAGGATGGCCGCATCCTCGACAGTCAGGCTTTCGAAGGTCAGCAGTTCATCGTCCGCATCGAAGCACCGCGCTGCGCCGCGCGCGCGCAGCCGGGCAGCTTCGTGCATCTGCAGTGCGACGACGACATCCCGATGCGCCGTCCGCTGTCGATCATGCGGGTGGACCGCAAGGCCGGCTGGGTGGACGTCCTCTACAAGATCGTCGGCCCCGGGCTCGCCGCGCTGTCACGGCGCAAGGCCGGCGATGTGCTGTCCGTCCTCGGACCGATCGGCAAGGGCTTCACGCTGCATCCGGAGCGGCCACGCCCGTTGCTGATCGGTGGCGGCGTCGGCATCCCGCCGATGGTGTTCCTGGCGGAATCCATCCGCGAAGCGACGGTCGATCATGATCCCGCGCTGCCGCCCGGCGGCTGGCAGCCACTCGTGCTGATGGGCTCGGAGATTCCGTTTCCGTTTCGATCCAAGCCGTCGACCATTCTCGTCGACGGTATTCCCGCCGGCACGATCGCAAGCATGCCGCTGCTCGACGGCTGGGGCATCCCGAGCCGGCTCGCGAGCCGCAGCGGCTTTCCCGGCTGTTTCGACGGCTTCATCACGCAGCTCGCCGATGCCTGGCTGCGCAGCCTGAGCGCCGCACAGAAGGCCGAGGTGGAGATCTTCGCCTGCGGCCCGACGCCGATGCTCGAAGCCACGGCGAAACTCGCGCGCGACCACGGCCTGCCCTGCCAGGTGTCGCTCGAGGAATTCATGGCCTGCGCCGTCGGCGGCTGTGCGGGCTGCGCCGTGCGTGTAGAAACCCCGGATGGCCCCGCGATGAAGCGCGTCTGCGTCGACGGGCCTGTGTTCGAAGCGGCCACTGTGTTTCCGGCCGCTTAGACGACGCGCATTCAAACGCGTCGGCTGATTCCGGCATCTGATCTCTCAACGCACTCGTGGCGGGAGTTCGAGAGATGAAGATGCGAAGGGTGATTCCGGCATGCCTGGCGCTGTTGCTCACGTCCGTGGTGCAGGCGAGCGTCGGCTTCCAGACCCTCTCGATTCCGCAGGATGCAGGCGAGCCACTGAAACTGTCGCTGTGGTACCCGTCGGACGCGACGCCGGCCGAGACCCGCGTCGGCCTGTTCATGCAGACCGTCGCAGCGAACGCGCCTCCGGCCGGGCGATCCCTGCCGCTGGTGTTGATCTCCCACGGTACCGGCGGCTCACGCGAATCCCATGCCGACACGGCTTTCGCGCTCGCCGAGGGCGGCTTTGTCGTCGTCGCCGTCGAGCACCCCGGTGACAACTACCGCGACCAGAGCGGCGCAGCGAACATCGAGCAGCGACCCGCGACGCTCGTCAGGGCCATTGATCACCTGGTCGATTCATGGACCTACCGCGCCGCGCTCGATACCGGGCGCATCGGTGCGTTCGGCTTCTCGGCCGGCGGTTTCAGCGTACTGGCGCTGGCCGGCGGCCGACCCGACATGAGCCTGGTGGCCACCCATTGCAAGTCGCACCCGCGCCAGTTCGCCTGCGGCATTGCGCGCAGCAGAATCGCGAAGACAGGCGACAGCCACGACAGTCATCCCGCCACGCCCCATGCCGCATCGCCGCGGTATCCGCTCAAGGCCATCGTGATTGCCGCGCCCGCACTCGGCTTCACGTTCAAAGGCGGACTCGCGGACGTGCAGATCCCGGTACAACTCTGGCGCGCCGACGAGGACGAGATCCTGCCTGCACCGGATTACGCCGATGTCGTGCGCAGCGCACTTCCGACGCCTCCGGAATTTCGCGCCGTACCCGGCGCCGGCCACTACGATTTCCTGGCGCCCTGCTCCGACGCCCTGCGCCGGATCGCCGCACCGATCTGCCGCAGCGCACCGGGATTCGATCGCAGCGCCTTCCACACCGAATTCAACGCCGCCGTGGTGGACTTCTTCGCCCGGGAGCTGACCGCGCCTGCGGAGGCGACGGCTCCCAAACTCTGACGCAGCGCTGATGCGTGCCGAACGCACGGCGAAGCCGCTCCGAATCCGCGCCGGGCCCCGATCAATTCAGTTGATTCGGGACCGTGCGCGACAGGACGTCGCGCCCGGAGGCCCCATGGATGGGTTCATGCCGTTCCCGAATCAGCTGAATTGATCGGGGCCCGGCCTGGATTGACGCTGCGGGTACCGCGTGCGCTAGGCGCGCACCACGCCGCGCTCACCCGAAATTAATCTTCGCCTCGAGATTCGTCCGCGAATCCGCGCTGCTGAGCGCCTCTTCGAGCGAAATGCGCTGATCGGTGTACAGCTTGTAGAGCGAGGTATCGAAACTCTGCACGCCGCGCTCGCTGCTGGCACGAATCGATTCCTTCATCGCCATGATGTCGCCCTTGCGGATCAGCTCGGCGATGTGCGGCGTGTTCAGCATGACTTCGATGGCCGCGACGCGGCGCCCATCGATGCCCATGACGAGGCGCTGCGCCATGATCGCGCGCAGGTACTGCGACAGGTCGAGGAAGATCTGGTTGTGCTGATCCTGCGGGAACATGTTGATGATGCGGTCCATCGTTTCCGCAGAATTGTTCGCATGCAGGGTGGCCAGCACGAGGTGGCCGGTGCCGGCCAGGTTGATCGCGGACTGCATGGTCTCGCGATCGCGGATTTCGCCGATCAGGATCACGTCCGGCGCGGCGCGCATCGCCGAGCGCAGCGCGCGCTCGTAGGAGCGCGTGTCCGCGCCGATCTCGCGCTGATTCACGATCGATCGCTTGTTCGCGTGCAGGAACTCGATCGGGTCTTCGATCGTGATGATGTGATCCGACGCGACTTCATTCCGATGGTCGATCATCGCTGCGAGCGAAGTGGACTTGCCCGAACCGGTGGCACCGACGACCAGCACCAGGCCGCGTTTCAGCATCGACAGTTCACGCACGATGTCCGGCAGGCCGAGCTGCTCGAGCTTCGGCATGTTCGCGGTGATGTAGCGCAGCACCATCGCGGGGAAGCCGCGCTGGTAGAACACGTTGACGCGGAAGCGACCGAGGCCGGGCTCGGACACCGCGAAATCGATGTCGTACTCGCGATGGAAGGTCTCGAGCTGCTCGGGCGTCATCAGGCCATAGGCCGCCTGGCGTACCGTCTCGGGCGAGAGGATCTGCTTGTTGATCGGGAAGATCTGGCCTTCGATCTTGATCTTGATCGGCGAATTCGCCGTGAAGAACAGGTCCGACGCCTTCTTCTCGACCATCAGCTTGAACAGCGGCTTCGTGTTGAGAGCCTGGCCGGTATCCCGTCCACCGCCCTCCAGCACTGCCTGGATGTTTTCGCTGCTTGCCGCCATGTCGTCGTCCCTGGTTCGCTTGGTCAAATGACCCGGCCCTGATCTTCCTCGAGGATGGCGAGGCTGCCATCGTCGTCGAGGTTCTTGTTCTCGCGCTTGCTCTCGAGCTTCACGCGCAGCCGCAGTTCGTTCTTCGAATCCGCGTTGCGCAGAGCGTCTTCGTACGAGATGAATCCCGTTTCGTAGAGCTCGAACAGTGCCTGGTCGAAGGTGCGCATGCCGAGCCGCGTGGAGCGCGCCATGACTTCCTTGATCTTGGTGACCTCACCTTTGAAGATCAGGTCCTGGATCAGCGGCGAATTCAGCATGATCTCCGTGGCCGCGATGCGCCCGCCGCCCGATTCGCGCGGAATCAGGCGCTGCGAGATCAGGCCGCGGATGTTCAGCGAAAGATCCATCAGCAGCTGCTCGCGGCGTTCGTCCGGGAAGAAGTTGATGATGCGATCCAGCGCCTGGTTCGAGCTGTTGGCGTGCAGCGTCGCGAGCACGAGGTGGCCCGTCTCGGCGAACTGGATGCCGTATTCCATCGTCTCGCGATCGCGGATTTCGCCGATCAGGATCACGTCCGGCGCCTGGCGCAGCGTGTTCTTCAGCGCCGCGTGCCAGGAGTCCGTGTCCACGCCGACTTCACGATGCGTGACGACGCAGCCCTTGTGCTGGTGAACGTATTCGACCGGGTCTTCGATCGTGACGATGTGGCCACGGGTCTTTTCGTTGCGATAGCCGACCATCGCGGCGAGCGACGTCGACTTGCCCGAACCCGTGCCGCCGACGAGGATCACGAGGCCGCGCTTCGACAGCACGACTTCCTTGAGGATCGGCGGCAGGTCGAGTTCTTCGACGGTGGGAATCTTGGCATTGATCAGGCGCAGCACGCAGCCGGTGGCGCCCTGCTGCACGAAAGCGTTGACGCGGAAGCGGCCGATGCCCGGCGGCGCGATCGCGAAATTGCATTCCTTGGTGGAATCGAATTCCTTCGATTGCCGGTCGTTCATGATCGCGCGCGTCAGCACGCCCGACTGCTCGGCGGTCAGCGCGCGCTCGCTCTGCGGCCGCACTTCGCCGTCGATCTTGATCGCCGGCGGGAAGCCGGCCGTGACGAAGAGGTCCGAGCCCTTCTTGTCCACGACCCGCTTCAGCAGGTCCTGCATCAGCTTGATGCTTTGATCGCGATCCATCAGAGCGCATCCTTGTTCGTGGCCTTGTAGCGGGCTTCTTCCTTGCTGATGACGCCCTTGGCGAGCATCTCCTGCAGACACTGGTCGAGGGTCTGCATGCCGTTGGCCTGGCCGGTCTGGATCGCCGAATACATCTGCGCGATCTTGCCCTCACGGATCAGGTTCCGGATGGCAGGCGTGCCGATCATGATTTCGTGCGCGGCGATGCGACCGCCGCCGATGCGCTTCAGCAGCGTCTGCGAAATGACCGCGCGCAGCGATTCGGACAGCATCGAGCGGACCATTTCCTTTTCGGCCGCCGGGAACACGTCGACGACGCGGTCGATGGTCTTGGCCGCAGAGCTCGTGTGCAGCGTGCCGAACACGAGATGGCCCGTTTCGGCAGCGGTGAGCGCGAGGCGGATGGTTTCGAGGTCGCGCATTTCGCCGACCAGGATGATGTCGGGATCTTCGCGCAATGCGGAACGCAGCGCCTCGCTGAAGCCGAGCGTGTCGCGATGCACTTCGCGCTGGTTGATCAGGCAACGCTTGCTCTCGTGCACGAACTCGATCGGATCTTCGATCGTCAGCACGTGGTCGGGGCGGTTGTCGTTGCAGTGGTTGATCATGCCGGCGAGCGTCGTGGACTTGCCGGAACCGGTGGGACCGGTGACGAGCACTAGGCCGCGCGGCAGCATGCAGAGGTCACGGAAGATCTTCGGCGCGTTCAGGTCGTCGAGCGTGAGGACCAGCGAGGGAATGTTGCGGAACACGGCGCCGGCGCCGCGGTTCTGGTTGAAGGCATTGACGCGAAAGCGCGCGAGCTTCGGGATCTCGAACGAGAAGTCCGTTTCGAAGAACTCCTCATACGCCTTGCGCTGCTTGTCGTTCATGATGTCGTACACCATGCTGTGCACGTCCTTGTGGGACAGCGACGGCATGTTGACCCGCTTGACGTCACCGTCGACTCGGATCATCGGCGGCATGCCGGCAGACAGGTGCAGGTCGGACGCCTTGTTCTTGACGGCAAAGGCGAGCAGCTGGGCGATATCGACGGCCATGGGGACTCCCTGAGAGGCACGGGCGAGTATAGCCAACGGATAGTGCAGGACCTATGTTAACGCCTACGCAGAATCTCATGGAAAACCTGCAGACAGTCCGCCTGAGGCTCGCGGACGCTGCGGCCCGTCACCACCGGAATGTCGACTCCATCACGGTTCTGGCAGTCAGCAAGGGTCAGCCGGCTGAAGCGATTGCCAGCGGCGCGGATCTCGGGCTGGCCCACTTCGGCGAGAACTACCTGCAGGAAGCGCTGCCCAAGATCGCAGCGCTCGAGGCACGCGGGCTGTGCTGGCACTTCATCGGCCAGCTGCAATCGAACAAGACGCGCGCCGTCGCCGAGCATTTCGACTGGGTGCACACCGTCGATCGACTGAAGCTCGCCGAGCGACTCTCGGCGCAGCGCCCGTTTCATGCGCCGCCGCTGCAGGTCTGCCTGCAGGTGCGCATCGGGCCCGAGACGACCAAGGGCGGTGCCGATCCCGGCGAAGTCGCGCAACTGGTGGCGGCTGTGCGCCAGCTGCCGCGCCTGCAGCTGCGTGGGCTGATGTGTCTGCCGCCGGCCGAAGACGATTTCGACGCGCAACGCCGCTGGTTCGCGCAGCTGCGCGAACTGCGCGACCAGCTCGATCCGGAGCGCGCGCTGCTGACTGACCTGTCCATGGGCATGAGTGGCGATCTCGAAGCGGCCGTCGCGGAAGGCGCTACGCTGGTCCGCATCGGCACTGCGATCTTCGGTCCGCGGTCGGTCGGCCCGGTAGAATAGGTTCGTGACGCAGATGAAAATCACCCTGATCGGCGGCGGCCACATGGGGCGCGCCCTGCTCGCCGCGCTGCTGCGGCGCGGCGTGCGCGCGGAAAACCTCGTCGTCGGCGAGGCGCTCGCGGCGGCACGCGAGGCGGTGCAGCGCGACTTCGGCGTACGCGCCACTGATGACAATCTCGCCGCCATTGCCGATGCCGACGCGGTGCTGCTCGCCGTCAAACCCCAGGAAATGGGTCGAGTCGTGACGCCGCTGCGCGCGGAGCTGATGCGGCGCCGCCCACTGATCGTGTCCGTCGCGGCCGGTCTGCGCTGCGCAGACCTGCAGGGCTGGTGCGGGGATGGCGTCGATGTCGTGCGTGCGATGCCGAATCGCCCAGCCCTGGTGGGATCCGGCGCAACCGGCCTGTATGCGGCGCCCCGCGTCGGTCAGGCCTCGCGTGATCTCGCCACTCGCCTCCTCGAGTCGACGGGTGTCGTGGTCTGGGTGCCGGACGAGGCCCAGATCGACGTCGTCACCGCCTTGTCCGGCAGCGGACCGGCGTACTTCTTCCTGCTGGCCGAGGCCATGGCCGAGGCCGGTCGCAAGCTTGGCCTCGATGCCGCGGCAGCGGAGCGGCTCGCAGCGGCCACGCTGCACGGGGCCGGCCTGATGGCGGCGGATGCAGGCGGCGGCCCGGGCGCCTCCACCTCGCTGACCCGACTGCGCACCGAAGTGACCTCCAAAGGCGGGACGACGGAAGCAGCGCTCGATGCATTCGAGCACGCAGGCCTGCGCGACGCCGTCCTGCGTGCCATGACCGCCGCCACGGAGCGCGGCCAGCAGCTCGCCGCCCAATTCGGCGCCGCACCGACCCCGAAGGACTAGACCGCCATGCAGGAAGTGCTGATCTTTCTCGTCGATACCTTCTTCTCGCTGCTGTTCATCGTCTTCCTGCTGCGGCTGCTGCTGCAGTGGGCGCGAGCGGACTTCCGCAATCCGCTGACCCAGGCCATCGTCAAACTGAGCAACTGGCTGATCATGCCGCTGCGTCGTGCCTTGCCACCCGTCGGCAGGATCGACACCGCCTCGGTCGTCGCCGTCATCGTGATTGCCGTGGCGAAGGTCGGCGCGCTCGCGCTGGTCCGCGGGCTTGGCCTGCCGGGACCACTGCCGTGGCTGCTGCTCGGGCTGATCGAGATCGCCACCTCGATCCTCTGGCTCTACTTCATCGTGATCTTCGTCTACGGCTTCCTCGGCATGATCTCGCCAGGCACGTATTCGCCGGCGCTGTCGATCCTGCAGTCACTGTGCGAGCCGGTGCTGCGACCGATTCGCCGCACGATCCCCGCGATCGCGGGCCTCGATCTGTCGGCGTTGTGGGCGCTGATTTCGATCCAGGTGCTGCTGATACTGCTGCGTCAATTGCAAAACGTCTTGAATTCCAGCCTTTTCAGCACAGTGAGTTAGGCGCGCATTCGCATCGCGTTTCGAGTGCGCGCGCGATGAACTGTCGCCAGATGCGCACGCGAGCCTAGAAAACAAGGCATTTCCTGCTCTTCACAGATCGAGAAATTGCTTGCGCTTGCAACGCCATGTGTTATGTTGCGCGCCGATTCGCTTCACTTTGGCGGGATTTTCCGCAAGTTTCACTCCGAGGAGTACGCATACATGGCTAAGAAAGGTGGCGCGCCGACCAAGTCGGACATCCTGAATCACATCTCGAAAGAAACCGACCTGTCGCGCAAGCAGGTTGGCGCGGTGTTCGATTCCCTGCACGGCGTCATCAAGAAGAGCCTCCGCAGCAACGGTCTGTTCACCCTGCCGGGCCTGCTGAAGCTCAAGGTCGTGAAGAAGCCGGCCACGAAGGCTCGTGAAGGCGTGAACCCCTTCACCGGCGAAAAGATGACCTTCAAGGCCAAGCCGGCCTCGAAGAAGGTCCGCGTTCTGCCGCTCAAGGCCCTCAAGGGCTTCGTGAACTGAGCGACTGGATTCGATTTTCCGTCGCCCCTCGCGGCGCGACGGAAGACTGAAACCTCAAAGCCCGGAGCGAATGCTCCGGGCTTTTTTCATGGCGAAGCCGGCGCGCGCGCCCGCTGCGTCGATCAGGGCGAGGGCGGCGCCGGCGGCATCCCGCCGTGGGACTGCGGGCCCTCGCGGCGCTTGTTCATGCGCTCGGCCCGGCGTTCGGCCATCCGATCACGCATTTTGTTGCCCATTTCCTTCGCCTTGACGCGCTGCTCCGGCGTCAGCACGGCCCAGACTCGCGCCCGCAGCTGTGCGCCGTCGCCGACGGCCCGCGACGCCAGCTCACCCGAGGCGCGGCTCACCCGTTCGACGACAGCCTGGTAGTCCTTGTCGCCCGGCTCGGCGTTGCGCAGCAGCTCGGCGTTCTTGCGCATCTCGTCGCGATTCGCCTGCATCGCGGGACGAGCGGCCTCGAACAGCCCGCGAATGGTCTGGCGCTGCGCGTCGCTGAGACCCAGCTCATCGGCCATGCGATCGAGCATGCCGGGGTGCATGCCCATGCCGCCCATGCCATCCATCGGCGGACCGCCGTCGTGCATGCCGCCTCGATCGTGGCGGCCGCCGGCGGCGAAGGCCGTGGCAGTCAGCAGCGCTGCCACCGCGGTGGCAGCGAACAAAGACTTGGTGGTGAACTTGCTTCGGTACTGGGTCATGACGTGGCTCCTCGCCTCGGGTTCGGATCGATTGTGCAGTGTTCGACCGCAGCCGCGGCTCAAGTTTCCGCCAGCGAATTGCAAAGTTTCGTCAAGCCAGACGCACCGACTGCCCGCGGCCCGCCATACGGCCCACAATATCGCCATGACGCTCCCGACCGATGCCCTGCGACCGCGCCTGCTGATGATCGACGACGATCGTGAGCTCGCCGCAATGGTCGGGGAGTTCCTGGATCATGAAGGCTTCGAAGTCGAAGCGGCGGATACGCCGGATCAGGCAGATGCCGCGATGGCTCGGCAGCTGCCGGACCTCGTGATCCTCGACGTGATGCTGCCGCAGCGCAGCGGCTTCGACGTCCTGCGTCGCATTCGCGGCCTGCAGCAATCGCTGCCGGTACTGATGCTGACGGCGCGCGGCGATGCCATCGACCGCGTGCTCGGCCTCGAGCTGGGCGCCGACGACTACCTGACCAAGCCCTTCGATCCGCGCGAACTCGCGGCCAGGATCCGCGCAATCCTGCGCCGCGCACAGCGAACGCCCGGCGCCGAGACCGACGCTCATGCCGGCAGCGACGCCGACGCGAACGGCGGTCCGTCGCATATTGGCAGCCTGCAGATCGATGGCCAGCGCCGTCGCGTCGCGATCGGCGCGACAGCCGTAGACCTGACGGGCGCGGAGATGCGGGTGCTGCTGCGGCTCGCCCGCGACGCTGGCAGACTGGTCACGCGTGCAGCGCTGACCGAAGACGCGCTCGGCCGCAAGCTGACGCTGTACGACCGCAGCATCGACACTCACGTCAGCAATCTGCGCCGAAAGCTGGAAAGCTGCGGTGCGTCGGGCATCGAGATCCGCGCACTGCGGGGCGCCGGCTATGAACTCGTCAGCGTGACGGAGACCGGCTCGTGAACCGCCTGTCGTTGCGGATCTTCGCGAGCTTCTTCGCGACGCTGCTGCTGATCGCGATCGGTGCGGTGCTCGTCACCGGCTATGTGGTCAGCGAACGACGCGAATCCACGCCGACCACGCTGCGCGACCTCGTCGGCAGTGCTCAGGCGGCATTGGACGACGGCGGCCGCGCAGGCCTGACCGAATGGCTGCGCGGACGCAACGCGCGGCTGTTCGGTTCGCCGGTGTTCATCGTCGACGACAGCGGCGCCGAACTGCTGGGACGACCCCTGCCGCCGCCGCGCCGGCCGATGCTGCATTCCGGGAGGCGCCCGCATGGCCTCGGTCTCATCGGCCCTGCCGGCGAGCATTACCACATCGTGTTCGCGCCGCCCCGCCCGCTGCTCTGGGGCGTGTTCTCGATGCCGCAGACGCGCGCGGCACTGCTGCTGCTCGCGCTGTGCGCCGGCGCGCTGGTCAGCTGGATGCTGGCTCGGTCGCTGACCCGCCCCATCGCGGACCTGCAGCGTGCTGCACGCGCGCTCGCCGGTGGCGACCTGGGCACACAGGTGGCGCCCGCCACACGCAGCCGGCGCGACGAGATCGGGCAGCTCGGCGCGGCGTTCGACTCGATGGCACACGACCTGCGCGAACTGATCGAGGGCCGTGAACGTCTGCTGCGGGACGTCTCGCACGAACTACGCTCGCCGCTCGCCCGCATGCGGCTGGCCGTCGGTCTCGCGCAGCAGCCCGGCGGTGACGTCGGCGCGCAGATCGCACGCCTCGAGACCGAGATCGGCCGGCTCGATGCCCTGATCGGCGGCATCCTCGATGTGTCGCGGCTGGAATCGGGTGCGCGCTCGCTGCAGCGGGTCGATGTGGATCTGGTCGCCGTACTCGACGCCATCGTGGCCGATGCGAGGTTCGAAGCGGAATCCTCGCAGCGGGAGATCGCCTGGACCCCGCCCGCCGCGATGGCGCTTCAGGCGGACCCGCACTGGCTCGCGGCCGCGATCGAGAACGTGATCCGCAATGCGCTGCGCCATGCGCCGGCCGGCAGCTGCGTGGACGTCACGCTGCAGGCGGACCCCGACTCGGGTCGTGCCGTGCTGGCCGTGCGGGATCGCGGTCCGGGCGTCCAGGGGGATCAGCTCGTGCGGATTTTCGAGCCGTTCTATCGCGTCGCGGAAGCACGTGAACGCAGCAGCGGCGGCGCCGGACTTGGCCTCGCGATCGCGGCACGCGTGATCCGTGCGCATGGCGGCAGCATCTCGGCCGCGCAGGCCGAGCCCGGACTCGCCGTTACGATGACACTGCCGCTGAGTCCAGCGGCGCGCTGAAGCGCCGCACGATCTCGCGCAGTTCGTGCAGGCGGCCGTGGAAGAAATGTTCCGCGCCGGCCATCACTTCGAGCGTCGGTGCCTGGGGCGCGAAGCCGCTGACGAATCCGCGCACGGCCGCGACATCGACCAGTTCATCCGAGTCGCCCTGCACGATCAGCCACGGTGCCGCAGGCGCCACGAGCGCTGCGAAGTCCCAGCGGCCTACGGGCGGCGCCACCGTGACCAGCAGACCCGGCGCGGCGGACTGCGCCGCACGCAGCGCGACGAAGGATCCGAAAGAGAATCCCGCGAGCCAGGGCGTTGCCCCGGGCCAGCGCTGCCGGCCCCATTCGATCACTCGCAGCGTGTCGGCGGTTTCGCCACGGCCTTCGTCGTACGTGCCCGCGGACGCACCGACGCCGCGGAAGTTGAAACGCAGCGTCGGCACGCCGAGTTCCTGCCAGACCCGCGCGAGCGTGTGCACGACCTTGTTGGTCAGGCTGCCGCCGAACAGCGGATGCGGGTGGCAGACGACGCCGAAGGCCGTGACAGGGCCGCTCGCCGCCGGCTCTTCGAGCAGGGCCTCGATGACGCCGACCTCGCCGGTCAGCTGCAGCGCGGCCGGGATCGGCGGGCGGAATGTCACGGACGAGCCGTCACGGTGCCTTGTAGACCTTGCCGTCCTTCATCACGAAGGAGACGCGCTCGAGCAGCGTGATATCGGCGAGCGGATCGCCCGGCACGCCGATCAGATCCGCGGTTTTGCCCGCCTGCACGGTGCCCAGACGGTCGTCGATCTGCAGGAACTTCGCAGGCAACACCGTCGCCGACTTGATCGCCTCGAGCGGCGGCATGCCGGCCTCGACCATGAATCGGAACTCGCGCGCGTTGTCGCCATGCGCGGAGACGCCGGTGTCCGTCCCGAACAGGATTCTCACGCCGGCCCTGTACGCCTTCGCGAACGTGCCCTGAATCTGCGGGCCGATCGCGACGGCCTTCGGCCGCACCACCTCGGGGAAGAAGCCAGGCTCCTGGCCCCGATCGAACACCCAGCGGCCGGCGGAAATCGTCGGTACGTACCAGGTGCCCTTCTGCTTCATCAGCGCGATGGCTTCATCGTCCATGAAGGTGCCGTGCTCGATCGTGTCGACACCCGCACGCACTGCACGCTTGATCCCCTCGGCGCCGTGCGCATGGGCCGCGACCGTGAAGCCATAGTCGCGCGCGGTGGTGACGATGGCGCGGATTTCTTCCTCGGTGAATTGCGGATTGAGACCGCTCTTGCCCACGGACAGCACGCCGCCCGTCGCCGTGATCTTGATGAGGTCCGACCCTTCCTTGTAACGCTGGCGCACCGCCGCAGCGGCCTGTTGCGGTCCGTTGACGACACCGTCGGTGGGACCGGACTCGCCGTCTGGTGCGTTTACCCAACCGTTGGTCGGATCTGCATGCCCACCGGTGCTCGCAATGGCCTTGCCGGCGGCGAAGATACGCGGGCCCGGTACCTTGCCTTCGTTGATCGCGTTGCGCAGCGAGATCGATGCGCGCGACGTGTCTTCCAGATCGCGCACCGTCGTGAAACCCGCCATCAAGGTCTTGTGCGCGTTCATCGCTCCGGTCAGTGCTCGATCGGCTGCACCCTTCGTGAACCGATCGAGCTCATAGGAACGCGAATATTCGAATGTCAGGTGGACATGCATGTCCATCAGGCCGGGCAGCAGTGTTCCGCTGCGAAGGTCGATGACCGAATCGCCGGGACCGGCTGCGCGATAGCCGGCTTCGATCGCGGTGATCCTGCCGGCGTCGACCACGACCGTCCGCTCGAGCAACGGTTTGTCGCCGACGGCATCGATCACTCGGCCGGCGTGGATCAGCGTGGCGGCACTCGCCGACGCAGATACGAGCGTCAGCGCGAGCAGCGCTGATCGGGCCGCGATCTGCACGGCCCGAAAGATCACTGGATCTCGACCAGTTCGACGTCGAACACCAGCGTGGCGCCGCCAGGAATCACGCCGCCGGCACCCCGCGCGCCGTAGCCGAGCTCCGCCGGAATCACGAGCAGGCGTTTGCCGCCGACTTTCATGCCGGCCACGCCGACATCCCAGCCCTTGATCACCTGACCGCCGCCCACCGTGAACGCGAACGGTTCGCCGTGATCGCGCGAGCTGTCGAATTTCTTGCCCTTGTTCTCCGGCGCACCCTCGGCGTACAGCCAGCCCGTGTAATGAACCACGGCTGTCTGACCGCGACCGACTTCGGCGCCGCCGCCCACCTGGATGTCCGTCGAGACGAGAGAGGAGGCCGCAGTGTTCATCGAGTCACCTTCTGAGGGTTGGGAAATGGAGGGTGCTGTACAGCCGGCCAGCGCGAGACTGGCCGACAGCAGCAGGGAAGCTGCGAATCGTTTCATGGCCGAATTATGGCACGGCTGCCCGCGCGGCTCCGCACGGGCCGCGCAGGGTTGTGCTACTTGATCAGTTCGACGAGCAGCCGGTTCAGCCGCCGCACGAACTCGCCGGGATTCGCGACCTGGCCGGACTCGGCCAGCCGCGCCTGGTCGAACACCACCAGCGCGAGTTCATCGTTGGACTCACCGTCTGCCGCCGCGGCGAAACGCTTCACCAGCGGATGCTCGACGTTCAGTTCCAGTGACGGCTTCGGATCCGGGGCGCTCTGACCCGTCGCCGCGTAGATGCGTCGCATCTGCGCGCCGAGATCCTGATCGCCGATGACGAGACAGGCAGGCGAATCGGCGAGCCGCGTGCTGACGCGCACTTCGTCGACCCGATCGCCGAGCGCATCCTTGAAGCGTTTCAGCAGGCCCTCGTGTTCCTTCTGCGCCGTTTCACTGCGCGACTTCTCGGCTTCGTCCGCGAGTGCGCCCAGTTCCAGATCGCCACGCGCGACGTCCTTGAAGCGCTTGCCCTCGTACTCGGTCAGATAGCCCATGACCCATTCGTCGATGCGATCCGACAGCAACAGCACCTCGACGCCCTTGGCGCGCAGCGTCTCGATGTACGGACTGCTGCGCGCGGCGGCCGCGGATTCCGCGATCACGTAGTAGATGCGCTCCTGGCCGCTCTTCATGCGACCGAGGTAGTCCGCGAGCGTGACGGTCTGGTCGTCGCCGTCGTTGTGCGTCGTGGCGAAACGCAGCAGCGGCAGCAGCTTGTCGCGATTGGAGTTGTCTTCGGCGATGCCTTCCTTGATGACGGTGCCGAATTCCTTCCAGAAGGCCTGGAACTTCTCCGGCTCGTCCTTGGCCAGCTTCGCGATCAGATCCAGCGCGCGCTTGGTCAGCGCCGACTTCATCGCATCGACGTCCGGATCGCGCTGCAGCAGTTCGCGCGAGACGTTCAGCGGCAGGTCGTTCGAGTCGAGCACGCCCTTGATGAAGCGCAGGTACAGCGGCAGGAACTGGTCCGCGTCGTCCATGATGAAGACGCGGCGCACGTAGAGTTTCAGGCCGCGCGCAGCATCACGCTGGTGCAGATCGAACGGCGCACGGGACGGCAGGTACAGCAGGCTCGTGTACTCGCGCTTGCCCTCGACCTTGTTGTGGCTCCAGGCGAGCGGCTCTGCGAAATCATGCGAGATGTGCCGGTAGAAGTCCTTGTACTCCTCGTCCTTCACCTCCGTGCGCGGCCGGGTCCACAGCGCCTGCGCCTGGTTGACGGTCTCCCACTCCAGGCTCGCCTCGCCTTCCTTCTGCATGCGCACGGGAAAGCTGATGTGGTCCGAGTAGCGACGCACGAGCGAGCGCAGGCGCCAGCCGTCCGCGAACTCTGTCGCGTCGTCCTTCAGATGCAGGACGATCGTCGTACCGCGCTCCGCCCGTTCGATCGGCTCGACGGTGAACTCGCCGTCCGCCTTCGACTTCCAGCGCACGCCGGCCGACGCAGATTCCCCTGCCTTGCGCGTCAGCACCTCGACTTCCTCGGCCACGATGAATGCCGAATAGAAGCCGACGCCGAACTGGCCGATCAGCTGCGAGTCCTTCTGCTGGTCGCCGGAGAGCTTGCGGAAGAAATCGGCGGTACCGGATTTCGCGATCGTGCCGAGATGGGCGATCGCCTCCTCGCGGTTCATGCCGATGCCGTTGTCGCGGATCGAGACGGTGCGCGCCTTGGCGTCGTGTTCGACCCAGATGCCGAGCTCCGAGTCACCCGCCAGCAGTTCGGCATTGCCGAGCGACAGGAAGCGCAGCTTGTCGTTGGCATCGGAGGCATTCGAGATCAGCTCACGCAGGAAGATCTCGCGATGGCTGTACAGCGAATGGATCATCAGCTGCAGCAGTTCCCGGACCTCGGCCTGGAAGCCGTGTTTCTCGGGGGCAGGGGCAGCGGTTTCGGTCGTCATGGCGCAATCCTCGGTGTCCGGGCCTGCGGCATGCGCAGGGCGGGCGAAGATTGGGGACGACGGGCCGGGAATTCAAGCCCCGGCGGGCAGGCGCGTCGAGCGGGGCGCTCGGCCGGCGGAAATCTCAGCGGGAGGGGAAGATCTCGCGCCAGGTGGAGGAGACCACGTGGCGCATGGCGCCGAGCGTGTCGTCGAGTTCGTCCCACCAGAGCAGCATGCGTTCCATGGAGCCACTGTAGGCCCCGTTCATGACAACTACCGCGCGGCGCATCACATCTCTTGCAGCCGGCCTGCGTGCTGCGTAGTCTGGATCGCGACCATGCTGCGCATCGTCGTACTTAATCCGAAGGGCGGCTCCGGCAAGACCACCGTCGCCGTGAACCTCGCGAGCTATTACGCCGTGCGGGAGCAGCGCCCTGTCCTGATGGATCACGACCCGCAGGGCTCTTCGATCCGCTGGTTCCGCAAACGGGGCCCGGGTGCCTACGCGATGGACGGCGTCGCCGCCTATGAACGCGACGCGCGCACCACCCGCACCTTCCGGCTGCGCGTGCCGACCGGCGCGACGCGGGTCATCGTCGATACCCCCGCAGCGATCCATCCGCATGATCTGCCGGACTTCACGCGCGATGCGCACAAGATCATCGTGCCGGTGCTGCCCTCGGACATCGACGTGCACGCCTGCACGCGCATCATTTCTGACCTGCTGCTGGTGGCGAAGGTGCGCCGCGGCGACAACCGCATCGGCGTGGTGGCCAACCGCGTGCGTCGCAACACGCTGATGTACCAATCGCTGCAGCGCTTCCTCGCGACGCTGAACGTGCCCGTCGTCGCCACACTGCGCGATTCGCAGAATTACATCCGCAGCGCCGAACTGGGCGTCGGCATCCATGAAATGAAGCCCTATGTCGTGGCCGACGACATCGCGCAATGGCAGCCGCTGGTGGACTGGATCGAGAGTGGAGTCGCGGCCGAAGGCACGCAGCCGGCAGCGATGACGTCGAGCGGCCTGCCTGGGCTCACGAACCCGGGCTCACTCTTCGAGCAGACAGCGGAAGGCTGAGCGCGCCCCGCGCGCCAGCAGCAAGGCCGCTCAGCGCGGCTTGCGGGAATCCTTCGGATCGCGCGGCGCGCCATCACGGCCCGCAGCGGGTTCTTCCCAGGTGTCGCGCACACGATCCGCCCAGTTCTTGTAGTTGGACCAGGTGTACAGGTTCTTCGTGATCGCGGCATGCCGGCCGCGCGTGCGCTGCATGCGGTCGAGCCAGTTACCGTATGGGGTCGCCGCGTTCGCCGTCGCCACCACCGGCGCACCGGTCACGGGATCACGGACCGCGCTGGCCGCGGCGGCGATCAGATCGTTGCGAAATCTTCCGGTGGTGCTCATGGTCACATACTCCCTGTAGCGTCGAGGTTAGGACGCGGCAGGCAGGGAGGTGAGGAACTGGCTCACAGTGATGCGGCGTGGCGAAGCCGATTTTGGTCGCTGCGCGAACGCGTGCTCGCAATCGCTCGCCTTATGTCACGCGACGATGCGATAGCAGGGCGTATAGACGCTGCCGGGCAGTTTCATGCGCTGCTGTGCGACGAAGGCCGAGAGCAGGTCATCGAGAAGTTTCATGATCGCCGGCTCGCCGACGAGTTCGAACGGACCGTGACGTTCGATCGCACGGATGCCGTATTCCTTGACGTTGCCGGTGACGATGCCGGAGAACGCGCGGCGCAGATCCGCCGCGAGTTCGTGCACGGGCTGGTCCCGCTTCAGGCGCAGCGTCCGCATGCTCTCGTGCGTGACCTCGAATGGATGCTGGAATTCCGGCTGGACGCGCAGCAGCCAGTTGAAATTGTACGAGTCCGACTTCGCGCGGCGAAAATCGCGAACATCCTCGAGGCCGCGCACCATGGTGCGCGCGACCTCGGCCGGGTCGTCGATGATGATGCGGACGCGATCCGCCGCCACTGTGCCGAGTGTGCCGACCAGGAAGGCGCGGATCTGCTCGAAGTACGCCGCACTGCGCTTCGGCCCGGTCAGCACGACCGGGAACGGCTGCGCCGCATTCGCGGGATCGAGCAGGATGCCGAGCAGATAGAAGATTTCCTCGGCCGTGCCGGCGCCACCGGGGAACACGACGATGCCGTGCGCGAGCCGCACGAAGGCTTCGAGGCGCTTCTCGATGTCCGGCATGATCACGAGGTGATTGACGATCGGGTTCGGCGGCTCGGCAGCGATGATGCCGGGCTCGGTGATGCCGAGATAACGCCCCGCCGTGATGCGCTGCTTCGCATGGCCGATCGTCGCGCCTTTCATCGGGCCCTTCATCGCGCCGGGGCCGCAGCCCGTGCAGACGTCCAGCCCGCGCAGGCCGAGTTCGTAGCCGACCTTCTTCGTGTATTCGTATTCGTCGCGGTCGATCGAGTGGCCGCCCCAGCACACGACCAGATTCGGCCGCACCTTGTGGTCAAGGACCCGCGCGTTGCGCAGGATGTGGAACACCGCATTCGTGATCGACTTCGAATCGTTCAGATCGAAACGCCCGCTGTCGACGATCTCGTTCGAGATGTACACGACATCGCGCAGCACGGAGAACAGCAGTTCCTTGATGCCGCGGATCATCTCGCCATCGACGAAGGCCGCGGCCGGCGCGTTCCTGATCTCGAGTTTCACGCCCCAGGCGTGGCGCACGATCTGGATGTCGAAGTCGCGGTAGCGATCGAAGATTTCCTTGGAATTGTCGATATTGCTGCCGGCATTCAGCACGGCGAGCGCACATTTGCGGAACAGCGGATACAGACCGCCCTGCCCGCTCGACAGCAGCTTTTCGATCTCTTCCTGGGAGAGGCTCTCGAGTGCGCCGCGCGGGCCCACGCGCGCGTCGACGAACTCGGGGACGACGATACTGGTTTCCATGTCAGCGCTGGATCTTCAAGGCTGGATTTCGATCGGCGTATTGTCCGACACCAGCATCCAGATCTCGACCATGTCGGCATTGGAGACGGCGATGCAGCCATCGGTCCAGTCCTGGGTCGAATACCAGGCGAAGTCCTTGCGCGGTTCGTTCGGCAGGCCATGGATCATGATCGAGCCGCCCGGCGCCCAGCCGTTGCGGCGCGCGTTGGCGGCATCGCGCGCGTTCGGATACGACACCTGCATCGAGAGGAAGTAGTCGCTGCGCGGATTGCGGCGCTCGAGCTTGTACCTGCCCTCGGGAGTGCGGAAATCCCCGGCCCGCTCCTTGTGGCCGACGGGATTGAGTCCGAGCGCCACGCGATACGAGCGCAGCACCTCGCCGCGACGCATCAGATACATCCGGCGCTCGGTCTTGCGCACCAGCACGAAATCCGCGACCGGCAGCGGCTCGGAATCGGAGGCCATCGAGCTGCTGACGGCGCTGGCGGCCAGCGGCGCGGAACCTGATCCGGAGGCGCTGTCGAAGAATGAGGTGGCGGCGCGCACGGCCGGCGGCGCTGCGACCGCCGATGCGCAGGCGAGCGTCAGGCAGGCCAGCAGCAGCCAGGCGCTCAGTATTGCCCGCGGCGTCGCGAGCAGCAGCGCGGAAATCCCGGGGGACGGCATGGCGGAAGTTCGGGTCATGGTTCGATTATAGACGCCCAGGCAAATGGCGCGTCCTAGACCAGGATCACGCGAATCACTTCGACCGCCCGGCGCAGCGCCCGTTCCACGACCGTCGTGTCCGAGTGGCGGATCAGCACGTACCCTGAACCTTCGTAACCTGCGGGTTGCATCACACCCGGTTCAGGCCATTTGCTCTCCACGATCAGTTCGCCGAATTCGCGCCGCAGCGTTTCGACGCCCTGCACCTCGCGCACGCGACCCTCGCCCATGCCGCGCAGGTAGGCTGCGCCCGCGGCAAAGCGGCGCTGCGGCACCTCGAACTCGCCAAAGATCATCAATCTCGGCCACGCACGGTAGAAATCATGTCCATGCGCGAGCGAGATCAGCGTCGTGAACTGCGCGCCGGGCGGACGCGCGGCAACCTCCGAAATCGCGATGCTGCCGTCAGGCCGTCGGAACCATTCCATGTGCGCCATGCCGGTGACGAGCCCCAACGCTTCGAGCGCGCGTGCCCCAGCCTGCTCGATCCCGGCGTACGCAGGTGTGTCGATGTCGCGCGGCAGCAGCACACACCACTGGATCCACGGATTCTCGAGGACGGTCAGCGGTGTCGGGCTGTACACGGAAATCGAATGCCAGATCATCCGGCCGTTCAGCATGACGGCATCGAAGGAGTGCTCGGTGCCGCTGAGGAATTCCTCGAACAGCACGGGACGGGCGGACTGCGGCGCGAAGGTCCGCAGGTAGGCGGCGAGTTCCTGCGCATCGTTCAGGCGAAACGTGTTGCGACCGCCCGCGCCGGCGAGTGGCTTGGCGATCAGCGGATAGCCGCAGGACTCTGCGAACCACCAGGCGTCGGCGGCATCGTCAATTTCCGCGTGGCGCGCGCACGGCAGTCCGGCAGCGTCGAATACCGACTTCATCCGCTGCTTGTCGCGAAAGTTGTGCGCCGCTGCCGGATCGAGGCCCGGCAATCCGAGCGCGTTGGCAGCCTCCGCCAGCGGTCCCTGCAATTGCTCGAGCGAGCCGATCAGCCGGGCCACGGGCCCGAATCGCTGGCCGAGCTCGCGCGTCGCGCCGACGAGATCGGCGCTGCGCATGCAGTCCTCGACACGCCAGTGCCCGGTGATCCGCGCGCGCAGGTCCGCCGGCAGTTTCTCGAGCGGATCCTGGCTGATCAAGGACAGACGGACGCCGGGCAAGGCCGCTGCGCCGGCGACGAAGCGCAGCGTCGCCGCCATGAAGAATGGCGCGACAAACACGACATGCAAACCCTGCCTGACCATCTCGATACTATAATCGCCGCATGAATGCCCATCGCAATGCGCTTCGCGGCATGCTCCGTGTCGCGCCTCTCGTGGCCGTGCTGGCTCTGGCGGGCTGCGCGGCGGCGCCTGTCAACGCGCCGCAGGAACTGCTCGATGAAGCCACGGGTACGACGCTGACCCGTCTCGTCGCGCCCGTCGAACTGACCTCGATCGAACCTCGCGGCGCCAACGCCGATCCTTTTGCCTACGTCGCGCCATTCGAGACCAATCGGATGGGCGAACGACGCCTGTATCTGTGGATTGCCATCCCGGATGAACAGAAGCGCGGCACTGGCGCATCGCTCGATCTCGACGGCGCCCGGCTCGAGGCCGGTGCGCCGCTCGTCGATGCGCGCGCCGCAGGTCTCGCGCGCTGGCCGTATGCGGACCCGGCGCCCTGGTCCGCAGTCCGCGTGTTCGCGCTCGATGCGGCGCAGCTCGCCGCGCTCGCTCGCGCCTCGGAGTTGCGACTCGTCGACTCCGGTTCGAATCTCGCATTCGCGGCGCGCATGCCGTCGCCCGGCGTCATCGCGGAATTCGCCGCGCGCCTCGGCCTGACCGCCGCGACGCCGTGAGCGATACTGACGGGCCCTAGACGCGCTGCGTTGCGCCGACGGTGCCGTGCTCGCCGTGCACCATGCGATTCCCACCCGGACTGCCGAGCAGCGAGCCGGGATAGCCGACATCGATCGCGCTGGCCGCATCCAGCGCCGTCAGCGCCGTCGCATCCAGTTCGAAATCAAAGGCACCGAGCAGATCCTGCAATTGCGCCAGCGAGCACGCGCCGATGATCGGTATCGCGCCGCAGGGTCGCTGCAGCAGCCAGCGGATGGCCACCTGAGCGCCGCTGCGCCCGAGTCGCTCCGCCTGCTGGCGTACGACGCGCGCGATGCCAAGGTTGCGCTCGCTGAGGAACAGGTTGCCCCAACCCGTGGTGGTCAGTCGTCCGGGCTGACCCGCTCGGACCGCCGCGTCCTCGCTGTACTTGCCGGACAGCACACCGCCGGCCAGAGGACTCCAGGCCGTCACCGCCATGCCGAGCGCCGTCGCACACGGCACGAGCTCGCGTTCGATGTTGCGTTCCACCAGGCTGTAATGCAGCTGCAGCGCGACGAATCGGGTCCAGCCCGACAGCTCCGCCATCGTCTGCGCGCGCGACACCGTCCAGGCCGGCACGTTGGAGAATCCGGTGTAGAGGATCTTGCCGGCACGCACGGCATCGTCGAGTGCACGCAGCAGCTCGTCGAGCGGCGTCAGCTGGTCCCAGGCGTGCACCCAGTAAAGGTCGAGATAATCCGTGCGCAGCCGCTTCAGCGTCGCATCGAGCGACTGGTGCAGGTTCTTGCGCGAGTTGCCGCCGGCGTTCGGGTCCGCCGCGTTCATCGTCATCGTGAACTTGCTGGCGAGCACGAGGCGCGAACGTTCCGCCGCGATGAAGTCCGCCAGGAAGCGCTCGCTGGTGCCATTCGTATACATGTTGGCGGTATCGATGAAATTGCCGCCGGCAGCCAGATAGGCATCGAAGATCTTCGCGCATTCCGCCTGTGAGGCACCGAAGCCACTCTCCTCGCCGAACGTCATCGTGCCGAGGCACAGCGAGGCGACCTTGAGACCGGAACGACCCAGAAGATGATAGCGCATGACAGGAACTCCGATGAATGACTCCGCCCGACGCCCATCAAGCCAGAACTGTGGCCGCATGAACAGCACCGCCGCGCGCGGCTTGCCAGCCGCGAACGGACCCGTGACGATGCTAGAACCTATCTCAATATCCCGCATGGCCGCGAAGCACCCTCGCGGGCAGGCGGGATATTGAGATAGGTTCTAGGCAGTGACGCGGGAGAGTCTTGAATGCTGTTGTCGACGCAGGAGATCTATCGGGGCCGGGTCGTGCGACTGAACATCGAGCAGGTCGAGCTGCCGAACGGGCACCGCCTGCCGCTCGAGATCGTGCATCACCCGGGTGGCGCGGCGATCGTCGCGCTCGACGCGGAACGCCGCGTTTGCCTTTTGCGCCAGTACCGCCACGCGGCCGGCGGGTGGGTCTGGGAACTGCCCGCAGGCAAGCTCGAACCGAATGAACCCCCCGCGGTCACCGCACGACGCGAGCTCGCCGAGGAAGCCCGTGTGGGTGCGGAGCGCTGGCACGAGCTCGGCCGGTACTTCAGCTCGCCCGGCGTTTTCACGGAGATCATTCACCTCTATCTCGCCACCGGCCTCGCACCGGTGGCCGGCGGACCGGAAGACGGCGAGGTGTTCGAGGTGCACTGGGTCGCTCTGGAAGAAGCGCTGTCCTGGATCGACCAGGGCAAGATCGATGACGGCAAGACCGGCTACGGACTGATGAAGGTGGCACGATATGTCACGCAGCACGAACTGTGAGCTGGATCACGCTTCGACCGGGGCCACCCCCTCGTGGTGCCGCGATGCGTCATGCTGCCACGGAGCGCCATGAACGACGACAAGCCCAAGCCTCCCGCACCTGCCGGGCCGACCAGCGTGGAGTTTCCACGCCGACGGCTGGGCCGCATCGTGCATGACGAGCGCGGTCAGGCCAGCATGGAATGGGAAGCGCTGGACGCCCGCGAGACGGCGCGCGCACCGCGGCAGAAGCTCCAGTTGATGGATGACAACGAACTCGCCGAGTTGCGGCCGCAATCCAATCGCGTCACCTCGCTCGCCCAGGGCGCCGATCCCTACGACCTCGGCGTGACTGCGCGCGTCAAACAGTTGAAGAAGCCGCGCACGCCGGAAGACATGCGTCGCCTGAACGAGTGGATCAAGCAGAAGCGCATCGTCGAAGAGAAGCGCCGCCTCGAGGGCGGCTGAACCGTTCAGTGCTTGCGCGCGCTGCCGCCGGAGCGGCGGATCGCCGCCAATTTCGCTGATTCCGGCATCCGGTAGAACCGTTTCAGGTCTGCCTCGAGATCCGACCCGATATCCTCACCGCCCCGCCGCTGCCGTCGCAGTCGTCTTTCGATCGCGCGGCAGTAGCGCGCCGCGTGATCGCTCGCTGCGCGATACAGGCCGAAGCGATCCCCGGCGAGGCGCGCATCCACCCGCGCCTGCGTGAACAGCAGGTCGTGCAGTTCTGCCGGAAACCGTTCCGGCCATTGTTGCCGCAGCAGGAGGTATGTCGACAGATACTTGTCGATCTCGGCCTGCATCTCGAGCGCGAGCAGCGAGACATCGCGGTCATGGCGCGCATGCCAGGCAACGCAGACGAAATGACTGACGCCTTCAACGGCAGTCAGATAGTCGGCCACGTTGCCGCCATGCAGCGCGGCAGTCGGATCTGCCGCATCGAGGCGCCCCAGCAGGCCGGCGTCGAGAAACAGCGCGATATCGAGCGCATCCCCGCCGCAGGCCACCAGCAACTGCTCGTCAGTGCCCGACGTCGCCTGATCGGCCGGCAGCAGTCGCCGGTCCGTGACGACGAAATCGCCGACGTCCTCCTGCACCGTGAGGTCATAGATGCCCGAGATCAGGTTCTGCAGGCGGCGCAGCAACATCGGCGTCAGTGTGCGGTCTGCAGCGTCGAGCCGGCCGACGGCGTGACGCCGAGCTGACGCAGCAGGCCGTGGGCGCGCGTGCTGCCGGTCTTCAGCCAGATCTCGTACAGCCGCAGCAGGTCCTGGTCCGAATACCGATATCCGGCATCGCTGACTTCGCCGAGCGCGTCGACCAGCGGCTGGAACTTCTGCGCGAGCTCCGCAAACACGCCGCCGAGCGCGCGGCGCGGTCCGCGGTCGAACGCGTCGGCCAGCGCAGAGTAGGCTCGCCCGCCCATCGCGATGTGGTAATCGACGTCGATCAGTTTGCGCGCGAAGCTGCGCGCGAAGAATCCGGCGAAGAACAGCGAGAGATCCCCCATCCGCTGCAGGATCCGGCATCGCTCCTCGGGACTCGCGGCCTCGAGCGCATCGGCCAGCAGCAGTGCGAGCGGACGGTGCGCCGCACCGCGTGGCGCAGCTTCGTGCAGCGCGTCGGCGCGCGCGAACAGCGTCAACAGGTTCACGACGTACTGCTCCGTCTGCGCCTCGACGCGCAACTGCTGATGTCCGAGCGCGGCGTGCAGGGAGTCGCGAAAGTATTCGCGAAGATCGGCCACCGCAACGACTCGTCTGTCTTCCGTGTGCTGCATGGATTCCTTGACCTCCATAGTCTTTGTCGGCGCCACGACGAAAAAGTGCTGTGACGCAGTCGGAATATCTGCCAGCGTCGGGCATCGCGGTGCACGCATCGGCCCGCTGCACGACCATTTTTTTGGCAGCGAAATCGCTACACTGCTGACACGATGAAAGATTTCGCAGGACAGACGGTCGTCATCACCGGTGCGAGTCGCGGCCTCGGCCGCAGCTGTGCCGAGGCGTTCGCGCAGCGCGGTGCGGATGTCGTGCTGGTCAGTCGCGGCGCGGAAGAACTCGAAGCGGCGGCGGCCGCGATCCGCGCGGCCGGCGGCAGCGCGCGCGCCGCCCCGTGCGACGTCACCTCGCCCGCAGACATCGATGCGCTGTTCGCCGCCCTGCCGCGCTGCGACGTGCTGATCAACAACGCCGGCGGTAATCAGCCGCAGCCGTTCGTCGAGGTTTCGCTGGAGACCCTCGACCGCCTGCTCGCACTGAACGTGCGGTCCATGTTCGTGACCGCGCAAGCCGCAGCGCGGCGCATGCAGCAGGCGCGCTCGGGCGTGATCCTGCACATGTCATCGCAGATGGGGCATGTCGGCGCGCCAAATCGCACCGTGTATTGCATGACCAAGCATGCGATCGAAGGGCTGACGAAGGCGATGGCCGTGGAGCTTGCGCCGTTCGGCATCCGCGTCAACAGCCTAGCCCCGACGTACATCGAAACGCCGCTGACGAAGCCTTTCTTCGCGGACCCGAAATTTCGCGAGGACACGCTGAAGCGGATTCCGCTCGGTCGGATCGGCCAGCCGGACGAGGTGGCCGGCGCCGCCGTATTCCTGGCCTCGGCCGCGGCGAGCCTGATCACGGGCACCAGCCTCGTCATCGACGGCGGCTACACCGCGCAGTAGCGCTGCGTCGCGCCCGCTCGCGCCCAGTCGCGCTCAGTCGCGGCGCGGGTTCGCGAGGCCGCGCTGCACCGGCGGACGCGCGAGCATCTGACGCCGCCAGCGCACCACGTTCGGCCAGTCATCGAGCTCGCCGCTCGCACTCGCGAGCCCTGCGATACGCAGCGCCGACTGGCTCCACGGGAAGGTGGCGATGTCGGCGATCGAGTTGTGATCGCCGGCCAGGTGCGCGTGCGCACCGAGCTGCCGGTCCATCACCCCGAGCAGACGCCGTGATTCACCGACATAGCGTTCGATGCCGTAGGGCACCTTCTCCTTCGCATAGATCGTGAAATGCCCGGCCTGGCCGAGCATCGGCCCGACGCCGGCCATCTGGAACATCAGCCACTGCAGCGTCGCGTAGCGCGCGGCGGACGCCGCGGGCAGCAGGGCACTGCGGGTCTTCTCGGCCAGGTAGATCAGGATCGCGCCGGATTCCCAGACCGTGATCGGCTGTCCGTCCGGCCCCTGTGGATCGACGATCGCCGGAATCTTGTTGTTCGGGTTGATCGCGAGAAACGCCGGGCTCATCTGCTCGTTCTTGACGAGATCGACCAGATGCAGCCGGTACGGCAGCCCCAGTTCCTCGAGCAGGATCGAGACCTTGTGTCCGTTCGGCGTGGCGTGCGTGTAGAGTTCGATCATGACCCTGATGATAACCGCGATGCAGTCGATCACGGTCGGCGTGTCCGACCTGCCCGCCGCGATGCGGCTGTTCCACGACGTGATGGGACTCGCGATCGAATCGCGCGGACGCGTGTCACCCGCGCAGGCTGCCTTCTGGGACCTGCCCGCGAACGTGAGCGGCGAGTTCGTCGAACTCTCCTGCCAGGGCTATCCGATCGGCCGCATGCGGCTCGTCGCGCTCGACCCGGTGCCCGGCGAAATCGTGCGGCTCGATACGCAGATCGGCGGACCGGACTCGCCGCTGGACGTGGGCCCGAAAGCCATCGACTACTACGTGCGCAGTCCCGCCGTGGTGTGGTGGCGCGAACTCGTCGCCGCGGGCTGCACCGCGCGCTCGCCGCCGGTGCGTCACGTGATCGGCAATGTCGAAAGCGAAGAGGCGGTGCTGTTCGGTCCGGACGGCGTGCCACTGCTGATCATGGTTGGCCACCGGCACCCGGCGTCACAGATGCGCGCAGGTACGCCGCATGGCAACTACAGCGAAGTGCCGACGATTTCCGTCGTCGCTGGTGATCTCGACGCCACGCGTGCGTTCTACGGCGGCGCGCTGGGCCTCACGGCCGCGACGGACGATGAGACCGCTGCGGAGTTCCGCGAACAGGTGAACAAACTGGTCGGCATCCCGGCCGGCTCGCGCGTGCACTTCCTGCTGTATCAGGATCCGGATGAGCCGAGCGGCAAGATCCTGCTGGTGTATTTCGGCGGCGCCTCGAAGCGGCGCCTCACCGCGCGCATGCATCCGTCGCGACTGGGAGTCGGGCTGTACACGCATGGCTCCCGGGATCTCGACGCCCTTGCGGCGCGCGTGCGCGCAGTCGATGCCGCCGTCGTCCGCGAGCCGACACTCGTCGATGGCATGCGGATGATGCTGGTGCGCGGACCGAACGAAGAGCTATTCGAGTTCGTCGAGCAGCGCTGACAGATCGCGGATCTCGCGATCTGCAGCCGGCACATCTGCCGGCCAGAACCTCGCCTGGCGATTGATCCAGATCGTGCGCATGCCGGCACCGCGCGCGCCGAACACATCCGCGTGCGGATCATCGCCCACATACGCGATCTGGGAAGGCGGCAGCCGCAGAGCCTCGGCCACGGCCGTGAACGCGCGCGGATCGGGTTTCGCGGCGCCCACGTCGCGCGCATTCAGCATCACCTGAAAACGTGGCGCGAGACCGATGCGCGCCAGGTCCGCATTGCCATTGGAAAGCGTGGCCAGCCGATAGCGCGGCTGCAGCGCCGCGAGCGCCGGCGTCACGTCGTCGTACAGCGTGACCTCGTTGCGCGCGGCGATGAACACCTCGAATGCCTCCTCGCCGACGCGTGCGGGCAAACCCACCGTCGCCGCCATGCGCTTCATTGCCTCGGTGCGCAGCCAGGTCAGGTCGTGGGCGCGCGCGGGCTCGGCACCGGCAAGCGCCATGCGCGCCGCCGTGCCCGTCTGTGTCGAATGTACGGCGGCCAGCGCCGGATAGTTCGCGGCGAGGAATTCGGCGACCGCCTCTTCGGCCCGACGCAGCACGCTGCGGACATCCCACAGCGTATCGTCCAGATCGAAGCACAGCGCCTGCAGATCACGCATCAGAACTCTCCCGATCGAGCCGGCACGCTACAATTGCCGCAGCTCATCTTCAACAGGAGCGCATCATGCGCCGTTCCATTCTCTCCTGCCTCGGCGCGCTCGCGCTGACGCTGTGCACGGTGGCGACTGCCAGTGCTGCCACGCTGCAGCCGTTCACCGCCGATGATCTCGTGCGCCTGAAGCGGATCTCGGACCCGCAGGTCTCGCCGGACGGCCGCTGGGTCGCCTTCACGCTGCGTGAGACGGATATCGAAGCCAATCGCGGCCGCACGGATATCTGGCTGCTCGAGCTGCAGCCGCGCGCAGGCCAGCCCGTCGTTGCGCGGCGCCTGACGCAGCATGCGGCCAGCGACACGAGCCCCCGCTGGTCACCGGACAGTCGCAGTCTGCTGTTCCTGTCCACGCGCTCCGGGTCTTCGCAGCTGTGGCGCATCTCGCTCGACGGCGGCGAGGCCCAGCAGGTCACGGACTACCCGCTCGATGTCACGACGTTCAAGGTCGCGCCCGCCGGCGGACGCGTCGCGCTGACGATGGAAGTCTTTCCGGACTGCGCGGACCTGCAGTGCAGCGCAGACCGTCTCACTGCGCTCGGCAAGCGCAAGAACAGCGGCCTGCAGTACGACGAGCTGTTCGTGCGGCAGTGGGACACCTGGCGCAATGGCACGCTGTCCACGCTTTTCACGGCGCAGTTCGGCGCCGACGGTCTCGCCATGAAGCCCGTCAGCGTCTCGGGCGCGGTGCGCGCCAATATCCCCTCCAAGCCCAACGGCGGCGACGAGGAATACGAATGGAGCCGCGATGGCGCGCGCCTCGTGTTCAGCGCGCGGCTCGCGGATCGTGTCGAAGCCTGGTCCACGAACTATGACCTGTACGAAGTGCCCGCGGCCGGCGGTACCGCCCCGCGCAATCTGACGCCGGACAATCCCGCCTGGGATACGCAGCCGGTGTTCCTGGCCAATGGCGACCTCGCCTGGCTCGCGATGAAGCGTCCGGGCTTCGAGGCGGATCGGTTCCACGTCGTGCTGCGCGAGGCTGCCACCGGTCGCACGCGCGCACTGACGGATGCCTGGGATCGCTCCGTGGGACGGCTCGGAGTCAGCCGCGACGGCAAGCGCCTGCTCGCCACGGCGGACGACCTCGGACAGGTCGCGCTGTTCTCGATCGACGTCGCCAGCGGCAAGCCCACGCCGATCGTCACCAATGGTCAGGTCGCCGAGTTCTCGCCCGCACCGAATGGCGTCGTGATCGCCTGGGCCTCACTGGCCGCGCCCGCCGATCTGTTCGTCGCGACGCAGGCCAGCGTCGCGCCGCGGCGCCTGACCACCATCAATGCCGATGTGCTCGGGCAGCGCGCGATGGCCTCGTTCGAGCAGTTCCGCTTCGCCGGCGCCGATGATGCGCCGGTCTACGGTTACGTGATGAAGCCGGCAGGCTTCGAAGCGGGTCGCAAGTATCCGATCGCCTTCCTCGTGCACGGTGGCCCGCAGGTCAGCTTCCAGAACCAGTGGAGCTGGCGCTGGAATGCGCAGACGTTCGCCGGCCACGGCTACGCCGTCGTGTTCATCGATTTCCACGGCTCACCCGGCTACGGCCAGGCGTTCACGGATTCGATCAGCCAGGACTGGGGCGGCCGCCCGTTCATCGATCTGCAGAAGGGGCTTGCGGCGGCCACCGCGAGGTACGACTGGCTCGATGGCGAGCGCGCCTGTTCGCTCGGCGCGTCCTATGGCGGGTTCATGCAGAACTGGATCGCCGGCCACTGGCCGGATCGCTTCAAGTGCATCGTCAACCACGCCGGCATCTTCGATACCCGCTCGATGTATTACAGCACCGAGGAACTGTGGTTCACGGAATGGGAGAACGGCGGGCCGTATTTCGACACGCCGCAGATCCACGAGAAGTTCAACCCTGCGTCCGCCGTCAAGGACTGGCGCACGCCGATGCTGGTCACGCATGGCGTACTCGACTATCGCGTGCCCTACACGCAGGGCATCGCGACATTCACGGCGCTGCAGCGCCGCGGCGTGCCGAGCCGGCTGCTGATCTTCCCGGATGAGAACCACTGGATCCTCAAGCCGGCGAACAGCCTGCAGTGGCACGCGACGGTGCTCGACTGGCTCGATACCTACCTCAAGAAATAGCGATCGCGCGCCCTAGCGTGCGAAATAGTCGCGGCCTACGCGGTCGTACGGGTTGTAGCCACCGTGCTGGTCGTAGCCACCGAGCGAGCGGCGCGCCAGTCCGTCGACGGACAGGTTCGCGGTATCGAGCCGGCGCAGCACGACGGTCGAGGTTTCGATCGACGCACCCGGCGGCGCATGGATGCGCCACGTGGCGTTGCCGCGTTCGTCGTGCACGACGTAGCCGGTGCGCTGGCCCGGCACTTCGAGCGTGCTGATCACCCGGAGCGTGCGCGTCTCCGCGCTGTCTTTCGTCGTATCCATGTATTCCGTTCCTTGCCTGCGAGCCTGAATGACTCACCTCGCTGAGCGTAACGGCTCTGCAGCTGTCGCCTTGAACAGACGGTCAGGATTCGTGAGTCCCGGCACAGGCGGCAAAACCGCGTGCGGCAAAGCATTTCCCGTTCAGCGACGCTCGTATCGTTCCGTCAGCGTCAGCGCTGCAGGATCGAGCTCGAAGCGGAACGCGCTGCCCGCCACCGACACGACGCGCGTCACAGTCGGATCCCAGCCGACCAGCGCCGCAGCGCCCGGTGCGAGGTCATCGGGCACGAGTGACTTGAACAGATCCGGCGAGAGATGGCCTTCACGCCAGCGGCGCGGCTCGAGTAGCCGCCATTCCTGCAGCACGCAGCGATTGCGCTTGGCCGACGAAGCCGCGAGCAGCGACTGCGACAACGCGCCCTCGGGATCGTCGAGCAGACTCTGACGAAGATAGAAGACGTGCTCACCGGCGCGCGGTGCGTAGATCGACACCACGAACAGTTCGGCGCGCGCGGATTCGTAACGCCCGGGCAGCCATTGCCGCAATGCGTTCAGGGGCAGCGGTGCCCGCGCCGCAAGGACTGACTGCGAGACGGCCGCGACCGCTGCGCCGAGCGCGAGACCCTGCAGCAGCTCGCGCCGCGACCAGCACCGCACGGCATCGTCCGGCAAGCGACGCCTGCGCTCAGCCATAGGACGCACGCCACTCGGCCTGATAGCCCATCCCGAGCGTCATCACGCGGTTGAGCAGATCGTCATAACCGACACCGGAGGCCAGGGCCGACTGCGCGAAATCCTCGGTGGCCGACACGTTCGGATTGGCGTTTGCTTCGAGCACGTACACCTCGCCCGCGGCGGTGACGCGAAAATCCATCCGCGCGTAGCCGGAGAGTCCGAGCGTGCGATAGATGCGGCGCGACATCTTGTCGAGCGTTGCCAGCGTCGCGCTCGGCAGATCCTGTGCAGCCTGCGTCGTGATGCCGTACTTCTGCTGGTAGCGGCGGTCCCACTTGACCTTGCGCGTCGCGATCGCGGGCAGAGACTCCGGCATCGAACCGAACTGCATCTCCCAGACCGGCAGCCGCGTCAGGCGATCGTTGCCCATCACACCCACATACAGTTCACGGCCGGCGATGTACTCCTCCACCAGCGCGTCCGATCCGACCTGTTCGTGCACGAACTGCACGCGCTCGCGCAGTCGCGCCTCGTCCTCGACGACCGACGCCTGCGCGATGCCGAGGGAGGCGTCTTCGGTCGTGGATTTCACGAACAGCGGATAGCGCAGCTTGCGCGGCACCCGCAGCTTGACGCCACGGCGCAGCACGGCGAACTGCGGTGTCGGGATGCGGTGATAGGACAGCAACTGCTTGCACAGTGATTTGTCGCGCGACAGCAGCAGGCCGCGCGGATTGCAGCCCGTATAGGGCTGGCGCATCAGCTCCAGGTACGCGACGACGTGCTGGTCGTAGGTGACGATGCCGCCGAATTCCTCGAGCAGGTTGAACGCCACGTCCGGCTTCCAGTCGGTGATGCTGGTGCGCAGTTCGGAGAGGCTGTCGAGCACGCCGATGATGCGCACTTCGTGTCCCATCGCGCGCAGCGTCGTGATGACGTCGTACTCGGTGCGAAACTCGTCAACTTCCTTTTGCGAGAATCCTTCCAGCGACTCGGGCGGAATCAAGCTCGCGTGGACCACGACGAGCACTCGAAGTTTCTTCATAGGGAGATGGTCGGACTCTCGGTACTGGAATAGAGCGCAATCATACGACGCAGCAGCCACCGTGCGTTGCGCAGCGCATCGCGACGACTGCCCCGCACCCACAGATCGAGGTGCTCACTGCGCCCGATCGCGCGACGGATCATCTGGTAGACCGTGTAGCGGTCGACACTGCCGTCGCGCGTCAGGGAAGCGACGAGCTGCGGCTTGGCCTCGCGCAGGAAACTGTCGGCGCGCACGGTGTCGCGCCGCGCCGGCGCGGGACTGAACACTTTTCGCAGCAGATCGTCCGTGACGCTGCGGCGGATGCGCACGCGCTGCGCATGGCGCCGCCGATAGTGCTCACCGAGCGTGCGGCGGTTCTCGTCGATCGGTTCGATCCGCGAACGCGCCCGCACGACGGGACGACGATGGCGGACTTCGCGCATGAATTCGTCGACGAGCTGCAGCTTGGTCAGCGCCGGCCAGTCGGCATAGTCGCGTCGCCAGGCGGAGTTCGGCTGCAGCCAGACCGCGAAGGTTTCTGCGAAGTCTTCGGTGGGATGGGCCTGGGCGTACCAGTCGCCGAGGTGATGCACGTAACGCCGGCTGCCCGGCCGCGCGCGGTAGCGCTCGGGATACGGCAGCGAGGCGGGTCCGAACACTTCGCGCCAGCGCTTGCGGCGGCGAAGCCTGTACGCCGTGTCGACGGCGTGACCGGCCTCGTGGCGCAGGATGCGCATCAGCCACTTCGCGTTGCCACCCTCGACCTCCTGCGACATGCGCCGCTCGAGCTGCTCGAGCCGCGGATGCGCCAGGAAAAATGGAATCGCGATGCCGGGCACGCCGTCCGGCGAGAACCACTCTTCCGACAGCCACGCATGCGGCTTGAATTCGATGCCGCGCTGCTCGAGCTCGCGATACAGCCTGCGCAGCGCGCGCGCGACCGGCGGACGCCGCAGCGTCAGACCGAGGTCGCAGAAACGCATCCGCATCAGCTGCTCGTCGGTGAGGCGGCCGAGGCGTCTTGCGTTGTTGCCCGCCGGCAGGCGGGCCATCGACCTGGGAGACGCCGGGGGCAAGGGGAAGCTCCGGACCGGACCGTGGCTGGGAAGTCGAGCTTACGGCAGGTCGCTGAGCTGGACCATGGCCTGCGCGAGCAGCCGGTCGGCCATGTCTTCGAGCAGGTCGCGGCGCCGCAGCACGGCCGCCCAGGCGGGCGGAATGGCCTTCGCGCCGTAATGCGCGCCGGCAAGCTGGCCGTACAGGGCGCCGAGGACGTCGGCGTCCCCGCCGAGATTCACGGCGGCGAGCGCGCCGTCGCGGAAATCCGTACTGCGCGCGAAGGCCCACAGCGCGGCGGTCAGAAGGTCGATGGCGTCACCGGCGGGCTTCAGGGCGGTACGTTCGAGCTCGCGCCAGCCGCCGGCGGCGAGCTGCTCGATGCGCGGCGAGATTTTCTGGCCGCCCCACAAGGTCCGCGGTGGCGCGAGGAACTGTTCGCGCGGCTGGCCGGACAGCGCGCCGTGCAGCATGGCCGCGAACAGCCGGCAGGCCGACAGCAGTTCCGGCGCCTGCGCCGTGGGGCGCGCGGCCTCGGCAGCCTGGGCGATCGCATCGGCGGGCGCCGCAAAAAAATACAGCACCGACGGCGCGACCCGCGTCAGCGGATCCGGCGACAGCTGCTTGGGATCGTGCGAGCCGGCGAACGGCTGACGGCGCCACTGTGCCGCCGCGAGCGCACGCGCCACCGACGCCGTGATGCCGATGCACTGGCCGGTCGAAGACAGATGGCCATCCTGCTGCCAGCGCGCATAGCGCGCGACCTGATCGCGCGCACTGAAGCCCGAACTCTCGAGCAGACTCTCGGCGAGGCACAGCGCCATCGCGGTGTCATCACTCCAGCCGCCCTGCGGCAGATCGTAGGGACCGCCGCCGAGCATGTCGCCGACGGCCGTGAAGCTGCCGGCCTTGCGGAACTGGTTCGGCGCCGCCAGCGCATCGCCGACCGCGAGGCCGAGCATCGCGCCGTGAAATCGATCGCGCAGCTTCTGCGCAGCCGCCAGCGTCGCCGTCTCGCCCGGATCGGCCGGGCCCGGCGTCGCGCCGCAGGCCTGCCAGCCGAGTACGTATTCCACCTGCTCTTCGGTTTCAGGCACCGACGCCCAGCTGGCAGAACGTACCGAACCCAGCCAGAGCCGGTTCAGTTCACGCAGCGCCGTCTCGCCGTCGCGCCCCGATTCGACCAGGTGACAGGCGACCACCATGCCAGTGCGACCGATGCCGGCGCGGCAGTGCACATAGACACGACGGCCACGCGCGAGCAGGTCGCGCAGCGCCATCAGCACGTCGATCATCTGCTCACGACTGTCCGGCAACCCGTGATCGCGCAGCGCAAAGCGCTCGTAGTCCGTGCCCTCGGGCAACAGATCCTCGTAGGGCCTGCGCTCGCCGGGAGAGGTCAGGTCGATGAACGCATCGATGCCGACGTCGGCCAGCGCCGCGAGCCGCGCACGTGTGTCCTCTTCGCTGGAACCGCCTGGATATTCGCCCGCCAGCAGACGATGCGGCGTCACCCAGTAGGCATTGCCGAGCGGCAGCTTCGCGATCAGCTGCGCCGCATCGACGGAGCCTTGTACACGAGCGTTCATGCCTCGTCGACCGGGCCAGCCTTGAGGCCCTTGAAATCGAACAACGACGGATCGGCGAGCGTTGCCGCCTCGACGTTGCGCAGGCTCGAGAAGATGGCCTCGGTTCGGCCTGGATACTCGCGCTCCCACTGCGCCAGCATCTGCTTGATCGTGCGGCGCTGCGCGTTCTCCTGCGAACCGCACAGCATGCAGGGAATGATCGGAAAATCGCGGCCGCGCGCGTAACGCTCGATGTCCCGCTCGGCGACGTACGCCAGCGGCCGGATCACGATATGCCGACCGTCCTCGGAGCGCAGCTTCGGCGCCATCGCCTTCAGGCGGCCGCCGAAGAACAGATTCAGGAACAGCGTCTCGACGATGTCCTCGCGATGATGGCCGAGCGCGATCTTGGTGATGCCATTCTCGGCCGCGTAACGATAGAGCGCGCCGCGTCGCAACCGCGAACACAGGCCGCACATCGTCTTGCCCTCGGGGATCACGCGTTTGACGACGCTGTAGGTGTCCTGCTCGATCACGTGGAACGGCACGCCGAGCCCGCGCAGGTAATCCGGCAACACGTGCTCGGGAAAGCCCGGCTGCTTCTGGTCGAGATTCACGGCGATCAGCTCGAAGCTGACCGGCGCGCTGCGCTGCAGGGACAGCAGCACGTCGAGCAGCGTGTAGGAATCCTTGCCGCCGGAGAGGCAGACCATGACCCGATCGCCCTCTTCGATCATCGCAAAGTCCGCAATCGCCTTGCCGACCTCACCACGCAACTGTGCGGCGAGCTTGCGGAAGGTGTTGGACGTACCCGGCGCATGCTGCGCAAGCTGCTCGCCCTGCTGCGGTTCGATCACCGCCGTGCCGCTGTCCGCCATGATGGAGCGGATACTACGCTGCTGCGCTGCTGGCCGGGGCACCGGCGAGATACTTGCTCTCGAGATAACGCAGCGAGGCCTGGGCCGACAGCGGCTTGCCGGTGGCCTGCTTGATCAGCTCATGCGCCGGCAGCCGCGCGCCATGCGAGTGCACGGCGTCACGCAGCCAGGACGTCATCGGCGCGAAGTCACCCGCCTCGATCTGCGCGTCGAGCTCCGGCACGTCGCGGCGCATGCCATCGGCGAGCTGCGCGGCGATCGCACCGCCCAGAGCATAGGACGGGAAATAGCCGAAGGATCCGACGGCCCAGTGGATGTCCTGCAGCACACCTTCGCGGTCGCTGGCCGGGCGCAGGCCGAGCCGCGATTCCATGCCGCTGTTCCAGGCGTCCGGCAGGTTGCGCACCGCGAGCGAGCCGCCGAGCAGCTGCTTCTCGAGTTCGTAGCGCAGCAGGATGTGCTGCGGGTAGGTGAGTTCGTCCGCGTCCACGCGGATCGGGCCGCGGTTCACTCGGGTCAGGTGACGGTAGAGGTTTTCCTCTTCCCATTCCGGGCCGCTGACGCCGAGATGCTTCTGCAGCAGCGGGCGCAGGAAGCGAACGAACGGCCGGCTGCGCGAGACGATCATCTCGAGCATCAGCGCCTGGCTCTCTTCGAACGCCATGCCGCAATCCGTGCCGACCGGCTGGCTGGTCCACGCCGATGGCAGGTTCATGTCGTACAGTGCGTGACCGGTCTCGTGCAGCGCACCGAGCAGACCGGTGAAAATGTCCGTCGGGTCGAGCCGGGTCGTCACGCGGATGTCGCCCGGCACGCCTTCCGTGAACGCATGCGGGCTTTCGTCGAGCCGGCCGCGATCGAACGGGAAACCCACGGTCTTCATCACTTCCGCGATCAGCTGGCGCTGCTTGTTCGAGGAGAACTTGCCGACGATCGGCAGCACCGGCTTCGATTCCTGCAGCGCGATCGCCTCGCGGATCAGTGCCGGAAGTCTGCGCGCGTAGGCCTTGAACAGCGCGTCGAAGTCCACGCAGGTGAAGCCTGGGCTGAATTCGTTGGCGAGCGCGTCATACGGCGCGAGGTTCAGCGCCTGGCCGAGCAGCGCGGCTTTGTCGCGCACCAGTCCGAGCACCTCTTCGAGGTGCGGCGCGAAGATCTCGAACTTGTTCTGCTGGCGTGCCTCGAGCCACTGGCCCTCGGCGCGCGCCACCGTGCGCGCCAGCCGCGTGATCAGCGCAACCGGCATCGAGATCGCATGGTCGCGCTCGCGCTGCATCTGGCGCAGGTTGGCCAGCTGCCATTCATCGAGTGTCTGGGCATTCGCCTGGGCTCGCTCCAGCAGTCGCGTCACCTTGGGAGACGTCAGCAGCGAGTGGCATTCGGTCTCGAGTGCGGCCAGCTGGTCGCCGCGGATCTCGGCGCTGCCGCGCGGCATCATGACCGCGGCATCCCAGCGCAGCAGGGACAGCGCACCGCGGAACGCGTGCAGGCGTTTCCACTCTTGTTCGAGTTGTTGGTACGGGGACGCGGCCATGGGACACCGGGAATCGGGACCCCCATTGTACCCGGAGGGCATCACCATTCCCGGCAAACTGGCGAAATTTAAGCCCTAAATCAATGACTTAAGAAGTCAAGACGCGGTTGACAGCGGCCCGGACGGCCCTCAGGCCGAGATCACGAACAGCGCGATCGACAGGCCGAGGCCCAGCAGCCAGACCAGCGAACGGAGGCTCGCGAAGTTCATGACGTAGCACCAGGTATAGACGAGGCGCGTGGAAATGAACGCCAGCGCGAGCGCATCGACCTTCGGCTGCGGGGCGCCGGCGACATGCGCCGTCAGCACCGCCGCGGCAAAGATCGCGAACGCCTCCCAGGAATTCTGCTGAGCGGCATTGGCGCGACCGCGCCAGCCCTCCTGCGTGGCGAGCCATTCTCGCGGCCGGCTGTTGTCGTAGCCGCGAAACCCCCACTTCGAAATCCCCGCGCAGAAGATCGGCAGCAGCGCCGCGACCATCACGCACCACAGTGCCGTCGTCATGATTGAGTGCCCCCCATCTGCTGGTCGGCCGCGGCACCATCAGCCCGTTGCGAGAGCCGCTCGATCAGCTGCGACACATATTCCGGCGAACGCGTGTTGCGGGCAAGCAGTGAGTACAGCGCCGGCACGACGAACAGCGTCAGTGCCAGCGACACGATCGTGCCGAAGAACACCGCCGAGCCGATGGCCTGGCGGCTCTCGGCGCCGGCCCCGGTCGCGATCATCAGCGGCACGGAGCCGAAGGCCGTGCACAGGCTGGTCATCAGGATCGGGCGCAGGCGGATCGAGGCCGACTCGATCACGGCCTCGACGAACTCGACACCGCGGTCGCGCAACTGATTGGCGAACTCGACGATCAGGATGCCGTTCTTGCAGGCGATACCGATCAGCATGATCGCGCCGATCTGGCTGTACACATTGATCGAAGCGCCGAACAGCCACAGGCCGAGCAGCGCGCCGGTGATCGCGAGCGGCACCGTGGCGAGGATCACGAGCGGATGCACGAAGCTCTCGAACTGCGCGGCCAGCACGAGGTAGACGATCAGCAGCGCGAACGCGAAGGTCACCCACAGCTTGCTGCCGGACTGCTTGAATTCACGGGATTCGCCGTCGTAGGCGAGCTGCAGTCCCTGCGGCACCTCGTCGCGGATCACCTTCTCCGAATAGTCCAGCGCTTCCCCGAGCGAATAACCCGGCGCGAGATTCGCAGACAGTGTGATCGAGCGCAGCCGGTCGAAACGCTTCAGCTGCGCAGGCCCGGCCGTTTCCTCGAGCTGAACGAGCGCGGAGAGCGGCACCATCTCGCCGGTGGTCTCCGACTTCACGTACAGGCTGCCGAGATCGTCGATGGTGGCGCGATCCGCCTCGCGCGCCTGCAGCACGACGTTGTACTCCTCGCCGCCCTGCAGGAAGGTCGTGACGATGCGCGAGCCGAGCATCGTCTCGAGCGTCCGGCCGATGTTCTGCAGTGACACGCCGAGATCCGCCGCGCGATTGCGGTCGATGCGCACGGACACCTGCGGCTTGCGCTCCTGGTAGTCCGACTCCAGCGCGACGATGCGCGGATTTTCGGCCTGCATGCGCTTCATGATGCGATCACGCCATTCAGCCAGCTCGCCGTATTCCGCGCCACCGAGCACGAGCTGCAGCGGCTTGCCCTGGCCGCGCACGCCGAGGCCCGGCGGCGTGATCACGACGATGCGCACACCGGTGATGTCGGCCGTGCGCATGCGCAGGCGCTGCGCGATGTCCCGCGCCTTGTCCTCGCGCTGATCCCAGAGCGTCAGCGGCAGGAACACGGAGCCGACATTGACGTCGCCGGCCACACCGAAAGCACCGGAGCGCACGATCACGCGCTGGCCGTTGCCGGCGCGCACTTCATCCATCGCGATCGCTTCGATCTGCGAGATGTAGCGATCGAGGTTGGCGAGGCTCGCGCCTTCCGGCGCCGTGACGATGATCGGCAGGATCGCGCGATCCTCGGCCGGTGCGAACTCCTGCTGCAGCTTCAGGAAGCCCACCGGCTGACCGAGCACGAACAGCCCGACCATGACGATCGTGAATGCGGCGGCGGCCAGGCTCAGAAACAGCGGACGGCGACCCGTGAGCGCACCGCGCAAACGGGACTCATAGCCCGCGCTCATGCGCTGGAAGAAGCCGTCGAGCGCCGTCGCCACGCGGCCACGATGGATGCCGCCCGCGAACAGCTTCGAGGCCATCATCGGCGTCAACGTCAACGCGACCAGCGCCGAGAAGCCGACGGCCGCCGCGACCGTCACACCGAACTCGCCGAACAGCCGGCCGAGCGTGCCGCCCATGTAAGAGACCGGGATGAACACGGCGATCAGCACGAGCGTTGTCGCGATGACCGCGAAGCTGATCTCGCGACTGCCGTTCAGGGCGCTGAGCAGCGCCGGTTCGCCGGCCTCGATGCGCCGCGCGATGTTCTCCAGCACGACGATCGCGTCGTCGACCACCAGCCCGATCGCGAGCACGGCGCCGAGCAGCGTCAGCGTGTTGATCGAATAGCCGAGCAGCACCATCACGGTGGCCGAGGCCAGCAGCGAGACCGGAATCGTCACGGCCGGAATCAGCGTCGCGCGCCAGGTACCGAGGAAGACGAAGATGACCACGAGCACGATCGCCAGCGTCTCCACCAGCACCTTGCCGACGTTGCGCATCGAGGCGACGACGAACACCGTGAAGTCGAGATTCACGCCGATGTTGATATCGGCCGGCATGCCGGGCTTCGCGACCTCCAGCGCCGCACGCACGCGGTTCGAGACATCGAGCACGTTCGCGGTGGAGGTGGGAACGATGCCGAGACTGACGCCGGGCAGGCCGTCGGAGCGCGACAGCGAGCGCTCGTCCTCGGCGGCGAGCTGCACGTCGGCGACCTCGCCGAGACGGACGAGGTAGCCCCCCGCGCCGCGACCGATCACCAGATTGCGGAAGTCGTCGGCCGAGTTCAGCGCCGTCAGCGCACGCAGCGCGAACTCGCGTTCGCGTGATTCGATGCGTCCCGCCGGCAGCTCGACGTTCTCGCGCCGCAGCGCGCTTTCGACGTCCGTCACGGTCAGCTGCCGCGCCGCCAGCGCCTCACGGTCCAGCCAGACACGCATCGCGTAACGACGGCCGCCGCCGAGACGCACGGTGGCGACGCCGGGAATCGCCGCGAACCGGTCGACCAGGTAGCGCTCGGCGAAATCGGTGATCTCGAGCTGGTTGCGCTTGTTCGACAGCACGTTGATGTACATCACGGGTTCGGTGCTGTCGTCGACCTTGGTCACCTGCGGCGTATCCGCTTCCTGCGGCATCTGCCCCATCACGCGCGAGATGCGTTCGCGGACGTCGTTCGCGGCACCGTCGATGTCACGATCCAGCGAGAACTCGAGATTGATGCGCGAGAATTCGTCGCGGCTGGTGGAGGTCATCTTCTCGATGCCCTCGATGCCGGCCAGCTCGCCCTCGAGCACCTGGGTGATGCGTGACTCGATCACCGCCGCGTTGGCACCGCGATAGAACACGCTGACGCCGACGACCGGACGCGACACGTCCGGATACTCGCGCACGGACAGCTTCAGCGCCGCCATCAGGCCGACGATCAGCAGCAGCAGCGACAACACGGTCGCGAAGACCGGACGGCGGATGGAGAGGTCCGAGATCGTCATCGGGACGACAGCCGCTCAGCGCGCCGCGACCGCAAGATCGCGGACCGCTTCACCATCGCGTACCTTGACCGTGCCTTCGACGACGATGCGTTCGCCCGGCGTGAGGCCGGAGACGATCTCGACGCGCCCAGGCTGGCGCGTGCCGATCTGCACTTCGCGGCGCAGGGACTTGCCATCCTCGACGACGAACACGTACTGCCGATCCTGCTCCGGCACCAGCGCCTCTTCGGGAATGACGACCGCCTTGCGCTGGTCGCGCGTCAGCAGCACCGTGACGAACATGCCGCTGCGCAGCAGCCCGTCGCCGTTCGGGACGACCGCGCGTACGGTGACCGCCCGACTCGCCGCATCGATGCGCGCATCGACGCTCTGCACGCGGCCCTGGAATTCCCGCGACGGATAGGCGGAACTGCGTGCCGAGATCGACAGGCCCTCGCGCAGCGCGGCGATGTCGTTCTCGGGCACTGCGAAATCCACCTTCACGACGCTGGTATCGTCGAGCGTCGTGATGACCGCGCCCGGATTCACGAGACTGCCGACACTGACGCGGCGCAGCCCGACGCGCCCCGCGAACGGTGCGCGGATCACGGTGTCCTCGAGACGCGCGCGTGCAGCCGCCAGGCGCGCTTCGTTGGCTTTCAGAGTGGCTTCGAGCTGTTCGAACTGTGACTTCGACACGGCCTGCGTCGCGAGCAGCTCACGGCTGCGCCGGTACTGGCTCGAGCTCTCGGTCACGGCCGCCGTGGCGACCGCGAGGTCCGCGCGCGCCTGTGCGCTGTCGAGTTCGATCAGCACCTGGCCACGCTGCACGCGCTGGCCGTCGCGTACGCGCACGGCGGTCACGATGTTCGACGTCTTCGAGGTGACTTCGATCGCCTCGTTGGCGCGCACGGTGCCGAGCGCCTTCAACTCGCGCGACACGGCTTCCTCGCCGACCACGGCCGAGGCCACCGGGACGGGCCCGCCCATGCCCATGCCACCCATGCCGGGCGGTCCGGCTGCACCGGCACTCGACGGCTTGCCTGGTCGACTTGCGCCGGACGGTGCCGTCGCGGGCTTCGCGCCCATCGCGCCAGGTGGAGGACCGAAGCCACCCGCCTTCGGCTGACCGGCGTGCTTGGTGGCGTAGATCGCCCAGCCTGCACAGACCACCGCGATCGCGATGCTGATCGCGGTCACACGGTTGCCGGAACGGGAAGTGTCAGTCATTCGCATCCTGCGCCGCAGCGTCCTTCGGGGGGATGCGAGTATCTCATGCGGGCCTCGCCGGAGGCCGCTGCCGCGGCAGGCAAATCTCGCTTCAACCGGGAGGTGGACCCGCGCCGGATCTCCGAGGGAATCTCCGCACAGCCCGCAGCGATTCCCAGGCCAGCATCGCTCGCTTTCTGTCCACGCCCCAGCGATAACCGCCGAGCGCGCCGTTTTCCCGCAGCACGTGATGACAGGGAATCAGCCACGCGATCGGATTGGCCCCCACGGCGTTGCCGACCGCGCGGGCCGCCTTCGGCATACGCAGCGCGCGTGCGAGCTCACCGTACGTCAGCGTCTCATGTGCGCCGCGTTCCAGCAGCGCGCGCCAGACACGCAGCTGGAAATTGCTGCCCACCACCTGCAGTCGTAGCGGCACGGACCCCGCACCGAGGCCCAGCAGCTGCGCGGCGATCCGGGCCGCGCGTGCGTCGTCACGTTCGAACTGCGCGAGTGGCCAGCGTTCGCGCAGCACAGCCGGTGCCTGCGCCACCGCCGCATCCTCGAAACTCAGGTGGCAGAGTCCGCGAGGCGTCTCGGCCATCACGAGCAATCCGAATGGCGATTCGCTCTGCCCCCAGCGGATCGTGAGGTCGCGGCCGCGGCCGCGCAGTTCACCCGGCGTCGCCGCTTCGAGCTCGATCATCAGGTCGTGCAGCCGGCCCGGCCCGGACAGGCCGGTCTCCAGGGCGGCGTCGAGCACGGAATCGCGACTGCGCAGCGCCTGCATGGCGGCGTGCCCGTTCAGGACATCGAGGTACTGCTTCGGCGTGACGCCGGCCCAGCGACGGAACATGCGATTGAAATGGAAGCTCGACAGGCCCACATGCCGCGCGACGTCGGTCAGTGTCGGGCGCCGCTCGCGGTGCTCGCCGAGATAACGTATGGCGGCCGCAACGCGACTGAAATCCCGGGCGGACAGGAACTCGGCGGGTGTGCGCTTCATGGCGGGAATGATACGGAGCGGGCGGTCCAATGCGACCCGTTTCTTGCGCCCGGCAGCTATCATCCTCGACATGCCCTCCATCACCCTGCTCGGCCCGCAGTACCGCGACCCGAATCTCGCCGCAGCACTGCGCGAGCGCGGTCTCGGTGCGGGGCCGTTCGTCAGCATCAGTGCCGGCTGGCAGGAACGCGAGGGTGAACTCGATGAACTGCGCGCGCATGTCGGCGCGCCGGTCGAGGATCTGCGCATCTACGAGCGCACCGAGGACGTGTTCGCAGCCGATCGCGCGCTGCGGCTCGCGCACCGGGCGCGCCAGGCGCGCCTGCAGGAGATGCAGGACCTGTACGCGCTGCGCCTCGATCATGCCAAGCAGGCAGCGCGCGAACTGTTCGATCGCGACGCGTCGCCCGCCGTGCTGCTGCCCGCGAGGCGCCAGGCCATCGCGGCGCTGCGCCGGCTCGACCGCGCGCACCTGTTCGCGATCCGCGCCGTACACCAGGAATTCGAGCGCGAGTTTGAAACGTCGCAGCGCGTCGTCGTCGCACATGCGCGCGCTGCCATCCAGCGTGCGCTGGAGCCGGCGACCGCCGTGCTGATCGCTGGCGGTCACGTCGCCGTGCTCGTCAATCGCCTGCGGCTGCTCGGCGCCTCGGAATGGCTTGCCGGCCGGACGCTGTTCGCCTGGTCCGCCGGCGCGATGGCGCTCGGCGAATCCATCGTGCTGTTCCACGATCAGCCGCCGCAGGGTGGCGCGAATGCGGAAGTGTTCGATGCCGGCCTCGGCCTGCTTCCCGGCGTGCTGCCGCTGCCGCATGCGCAATCGCGACTGCACCTGCACGACGAGCGTCGCGTGGCGGTGTTCGCGCGGCGCTTCGCGCCGAACGCCTGCGTGACGCTGGATCACGGCGCCTGCCTGGGCTTCGACCAGGGTGCACTGAGATTCCACAGCGGCAGCTTCCAGCTGTCGCGCCGCGGCCTTCTCGCACATCCTGAGTCCGCCCATGCATGAGGCGCTGCGCAGCCTGCTGTCAGGCGGTACGCCGGACCATGAACGCTGGCGTGCGTTCATCGATGGCCGCACGCTGCCGATGATCGATCCGAGCGGCGTGACCTTCGCATTCTGGGGAGCCGCGGATTCGGTGCATCTGCGCAGCTGGATCTCGGGACTGCCGACCGCGCAGCCGCTCGAACGCGTGCCGGACAGCGAACTGTGGGTGCTGCATCTCGAACTGCCACCGCAATCCCGTATCGAATACAAGTTCGAACTGCGGCGCGGCGCCCACAGCGAATGGATCATCGATCCGCTGAACCCGGTGACGGCCTCGGATCCGTTCGGCGCGAACTCGGTCTGCCAGGGGTTCGGTTACGAACGGCCGGACTGGACACAGGAAGAACCGCTGGCGCGCCGCGGCACCGTCGATGAACTGCGCATCCCGAGTCGCGCGTTCGGCGATGATCGAAGCCTGCGCGTCTATCTGCCGGCGCGCTTTCGCCGCACCCGCCGCTATCCGCTGATCATCGTGCACGACGGCCACGACTACCTGCGTTACGCCGCATTGCGCACCGTGCTCGACAACCTCGTGCATCGGCTCGAAGTCGCGCCGCCGATCGTCGCGCTGGTCGATTCGCCGGACCGGCTGCGCGAATACGCTGGTCACGACGCGCACGCGGATTTCCTGGTCGAGGATCTGCTGCCCGCCCTGCGACGCGGCCTGCCGCTCGAGGACACGCCGGACAGCCGCTGCCTGATGGGCGCCAGTTTCGGTGCTGTCGCGTCGCTGCACGCGGCCTGGCGACATCGCGGCGTGTTCGGCCGTCTGCTGCTGCAGTCCGGCTCGTTCGCGTTCAGCGAGATCGGCGAGCACCGGCGCGGACCGGTGTTCGATCCGGTGGTGCGCTTCGTCAATCAGTTCCGCGCCGCGCCGGGTCGACCCGCCGAGCGCATCTACATGAGCTGCGGCATCTACGAATCGCTGATCTACGAGAACCGCTCGCTGCTGCCGCTGCTGCGCGAGCACGGCATCGACGTGCGCTACGATGAGGCACGGGATGCCCACAACTGGGAGAACTGGCGGGACCGGCTGCGATCCGGACTCTCCTGGCTGTTCCCGGGACCCTTGTGGATGGTGTACGAGTAACGGACCCCAACGCGATCGAGGCAGGGCGGCATGGAAAAAGTGACCCGACAGATCGGACTCTCGCTGGGCGCAGACATCTGCTGGCCGATCTGCTTCGAGGAGATCCTGCGACGGCTCGATCTGGACATCGCCTGGCAGGGTCAGCGCGTGTCGTTCGAGGTCAGTCGCGTCACGATCGAACCGTTCGATCTGCAGCAGCCGGTCCGCTACGACCTCGTGATCGACCGGCTCACGCACTGGTACCACACCAGTCGCGAGTGGATCAAAAAGTCGGTCGTGCTGAACGATCTGTATGTGTTCAACAATCCGTGGTCGCTGCAAGCCAACGAGAAGCACACGACCTACTGCGCCATGATGCGGCTCGGCCTGCCGATCCCGAAGACCTGGATGGTGCCGCCGAAGTCCTACGCGAAGACCGCGGATCTCGCGCCGACGCTCGAGCGCTATGCGAAGCTGTTCGACCTCGGCCAGCTCGGCCGGGAAGTCGGCTATCCGCTGTTCATGAAACCTTACGATGGCGGCGGCTGGAAAGGCGTCACCAAGATCGACGACGAAGCGGCGCTGAAGAAGGCCTATGACGCCTCCGGCACGGACGTCATGCATCTGCAGGCCGGCGTCATCCCGTACGAGCGTTTCGTCCGCTGCATCGGGCTCGGCCCACAGACCCGCGTCGTCAACTACGATCCGGCCGCGCCGCTGCACGATCGCTACACGCTGGAGCGCGACTTCCTGCCCGCCGCCGACCAGCGCGCGCTCGAAGACATCACGCTGACCATCAATACGTTCTTCGGCTGGGATTTCAATTCCTGCGAAGCGCTGCTGAAGCGGCACGAGTGGTACCCGATCGATTTCGCCAACGCCTGCCCGGATTCGCAGGTGACCTCACTGCACTATCACTTTCCGTGGCTGGTGAAGGCGAATCTGCGCTGGGCGATCTTCTGCGCGACGACGCGCCGGCCGATGCGGCACAACCTCGACTGGGAGCCCTACTTCGCCGTCGCACGCACCGACAGATCCTACCGCGAGAAACTCGCCGCCTACGCGAACATCGCGCGGCAGCGACTGCAGAGCGCAGAGTTCGAGGCCTTCTGCGCGACGCATCTCGCACACCTCGACGAAATCGCCGACGATTTCTTCGGCTCGGACGCGGCAAAGATCGCCGTGCGCAAGAAAGTGGAAGCGCTGTACCCGAAACACGAGTGGGATCGCTTCACCGATCTGTTCTTCGAGCGGATCCAGCTCTGGCGCCGGCACGAATCCGGGCAGGCATGAGCCCTCTCGCATGACCAAGCAGACCTGGAACTGGACCACACCACGCCTGCCGGAGCCAGCCCGCGTCGCGCGCTGGGGCCATTTCGGCCAGCCGGTGCTGCTGTTCCCGACCGCCGGCGGCGATTTCGAGGAGGTCGAACGGTTCAAGCTGATCCACGTGCTCGGCCCATTGCTCGAGGCCGGACGCATCAAGGTGTATTCGATCGACAGCGTCGCAGGCAAGACCTGGCTCGCCGGCACGCATTCACCCGAGTACTGCTCACGCGTCCAGAATCTGTATGACGCCTATGTGTACGAAGAGATCGTGCCGCTGATCCGCAAGGACTGCGCCTCCCCGGACGCCGAGATCATCGTCACCGGCGCCTCGATCGGCGCCTTCAATGCCGTCGCCAGCCTCTGTCGTCATCCGGACGTGTTCAAGCTCGCGATCGCGATGAGCGGCACCTTCGATCTCTCGAAGTACCTGCAGGGCACGCACAACCAGGACTTCTACTTCAGCTCGCCGCTGCACTATCTGCCCGGCCTGAAGGACGACACCGCCCAGCTGCGGCGCTTGCGCCAGCGCTTCGTGCTGATCCCGACCGGCGAAGGGGATTACGAAGACCCGGAAGAATCCTGGCGACTCGCGCGCGTGCTCGGGGCGAAGGGCGTGCCGAACCGCGTCGACCCCTGGGGGCCGAAGTACCGCCACGACTGGGTCACCTGGCGGGAGATGCTGCCGAAGTACCTGCAGGAGTTTGCGTAGAGAGCAGTCCGCGCAGGATCGTGTTCGGCAACACCGACGCATCCCAGTCCGGCGATGAGCGGCCGAGTCGCACGATCACGAGTTGCTGCGAGGGGATGACCCAGATCGTACGGCCGCCGCCACCCTCCATCCAGATCACGTCGTCCGTCGCGTACGCCTCGCCATGCTTCACACCGCGGCCGGAATCCGTGGCGTATTCACGCGTGCCCGCCGCGGCGCGCCCGGTCCACACCTGCAACCCATAGAGCGGATTGATGCGCGAGGTCTCGCGCATCGTCGCGACCCAGCCGGGTGGCAGCACCTGACGACCCTCGATGCGGCCATCGTCGGCCAGCAGTGCGCCCACGCGCAGAAAGTCGCGCGGCGTCGCGCGGAAGCAGCAGTAGACCGCTGGCGTCCCGTTGCTACGATCCAGGTAGAACTCGCCGGCACCGACCGCGACGAACTGCCACAGCCGCTGCTGCACGTAGCGTTCGAACGGTTCGCCGGTCGCGCGCTCCAGGATCACGCCGAGCAGCTGCGAGTTCGCGTTCGCCAGCGCGAAGCGACTGCCCGCATCGAACGCGGGTTGGAACGACAGCGCGGTCGCGGCGAAGTCCGTGCCGAGCGACAGCCGCACGTTGTGATCGAGGAAATGCCGCGTCAGGTACGCGAGCCGCTCGAACTGCGACGCGCCCGGCGGCGTGTTCAGCACATTCAGCGGCACCTCCTCGAGACCGGACACGTTCTGCAGCAGCTGACGAATGGTGATGCGGCCGCGCTTCTCGCCATGCCATTCGGGCAGGAACTTCTCGGCGGGATCGTCCAGCGACAGCCGCCCTTCCGTGACGGCAAAGCCGTACACAAGGCCGATCAGGGATCGGCTCATCGCACGACCTGAGAACAGCGTCTCGCCATCCATGCCCTGCCAGTAGCGCTCGAGCGCAACGCGCCCGCGGTGGAGCACCAGCAGCGCCACCGAGTTGTTCGCCTCGGCCCAGCGTGCCGCCGATTCCAGCGCGGCAGGATCGATGCCGGGCAGCGTCGCATCCGCCGGTGCGAAAAACGCCGGCGGCGTACCACCCAGCGCCGCGGCGCCATCGATGCGCGCGACCGGCTGATAGAACGACTCCGGCCATTCGCCGCTGTCGCGCAGTTGCGAAACCCGCAGCACGCGCTGCCAGAATGGCCAGTCGGCCGCGACAATGCCGACGGCCGCGGAGCCGGCCACCAGCAGGCACATCACGATGACCAGCATGACCCGTCGCATCAGCATTGCAGTTGTACCTGTGTGCCGACGCGATCGGCCAGCTCCAGCGTCGTCGCCAGATCCGGATGGCGCAGCATGATGAAGCCATCGGAGACGAGCGTCGCACGCCAGTTGCGCCGCGGCGTACCGGGTCGCAGCAGCGTATCCCAGACGACGTGCCGACCGTGGTCTGCCATGAACGCGTCGAGCCCGCGGATCTCGCGGATGCGCCCCTGGCCCGCGGCGCGCTTGTAGATCGTCGCGACGTTGTAGCGCCGTTCGATCTGCGCCTCGAACCGGCCATGCGTCACGGCACGGCCCCATTCGCGGAACACGTCGAAATCACAGGCATAGTTCATCTGGTCGACCTGGTGTGCGCCCGGCGGCCGCGCGCCGATTTCTCCGAACACCACTTCGCCATCGGCCTTGCGATACCACTCCATGTGCGTGAATCCGGTATCGAAACCGAGCGCGCGAATCACCGCCTCGCCCATCGCCACGCCGCCGGCGAGATCCGGGCGGTCGACATCGCGCAGCGCGATGACCTGCGGACTGATCCATTCGTTGCTGCGCGCAATCAGCGGCCGCGGCCGGTACCAGGCGATGTTGTGATAGGCGATGCGGCCACCGACCGTGACCGTATCGAACGTGAACTCCTCGCCATCGATGAATTCCTCGACGCTGACCTCTGCCACGGCACGCAGCTTCGGCAGTGTCGCCTCGAACTGTGCGGCGTCGTCGAGACGGTAGGTATCCGCAGATCCCGCACCGGCGATCGGCTTGATGATGACGGGAAAGCCGATGCGCGCCACGGCCTCGCGGCATTCGGCCTCCGTGCGGCAGGCGACATGGCGCGGCGTGCGGATGCCCGCCGCATCGAGCGCCTGCTTCATCTTTTCCTTGTCGCGGAACGGCAGGGTCTGCGCGACGGACATGCCCGGCACTTCGAGCGCCTCGCGCAGTTCTGCCGCGAGCACCATGCCGGGCTCCCACAGGCATTCGATGCGGTCGAGGCGGCGGCCGCCGAGCCAGCTGCGCAGTTCTGCCGCGACCGTCACCGCGTTCCACAGCGAACGGACCTGCAGATAGCCGGCCAGTGAATGGCGCACGAGTTCGGGCAGTCCGGCCGCGGCCTGGTCGCCGACACCGAGCACCGTCGCCCCGACTTCCGCGAGCCCTCGCGCGAACTGCGGCATGTCGGCCGGATACCCCGGCGAAATCATCAGGACGGTGGTCATGGGCAGGCGGGTCGAGCGCTCCGGATCGGTGCGCAAGGTTAGCGTCCTGCCGAGCGGCTGCACAGGTCTAGGGAAGCTCTGCGCAGGTCGCACGGGCGCGGCCGAGACAGATTTTTCCGCTGGCAAGGAACGACGAGTGATGTGTATCGGGATACATGAGCGAGGAGAGACGCCGCCAGCGGAAAATCCGTCCGGCCCCGCGGGGTTAGGCCGCTCGAGCCCGGCTACGGCGTTGCTCCCTCCTCATGTGGAATCACCACATCACGTCGGTCGCGCCTTGTATCCGGGCTCGAGCGGCCTAACGCGCCTCGTGCGACCTGCGCAGAGCTTCCCTGGTGCCGTCGAAAGACTGACATCCGCGCCGTGTAATATCGGGGCGATGCCGCTGTCCGTCTGCCTGCTCGCCTCCGAAGTGACGCCGCTCGCCAAGACCGGCGGGCTCGCCGACGTGGCCGGCGCGCTGACCAAGTTCCTGCACGCGGCCGGTCACGACGCGCGCCTGTTCATGCCCGCCTACGCCAGCATCGATCGGGCGCGGATCCGCGCGAAGGTCGTGCCCGGCCTCGAGGACGTCGCACTGGATTTCGCGACGCACAGCTACCGCTACGCTCTGCTCGAGGGCCAGCTGCCCGGCTCCGGCGCGCCGCTGTACCTGATCGACTGCCCGGTGCTGTTCGCGCGGTCCCGGCTCTACACCAACGACGTCGACGAGCACCTGCGTTTCATCGCCTTCACGCGCGCCGCACTCGAAACCTGCCAGCGCCTGAAGTGGGCGCCGCAGATCCTGCACTGCAATGACTGGCATACGGCGTTCGCGCCGCTGTATCTCAAGTCGGCCTACGCCTGGGATCGGCTGTTCGCGAAGACACGCAGCGTGCTGACCATCCACAACATCGGCTACCAGGGCCTGTTCCCCGCGGCGGCAGCGGCGGACGTCGGTCTCGGCGACGCCACGCACCTGCTGCACCAGGACGATCTGCGCGCCGGCGTCGTGAACTCGCTGAAGCACGGCGTGATGTACGCGGACTCGCTGACCACGGTCAGCCCGACCTACGCGCAGGAGATCCTGACGCCGCAGTTCGGCATGGGCCTCGAGGATAGCCTGCGCGTGCGACGCGATTCGCTGGTCGGCATCCTGAATGGCGTGGACTACGACGAATGGGATCCGCGCAATGATCCGATCGTGACGCGGCATTTCGACGAGCACACGCTCGAGACCAAGACCAGCCTGAAGCACGAGTTCCTGACCCGGCTCGGCCTGCGCTTCACGGTGCGTACGCCGCTGATCGGTGTGGTCAGCCGCTTCACGTCCCAGAAGGGTTTCGATCTGCTGTTCGATGTGCTGCCGACGCTGCTCGCGCGGCGCAACGCCTGCTTCGTCGCGCTCGGCAGCGGCGACCCGGCCTACGAACAATTCTTCGCACTGCTGCAAAAGCGCTTCCCGGCACGCGTGGTTTTCCATCGCGGCTACAGCGAGGAAATGGCGCACTGGATCGAGGCCTGCGCGGACATCTTCGTGATGCCCTCGCTGTACGAGCCCTGCGGGCTGAACCAGATGTACAGCCTGCGCTATGGCACCGTGCCGATCGTGCGCCGCACGGGCGGCCTCGCCGATTCGGTCAAGCTGTTCGACCCCGTGGCCGGCACCGGCACGGGCATCGTGTTCAACGACTTCAATGCCGACGCCATGCACTGGGCGCTGCACACGGCGCTGGACCTGTACGCCAAGCCCAAGCTCTGGCGACGTCTGGTGCAGAACGCGATGGCACAGGATTTTTCCTGGACTCGCCAGGGGACGAAGTACGTCGAGCTGTACGAGGGTCTGCTCGCGTGAACGTGATCTTCGTCGAGCCTGCGTTTCCGGGTTACCAGCGCGAGTTCGTGCGCGCACTGCACGCCGTGGGCGCGCGCGTGATCGGCATCGGCGAGCGGCCTCTCGAAGCGCTCGGCGCCGAACTGACGCACTGGCTGGCGCACTACGAACAGGTGCGCTCGGTGGTGCACGAACCGTCGCTGCTCGAGGCCGTGCGCCGCGTGCAGCGCAAGGTCTGGGTCGATCGTCTGGAGGCCACGGTCGAGGCGCACATCATGCCGACCGCCCGCGTGCGCGAAGCCACGGGCATCCCGGGCACGACGACCCGCACAGCCTGGCTGTGCCGCGACAAACCCTCGATGAAGGAGGCGCTGCGCGCTGCCGGCATTCCCTGCGCGCAGTCCACGGCCGCGGCAACCTCGGACGAAGTCCTCGAATTCGCGACCCGCGTCGGCTATCCGCTGATCCTGAAGCCGCGCGCCGGCGCCGGCGCGGCCGGCACGATGCGCGTCGACGACGAGGCCGCGCTGCGTGCCGCACTGCCCGTCTACGGCCTCGGCCGCGAACCGCGCGAGGATCTGTCGATCGCCGTCGAGGAATTCATCGACGGTCACGAGGGTTTCCTCGACACGCTGTGCATCAACGGCCAGGTGGCGCACGAGTTCGTCAGCCACTACTACCCGAACGTGCTCGAGGCGATGCGCGAACGCTGGATCTCGCCGCAGATCGTCGCGACCAATCGTATCGAGGCGCCCGGCTACGATGAACTGCGCCAGATGGCGCGCCGCGTGATCACGGCGCTCGGCATCGGCACCTCCGCCACGCACATGGAATGGTTCTTCGGTTCGAAGGGGCTGAAATTCTCGGAGATCGGTTGCCGTCCCCCGGGCGTCGGTCAGTGGGACGTCTACGCGGCCGCGAACGAGTTCGACATCTATCGTGAATGGGCAATGGCGCTGGTGCATGGCCGCGTCGGCCAGCGGCCGTCGCGGCGCTACGCCTGCGGCATGATCGCGCTACGCCCGGATCGGGACGGCCGCATCACGGGCTACGAAGGCGTGGATCGCATCGCGCGGGACTACGGCGATTGCATCGTCGCCGCGCATCTGCCGCAGCCCGGCACGCCGACGCAACCCGTGGAAGCCGGCTACATGGCAAATGCCTGGATGCGCTTGCGCCATCCCGATTACGACGAACTGCGCGGGATCCTGAACCGGATCGGCGAGACGGTGAAGGTGTTCGCGAACTGAGCGCGCCGCGGCGGGCGCGTGGCCAGACCGACGCCGACGCCTACTTCAGCTTCAGCGTGCCTTTTTCTTCGAACGGGATCGAGCGCAGCAGGCCCGTGGCGAGCGACACCTTGCCGGCGATGCGGTAATCCAGCGTCTCGGGCATGCCACCCTTGTCCGCTCGACTCGCCAGACGCAGCAGCGTGCCGGCGAGATTCGCGGTCACGTTCATGTCGAACTCTGCCTCGCCCATGCGCGGCACGGTGAAGCTGCTGCCGGACATGCCGCGGCCGAATTCTTCGCCGCCGACTTCGATCGTGTAGGTCAGGCCTTTCACGGCGAGCTCACGATCGTTGGGATTCTGGACGCGCATGCGCGCACGCAGGCGTTGCTCGAACAGGTCGCCCTTGATCAGTTCGACGCTGATGATCGAAAGCTTGGGCGTTTCGAGTCGCGGACTGAGCCCGGCGCAACTGGACAGCAGCAATACGCTCGCCATCACAACGGGCAGCAGGCCCGCGCCGAACAGGGTCCGGGAACTGCCGATCACAGACTGCAGTTTTTCTCGCATGGCCCGATGTTAACAGAGGAAGCTGAACGCCGGCTTTACGCGCGGGCGGGCCTCGCCCTCAACAGCGCCCGTACATGCGATTCAGCAGTGCGAATTGCCGCGAAACGGCGACAGTCAGCGCCCCGTCCGGCAGGCGCCAGGACCAGTTGCCGCTCACCGTGCCCGGCGTGTTGAAGCGCGACCGTGAGTCGAGACCGAGCAGGTCCTGCATCGGCAGCACGGCGAGCTGCGCGACGGACGCCAGCGTGATGCGGTTCATCGCCGCGGGCAGCTCGCCACCGCGCGCGCCGCAGTAATACTCGACGCGTCGCAGCGTCTCGCCATCGAGCGACTGCAGCCAGCCGACCGTCGTGTCGTTGTCGTGCGTACCGGTATACGCAACGGACCGATGCCGATGCATGTGCGGCAGGTGCGGGTTGTCACCGGCGCCATCGAAACCGAACTGCACGACGTGCATGCCGGGCAGATGGAAGCGGTGACGCAGCGCGTCGACGTCCGGCGTGATGACGCCGAGATCCTCGGCAACGAACGGCAGCGCGCCTGCGAGCGAATGGACAGGCGATGGTCGCTGCGCGCCGCAATCGCGCGCCAGTGCATCGAGCAGCGGCTCGCCCGGCGTGGTCACCCAGGTGCCATCGCGCGCCGTGCCCGCACCGCGTGGTACCGCCCAGTGCGCGGCGAGGCCACGAAAGTGATCGAGCCGCAGCAGGTCGAAGCGCTGCAACTGCGCCGCAACGCGACCGCGCCAGTGCGCGAACGTCGTCCGCCGCTCCGCCTCCCAGTCGTACAGCGGATTGCCCCAGAGCTGGCCGTCCGCGGCGAAGTAATCAGGGGGCACGCCTGCGACGACCGCCGGATGCCCGCAGGGGTCGAGCCGGAACATGTCGCGATGCGACCAGGTCTCCGCGGAGTCCGGCGCAACGTAGATCGGCAGATCGCCGAACAGCCGCACGCCGCGCTCGGCTGCGTAGGCGCGCAGTCGTCGCCATTGCACGTCGAACGCGAACTGCGCGGCGCAGCACTGATCGATCGCGGTGGCGTGGTCGGCGCGCGCCGCCGCCAGTGCGGCGGGGTCGCGCTCGCGCAGCGCCGCCGGCCAGTCCTGCCAGGCCGCCCCGCCCTGCGCCGCGCGCAGGGCGGCGAACAACGCGTAGTCGTCGAGCCAGTGCGCGGCACGCGAACGGAATTCGTCGTAAGCGCTGCCGTGGGCTTCGGGCCGCTCGGCGCCATCGATCAGGTACTCCGCGCCGGCGTAATCCGAGCTGACCCAGTACGGCGAACCGTCTGCGCCGGTGGGACCGACGGGCAGGATCTGCCAGACGCTGAAGCCCGCGTCGGCCAGCCAGTCGATGAACGCGCGCGCCTTCGCACCGAGCGCACCGCGACCATCCCCGGCATCGAGCGAGGACAGGTGCAGCAGCACACCGGACCGGCGTCGGTCGAGCGTGGTCAGGCCCACGCCGCGCTCCGCGCTCACCCGGCGTTCGAGCGGCGCATCGCACCACCCATTTCGGCGGTACCGCTCGGGATCACGCCATGTTGCAACGGCACGGCGAGCACAGCCGGCACTTCGAGCTGCAGCAGCCGATAGAGATTGGTCAACTGCCGCCGATAGAGCTGATCGAACTGCTGCACGGCGTCGGCCGGGTTGTAGTCGCCGAACCACCAGAACCAGTCGGAGCTTTCACACAGCGCGAGCTGGCGCTCGGCCGCCGCGACGGCAACCTCATCGAGCGCGCCTTCGACGACGACGCGATCGAAGGCCAGCTTCGCTTCGCACAGCAGATCCCAGGCCGCGTTCTTGACCGGATCACCGATCCACGTGGACAGCGAGCCGTGCACCCAGCTGCCCGCCTTCATCGCCGGTAGCTGGCCCGTGTCCGGCGCGCGTGCGCACACCTCGGACAGCGTGACGAGTTCGAGGCGAGGATCCGCCGCAAGCGCCGCATACATGCCGCGCAGGAAGTAATAGCCGTTGAACGGGTAGTGCTCCCAGGCATTCTCGCCGTCGAGCGCGATCAGCACGACGCGATTGCCGAAATCCTGCGGAGCCTGGGCCCGCAACCGATCTGCCAGCGCACCGACCTCACCCGCGAAATGCTCGGCCGCGTGGTCGCCATGCCAGCGCGCGTACTCGAAGCCGATCGCATCGGACAGATGATCGTGGCGGAAGAAATTCCGCAGCCACTGGTCACCGACACGCCAGCCGCGCTCGTACGAGCGCGGATCGTCCGCCGCGGCACCGAGGCTGGCGCGCAGCACGTTCGCGCTGGTGGCGGCCCATTCGAAGCCGAAGCGATCGAGCAGCGCGAGCGTCTCGGTACTGACGGCGCCCTCGGCGGGCCAGCAGCCACGCGGCCGCTGACCGAAATGCTCCGTGAAGACGCGCATCGACTCCGCCACATGCCAGGCCGCGCGGTCCGCACCGCCCGCATAGGCCAGGTGCTTCGGCAGTTCCGCCGCCGGCTGTGAGTCGCGCGCGCTGTGCAGATCGAACATCAGCGGAATGATCGGATGACCGTACGGCGTGACGGACAATTCGACGCGACCGCTCGCGCCGAGCGCCCGGTAGCGCGGCAGGATGCCCGCGAGCACTTCGCCGATCAGCTCGAGCAGCGTGCGGCGCTGCACAGCCGTGAAACCGCGCTCCGCCGCGATCAGCGCCGCGATGCGCAGATCGCTGCGCCGGATCGATTCGCCGGTCCAGGCGATGTGGTACCACACCGACAGATCGTGCAGCAGCTGGTCCGACGCATACGCCACGCGTTCGGGACTCGCCAGCGACTCCGCCAGTTGCACGAGCTCGAGGAAAGGCGGATTGCGCTCGATCAGATGCACACGGTGCGCCCGCAACAGCGCGCGCAGCAGCGCGAGGCGCGCGGCGCCATCGGTCGGCAGCGGCTCGCTGCCCAGCGTCGCGAGCAGCGGATCACCGAGCGGTTTGCCGTCGCGCAGATGGCCCGCGATCCGCTCGGCGTATTCGTCGAGCTGCTCGATCAGCACCGGCGTGAAATTGACGATGGCCGTCGCACCCGGCACCTCCTCGAGGTGCGCCGCCATGTCGGAGTAGTCCTTCAGCGCGTGCAGATAGGTCCAGGGCAGCACGTATTCGCCGGACAGCGCGTCGCGGTACTGCGGCTGGTGCATGTGCCAGAGGATCGCGACCGGCAGGCGCGGCGCGGGACGCGCCGCGTGGGACGAATGGGCCGTCATGGCGTGCGCAGCATGTCCGCCGTCACCAGCACCACGCCGTTCTCCGTCACATTGAAACGCGCACGGTCCGCCGCCGGATCGACGCCGATCTTCGTGCCGTCGGGCACCTCGCAACCTTCGTCGATGATCGCGTTGATCACCGTGCAGCCCTTGCCGACATGCACGGAAGGCAGCAGCACCGCCCGCTCGATCCGCGAGCGTTCGTCGATGCGCACGTTCGAGAACAGCAGCGAATTGCGCACGACTGCGCCCGACACGATGCAGCCACCGGACACGACCGAGTTGATCGCCATGCCGCGCCGGGTTTCTTCATCCAGCACGAACTTCGCCGGCGGCTGCTGCACCTGATAGGTCCAGATCGGCCACTCTTCGTCGTAGATGTTCAGTTCCGGATTGACGTGCACGAGTTCGAGGTTCGCGTCGAAATAGGCATCCAGCGTACCGACGTCACGCCAGTAGTTCTGTGCGCGGGTCTTCACGTCCTGGAACGGATAGGCGAACACCTGCAGCGCGTCGATCGATTTCGGAATGATGTTGCGCCCGAAGTCGTGCGCGGATTCGGGATCCATCGCGTCCTCGAGCAGCAGCTTCTCGAGCAGCCGCGTGTTGAACACATAGATGCCCATCGACGCCATCGCCATGTCCGGCTTGCCCGGCATCGGATCGGGCTCGGCCGGCTTCTCGGCGAACTTGGTGATGCGATTCCATTCGGTCGTGGTCATCACGCCGAACGCGCGCGCCTCGGCACGCGGCACTTCGACGACGCCGACCGTGATGTCCGCGCCTTTTTCGACGTGGTACGCAATCATCGGACCGTAGTCCATCTTGTAGATGTGATCGCCGGCGAGCACCAGCACGTGCTTCGGACGATGCGAGAGGATCAGGTCGAGGTTCTGGTAGACGGCGTCCGCCGTGCCCTGGTACCAGTGGTCGCCCGTCTGCTGCTGCGCCGGCACCACTTCGACGAACTCGCCGAATTCACCGCGCAGATAGCCCCAGCCGCGCTGCACGTGCTGGATCAGCGACTGCGCCTTGTACTGCGTCAGCACCGAGATCTGACGGATGCCCGAGTTCACGCAGTTCGACAGCACGAAATCGATGATGCGGAACTTGCCACCGAATGGCGTCGCCGGCTTGCAGCGATGGGCAGTGAGTTCCTTCAGTCTTTCGCCGCGGCCGCCGGCCATGATGACGGCCAGGGTGCCGCTGGTGAGACGGCTGACGTAACGTCCGGATGACGCGCGGGCGGGTGGCTTCGGGCTCAAGGACAGGCTCCGGTCGTGCTTCCGTGACACTATATCTGTCATGAATGCATCGCGCATGAATGCGCTCCGCCCTGAAACGCTGGCCCGGCTTGGGCCCGACCTCGCGCGGCTTGCGGACGGCGCCCACCATGATCCGCATGGCGTGCTCGGCTTGCACCGAAATGGTGACAGCGCGGTTCTGCTGGTCTTTCTGCCCGGGGTCGAGGCGGTGCAGATCGATGGCGGTGCGGTCCTGCCGCGGGTACCCGACAGCGACTTCTTCGGGCTCGAGGGCGATCTGGACCTGCCGCCTCACTACAGCCTGCACTGCCGGGATCGTCACGGGCACGACTGGCACCGCGTCGACCCCTACAGCTTCGGCCCGATGCTCACTGACGCGGACCTGGCGCGTTTCAATGCCGGCAAGCACTTCGAGGCCTGGCGCATCCAGGGTGCCCACGCGTATTCGATCGACGGCATCGCGGGCGTGCGCTTCGCGGTCTGGGCGCCCGACGCTGGCCGCGTCAGCGTCGTCGGGCCCTTCTGCGAATGGGATGGTCGGCGTTGCCCAATGCGTGTGCGCGGGGCGAGCGGCGTCTGGGAGCTGTTCATCCCCGGACTCGTTGCGGGGGATCTTTACAAGTTCGAGATCCGGCACCGCGCGAGCGGCAGCGTGTTCCTGCGCAGCGATCCCTATGCGCGCGCCGCGGAGAAGCGGCCGGCGACGGCTTCGATCGTCACGCCGCAGACCGCGCATGCCTGGCGCGATGCCGGCTGGCTCACGAATCGCGCGCAGCGCGACTGGCTGCACGCGCCGATGAGCATCTACGAGGTGCACCTCGGCTCCTGGCGCAAGCACGCCGATGGCAGCTATCTCGGCTATCGCGAACTCGCCGACCAGCTCGTGCCCTACGTGCGCGGACTTGGCTTCACCCATGTGGAACTGCTGCCGATCGCCGAGTATCCGCTCGACGATTCCTGGGGGTATCAGGTCACCGGCCAGTTCGCGCCGACCTCCCGTCACGGCTCACCCGACGATCTGCGCTATTTCGTCGATCGCTGCCACGAGGCCGGCATCGGCGTGCTGCTCGACTGGGTGCCGGGGCACTTTCCGCGCGACGCGCATGGGCTCGCGAATTTCGACGGCAGCGCGCTGTACGAATACGCCGATCCGCGCAAGGCCGCGCAGAGCGACTGGGGCACCCTGATCTTCAATTACGAACGCCACGAAGTGCGCACGTTCCTGATCTCGAGCGCCTGCTACTGGATCGAGGAGTTCCATTTCGACGGCCTGCGGGTCGATGCCGTCGCCTCGATGCTGTATCTGGATTTCAGCAAGAAGGCCGGCGAGTTCGTGCCGAACATCCATGGCGGCAACCACAACCTCGAAGCCATCGACTTCCTGCGCGAGCTGAACGCCGTCGTGCACGGGCGTTATCCCGGCGCGCTGGTGATCGCGGAAGAATCCACCGACTGGCCGATGGTCAGCCGCCCGACGCACGACGGCGGGCTCGGCTTCTCGATGAAGTGGAACATGGGCTGGATGCACGACACCCTGTCGTACTTTCAGGAAGACCCGCTCTATCGCGCGCATCATCACGAGAAACTGACCTTCGGCATGATGTACGCGTACAGCGAGAACTTCGTGCTGCCGCTGTCGCACGATGAAGTCGTGCACCTCAAACGCTCGCTGCTCGGCAAGATGCCGGGTGATCGCTGGCAGCGGCTCGCGAACCTGCGCCTGCTGTTCACGTGGATGTGGGCCTTCCCCGGCAAGAAGCTGCTGTTCATGGGCAGCGAGTTCGGCCAGGAAACGGAATGGAACTTCCGCGAGGCCCTGCCCTGGCAACTTGCACAGCAGCACGACCACGCCGGCCTGCAGCGGTTGGTCGGCGACCTGAACCGGCTGTACGTTGCTGATGCACGGCTGCATGCGCGCGAGTTCGAACCGGCGGGCTTCCGCTGGCTCAGTTGCGGCGATCACCTGCAATCCGTGCTGGTGTTCGAACGCATCGCGGATGAACGTCAGCCCGGATTGATCGTCGCGCTGAATTTCACGCCCGTGCCGCGCCACGACTACCGCTTCGGCGTCCCGGCGGGCCGTGCCTACCGCGAGATCTTCAACTCCGATGCCGAGCGCTATGGCGGCAGCAACACCGGCAACCTCGGTCTCGTCAAAGTGCTGGATGAACCGTCGCTGGGCCTGCCCTGCAGCGTGAACCTGACGCTGCCGCCGCTCGGCGCCGTGATCCTCGCGCCGGAACGGTAGGAACGGCAGGATTCTCCGTTTCTGGACAGAAATTCATCTGGACGTTCTGGATCGCGCAGCCGCGGCCTAGACTGCCATGGACCGAGACACTCTGCGGCCGAGCCTCACAGGAGCACGAACGATGCGTCACTCTTTACCGTTGATTGCCATCCTCGCCATCAGCGCCGCTGCGTTCGCAGTCGCGCAGGACAGCAAGCCCGAAGCTGGGCATTGCGCGTTCAACCTGAAGAACCAGTGGGTCGGACCGCTGAAGGCCTGCATGGATCCGGCAACGCCGGCGCAATGCACCGAGCTCGGCGGCAAGGACGAGAACAGCAGCGCCGTGCATGGCGCGGGCCAGTGCCCGACGGCGAACGTCGTGGGTACCTGCAGGAAGTCCGATTCGGCCCTGCACTATTACGAAGGCGAGGCCAGCGGACTCGAGATCGGCTGCGGCTTCCAGGGCGGTGAGTGGTCCGCCGGCAAATAACGGGCGCTAGACCCTCTTCATCAACCCCAGCTCGTAGGGATAGGTGAGCAGCTCGTGCCACGGGTGCACCCGGATCTCGGCACGGAACAGGCCGCAGCCGGGCGCCGGTGCATCGAGCGCGAACACGGCCGCGCCGTCCGCTTCGGTTTCACCCGTCGGACGGAGCTGCGCGGTCCAGTCGCCGGGATTCACGACGTGGCGTGACGACGCAAGCAGCGGCAGCTCGCGCGGATCTTCCGGCAGCGTGCGCTGCGCGACGAACTCGACGCGAACGTCGCTCGGCTGCAGCGAGCCGAGCTTCACGGCCACCCGCACGCGCAATGCTTCGGCGCGCGGCAGATGCCGCGGCGGTTCGTTCAGCGGGCGGATCGACACCTGCGGCCAGGTCCCGCGTACGGCGGTTTTCCAGTCGGCGAGCAATCTGGCGCCGGCGTGATCCTGCTGCGTCAGGCGCTCGCCCTGGCGCGCGGCCGGCGCGTAGATACCGCGTGCGTAGTCGGCGACGACGCGGCGCATGTTGAAGCTCGGTATCACGGTCATCATCGCGCGCTTGCAGCGGCGCACCCACTCGGCCGGGTACAGCGCGTCACCGCGCGTGTAATACATCGGGACCACTTCTTCTTCGATCGTCTCGAGCAGCATCTGTGATTCGAGTTCGTCGCGTCGCGACGGGTCCTGCACGTTGACCGGCGGAATGCCCCAGCCGTTGTCTTCGTGGAAGCCCTCCGCCCACCAGCCGTCGAGCACCGAGAGATTCAGTCGGCCGTTGACGGCCGCCTTGATGCCCGACGTGCCGCTCGCCTCGAGCGGCGCGACCGGATTGTTCAGCCAGACATCGCAACCGGACACCAGCCAGCGCGCGAGCTGGATGTCGTAGTCCTCGATGAAGACCACGCGACCGATCAGGTCCGGCGACAGCATCGCCTGCTTGATCTCGCGCAGCACCTGCTGACCCGGCAGGTCCGCGGGATGCGCCTTGCCGGCGAACAGGAACACGACCGGCCGATCGACGCTGTTGACCAGCTTCACGAGCCGGGCGCGATCGCGCAGCAGCAGCGCGGCGCGCTTGTAGGTGGCGAAGCGGCGCGCAAAGCCGATGACCAGCACGTCCGGCCGAGCCGGGTCCAGATACCGCGCGACATGGCGCCACTGCACCGGGTTCTGGCCCTTGCGGGCAAACTCGCGGCGCAGGCGTTCGCGCACGCAGGCCAGCATGTCCGACTTGACCGTCTGGGCCGCGGACCAGAACGCCCGATCCGGCACGCGCTCCAGCACTCGCCAGAATTCCGCGTCCGACAGTCGCTCGCGCCACTCGGGCCCGGCGACTTCGTCGAAGAACTCTGCCCACTTCTGATGCAGGAATGTCGGGACGTGCACCCCATTGGTGACATAGCCGACCGGATTCTCGGGTGGCGTGAGCTCGCGCCAGTGATCCGCGACCAGCTCCGACGAGACGATGCCGTGCAGCCGGCTCACGCCGTTCACGTGCCGCGCGCCGGTCAGCGCGAGGCGCGTCATGTTGAACAGGCCGGGTGAGGACGGCGAGCGCGCGAGCGACAGGAAAGCGTCGACGCCGATGCCGAGCTCGCGGATGAAATCACCGAAGTGCGCGAGCATCAGCTCGTGTCCGAACGCATCGTGACCGGCCGCGACCGGCGTGTGCGTCGTGAACGCGCATTGACCGGCGATCGCCTCGATCGCGGCGGGCAGTTCGAGTCCGCGACCGCGCAGCTCGCGCAGCAGTTCGAGCGTCAGAAAGGCGGCATGACCTTCGTTCATGTGCCACACGGCCGGAGAAAGTCCGAGCGCCCGCAGTGCACGTACGCCGCCGATACCGAGAATCATTTCCTGACGGATCCGCACCGACTCGTCGCCGCCGTAGAGACGATGCGTGATGTCACGATCGGCCGGCGCGTTCTCCGGTACGTTGGTATCGAGCAGCACGACGCGGATGCGTCCCACGAACGCCTGCCACAGCCGCGAAACCACGTTCCTGCCGGCCATCTGCACGGTGACGGTGATCCACGTGCCGTCGGCGGACCGGATCGGCTCCACCGGCAGATCGCGCGCATCGTGATCACGATAGCTCGCGTGCTGCACACCATCGCTGTCGACGCTCTGCGTGAAATAGCCCTGGCCGTACAACAATCCGACCGCGATGAAATTCAGTCGCTCGTCGCTCGCAGCCTTGCAGTGATCGCCGGCGAGCACACCGAGACCGCCGGAGTAGATCGGGAAGCTCTGGTTGAAACCGTACTCGGCGCAGAAATACGCGACGAGCTTTGCGCCTTCGAGCGCCGGCGCGTTCAGATAGGCATCGAAGCTGCCGAGCACATCGCGATAGCGTGCGAGATACGCGGCATCACCGGCAGCGCGATCCAGTGCCTCCTGGCCGATGCAGCGCAGCAGCAGTTTCGGGTTGCCACGGACCTGCCCCCAGAGCGGCGGATCGAGTTCCTCGAACAGGGCCCGCGTCGGACGGTCCCAGCTGAAATAGAGGTTGCCGGCGAGCTCGGGCAGGCGGGCCAGCGGGGCGGGAATCTCCGGAGAGACTTCGATCGTGAGGTTCTGGGTCAATTGGGGGGCCATAGGGCGGAAAGTCTAGCAGTCGTCCTTGCACCTCACGTGCCAGCAGGTCACACCGCCATTTCACGATACTGGTTGACATCTAGTATTAGTTAATTCACAGTACTGGCAAATGGACGATAGCCACAGCAAGAAATTCCAGAAAGAGCTCAACGGCGGGCTCGTCGGGCTCGTGCTGCTCGCCGTGTTGGCCGGCAGCTCGGAAGACCTCTACGGCTACGAAATCGCCAAGCAGCTGCAGCGCGCCCGTGAAGGCGACCCCTTGTTCAAAGAGGGGACGATCTATCCCGTCCTGCGCGCGATGTCCGCCAGCGGCCTGCTGACCAGCCGCATCGTTCCCTCGTACAGCGGCCCGCCGCGGCGGTATTACCGAATCACCGACGAAGGCCGTCAGGTGCTCGCCGCCTGGCGCGACACCTGGCGCACCACCCGTGACTTCGTCGACCACTTCACCGGGGCCGCGAGTGCGCCCCAGGAGCCTTCCCCATGACCCGGCCCGCCCCCCGAACGATCGACGAATACCTCCGGCAACTGCGCGACAGCCTGGCCGGCGAAGATCCCTCGTTGATCCAGGACGCGCTGTACGACGCCGAGGAATACCTGCGCGCCGAAGTCGCCGCGCATCCCGGCAAGTCCGAGGGCGACGTGCTCGAACTGATCGCAAGCACCTACGGCGCACCGGATGAAGTCGCGGACGCGTATCGCGACACCGAAGCGAAAGTCCGCGCGGCGCTGCGCCCGCCGCCGGCGCGACCGCCCGAAGCCGGTGCGCTGCGCCGCTTCTTCAGCGTGTTCATGGACGTGCGCAGCTATACGTCGCTGTTCTTCCTGCTGCTCGCGCTGCCGACGGGCGTCCTGTATTTCACGCTCGCCGTGACCGGCCTGTCGCTGTCTGCCGGTCTCGCCGTGCTGATCATCGGCGTGCCGTTCTTCCTCGCGTTCATCGGCCTCACGCGCGTGATCGCGCTCGGCGAAGGACGCCTGATCGAGGCGATGACCGGCGAGCGCATGCCGCGCCGCCCGCAGCATCCGGGTCCGGCGCGCACGATCTGGCAGCGCATCGGCGACATGCTGCGCGACACACGCACGTGGACGACGCTCGCCTATTTCGTGCTGCGACTGCCGCTGGGCGTCGCGTACTTCGTCATCGGGATCGTGGGCCTCGCGCTCGGCATCGCACTGCCCGGCGGCGCGCTGTACGAACTCGCGCGGCTCGCCGGCCTGCATGATTACCCGGGCGGACTGCACATCGGCAACGAGGAAGGCGCGTGGACCCTGCTGCCCACGATTCCGGGCCTGCTGTTCCTGCTGCTCGTCGGCGTGCTGATCCTGACGCTGACGCTGCACGCCGCGCGGTTGCTCGGCCGGCTGAACGCGCGCGTCGCCAAGTCCATGCTGGTGGTCAGTAGCGCGACCGCGGCCTAGCGCGGACAATGGCGGCATGACGTCCGCCTCCCGCCCGCCTCGGCCGGCCCGATTCCCCGCGTTGTCGGCCGCGATCGTTGCGCTAGCGGTCGCAACCCCGGCTGTCTCCGCCCCGACTGATGCGCCCGCGGCACAATCCAAGGCGGGCTGTACGGCCAGTGGTCGGGGCTTCCTGCGCGCACGAATGCGCGGCGCGCTGGACCTCGACCTCGCCTGGCAGAACGCCGAGATGGAATGCGCCGGCGGCCCGCGACCGGATGGCCGAGGCCTGCGCCTGACCATCGCCGGCCCGGTCCAGGGTGCGGGCCGGCGGCTGCGCTTCGTGTTCGGTATCCCGGATGCCCCCGAAGGCCAGACCGTCCGTTCGCGGCCCGCCAACCTGACCCTGATCTTCGAGGGCGAACAGCGCATGTTCGCCACCCGCGGCGACGACAAGTGCAGCATCGACGAACTCGTGCCGGCCCGCGTCGGCGCGCTGGGCGGGTCGCGCCGCAGCTGGCAGATCACCGGTCGCGGCTTCTGTACCGCACCGGCCTCCGCGCTGCGCGGCGGGCAGCGTATCCTCGTCAGCCGTTTCGACTTTGTCACCGAGGTCACGTTCGAGGATGAAAGCCCATCGAGTCCGCCACGGCCGCAGGCCGACAGCGCTGGCGCTGCTGCTGGCACTGGCGCTGAGCCTGCTGCCGGCGCTGCACAGCCCCCTCGCCCGCGCGCAGCAGCCGCTGCTCGAACTGTCGAGCTTCCCGCGCGCTGATCTCGCGATCCGCAGCACACAGCCCGCGGCGACCCACGAATTCCGGATCTGGGTCGCCGATACGCCGCAGCGCCAGTCACAGGGCCTGATGTTCGTGCGCGATCTGCCGCCGAACGAGGGCATGCTGTTCGTGAATCGCGAGCCGCGCGCGATGGGCATGTGGATGAAGAACACGTTCATCCCGCTCGACATGGTCTGGATCGATTCGCGCGGGCGGATCACCGAGATCCATGCGAACACGACGCCCCACTCGCTGGACACCGTGTCCGCGCCGATGAAGGTCAGGGCCGTGCTCGAACTGCGCGGCGGCGAAACCGCCCGGCGCGGCATTCGCAAGGGTGACATGGTGTATCACCCCGCGTTCCGTTCGGGCGCGCTGCGTGGCGAAAAGACAACAAATTAGCGCGAATGCACCGGACACTCTCATCTCGGGTAATATCCGCGGCCTGACGCTGTCCAGTGTCCGTCGGACAGCGGCGAAGCAACCGCGCAGGACGTCTGCGCAACAACAAGTATTGGAGAAGCTTCCATGAAGAAGTCGTTGGGTCTCACCCTCGCCGCCGCTGCGGCGTTGTTTGGCGCGGGTGCTGCGTCAGCCGCTGACGGTGACGTCGGCAGCCTCTATGTCGCGCCGCAGATTCAGGGCGTGTGGCTCGACGATGCCCGCAACGCCGATGATGATATCGGCTTCGGCTTCACCTTCGGTCGCGTGATCAGCGAGAAGTGGAATGCGGAGATTTCCGCCTATGGCAGCGAACATGACGCCGCGTCGAACAGCAAGCTGAAGCTCAACGGCTATGAGATCAGTGCGCTGCGCGTGTTCTACCGTGACGCGAACGTCAGCCCCTTCTTCCGCCTCGGTGTCGGTCGCCTCGAAGACAAGCTCTCGGGCGGTGCCAGTGACAAGAACGGCGTGGTCTCGTTCGGTGTCGGCGTACTCGCGCAGCTCGCGAAGAACGTGGACGCCGGCACCAGCCTGCGGCTGCGTGGCGAAATGGGCGGACGTCGTCAGCTCGGCAACGCGACCGCGCCGGACACCAACCTGACGGACTACGTCGCGGGCCTCGGCCTGCAATATTCGTGGGGTGCGACCCCGCCGCCGAAGCCGCCCGCGGACAGCGACGGCGATGGCGTCATCGACGACATGGACAAGTGCCCGGGCACGCCGGCCGGCACGCAGGTCAATGCCGACGGTTGTCCGCTCGACAGCGATGGCGACGGCGTGTCGGACGCGAACGACAAGTGCCCGAACACCCCGGCCGGCACGCGCGTCGATGCGAACGGCTGCGAGCTGGACAGCGACGGCGATGGCGTACTCGACAGCAAGGACCAGTGCCCGAATACGGCACCGGGCGTGAAGGTCGACGAGAAGGGCTGTGATCTCGACAGCGATGGCGATGGCGTCGTCGATGCGAAGGACGAATGCCCGAACACCCCGGCCGGCGAGCGCGTCGATTTCCGCGGCTGCCCGTTCACCAAGGAAATCCAGCTGCCCGGTGTCGTGTTCGACACCAACAGCGCGGACCTGCGTCCCGAAAGCTTCGCGATCCTCGACGGTGCCGCCGGCACGCTGCAGCGCTACGCGGACATCAAGGTCGAGGTGGCCGGTCACACGGACAGCGTCGGCTCGGACGGCTACAACAAGAGCCTGTCCCAGCGCCGCGCCGAAACGGTCCTGAAGTACCTCACGGACAAGGGCATCACCAACGCGCTGCGCGCGAAGGGTTACGGCGAGAAGCAGCCGATCGCCAGCAACGCGACCGAGGAAGGCCGTCTGGCCAACCGTCGCGTCACGCTGCGGATCGTGCAGAAGTAATCGCCGACGACAGACAGTTACAGGAGTCAATCAGACATGAATACGAACATGAATCAGGACCTCGGCAAGTGGACCCCGGTCCGTGCCTGCGTCGTCGCGATCCTCGCGACGTTCGGCGCGGGCACGCTGGCCCAGGCCCAGGACAAGACCGCGGGCGACGGACTCGAGGAAGTCGTGATCACGGGATCGCGCATCGCGCGCACCGAAATCGAATCCTCGGTCCCTGTGCAGGTGATCACCGCCGAGTCGCTCGATGCGCAGGGCTCGCAGAACGTCGTCGACGTGCTGCAGGAACTGCCGTCGTTCGGAACTTCCGGCTTCTCGCGTGCCAACTCGAACTTCCTGACCTCGGGTAACGGTGTCTCGACGCTGAACCTGCGCAACGGCGGCGACCAGCGCACGCTGGTGCTCGTCAACGGCCGTCGCGTCGTCTCGGGTATCGGCGGCTCGTCGACGGTCGACATCAACAACATCCCGACGGACCTGATCAAGGACATCCAGATCATCACCGGCGGTGCCTCGGCGGTGTACGGCTCGGAAGCCGTCGCCGGCGTAGTCAACTTCGTGCTGAAGGATGACTTCGAAGGTTTCGAATTCCGCGGCCAGACCGGCCAGACCAGCGAGGAAGACAACGAGCGCTCGCTGCTGGCGCTGACCGCAGGCTTCAACATCGGCGATCGCGGCAACATCACCGCGAACGTGCAGTGGGACAAGGACGCCGGCCTGCGTTCGAAGAACCGCGCGATCTCGGCCGAAGACGTGCCGTTCCGCAGCAGCTTCGTGCCGCAGGGCCGTTTCGCGGTTCCGATGGGCTCGGTCTGGACCTACAACCCGAGCAACGCGCTGCAGCAAGGTTTCAATCTCGGCGTGGACGGCTTCAACCGCAACGCCGAGCGGTACATCTCGGTGCCGGTCGATCGACTGCTGATCACCACGCTGGCGAACTACGACCTGACCGACAACCTGAACGTGTTCTTCGAGGCCAGCCTGTCCGACGTCAAGTCGCGCTCGCGTCTCGAGCCGCTGGCGACCGATAACTCGGACGCCGTCGATCCGGACGGCAATTCGCCGGCCGGCCTGGACATCAACAATCCGTTCATCCCGACGGCGATCCGCAACGAGATGGTCGCGGTCGGCGCGACGGTGCTGCCTTTCCGCAAGCGCCTCTCCGGCATCTTCGACCGCTCGAACCGCAATGACCGCAGCTTCGACCGCGTCGTGCTCGGCGTGAAGGGTTCCGTGTTCGAGGACTGGAACTGGGACATCGCCTACAACGGAAGCAAGACCAAGGACTTCACGTTCTCCGAAACCGGCCTGCGTGACCGTTACTTCTTCGCGCTTGATGCGATCGCTGACCCGATGGGCGGCGCGCCGATCTGCCGTGATGCGGCAGCACGCGCCAACGGCTGCGTCCCGATCAACCTGTTCGGCTTCAACTCCGCCTCGGCTGCTTCGATCGCCTACATCACCAATGGCGCACTGGATACCTACAATTCCACCGTCAAGCAGCGCGGCCTGACCGCGAACATCACCGGCGAGGCCTTCAGCCTGCCGGCGGGCAGCGTCAAGATCGCGGCCGGTGTCGAGCGTCGCCAGGAAGACAGTTCAGAGACCTTCTCCGCCGAAACCCAGGCCGGCAATACGCTCGGCAACGCACTGACCAACACGGTCGGCAAGTACACGGTCACAGAGGCCTACCTCGAGACGATCGTGCCGCTGCTGACCGACGCCGCGTTTGCGAAGTCGCTCGAGTTCGAGGCGGCTGCCCGCTTCGGTGACTACTCGACAGTGGGCGAGGTGTTCAGCTGGAAGGGTGGTCTGACGTGGGCTCCGACCGAGTCGCTGCGCCTGCGCGCCGTGTATGCAAGCGCAACCCGTGCGCCGAACATCGGCGAGCTGTTCCAGGGTCCGTCGCAGACGTTCCCGAGCGGCCTGACGGATCCCTGCGAGGGCGTGACTGCGACCGGCGCACCGGCCAGTGTCAGCACTGCGGTGGCGGGTTACTGCCGCACGCTGCCGGGCTTCGCGCAGAACATCGCCCTCAACATGGGCGTGTTCACTTACGACAACAACTCGGACCGCCAGAGCATCGAAGGCTTCGACGGTGGCAACCCGGCCCTGAACGAGGAAACGGCGAAGACCATCACGGCGGGTATCGTCTGGACGCCGGAGTTTGCGCCGCGCTTCAGCCTCTCCGTCGACTACTTCAACATCAAGATCAACGATGCGATCGCGCTGGTACCGCGCCAGTTCATCATCGACCAGTGCGTGAATTCGCTGGGCACGTCGGACCTGTGCGGCTTCATCACCCGTGAAGGCGCGGCGCCGATTCGTCCGCGCTCGCCGGGCACGGTCTGGCAGGTCAATTCCGGTCCGGTGAATTCGGCCGCGATCGAAACGGCCGGCGTGGACGTCGCGGCGCGCTGGGCGCACACCTTCGAGAACGGTCACCAGTTCAACCTTGGCCTGGCCTACACCTACCTGGACAAGCTGACGCTGCAGCCGCTGGCGGGCGAGCCCGTGCAGGACAACAAGGGCCAGCTGAACGGCGACGGTCGCCTGGGTGCCGGCTTCGAGCATCGCGCGAACCTGTCGCTCGGTTACAAGATCAACACGTTCTCGGCAACCTGGCGCATGAACTACCAGAGCGCCATGGTCGATACGCTCGTCGACGGTCTGCTGGATGACGAAACGAACAACATCCCGGCGTACACGTATCACGACATGCAGCTGCGCTACGGCTTCGGTTCGGACGAGAAGTACACGGGCTACCTCGGCGTCGACAACGTGTTCGACAAGAAGCCGCCCGTCATCGGCCAGAACGGCGCGTCGAACATCACTGGAACGGAAACGGCGGCGGAGTCCTACGACCCGATCGGCCGCTTCATCTACGCGGGTGTCGAGATCAAGTTCTGATCCGACGCCTTCGGGTGGATATCAAAGCGGGGCTTCGGCCCCGCTTTTTTTTGGTTCATCATCCCGGCATGGGTACCGCGCGATGATCCTCACCGACCACCTCGTCTTCCTGCACCTGCACAAGTCGGGCGGCAGCTTCGTCAACGAGTTCCTGATGACCCGGGTGCCCGGCGCACGCCAGGTCGGCTATCACCTGCCGCATTCGATGATCCCGCCCAGCCATCACGGGCTGCCGATCGTCGGCTTCACGCGCAGCCCCTGGAGCTACTACGTCTCGTGGTATGCGTTCCAGAAGCGGCGGGCACGGCCGAACGCCCTGTTCCGCGTGGTCTCTGACGAAGGCCGCCTGGACTTCGCCGCGACCATCGGCAATCTGCTCGATCTCGGCGACAACGACACACAGCTTCAGGCGGTCATGGCAGCGCTGCCGCAGACCTACACCAACCAGGGACTGAACCTGCCCGGACCTGCGCTCGGTGCGATCCGTCATTCAGGCCAGGGCTTCTTCAGCTTCCTGTACCAGCACATCTATGGCATCGGCGACGGTCGTCGTTATATTGGTCGGATGGAACTGCTGCGCGACACCCTGCTGCTGACACTGGAAGCGGTGGGACAGCCGGTGACACCCGCCATGCGTGAGTGGCTGGCACGGGCCCCGGCGCGCAACGTCTCGGAGCATGGGCCGTACGCTGACTATTACGACACCGCCCTGCAGCAACGCGTCGCGCAGCGCGACGCCCTGGTCATCGCGCGCCATGGCTACCGATTCGGCGACTGACGCATTCGCGGCCCGCAAGCGGACAAGCCTGCGCTGAATAATCTGTTGGACGAAAGACACGCGAGGCCCCTAGAATCGGCCCACAAGAAAGTACGCGCCTGTCTCTTTTTTGCAACGATCTTGCTTGGGCGCGTGCTTGGTCAGACTCCATTTTTGTCTCGTAAATCCTAGGGGATATTTCAACATGTCCAATATGCAGTCCGTGAGGGAGGCTGTGAGCCTCGCCGTCGTCGCAGGAAGCGCGACGGCCATGCTGCCGATGCAGGCAGCACTTGCGCAGGATGCAGGCGCGGCCGCCGATGATGGTCTCGAAGAAGTCGTGATCACCGGCTCCCGTATCCGTCGTGTCGACGCCGAAACTGCCAGCCCGATGCTGGTGATCGACGCCGCTGCGATCCAGCAGTCCGGCGTCAAGACGCTCGGCGATCTCGTGCAACGCATTCCGTCGATCTCCGGCGCGGCCACCAACCCGCAGGTCAACAACGGCGGCGGCTTCGGCGAATCGAACGTCGAACTGCGCGGCCTGGACGCGAAGCGCACCCTGGTACTGCTGAACGGTCGGCGCATCAGCCTGGTCGGCACCAACGCGGCCTCGAGCGGCGCAGTGGACGTCAACCAGATCCCGGTATCGATCCTGGAACGCGTCGAAGTGCTGAAGGAAGGCGCGGGCGCGATTTACGGTTCCGATGCCGTCGCCGGCGTCGTGAACTTCATCACCCGAACGGATCTGGACACCCCCGAGATCGCCCTCGACTACGGCAGCACGGCAGAGAACGACGCCAAGCGCTACTCGGCCAGCCTTTCCTGGGGCACCAAGACCGATGATTCCGACTTCCTGATCAGCGGCAGCTTCACCAAGCAGGAAGAAGCCTCGGCCGGCGATCGCGACTTCGCGAGATTCGCGCTGTACCTGTACAGCGGTTCCATCCAGCAGGGTGGTTCGAGCCGTATTCCGACGGGCCGCGTGTTTCTGCCAGCCGGAAACGCGCTGCGCACATCGCTCGGCTGTTCGAGCGTCACGCGCATCGCCGGCACGTCCGGCGCCACGACGGCGAACTACCGCTGCTTCACCGCGCCGGGAGACCTCTACAATTACCAGCCGTTCAACCTGATCATGACGCCGCAGGAACGTGGTTCCCTGTTCGTCAGCGGCAGCAAGAACATCAACGAGAAAGTCGAGTTGTACGCGGAAGTACTGTACAACCGCACGCGCTCGGGCTTCACGATCGCGCCGCTGCCGTTCGACGCGCTGGCGGATGACGTGATCGTCTCGTCGCAGAGCGTGTACAACCCGTTCGGCATCGACTTCGGCGGATTCAACTCGCCGCGGCCGAACTTCCGCGTCCGCCTCGAATCGCTGGGCACCCGCTTCAGCGAAACGTCATCGGACTCGAAGATCCTGAACGTCGGTGCGAAGGGAGCCGTGGCCAGCACCAGCTGGAACTGGGACCTGAACGTCGGCTATTCCCGCCTCGACCAGTCCCAGGAAGTCAGCGGCTACCTGTACCAGCCGGGCCTGCGTCTGGCGCTCGGCCCGTCGTTCATCGATGCCAATGGCACGCCGACCTGCGGCACGCTGGCGGCGCCGATCGCGGGCTGCGTACCGATCAACATCTTCAACGTCGAAACGCCCACGGCCATCGCGGCCCTGCAGCGAGTGCAGACGAGCTACGCCACGAAGCATGCGTACACGACGAAGTCGGCCGCGCTGAACTTCAACGGCACGCTCGGCAGTCTCACGTCGGCGGGCGACATCCAGGGCGCCGTTGGTGTGGAGTATCGCGACCAGAGCTCGCAGCTGAACGTCGACGCATTGGTTGAAGCGGCCGCACCGTTGTTCACGAACTGCCTGATCGCGTCCGAAGCCTGCACCGGCGACGCACGCGGACAGTACGACGTGACGGAGCTGTACGCCGAGGTCTTCATTCCGCTGCTGAAGGACGCGCCGGGTGCCAAGGCCCTGAACGTCACGATCGGTTCGCGGTTCTCGGATTACTCGCTGTTCGGCAACGCGACCAACTCGCAGATCAAGGTCGAGTACCGGCCGATCGACGACATCCTGGTCCGTGGTACGTATTCGCAGGTCTTCCGGGTGCCCACGCTGGGCGACATCTCGGCAGCGCCGGCGATCTCGAACCCGACGTTCCAGGACACCTGCTTCGGCCTGACCCAGGCCCGCGTTACTGCGAACCCGAACCTGGCACTGGCCTGCGCGAACGTCGTTCGCGATGGCAGCTTTGCCTCGGACGGTACGTCGCAGATCACGGGCGTGATCCTCAGCAGTCCGGATCTGGATCCGGAAGACGGCAAGGTGACCACCTTTGGTGTCGTGTACGACGTGAGCCAGGTCAGCGGCCTTTCGCTGACCGTGGACTACTGGAAGTACGAGATCGACAACCTGATCACCCAGCTGGATCCGAACTATTCGCTCGGCCAGTGCATCGCGAGTGGCAGCCCGCAGTTCTGCGGCCTGATCACGCGTTACGCGACGGGCACGAACCAGGGTCGCATTGCGGCGTTCAAGATGCCCACCGTCAACCTCGGCTCCCTCGAGACCGACGGTATCGACTTCGGCGTCAAGTACACGCTGCGTGACACGTCGATCGGCTCGTTCCAGTTCTCGCTGGACCTGACGAAGATCAACTCCTACGACGTCATCTCGGCCCCGGGCGCGGCGGTCCAGGAAATTGCCGGCACGTACAACCGTCAGTTCGGCAACTACGCCGAGCTGCGCGGCCTCGCGTCGGTGGGCTGGACGTACAAGGACTTCGATGCGCTGCTGTCCGCACGGTATGTCGGCAGCCTGGATCTGTTGAACCCGGACGGCGCGAACCCGACGCCGAACCCGACGTTGAGCATCCCGGCCGTCACGTATCTCGGCCTGACGGTGGGTTATGCGTTCCCGACCAAGACGAAAGTCCAGTTCGGTATCGACAACCTGACCGACAAGCAGCCGCCGATCCTGTACCAGAACAACGTGATCAACGCGAACACGGACGTCAGCACGTACGACACCCTGGGGCGTCGCTACTTCCTGAGCGTCGTGCAGAAGTTCTGATACTGCGTTCCTGACGCAACCAAAGGGCCGCGTGGAGAGATCCGCGCGGCCTTTTTTCTTTTAGACTGCGCGCATGATCGATTCCGTGACACAGCGACTGCAGGACGCCAATGAGGCGCTGCAACGCGGCGATTTCGCATTAGCCGAGTCGACCAGTCGCGACACGCTGCGCGACTCGCCGGATCACCCGGATGCACTCCTCCACCTCGGACTCGCGCTTCAGTTCCTGGGTCGCTACGGCGAGGCAGAGACGCAGTTCGCACGGCTCGCACAGCTGCAGCCCGACGAACCGGCACACTGGATCAATCTCGGCACGGCACGACGCTGCGATGGTCGCGCGGACGAGGCGCTCGGGGCGTATCTCCGCGCTGCCCAGCTCGGCGAATCCTCGGCGGATTTCTTCTTCAACATCGGTCTCGCGCATGTCGAGCGCCGGGATTTCGAAGCGGCGCGAGCGGTGTTCGCGAAGGCTCTCGTCAAGGCACCGCGCGATGCCGAGATCAGGGTCGCCTGCGCGCGCGCCTGCTACGAGTCGCTGCTGTCCGAGGAAGCCACGCGCCAGCTCGAAGGCTGGCGGGATTTCGAGGGCGCCAATGCGACGACGCTGGCGGACGTCGCGTTCCTGCAGATGAATCTCGGCCAGGCGGCCGAGGCCGAACAGGCTCTGAACCTCGCACTCGCCGAGCCCGAATGCCCGCCTTCCGCCGCCTTGACCATCGTCAAGCTGCTCGAGCGCACGAACCGTCTGGACGCGGCGCAGAACCTGTTCGAGCAGGTCAGCGCAGACCCAAGGTCTGCCACCGAGAAGCGTGACCTTCGACTCGCCGAGACGCAGCTCGCGCAGCGGCGCAACGATCACGAGCGCGCCTCCGTGCTGTTCCGCCAGGCGCTGACCGATCCGGCGCCGTTCGATGCCAGGCACTACCAGCTGTTTCCGCTGGCCAAGTCCCTCGACGCGCTCGGTCAGTACGATGACGCGTTCGACGTGCTGCGCGAAGCACATCGCTCGCAGGTCGCGTGGATCGAGAAGACCTCTCCGGCCGTGGCCTTGCGCGGCGCGCCGACGATGGAAATCACGCGGCACGGCTGCAGCGAGCAGGACGTCGCTGCCTGGACGGATCCCGACCCGCCGGCGCTCGCGGACTGCCCGATCTTCATCGTGGCGTTCCCGCGCTCGGGGACGACACTGCTCGAGCTCACGCTCGATGCCCACCCGGACCTCGTCTCGATGGACGAGCAGCCGTTCCTGCAGAACGTCCTCGACGACATCCTGGCGCTGCCGCAGGCCCGCTACCCGGACGGCCTCGCGAACCTGGACGGTCGCCAGCTGCAGTACCTGCGCTCGCGCTACTGGGAGCGCACGCTTTCGCGGGTCCGTCTCGCGCCGGGCCAGCGCCTCGTCGACAAGAATCCGCTGAACCTGCTGCGACTGCCGGCGATCCGGCGGGTTTTTCCGCGCTCACCCATCGTCTGCGTGGTACGCCATCCCTACGATGTACTGCTGAGCTGCTACATGCAGCACTTCAGGGCGCCCGACTTCGCGATGATGTGTCGCGACCTGCCCACGCTCGCCCTGGGCTACCGGCGGGCCTTCGAGTTCTGGTACGAGCAGTCGCGTCTGCTGCAGCCGAACAGCCTCGAACTGCGCTATGAATCCTTCGTCGGAGAGTTCGAGACGCAGACGCGTGAGCTCGCGCGATTCCTCGATCTGCCCTGGCACGACGCGCTGCTGGACACCGCATCCCATGCGCGCAGCAAGGGATTCATCAGCACGCCGAGCTACGCGCAGGTCGTGCAGCCGATCAACCGTCGGTCGGTCGATCGCTGGCGTCATTATTCGAGGCATTTCGCGGCGATTGCGCCGATGATCGAACCGCTCGCGCAGCGCTGGGGCTATGACTGCGGTGGATTGAACAGCAGGTAGGTCGACACGATGAATTTGTCGCCGGACAGCGGCGCAGCGCCTTCGTGCTGGTACATCCAGTAGGGCGGAAAGATCAGCAGTCGCCCACGCCGAGCCTGGACGGCGATGTCGAGCTGCGGAAACCGGGTCTCGCCACCATCGGCCACGTCGTTCAGGTACCACAGCAGCACGAGATAGCGATCGGCGACGTGGTTGATCGCATCGAAGTGCAACTGGAAACGCTCGTCGCCGGACGGTCGATAGCGCTTCATCACCAGCGGCGAACGATGCGGTGACGGCGGGAGCGGGATCTGCAACCCGACATCCGCGTTGTAACGGTCCAACGCGCGATCGACGCGCGCGTGGAACTCGCCCAGCAGCCCCGGCTCGGCTACCCGATTGAGATTCAGCTCGGTCCACGCCGACTCCTCGAGACCCGCCCGGATCTCGCGCCCGTTCGGCTGCGCGTATCGACCCATGCTACGAAGCAGCTGCAGCAGCCGCTCGCAATCGACCGCGTCCAGGTCGTCGTCGTAGGTGCGGATGAAATGCCGGAGACTCTCGATCATGGTGGTAAATTATGCAGATTCGGCAGGCCCATACCCATGAATTCTCTCCAGGACCAGGCGGAAGCCTTGCTGCGTGCGGGGCGCGTGGACGAAGCCGAGCAGGTCTTCAACAGACTGCTGGAACACGAGCCCACGCACCTGCAGGCGCTCGGATTCCTGTCGATGGCAGCGCTGCGTAACGGCCAGCAGCCTCGTGCCCTCGAACTCGCGACGCGCGCCGTGGAGGCCGCGCCCGCTGAACCGCTGACGCAGTTCCAGCTCGGGCAGGTTCGGTCAGCACTCGGCAGCCTGAGCGAGGCACGAGCAGCCTTCTCCGCAGCCGTCGCGCTGCAGCCGGACTTCTACGTCGCGCGATTGCACCTCGCCGCCGTACTGCGTCAGCAGCGGGATCCGGCTGCCGTCGTGCATGCGGCGCGGGCGCTGCAGGACGCCCAGCGTGCGGGACGCTGGCTCGACGCTGGCTCCACCCCGGCCTCCCTGCGACCGCTGGTCGAGGCCGCGGTGCGCCACGTCCGGGAGCAGCGGGGCGCAGCGTTCCAGCAACTGTTCGAGCCGCTCGCGCGCGAGTTCGGCGCCACGGAGCTTGGCCGCGTGCGGCGCTGCGTCTCGATCTATCTGCAGGAAACGGCGCCTGTGTTTGCCGATCCGCGGCAACGCCCCAGCTTTCTGTTCTTCCCTGACTTGCCGACGAGCGCCTACTTCGACACCCGCACCCTCGACTGGATCCCGCGGCTGGAAGCCGCGAGCTTGGAGGTGCGCAGAGAACTCGACGCCTTGCTGCCCGTGACCGCACAGGCAGAGCGCGTATTCGGCGACGACGCGACGGAAGGCGCGAACCTCCGCGGCACGCGTGGCGCACCCAGCTGGAACGGCTTCTACTTTTATCGCCACGGTGTACGACGCGACGACAATTCCCGCACCTGTCCCCGGACCGCGTCCGAACTCGAACGGCTGCCGCTGTGCCGAGTGCGCGAGCACGGCCCTGAAGTGCTGTTCTCGGTGTTCACGCCGGGCACCCACCTGCTGCCGCACCGCGGGGTCACCAATACACGCGTCGTCGGCCACCTGCCGCTGATCGTGCCAGCGGATTGCGCGCTGAACGTCGGCGGTGAACTGCATGTCTGGCAGGAAGGGCGCGTCGTCGTCTTCGACGACACCTACGAGCATGAGGCCTGGAACCGCAGCAACACAGTCCGCGTCGTAATGATCTTCGACCTCTGGAATCCGCATCTGACGGTGGTCGAGTGCGAAGCCGTGAAGCGGCTGGTCGAGGCGATCGGCGATTTCCGACACTCCATCGACGCCGCCTGATCCCCACGTCCGCATGCGTCTGCCCAAGCCATTCTTCCGACTTCCGGTGCAACTCGACGCGGCGCGCCTGCACGCGGAGATCTCTGCGTTGCCGGACTCTGCGTGGCAACCCCACCCGAACCACATTCCCGGCAACGAGTGTGTTCGCCTGATCTCGGTCGACGGCGGTGAGAACGATCTCGTCCATGGACGCATGGCGCCCACGCCCCACCTTGAGGGTATGCCCTACCTGCGGCAGGCGCTCGCGAGCTTCGGTGTCGTCTGGAGTCGCTCGCGCCTGATGCGACTCGCGCCGCACTCGACCGTCCCGGAACACGCGGACATCAATCACCACTGGTTCAGCCGCGTGCGTGTGCACATCCCGATCCAGACGAACCCCGCTGTGCGCTTCTACTGTGCCGAAGATGCCGTGCACATGGCGGCAGGCGAAGCGTGGGTTTTCGACAACTGGCGTCTGCACCGCGTCGAAAACCGCAGTGATTTGCCGAGAGTCCATCTCGTCGCCGACACCTCCGGCTCGGCCGCCTTCTGGCAATTCGTGGCCAGCAGCGAACATCCCGAGGTGCGACAGGTACAGCTGGCATTCGACCCGGCAAGCACGCTCCCGCTGCGTGTCGAGCGCGCAAAGCAGACCGCGTTGATGCCGCCGGCGGAACTGGACCTGCTCGTGCAGGATCTGGGCGCAGAACTCGAAACGCAGGTCCGATCGGGCGATGCGCCGCAGCGCCTGGCCGCGTTCCTCGGGCTGCTCGATGCGTTCCGGTATGACTGGCGCCAGCTCTATGTCGCGCGCGAGGACGACACGGACCTCGCCGCCTTCGTCGCCTTGCGTGACAGGCTGCGCGAGCTGGGCCGCGCCGCGGCAGAGGGGCTCGCAATGCGTACCAATCGCGTCGCTGCGGCGGTCGTGCTGGAGGGTCGCATCACGCGCGCCCTGATCGGCGAGCCTGACGTCTCACCGGCGGCGTCCAGCCCGGCACCTGCGCGGCGCGTGAGCCGGGGCGAACCTCAATCCGCGTTGCGCGAACCTTTGTTCATCATCGCCGCGCCGCGCTCCGGCAGCACCCTGCTGTTCGAAACGCTCGCCGTGCACCATGGGTTCTGCTCGATCGGCGGCGAAGCGCACGAACTGATCGAGGGCCTCGCGGAGCTGCGTCCCGGCACCGGAGGTGTTGATTCGAATCGATTGTCAGCAACCGAAGCCACGGAGAACGTGATCACGCGTCTGCGCGAGCGCTTCGCTGCGGCGCTGGTCGATTCGGCGGGACGCCGTCTCGAGTCGACGACCACGACCCGTCTGCTCGAGAAGACACCGAAGAACGCACTGCGGATTCCGCTCCTCGATCGCGTCTTTCCCGGTGCCCGCTATCTGTTCCTGTGGCGCGACCCGCGCCCGAACCTGCACAGCATCATCCGCGCCTGGGAGTCGGGCCGGTGGAAAACCTACGCCGGGCTTCCGGGTCGCGCAGATCCATGGTCTCTGCTGCTGCCGCCCGGATGGCAGCATTTCGCCGACGCGCCCTTGCCACGCATCGCGGCATTCCAATGGGACATGGCGAATCGCACCGCGCTCGATGATCTTGCATCGTTGCCGGACAGTCGTTGGATGGCGATGCGCTACGAGGATTTCGTGGCAGATCCCGCGACAGTCGTCGCTGCGGTGCTGAAGTTCGCCGGGATGCCGATGGATGACGCTTTGCAGGCGCGCCTGTCCGCGCCGCTGCCATGGTCGCGCCACACACTATCCGCGCCGGATCCGGACAAGTGGCGCAGCCTCGATGCGGACATCCGTGGCGTCGAGTCGATGTACGCCGCAACCTGGCAGCGCCTGCAGGCATTGCCCTTGTCGTCCCGGTGATTCTCGCGGATCATCTTTCCCAGCGTTAGCCTGGGGTGAACGACCATGAAATTCCTTCGATTCGCCTTGCTGCTGCCCGTCGCGTTGATCGCCATCGGCTGCGCGCCTGCGACCACACGCCAGGAGCCGGCACCGCAGACGGCTGTGCCGGCGCAGCCCGCTCCCGAGAATGCCGAAGTCGTGAAGAAGGCCCTGACCAGCAAGGACCACGCGGGCTATACGCTCGTCACGAAGGACGGCCAGGAACTGTACTGTCGCACCGTCAAGAAGACAGGGTCCCGAATCCAGCGCGAAACCATCTGCCTGACCGCGAAGGAGATCGAGGAACTCGCCGATGCCTCGCGTCGTCAGATGAACGAAATGGGGCGACGGACCGCTCCGCCTCCCAGCAAGTAGCCGTGGATCATCGCCGCGCTGGCGCTGTGCTGATCACCTGATAGACGTCCGGACGCAGCGTGCCGAGCGTGCGGTCGGCGTGGGACAACAGATCGTCGAGTACTGGCGTCATCAGCACATCGAAGATCAGGTGGGTTCGCGCGTGCTCGCCACTCGCGTTCCACACGCCATGCATCGCGCTGTTGTTGAGCGCCCAGACTTCACCGGCACGCATGCAGTATGTGAGCTCGCCAGCCACCATCCACGCCGCATCGTGCGTTTCGATCGGCACATGGATGCGGATCGTCTTCGAGAAATACGGCGCACGATCGATGTGAGGAGCGACGATTGCCCCCGGAGGCAGACGCGCGAGCAGCGCGCGCATCGGCGGCGCACCGAGCTGCCGTTCGATCAGATCGCGGATCAGCGGCAGTGAGTCGAGCACCGGCCGGTCTTCGATCGGCAGATCACCCTCAGCCGGGGCGTACCCGCGCAGGAATACGGCTTCCGCGACGCGATGGACGCCAACGCGCCCTCCGCGGCTTCCCCAGACGCCAGCGTCCAGCCTCGCCACCTCGTCGCGAAGCGCGGCCGCGTCCACCGTGAGCGGGAGTCGGGCGCACCCGCCGATCAGGCGAGCCTTGTCGAGTACGGGCTGGCCAGGCAAATCGAGCATCGCGAGATTCTAGCGGATCGGGCGCGTACCACGATGCGCCCGCCGGACGAGGCCCCAAGCGGGGGAGCCTGGAAACTCAACCGATCAGGTATTCCGGGCGGCGCCCAGCGGCAGCTTTTGGGCATGGCTGGATGGGGTCAGCAGCGAACGAATGGTCCTTCATCAGGGGGTCTCTCCTGTGTTCGCACGATCCGTGTTCCATGCTCTCCAGTGACGACGCATCCTTGTGCCGTTGCCACGCTCCCGCTGCTTGCCGCTGGGCGCCGGCCCGAAATCTGATGGAGAAAGCTTAGGGATATCTGACTCTTCTGAAAAATCGATTGTTCCTGCCATATACTTCGTAAAAGCCGATGTGAGGCGAAGCAATGCGGCACCTGAACTACAACCACCTGCTGTATTTCTGGAGCGTGATCCGCGAAGGCGGCGTCGCGGCCGCGGCCGCGGGACTGCACATCACACCGCAGACCATCAGCGGTCAGATCAAGCTGCTCGAAGAGCAACTGGGCGGCGAGCTGTTCGAGAAGCAGGGCCGGCGCCTGGTGCCCACTGAACTCGGCCGTCTGACCTACGGCTATGCGGACGAGATCTTCTCGCGCGGGCTGGAGCTGGCCAGCGTGCTGCGCGGCGCCGTGAAGCGTGGCCAGCGCTCGGTGACGCTCGGCGTCTCCGATGCCGTGCCCAAGCTGATCACATGGCGCGTGCTGTCACCGCTGATGGAAGGCGAACATGGGTTTCGGGTGATCTGCCACGAAGGCCCGCTCGAATCCCTGCTCGCGGACCTGACGGCCCATCGACTCGATCTCGTGCTGTCATCGAGTGCGGTGCCGGCGGATTCCGGCATCAAGGCGTTCAATCATCTGCTGGGTGAATCGGAACTCGCGTTCTTCGCGGTGCCGGAGCTCGCGCAGAAGCTGCGCCGCGGCTTTCCGCAGAGCCTCGATCATGCCCCGATGCTGATGCCGACCGAGCGCAGCGCGGCGCGACGCGTGCTCGAAGCCTGGTTCGAAAAGCTGGGCATCACGCCAGCCATCGTCGCGGAGTTCGACGACAGCGCGCTGATCAAGACCTTCGGCCAGCAGGGTGTCGGCGTGTTCATCGCGCCGGCGGCGATCGAGGAAGCGATCGTCGGGCAACTCGGCGTGATGGAAATCGGCCGCGTGTCCGAACTGCGCGGCCGCTACTTCGCGATCTCGACGGAACGGCGCATCAAGCATCCGGCGGTCGCCATGATCACGGCCGCCGCCCGCAATGATCTCTTCAGCGAGGCACCATCGACTCGGCGGCCTTCTCGATCTGCATCGTGAGATCGCCGTCGAGCCCGAGCCGGGCCGCGAGCAGATCGAGGTAGGCGCGCTCGGCGCGACTCGCCGGCGACACGGCGATCAGCGAGGCCGCGTAGATCTCCATCGCAAGCTCGCGGGAGTCGACGCCGCGCACGACGGCCTCCATGTCCATCGGCTGCGTCAGCAGGCGCAGCACTTCGTCCTGGTCCTGCTGCGACAGTCCCGCTTCGCTGACTTTCGCAAACACGCGGTCGCGCTCGGTCGCATCGACGACGCCATCCGCCTTCGAGGCCGCGATCATCGCCTGCACGACTCGCAGCGCCTGGGCCGCATTGGCGGGCTTCTCCAGATCGAAGTTGTGGGGCAATGTCTGCGGCAGCGCGGGATTTCCCGCCGTGGCGCCGCCGCCCAGCATGCCGCTCAACGCGGACTCCAGCGAGCCCGCACCCGCGGCGCCCGCGCCGCCGGGCAGCGCGCCCTTCGAGGCCTGGTGCTTCTGCCAGGCCTGGTAGGCGACATACCCGACTGCGGCCAGGCCGCCCATCTTCATCAGGCCGCCACCGCCACCGCGCTTGCCGGTCAGCACATTGCCGAGGACGCTGCCGGCGAGACCGCCCATGGCGGCACCGGCAGCGGGGTTCTTGGTCAGCAGATCGATCAGTTGTTTGGTGTCCATGGCCCGATGATATCGGACATGAACGGTGGGAATAAATTTCCTTCGCAGGCGGTCGGCTGGCAAGGAGAATGGCAAACAATGAGACCCCGCATGCCCCGTCGATTCAGATCCTTCCGCCTGCTGACGGCCACGTTGCTGCTGGCCGCCTTCGCCGGCTGGTTACCGCTGCTGCACGCCCAGACGGCCACGCTGGACATCGTCGTCACCGAGAACGGTGCTGCCCTCGCCGGCCGCGTCGTGCAACTGCGCGATGCGGCCACCGGCTACACCCAGGACATGACCACCAGCGCGCAGGGTCGTGGCAGATTCGCCACGCTGCCCGCCAGCGGCCGGTACGACGTGCTGGTCGATGGGCAGTTGCGGCTGGAAGGCGTGACCCTGCGCGCCAACGACGCTCAAACGGTCGCGATCGAACTCGCGCCGGCCGCGGCGGCGCTCGAGCAGGTCAGCGTCGTCGCGCGGCGCGCCGTGGTTGCGCTGAACGCCACCAACGCGGAGGTCAGCGCCGGCCTCGCGCGCGAGGACATCGAGGCGCTGCCGATCGAAGCGCGCGACCTGGTGCGCGCGCTGACGCGGCTGCCGAATGTCGTCGCCTCGACCGGCTTCTATCCGGAAGCGCCCGGCATCGCCATCAACGGCGCGAACGGCCTGTTCACGCAGTACCTGATCGACGGACTCGACAACAACGAGAATTTCCTCGGCGGCCAGAGATTCCCGATCTCGAGCGGCTTCGCCACGGACGTCGCGGTGCTCGCGTCATCGTATTCGGTGGAATACGGCCGCACCGGCAATGGCGTCGTCAACGTCACAACACCGAGCGGCAGCAACGCCACGCGCGGCGAGTTCTTCTATCTTTCGCGCCCCGGTCCGCCGCTCGATTCATCCTCGCCCTATGCGCAGCGCGATCTCAGCGGCAACACGCTGCGCGATGGCTTCCGTCGCGACCAGCTCGGCTTCTCGCTGAGCGGCGCGCTGACGGAGGACCGCACGTTCTACGCCGTGAATGCCGAATACCTGCGCGACCAGAAGGACAACCTGCTGACGTCGGTGCCTCTCGGCATTGCGGCTACGGTACCTGGCGAGAACCGCAGTCTGCTGCTGTCCGCGAAGATCGATCATGTGATCAGCGACGACTGGCGCCTCGCACTGCGCGCGCATGTCGGCGACGTGCTGATCGAACGTCAGGGCGGCGGACTCGAGGGCGGCGCGACCTTCCCGTCCGCAGGGTCGGCGCAGGACCGGGATTCGCTGCTGATCGCAGCGTCCGCAATCTTCGACAACGGCCGCCTCGCTTCGCAGACGCAGCTCGCAGTGAGCCGGTTCCGCTGGAACTATGGCCGTGCGTTGAATGGCCCCGGTCCGCAGGTCGTGGTGGAAGACAACACGGGCCTCACGGCTGCCATCCTCGGACATCCGGGCTACGTGTTCGATGACCTCGAGCGCAGCGTACAGCTGCAGCAGAAGTTCAGCTTCGAACGCGGCGCGCATGCGTTGAAGTTCGGCGCCGACGTGCTGCGTTCAGAGTTCGCACTGGCCGGCGGCGGCAATGGCAACGGCAACTATCGCGTGCGGCTGACGCCGGCGGAGCTCGCCGCCGTGCGTGTGCTGAATCGCGGCGCGGCGCTCGTGCCCGGTGACATCCCTGCCACCGCGACGGTGCTCGACTATTCCGTGGAACTGCGCCCCGCGACCTTCGGCGAGACGCAGACGCAGTACGCCCTCTATGCCGAAGACCAGTGGAGTCTCGCGCCGGACCTGACGGCGACACTGGGCCTGCGCTGGGATTACGACACGCTGACGAAGGCCGGCGCCGCCTCGGGCGACACGGACAACATCGCGCCGCGGATCGCACTGAACTGGCGCCTCGATCCGCGCTGGTCGCTGCGTGCCGGTACCGGCCTGTTCTACGAAAAGATTCCGTACACGATCACCTCGGACGCCCTGCAGCAGAACACGACGTCCGCTGCGTTTCGCGGTCAGCTTGCGCAGCTTATCGCGGCGGGCCGCCTGCCCGCCGACACGAACCTCGACCGTGTCGTGTTCGACGGCAACCTGAGCGTGAATCCCGCCTGCCCTGGCGGCTATCTGAATTGCCCGACGCCGGCGACGGCCGCGAACCTGCGCGCGACGGCATCCTCGGGCGAGCGCCGGATTCGAAATCCGGAAGGGCTCGACAGCCCGTACACCGTGCAGTCATCGCTGGGCGCGCAGTGGCAGGCGACGCCGGATCTGCTGGTCACGGCCGATCTGATTTTCGCCGAAGGCCGCAACCTGCTGCGCCTGCGGGATCTCAACGCGCCCACACCCTTCACGCCGAACCTGGCGAATCTGACCCCGGCCAACATCGCACTGCTGCGCGCGCAGCCGACCGATGCGGCGCGCGCCACACTCGCGCGTCAGTTGGGTCTGGTGCGCTCGCAGGCCGATGCGGATGCGGCACGGCCGGTCGCGACCGTGCCGGGTGGCGCGCGGCAGATCGTCGTGTCGGAAACGAATGGCCAATCCCGCTACCGCGCACTGAACCTTGCCGTCGAACGTGCGCGCCGCAGCGGTGACAGTGCGCTGCGCTACGGCTATCGGCTCTCGTACACGCTGTCGAAGCTCAGCAATGACACGGACGACCTGAACTTCCGCGCTTCGAACTCGAACGAGTTCGGCGCCGAATGGGGCCCGTCGATCAACGACAGACGGCACGCGATCAGCACCGTGCTGTATCTGTATCCCACACCCGCGCTGACGCTCACGGTCGCGGGCCTGTTCCAGTCGGGCCAGCCGATCAACCTGATTCCCGACACGGGCATCTTCGGCACCACGGACCTGAACGGCGACGGCGCCTCGTTCTCGAGCGCCTATCTCGGCAACTCGGATCGCGCACCCGGCGTGACGCGCAACAGCGGCCGCCTGCCCTGGTCGAAGCTCGTCGATCTCGGACTGCGCTACGACCATGACATCCGCGTCGGTCGCCTCGAACTGACGGCCGACGTCTTCAATGTGTTCGATACCGAGAACCTCTCCGGCTTCGCGAACTCTGCCACGCAGTCCAACCAGATCCAGATCGCGGGCCAGCCGTTCACCGAACGCAACGCCGGCGCACCGCGCCAGTTCCAGTTCGGACTGAGCTGGCGCTTCTGAACATGGACCGGCGCCGCTTCCTGATCTCGGCGGGCTGCGTAGCAGTCGGTGCGACGGCCGCAAGTGCCGCCCAGGCGGGCCGCACGGGCGCTGTCGCGGCATCCGCGAACTGGACGTCAGTGCAGCGCGCGGCACGTGGCCAGACCGTGTACTTCAATGCGTGGTCCGGCGATGAAGCGATCGCGCGCTATCTCGCCTGGGCAGGCGTGGAGCTGCAGCGACGCCACGGCGTGAAGCTCGTGCATGTGCGGATCAACGACGTGGCCGAGGCCGTGACCCGCGTGCTCGCCGAGAAACAGGCCGGGCGCGACACGGACGGCAGCATCGACCTGCTCTGGTTGAACGGCGAGAATTTCGCGGCGCTGCGCAATGCCGGCCTGCTGCACGGTCCCTGGGCCGACGATGTGCCGAACGCGCAGTGGATCGATCGCGTTGGCAATCCGACGACCGTCACCGACGTGACGCTGCCGACCGCTGGCTACGAACTCGCCTGGGGCACCTCGCGCTACACGTTCTTCTACGACAGCGCGCGCATTGCGGCACCGCCGGTTGATGCCGCCTCGCTGCTCGCCTGGGTGCGCGCACATCCTGGCCGCTTCACCTACCCGCAGCCGCCACAGTTCCACGGCACGAGCTTCCTGAAGCAGTTGCTGCTGACGATGCAGGCGGATCGCGCGCGCTTCCAGCGCCCGGCCGGCGCAGACTTCGACGCCGTGACGCAGCCGCTCTGGCAGTGGCTCGACGCTGCGCATCCTGCGATGTGGCGTCAGGGTCGCAGCTTTCCGGCGAGTGGTCCGGCGCAACGACGGTTGCTGGGCGATGGTGAAGTCGATTGGGCGATGGCCTTCAACTCCGCCGAGGCGAGTCGCTCGATCGCAAGCGGCGAGTTCCCGGCTTCGATCCGCAGTGTGCGTTTTCGCGGCGGGGCGCTCGCGAACAGTCACTTCCTCGCGATTCCGTACAACGCGCGCGCGACCGCCGGTGCGAAAGTCACCGCGGATTTTCTGCTGTCGGCCGAAGCGCAGGCCCGCAAGTCCGACGAATCGCAATGGGGTGATGCGACCGTGCTGGCGGTGGACCGCCTGCCGCCGGCGGAGCGAGCGCGTTTCGCGCGACTGCGACGCGGCGTGGCGACGCTGCCCGCGACGGGCGCCGTGCTCGACGAACCGCATGCCAGCTGGACCGTGCGCATCGAGCGGACCTGGGCCGAGAGATATCGCGCCGGATGAGTGCCGCACCGCTGTTGTTGCTGATCGTCGTCTGGTTGCCCGTGCTGGCCGGTCTCGTCGGTGCGGTGGGCCCGGCCGGCTCGCCCGAAGCCTGGCAACAACTGTGGAGCACACCCGGACTCGGTACCGCGATCTCGCTGTCGTTGCGCACGGGACTCATCTCGGCGCTGCTGTCGCTGCTGCTGGCGCATGCGCTGCTCGCCGCCGTGCAGGGGATCCGCGGTGTCTCGCGATTGCGCGCGCTGGCGCTGCCCCTGCTGGCCACACCGCATCTCGCGCTGGCCATCGGTGTCGCGCTGGTCATCGCGCCCTCGGGACTGCTGCTGCGCGTCGTGTCGCCCTGGCTGACCGGATTCACGCAGCCGCCAGACTGGAACACGACGCAGGACCCGGCCGGTATCGCGCTGATCCTCGGGCTCGTGCTGAAGGAAACGCCGTTCCTGCTGATCGCACTGACGACCGCGCTCGCGCAGGTGCCCGCGGAGCGCCTGATGCTGCAGGCGCGCACGCTGGGCTACGGTCCGATCAAAGGCTGGATGGTGGCCGTCGCGCCGCTGCTGCAGCGACAGATCCGTCTGCCGTTCGCGGCCGTCGTGGTGTTCGGAATCAGCAACGTCGACGTGGCGATCGCGCTCGGCCCGACCACACCACCGCCCTTCGCGATGCTGCTGTGGCAGTGGTTCGTCGAGCCGGATCTCTCGCTGCGGCCGATGGCTGCGGCGGGCTCGCTGCTGCTCGCCGGTCTCTGCGTGGGCGCCCTCGGCCTGCTCGCGCTCGCGGCGCGCGGCCTGCGGCCGATGCTGCAGCGCTGGCGCGAGAATGGCCGGCGTGGCACGCAGGACTTTGCATGGCGTACGTTGACGCGAGCCGCGGCCGGGCTGCTCGCGCTGCTGGGCCTGATGTCGCTCGGGGCACTGCTGCTGCGCTCGGTCGCCGGTGCCTGGCGATTCCCGGCGATGTGGCCGGCTCAGTTCGATCTGACCGGCGGCTCACCGTTCACGAGCCTCGCCGGCGCCGCGGGCCTGACGACCGTTGCGCTCGCGCTTGCGAGTACGCTGCTGGCGCTGCTGCTGTGCATCGCGGCCGCCGAAGCGCTGCGCGATCGACCGCGACAGCGCGCCATGCTCGGCGCACTGCTGTTCCTGCCGCTGCTGCTGCCGCAGTTCAGTTTCCTGTTCGGCCTGCAGGTGCTGCTCGCGTCGCGGCGCCTCGATGGCAGCTGGAGCGCCGTGATCTGGAGTCATCTGCTGTACGTGCTGCCCTACGTGTACGGCGTCGTCGCCGCGGCCCGCGCGGCACTCGACCCGCGACTGCTCGATGCGGCACGCACGCTGGGTGCGAATCCACGCCGTGCCTTCCTCGTCGTGACGCTGCCGCTGCTCGGCCGGGCGCTGCTGTGGGCAGCGGCGCTCGGATTTTCCGTCAGCGTCGCGATCTACCTGCCGACGCTGTTCGCAGGCGCCGGACGATTCGCGACGCTGGCCACGGAAGCGGCGGCGACGATTTCCGCCGGCAGCCTGCGCAGCGCGGCGATCGCGGCGGCCGCGATGGCCTTGCTGCCGCTGCTGGCGTTCGCGCTCGCGCTGCTCGCCGCGCGCGCGCTGCACCGTCATCGTCGCGGAGTCCCGACGTGAAAGGGCTGGCCCTGCGTGACACGACGCTGCGCCTCCAGGGCCGTGAGCTGTTCGCACCACTGACGCTGCAGGTCGCGCCCGGCGAGATCGTCTCCGTGATGGGCCCCAGCGGCAGCGGTAAATCCAGCCTGCTCGCCCATGTCTGCGGCGTGCTGGCGCCGGAGTTCTCGGCGCAGGGCGACGTGCTGCTGGAGGGCGAATCGCTGCTTGGCGTGCCGCCCGAACGACGCGGACTCGGCATCCTGTTCCAGGACGATCTGCTGTTCCCGCATCTGTCCGTCGGCGGCAATCTGGCTTTCGGGCTGCGCACGGCGAATCGTTCGCGCGGCGAGCGCCAGACCCTGATCGACTCTGCGCTCGCATCGGTCGGACTCGATGGATTCTCCGAGCGCGACCCGGCGACGCTGTCCGGCGGACAGCGAGCGCGTGTCGCGCTGCTGCGCGTGCTGTTGTCCGAACCACGGGCCGTCCTGCTCGACGAGCCCTTCAGCAAACTCGATGCGGCGCTGCGCACCAGCATCCGCCAGCTCGTGTTCGAGCGCTGCCGCGCCCGTGCCCTGCCCGTGCTGCTGGTCACGCATGATCCCGAGGATGTCGCGCAGGCCGGCGGCGCCGTCATCGAATTGCGCGCAGACGCCGCGCCGGACTGACACCATGCTGGACCGGATCCTCAGACCCGTCATCGATCCGCCGCTGAATGCCGTGGGCCGCGGACTCGCACGCGCGGGTGTCACGGCGAATACGGTGACGGTGTTCGGCGGCGCGCTGGCGTTGCTCGCGGCCGCCGCCATTGCCAGCGGCCGTTTCGGACTCGGACTCGCGTTGATCGTCGGGAACCGCATCGTCGATGGACTGGACGGCGCCGTGGCGCGCGCCAGCCTTGCGGGCCGTTCCGGCGTGACGGACACCGGCGGCTACCTCGACAGCCTGTTCGACTACCTCTTTTACGCCAGCGTTCCGCTGGCCTTCGCGTTCGCGGATCCGGCACGCAATGCGCTGCCGGCAGCGGCGGTGCTCGCCAGCTTCCTGCTCACGGCATCGAGCTTCCTCGCCTACGCCGCGCTGGCCGCCAAACGCGCGGTGACCGGCAGCGAGCAGGGCGAAAAATCGTTCTACTACTCGCGCGGCCTGATCGAGGGTACGGAGACGATCGCGGCGTTCATCGCGATGGCGATCTGGCCGGGATGGTTCGGGGTGATTGCGTGGAGCCTTGCCGGCCTGTGCGTGATCACGGCGGCGCTGCGCTCCGTGGCGGCGTTGCGCTCGTTCAGATAGCGGGACGTCATGGCACTCAGTCGGCGCGAGCCGTCTCGACGCGAATCAATTCGCCCGCGTCGCTCACCTCGAGCGTGACCTCGATCGGCTGGCAGCAGATCTGACAGTCCTCGATGTAGAAGCGCGAGCTGTCCGTCAGGTCCACCGGCGTGCCATAGACTTCGCCGCAGTAAGGGCACTGCAGCTCGATGAAGGCCCCCAGCGCGGCAGCGCCTGCAGCATCGGGCTCGAACACCGGCTCGAGACCGTAGACCTCATCGACCGTGCGCGGATCCAGGTCCAGCACGCGGTGCTTGAGATCGATCATGAATTTCTGGCTGCGGGTTTTCACGGTATACGTCGAGATTAGTCCTAAAATCGGACGAGTCCAATCAGAGGGATGACCTGCATGACGGGAATCACGAACGACGCAGCCGGCCGCCCGCTGGCGGCATTTCTCGCCGCGGCCTGCCTGTTGCTCGGCGCGGGCAGTACCGGCGCCCAGCCGGCGAAGGCCGGCGACGCGGCATTTACCGCCACGTCGGCGCAATTCTGCGCCGAGGTCCAGCGCAGGATCGCCGGCACGCAGCAGCCACTGAACAACGTGGTGCACGACGAGTTCCAGTCCTTCGTCAAGTCCAAACCTTCGGTCAAGCCACTCGAGACTCAGCAGTACGTCGAATACGCCGACGCTTCACGAACGCAGCCGCGGCGCATCTCCTGCAAGCTCAAGACTGCCGATCACATCAACGCGGTCTACGGCAATGGCGCCGCCGCGACGCAGGAGAACGACAACGCCTGCCGCGAGATGAACCGCACGACGATTCTCGCGGTGTTTCGCTCGCTGGACCCCGGCACGCGCAGTCGGCTTGCCGTGCCCCCGCACCGCTTCATGCTCGACGGCGATGAAAACCGCATCATGGGATCCGGCTGGATCGAGCCGTACGCGTTTGCCTACGCCGGCGCGGACGGCACCGTGCATCTGCACGCCAAGGCGCTGCTGGTGAAGTGGGACGACTGGCGCTGGCAGCTCGCGCCCGACAAATTCCGTGGCACCCACTATTGCCACCTGATCGCACCCGAATACGCGCGGGCGCTGATGACCGGCGAAGTCAGTGCGCCAGCGGCAGGCGGCAGCTGATCCGAGTCCCACCGCGGCGCGTCCGCTCGATCGCGAACTCCGCGTGGATCATTCGCGCGCGGAATTCCATGATTCGCAGGCCCATGCCTTCGTCACCGGACTTTGTCCGGCAGGCGGGGATGCCGCAACCATCGTCGGTGACCGAGAGGCGTACGTGATCTTCGCCTGACGACAGGCGTACCGTCACGACACTCGCCCTGCTGTGTCGCGCAGCATTGGTCACGGCTTCCTGCGCGATCCGGTACAGGTGATGGGTGGCGGTGGAGTCGAGCGTCAGCGGTATCGCAAGCGACTTGCGGAACTGCACCTTCATGCCGTGCGTGCGGCTCGCGCTCGCAGCCAGCTGGGCGAGCGCCGCCGGCAGCCCGCCACGCTCGAGGATCACCGGCGAGAGCCCGTGGGCGAGCGCTCGCGCGCTGTCGACCGCATGGTTGACGAGATCGACCACTTCGTTGATCAGTGGCGCGCCTTTCGGATAATCGACGCCCGCACGAGTCGCATAGCTGCGCAGCATCAGTGAGATGCCGGTCAGCTCCTGGCCGAGGCCATCGTGCAGATCGTGGCCGATCCGCTGCTGCTCGCGATTGCTGGCATCGATGATGGCGCGCTCGAGCATCCTGCGATCGGTGACATCCATGACGACCGCGATCGTCAACGCTTCGTCCGGGGCATCGAAGTCGCTCAGCACCGACTCCGCCGTGAACGTCGTGCCGTCGGCACGGACCGCGTTCCACTCGAGCGGCACGCCGTGGTGCGGCGCCACCACGCGACGGTGCGCCAGGATGCGCTGCAGGTCGAAGCCGATCTCCGTCACCGAGCGGCCAGACAGTCCGCGCGGCGCATGGCCGAACATCAGGTCCGCCGCGGCATTGGCGATACGGATCTCGCCGGACTCGCCGAACACGACGACGCCTTCGCGCAAGGTCTCGAAGACCTGTGCCTGGCGGCGCAGCGCCGCATCTGCCTCTCGACGGCGCGTAACGTCCTGCTTGGCGCCATAGAGCCGGACGGCCTTGCCATCGATCATCTCAACCTTGCCGATCAGTCGCAGCCAGATCTTCCGCCCGCGCAGCGTGCGGCTTTCGACCTCGATGTCGAACGGCTCGCCCCGCGTGATCGCGGCATCCACGACTGATCCGATCAGCCCGTGATAGGCCGGCGCATACATCGGCACCGTGTTGTCCATCGACGGCTCGAACTCCTCGCGCGTCGTCTCGAACAAGGCATAGGTCTCATCGGTCCAGGCAAGGTCGCCACTGCGCAGGTTCAGCTCCCAGCCACCGACACCCGCCGCCGCCTGAGTCTCCTGCAGGAACTGCCGCAGTCGCTGTTTGGCCGTGATGTCCAGCACTCGGCCGACAATGCGGACGGAGCGGCCAGCCGGGTCACGGTAGGCAACGTGGGCCCGCGTGCTCATCCAGATCCAGTCGCCGGACTTCGACAGGAAGCGCGATTCGACCTCGGCATCGACGGCCGATTTCTCGCCACGCGCCAACGACATCAACTCACCCACGACTCGCTCGCGGTCATCCGGATGAATGCGCGACTGCCAGGGATCGGCCTGCGACAACCATTCCTCTCGCGTATAGCCGCACATCGCCAGCCAGCTGTCGGTGGCGTGTCGCTCTCCGGTGACGGCGTCCCAAGCCCACAGCCCGACCTTGCCTCCGGAGACAGCCGAGCGCAGGAAGTCCGCGTGCGTCTGCGCCTCATGCTCGGCACGTTTGCGTGCATCGATGTTCATGATGACGCCGGCGATGCGGGTGACGCGCCCGTTCGCGTCCCGATGCCCGGCGCGACCGCGTGCCAGCACCCAGCACCAGTCGCCATCGGAATTGCGGGCGCGGTATTCGGTTTCGTACCAGCTCGTTTCGCCGCGCAGGTGCTCGATGAGGCGCTGGCGCGCTGCGACGAAATCATCCGGGTGGGTCATCGCGGCAAGCGACGCGAGATCCGCCACGATCTCGGGGTCCGTTCGCCCGAGCATTTCCGCGCAGCGGCCATCGAACGTGTGGACTCCCGTGGCAACGTCGTACTCCCAGGTGCCGACCTTCGCGCCGGACAGCGCAAGATCGAACTTGCGCCGCTCTTCCGCGAGCGCTGATTCGATCTGCCGACGGGCGGTGATGTCGCGCGAGACCGCGACGATGCCGCGAATCGCGGGATCGTCGAGAGAGTTCGACGCCGTCGCCTCGAGCCACACCCAGCTGCCATCACGGTGCCGGAAGCGGAACGACGCGGCCGGCCCGATCTCGCCTTGCGGGCGTTGCGAGACAATCGCCAGTCGTTCATGGACGTACGCGAGATCATCCGGATGAACGAAGTCGGCTACGCGCTTGCCAACGACTTCTTCCGGCGTGTAACCCGTCAGCGGTAGCACACTGGGACTTTCGTAGACCATCACGCCGTTGGCGTCGATGATCGTGATGATGTCGTTCGCGCGCTCGACCAGGGCGGTGAATCGATGCTGGGCCGCCGCGTTCTCGCGGCGCTCGAGCTCGCGCTCGGTGACGTCCTGTCCCATCGCGATGAGTCCGGTCACTTCGCCCGAGACGCTGCGCAACGGCCGAAGCGAGGATCGATAGTAGCGAGCGACGCCCGACGCCGTGACCATCGGCACGCAGTCGAAATCGAGCGACTCGCCGTGCAGGACTCGCTGGTATACCTCGCGCCGCTCCGCATTGGACGGCACGAGCGTGAGCCACGACTGACCGATGATCTCCTCAGCCGTCAGGCGCAGGGCACGTGCGCCAGATGGATTCACCCAGCGCACGATCAGATCGCGATCCATCCCGACGAGTTCGACGGGCAGCGTTGCCGTCACCGTGTCGATCGCGCGGCGGTCGGAAATGTCGGTGAACGTCACCAAGGCGCGCGTAGGCACCGCTCCGGCCAGATGCGAAACGTTGAGCCGCATCCATCGTGACGAACCCGAGGCCGGGTTCAGTGTGATCTCTCCGGCACGCGGCCGGTCGCTGCGGCGAACCCAGGCGAGCAGGTCGCGCAGCGTGGCGACGCCCTGGATATCCGTCCATGGCGTCAGCGGCTGGCCATCCAGCGCGCCTGGTTCGACGCCGAGCACCTGGCAGAGGCGGCGATTGCAGAGGACGATGTTCAGTTCGGGGCTGGCGGGATCGATGACGGCGAGACCATCCGCCGCGGCATCAAAGGCTGCGCGCATCAACCCGGCGACGCCGGAATCCAGCGGGGCGAGCAGATCGAAATGCTCGAGCGGTGCGCTCACGTCAGCCTTTTTCGACTTCAGGGGCACTGCGGCCCCCCTGCAGTGTCACGCAGGGGTCCGCAGGTTCCAATCAGGGATAACCCTAGTCAGCGATAACGCCAGGGATCAGACCCCGCTACTACTTGCGCCGAGGCTTGATGCCGAGCGCGGTGATGTCCATGACGTGCAGCCGCAGGCCCTGCATGAAGCCCGCATTCGCCGAACCGCGATTGGTGGTCCACACCATCTTGCGACCATCCGGAGACACGGCCGGGAAGCCGTCGAAGCCGTCGTCGAACGTGATGCGCTTCGGCGGCGTCTTGCCGTCGAGGTAGCCGAGGTACACCTCCCAGTTGCGCGGCGTTTCGGCGCGCACGAAGAAGAAGTGCTTGCCGTCCGGCGTCGGGTACGGCGCCCAGTTCATGTCGTCGGTGAACGTGCGCGGCGTGAGACCCGTGCCGTCGCGCTTGATCGTGTAGATCGTCATCGGCGTCGGCTTGCGGTCATACGTGGAAGCCTTCCACGCGCGGAACATGATGGTCTGACTGTCCGGCAGGAAGTACGGTGCGCCTTCCTGGTCGTCGTCCGTGAAGGTGAGCTGCTTCTCGCCGCTGCCGTCGGAATTCATGATCCACAGATCCATGTTGCCGTCCTTCATGCGGCCGAACACGATCCACTTGCCATCGGGCGAGATTGTCACCTCGGCTTCGTACTGCTTGTTGTTGGTCAGGCGCTGGACATTGCCGCCCTTGAGGTCCGACACATACAGCTCCGCGCCCTGCGGATAGTTGCGCCAGTCGGAATAATTGCCGAGCGGCATGTCGAGGTTGTCCTTGATGGACGTCCAGATCAGGCGCTTGCCGTCAGGGAAGAAATACGAGCACGCGTCCCAGCCCTTCGTGGTGATCTGCGTGATGTCCTGGCCATCGTCGCCGAAGGTCGTGGTCAGGAAGCCCGAAAGGCCGCGCGGACTCTTCACGGCGAGCGGCGACTGCACCTGCGCGATCAGGTGGTAGCTGTCAGGCGCGTAGTAGGACTCCGCAGCCTCACCCATGTTGGGAATCTGCCACGACGGCATCTCGCCCGGCTTCGTCGAGACGCTCGCACCGGCTGGCACCTTGACGGGTGCCGGCCCGGCGACATCATCGCCGCGTGTTTTTGATGCACTGCATCCCGCGAGCAGCGTGGCGCCGATGGCCGCCAGAAAGATGGCATTCGTTCTCGTTCGCATGGCAGAAACCCCCGTGAAGATCGATCTCACTCATGTGGATCATGACTCCGCTGCGACACACGTGCACACAGTGGAGGTCAGAATCGATAGACCTGAACTGATACCCGCCGGACTGTGGCGGAATCACCTCAATCGCGGTACGGTGAAGATCGAAACCGCGATACACACAATAGCGGTAAATGACGGGGGTCATTGCAATGGGTCATCTTCACGTCCGGCCATTGGCCAAGGTTGTCGCGAGCACGGTGCTCACGATCGTCAGTGCATCCGCCATCGCGCAGTCCGAAGGGAACGACGCGGGTTTCACCGCACTCGAGGAAGTCGTCGTCACCGCGCGCAAGCGCTCGGAGCGCCTGCAGGACGTGCCGACGTCCATCGCCGTGTTCTCGAGCGAAGCGCTCGAACGCGCCAATGTGCTGTCGGTCGACGAACTGTCGAAGCTGACGACGGGCCTCACGTTCGATACCGACTTCGGTCGTCTGTCCGATCGCCCGATCCTGCGTGGGCAGTCGAACATCCTCGGCGACTCGGGCGTTTCGTATTTCATCGACGGCATCTATTACCCGGGCAGCCTGCTCGACTTCAATCTCGATGACGTCGCCTCGATCGAAGTCATCAAGGGACCCCAGTCCGCACTGCACGGCCGCAACACCTATTCGGGTGCGATCCTCGTCACCACGCGCGCGCCGACCGACACGCTGTCGGCCTCCGCCAAGGTCGAGGCCGCGGAGTTCGGCCAGTCGAAGGTCTCCGTTGCACTGAGCGGCCCGCTCGCGGGCGACACGCTCGGCGCGACATTGTCCGGCACGTATTTCAAGCGTGAAGGCGTCACCGGCAAGCTCTGGCGCAATGCGTTCACCGGCAAGGCGATGGGCGACCAGGAATCGCGCAATGCGAATCTCGGCCTGTACTGGCAGCCGACGGAGCGCTTCGATGCGCGCGCACGTGTTTACTGGAGCGAGCAGCAGGACGGTCCGCCGCCGCTGTTCCTGCAGCCGTACTCCGCGAACAACATTTTCCCCGACAACGGCAACCTGCGTCCGAACGTGATCGGTGCGCAGTTCTTCCCGGTCGCCACCGGCGGCGGCTCGGTATATCTCGGCGCCAACCGCTACTACGCGGGCGAGATCCAGCCGCGCCAACTGAACGTCGACTCGGCACGGTCGCTGGGCATCGAACCGGAGATCGCAGGCAATCGCACGCTGATCGCTGCGACGATGAACTTCAAGTTCACTGATGAACTCGTCGGCACCTACGTCGGTGGTCACAATCGCGAAAAGTCCTGGAGCTCCTACGACTTCGACTATCAGGCGACGTCCTACGGTCCGTTCATGACGTCGTCGGTCGGCCTGCGCCCGCGCACGGTCGTCGGCTCGCCTGTCGGCCAGTACGAATACGCCGTGTCCACCGGTGCGCCGGCGGCCAACTTCTCGTCGGTCGGTGAATCGGACGGCAAGAACCAGAGCCACGAACTGCGCCTGCGCTACAGCCAGGAGAAGTACGACGTGCTGGTGGGCGGCTACTACTTCAAGAGCGAGACGGACAGCCAGACGAAGCAGACGCCGGTGGCGAACTGGGGCTCGCAGCTGGTCGAGTCACTCGGCGTGCTGCAGGCGCGCATGCAGGCCGCGTGCAACAGCTTCTTCCAGAACCGTCCGGGCTTCGTGAACTGCACGTCCGTCGTGCGGCGCGCGACAGCGGCCAACTCCGCCATCGTGCCGTTCGACAGCACGGCCGGCGTCTGGACCACCTTCGAAGACAGCGAAAGTCATTCGGCGATCAAGAACACTGCGTTCTTCGCGGCCGCGACCTTCAAGCCGCGTGAGGACATCGAGCTCGGCCTCGAAGCGCGCTCGGCGAAGGAAACGATCGAGCGTCTGCCGGGCCGGCAGAACACGATCGCGTACCTGACGACGCTGGTCGAGAACACGCCGTTCAGCTCACGCGCGACCACCGCTTACCAGAAGGCCACGTTCAATTCGTTCACGCCGCGCCTCACGGCGCGCTACGACCTGACGCCCGAGAACAACGTTTACTTCGTCGCGGCCAAGGGCACGAAGCCGGGCGGTCTGAACAGCATCCGCGCGGAAGCGATCGGCTTCGGCACGTTCGATGAGGAGAAGGCGACCAGCTTCGAGCTGGGTACGAAGAACCTGTTCCTCGACAACCGCCTGCGCCTGAACGCGTCGATCTTCCACAACAAGATCAGCGGCTATCAGCTGACGGACTCCGTCGTGTACGCAGACGGCACGCCGGCCACGCTGGTCAAGAACGTCGGTGAGGTGCAGATCCAGGGCCTGGAACTCGAGCTCGGCTATTCGCCCGAGGCGGTCACGGGCCTGAACCTCGCACTGAACTACAGCTATACGGATACGGAGATCAAGGAAGGTCTCGACGCGAATGAAGGCGTGCTGAACGACGTCGCCGACGACGGCCAGCTGAACTGCTCGCGAGGCCTTGCCCCGGCGTACGCGACGCTGGTCGCTGCGATCCGAGCCGCGAACCCGAACATCGCGCCGACCACGCTGATCTGCCACAACGACACGGGCACGCAGTATTTCGGCGCCTACGGCGATATCTCCGGTCGCAAGCTGCCGCGCGTGCCGGAGCACAACATCAACTTCAGCGTCGACTATGCGCGGCCGCTGACGGACACGTGGACTCTGACGACAGCCGGGAGCATCTCCTACGAGAGCCGCAAGTTCGTGCAGGTCGACAACCTCGCGTATTTCGGTGAGGCGACGCTGGTGAACGCGAACATCGGCCTGGTGCGCGATGACTTCTCCATCACGCTGTGGGGCAAGAACCTGACCGACGAGGACAGCGTCGTCTCGGCCAGCCGCTTCACGGATGCGACCAACCAGAGTCTGCGCGGGTTCTTCGGCTTCAATCGCCTGCCCCGCCAGTTCGGTGTCACCGCGACCGTCAAGTTCTGATGCTTCGCATCAACCGATCGGGTCCGATGGCGGCGGCTTTCGCCGCCATCGGCCTGCTGGGCGCTGCGGCAACCCTGCACGCAGAAGGCACACTCGATCTGGCCATTGGTGACCCCGCCCGGGCGCAGCGGATCGCTCCGCTGGCGCTGGACGCCGCCACCGACACGGCCAACGACCAACTGCTGACGCCCCAGGAACTGGCAGCGCGTCTGTCTGATACGAAGATCCTGTTCATCGGTGAAGAGCACACGAACCTCGAGTTCCATCGCGTGCAACTGCGCGTGATCCAGGCGCTGCACGACGCAGGCCGCGAAGTCCTGATCGGCCTCGAGATGTTTCCGTACACGCAGCAGGCGGTGCTCGACAAATGGACTCGCGGCCGGATGACGGAACAGCAGTTCGTCGACGGCTCCGGCTGGTACGAGACCTGGTCCCATCACTGGGGCCACTACCGCGACATCTTCCTCTACGCGAAAGCCAACAAGCTCGCGATGTACGGCGTCAACGCGCCGCGCGAAGTCGTGCGCACCATGCGCGCGAAAGGCATCGAGGCACTCGATGCCGATGCGCGCGCCCACATGCCGCCGAACCTCGATCTGACCAGCGACGAACACCGCGCGATGTTCCGCGCGTCATTCTCCGCCGACGACCTGCTGCACATGACTTCGCTGAACGAAGAACAGCGCGAAGGCATGTACCGCGCCCAGGCGACCTGGGACGGTGCGATGGGCTGGAATGCGATGAAGGCGCTGAAGGAACATGGCGGCCCGAAGGCGATCATGGTCGTGCTGATCGGCGCGGGCCATGTCACCTACGGTCTCGGCGCCGAGCGCCAGATCCGTCCACATTTCGATGGCCGCATCAGCTCGCTGGTACCGGTCGCCGTGCTCGACGAGAACAACCAGCCGCGCAAAGGCGTGCGAGCGTCGTATGCGAACTTCCTGTGGGGCGTGCCGGCCACCGACGGTCCGGGTCTGCCCGTGCTCGGCGTCTCGCTCGCCGGGCGCATGGGCAAGTCGCCGACGAAGGTGATCGATCTCGACAAGCAATCGCCGGCCGCGATGGCCGGTATCCAGATCGGCGACGTGCTGCTGTCACTCGACGGTACGCCGATCGATTCGATGACCGCGCTGCAGCGCAAGACCGCAGACTATGTCTGGGGCGATGCGGCGAAGCTGAAAATCCAGCGCGGCACTGAAGAGCTGACGCTGATCGTTCCGTTCCGTCGTCCCGGGAGATAAACCGATGCGAATGATCATCGCGCGCTGCGCCCTGGCAGCCGTGGTACTGCTGTCGCCTGTTCTCCGCGCCGCAGACCTTCCGAATTACCGGCTCGACGCCGCGATCGACCCTGACGCGCGCGAGCTGAGCGTCGATGCTGTCGTCGACGTGCCGACCTCTCTCGCTGGCACGACGATCGAGTTCCTGCTGGCCGCCCCACTTTCGATCGAAGCGGCGGAGCCGGCCGTGACGCGCATCGCCGCGGACGAGGCTGCCGGATTCTCCGGCATCAACGGCTCGAGCGCGGCGCTCGGCAAGAGCGGCCGCGCGGCGCGCTACAGGCTGCAGCTCGCGCCCGGACAATCGAGCTTCAGGCTGCGCTACCGCGGCCGCGTGGACTTCGGCTTCGATGCGCCGGCGCAGGAATACGCGCGCGGCTTCAACGAGACGGCCGGCACGATCCAGAAAGATGGCGTCTATCTCGCCGGCAGCACGCTCTGGTATCCGTATTTCGGCGACACGCTTTTCACGTTCGAGATCGCCGCGAAGTCTCCCGAGGGCTGGCAGCTGGTGAGTCCCGGCGCCGGTACGGCGCGCGGCGCTGATGGCATCGCACGCTGGAAGACGGAAATGCCCATCGACGAGATGCATCTCGTCGGCGGCGTGCTGACGAAGTACACGCGCGCCGCCGGCACCGTGCGGGCCGAGGTGTATCTGCGCAAGCCCGACGAGCAACTCGCGAATCGCTACCTCGAATCCACCGCACGCAACCTCGAGATGTATCGCGGCCTGATCGGCCCGTACCCCTACACCAAGTTCTCGCTGGTCGAAAACTTCTGGGAGACGGGCTACGGCATGCCGTCCTTCACGCTGCTCGGCCCGCAGATCATCCGCTTCCCGTTCATCCTGACGTCCTCGTATCCGCACGAGATCCTGCACAACTGGTGGGGCAATTCGGTCTACGTCGACTATCTCACCGGCAACTGGTGCGAAGGACTCACGGCCTATCTCGCGGATCATCTGTACAAGGAACAGCAGGGCCAGGGCGCCGAGTACCGGCGCGACACGCTGAAGAAGTACCGCGACTTCGTCGGCGAGGCGCATGACTTCCCGCTGACGGAGTTCCGCTCGCGACACAGTCCGGCCACCGAAGCCGTCGGCTACGGCAAGGCGCTGATGCTGTTCCACATGGTGCGACGGCAGATCGGCGACGACGCGTTCCGCGCCGGCCTGCAGCGCTTCTACCGCGAGAACCGTGGCAAGCGCGCGTCGTTCACGGACTTCCGCAAGTCGATGGAGGCAGCCTCGAAGGCGGATCTCTCCGCGCTGTTCCGGGAATTCGTCGAGCGCACCGGCGCGCCGGACCTGCGACTGACGAAGGTTGGCGCGCAGGGCAAGGGCGGGAGCTTCAACGTTACCGGCCGCATCGACCAGCTGCAGGCGGGCGAGCCGTACGCACTCGATGTGCCGATCGCCGTGCGGACCGCCGGCGGCATCGAGACGATGACCGTCACCACGAAGGGTCGCAGCACGCCGTTCACGATCACGACGAAGGCCGAACCGCTGCTGGTCGAGCTCGATCCGGAGTTCGATCTGTTCCGCCTGCTCGACGTGCGCGAGACCGCACCGTCTCTCGGCCAGATGTTCGGCGAGGCGAACGTGCTGGTCGTCGTGCCGGCGCAGGCCTCGGCGGCCGAGCGCAGTGCCTGGGACAAGATGATCGAGTCCTGGAGCGGCGGCACGCAACGCTTCGAGATCCGCACCGACGCCGAGATCAAGGCACTGCCGAAGGATCGCGCGGTGTGGATCCTCGGGCGCAGCAATGCGCTCGCGCCGCGCTGGTTCGGCAGCGATGCCGGCATTGCCTACGGCGTCGATGCCGACGGCATCACCGCGCGCGGGGGACGTATCCCGTTCGCGGGGCACTCGGCCGTGATCGTGCGGCGTCATCCTGCGAATCCTGCGAAGGCTATTGGCTGGATCACCTCCGATCCGCTCGAGGCCGTGCCGGGTCTCGCGCGCAAGCTGCCGCACTACGGCAAGTATTCCTACCTCGGCTTCGAGGGCACCGAGCCGGCGAACACGGTCAAGGGCGAATGGGCGGCTGTCGATTCGCCGCTGCGCGCGGACGTCCGCAGCAAGGCCACCCGCTCGGCCGCGCCGCTCGGCGACGTCGCCCGCGCGAAGCGCGCGGCGCTCGCGTCATTGCCGCCGGCTTTCGATCCGGCCGCGCTGCGTGCGCACGTCGAGTATCTCGCCGCGCCGGAGCGTGAGGGACGCGGCATCGGCAGCGAAGGGCTCGCGGCCGCCGGCAAGTACATCGCAACCGAGTTCGCGAAGGCCGGCCTCGTGCCCTTTGGCGCCGAAGGCTATTTCCAGAACTTCGACGTCACCGTGGCCGGCAAGAAAGGCCCGCAGCGCGTGCGCAACGTGATCGGCATCCTGCCGGGCAGCGACCCGGCCTTCGCCGGCCAGAGCGTCGTGCTGTCCGCGCATTACGATCACCTCGGTCGGGACGGACGCGGTGTGCGCGTCGCCGAACTCGGTCAGGTCCATCCCGGCGCCGACGACAACGCCAGCGGCGTCGCGGTGCTGCTCGAGACTGCGCGCACGCTCGCGAGCGAAGGCAAACCACCGCGCACCCTCCTCTTCATCGCGTTCTCGGCCGAAGAAGAAGGCCTGCTCGGCTCGAAGTACTTCCTCGCAAATCCGGGCAAGGTAGATGTGGCCGGCATCCGCTCGGTCGTGAACCTCGATACGGTCGGTCGGCTCGGCACCGGCGAACTGTCGGTGCTCGCCGCGGGCACCGCCACCGAGTGGCAGCACGTGTTCCGCGGCATCAGCTTCACGACCGGCGTGCCGACCCGCAGCATCGCCGGCGCGGGCGAATCCTCGGACCAGCAGAGCTTCATCGCGCAGGGCATCCCGGCCGTGCAGCTGTTCACCAGCGCGCACCTCGACTATCACCGACCGACGGACACGGCCGACAAGATCGACATCGACGGTCTCGTGAAGGTCTCGCTGGTGGTGAAGGAAGCGCTCGGCTATCTGGTGCAGCGGCCGAATCCGCTGACCATCACGATCGATCGCAGCGCAGCCGCCCAGACGACCGCGGCAGCGCCGGCTGCGCCCGGCGCCGCGCCGGCCCGGCGCGTGTCGTTCGGCATCGTGCCGGACTACGCCGAGGCCAAGGGCGGCGTGCGCGTCGAGTCCGTGGTGCCGGGCTCGCCCGCCGCGCTCGCCGGCATCACCGGCGGCGATATCCTGCAGCAGCTCGATGGCAAGCCCGTCGCCACGCTCGGCGCCTTCTCCGATGCATTGAAGACGATGAAACCGGGGCAGGAAGTCGTGGCCCGGCTGCGTCGCGGCGAGCAGGACATCGAAGTCCGCGTGAAGCTGACGGAGCGCTAGTCGGCACCGAAAGGCGCTGCGGGACGGCCCGCTGCATTGATCCGCGCCGCAGGGACGCGGACAATGCGCGGGTGAGCAACGCTGACGACAAAACGCCCGATACTGCTACGGACGCGCCCCGCGCGCGCCGCCTGCCCTCGACCACCGACTGCTCGCGCGACGCGATGCAGGCCCGCCAGCAGCGACTGCGTGAGGACGGCTACCGGATCGACGAACTCGCCGGGGCCGGAACCGGCATCGCACCCGAGGATCTGGAAGGCAGCATCGAGGGCTTCATCGGCTTCGCGCAGGTGCCGGTCGGTGTCGCCGGGCCCATCCGCATCCACGGCGGCACGGCCCAGGGCGACTTCTTCATTCCGCTGGCCACCACCGAAGGCACGCTGGTCGCGTCGTTCCAGCACGCCTTCAATGCGATGAACCGCTGCGGCGGCATCACGGCGCTGTGCACGCAGGAACGCGTCGCGCGGGCGCCCTGCTTCGAATTCGCGAATCTGCCCGAGGCCAGCGCGTTCGCCGGCTGGCTCGGCACGCAGCTCGATCGGCTGCGCGAGACCACCGCCACGACCTCGCGTTTCTGCCGGCTGCTCGAGATGGACATCTCGATCGTCGGCAATCTCGTCTACGTGCTGTTCAATTTTTCCACCGGGGACGCCGCCGGCCAGAACATGGTCACGCTCGCGACCCAGAAAATCTGCGAGCGCCTGCTGGCCGAGATGCCCGTCAAGCCTCGCAGCTTCCTGGTCGAATCCGTGCTGTCGGGCGACAAACGCGCATCGGCGATGGCCTTCCGCAGCGCGCGCGGCCGCAATGCCAGCGCCGAGATCGTGCTGCCTGCGAAGCAGATCGGCCGCTACTGGCGCTGCGATGCCTCGCGACTGGTGCAGACCTGGGATCTGGCGACCGCGGGCATGGTGCAGTCCGGCGCCGCCGGCCTGCAGGCGAATGTCGCGAATGCGCTGGCCGCGCTGTTCATCGCCTGTGGCCAGGACGTGGCCTGCGTATCCGAGGCCACCACGGCACTGACGCGCGTGGAGCTCACGCGTGACGGCGATGTGTACATGTCGGTCACGCTGCCGAACCTGATCGTCGGTACCGTCGGCGGCGGTACGTATCTGCCGACCGCGCGCGAATCGCTGGCGATGCTCGGCTGCATCGGCCCCGGCACCGCGCGCAAGTTCGCCGAGATCTGCGCCGCGGTGGCCCTCGCAGGCGAGCTCTCCGTGGTGGGTGCGATGGGCAGCGGCGCATTCGCGAGCGCCCATGCCAGCGGTGGCCGCAAGGGCCGCACGGCTGCGAAGACGGACTCGACCTGAACCTGCCCCCGACATGAGCCCGCGCAAACCCTTCCGCCGCTTCATGCTGACGCGCGTCCTGCCGCCGTTCGCGGTATGGGGCTATCGGCGGCTCGGCGATTCCTGGCGCTACAGCTCGGACACCGCGCACATTCTGTCAGCGCTGGTACGCGACGGACGCCCCGTGGTCGGCGCGTTCCTGCATGCGCGCACGATCCAGCTGCTGCATTATTTCAGCAGTCCGGAACGCGGCCGCTGGATCCTGATGTGCTCGCAGAGCCGTGACGGCGAGTTGATGACGAAGATCGAGGAAGGCCTCGGCTTTCGCGTGGCGCGCGGCTCGTCAGGCAAAGGCGGCGCACGCGCGCTGGTCGAGATGATCAAGGCGCAGCGCGAAGACAAGGCGCTGAATTCCTGTCTCGCGATCGACGGCTCGCGCGGCCCGCGTGGAGTCGCTCAGCTTGGCGTGATCACGATGGCGCAGAAGACAGGCAGTCTCGTGCTGCCGGTGGCGGCGTCGACCAACGACTGCTGGATCTGGCAGAAATCCTGGGATCGCGCCGTCGTGCCGAAGTGGGGCGCGAACATCCACATCGACATCGGCGAACCGTTCGAGGTGCCGCCGAAGCTCGATGCCGCCGCCACGGAAGCACTGCGGCTCAAGATGGAAACCGGCCTGATCGCCCAGCACCGCGCGCTCGACGCGCGGACCGGCTTCAGGGATTCACAGCCGCTGCAGCTGCCGTCACCGGGTCCTGCACCGTCGGCGTCGCCGGCTTCTTAGCCAGCTCGTCCACCGCGCCGGCGAGCAGCTTCGTGCCCGGCGTGCCTTCCGCCTTCGGCGTCTTGGCGTTGACCGCAGCCACGACGACTTCAAGCTTCCACTTCATCGAGAATTCGATCCGGCCGCTGCTCTGCGTGCCGCCGAGCGTATCCATCAGCTTGCGCAGGAAGCCACCGAGCGTGGTCGCCGTGGACGCGGGCAGCGTGTTGCTGTCTGTCGTCGGGGTGGTCGCATCGGTCGCGGGCGCGGCGGTCGTCGTCGCGTTCGTGGCAGGGCTCGTCGCGGGCGTCGCCGTCGCGGCGTCAGTCGCGCTCGCCGCCACATCTGACGCGACCGGATCGACCGGCGCCGGCAGCGGCGCGGGGGCCGCGGGCTTCGGCGCGACAGGCTTGGGCGCGGCCGGCAGGGCCGGTGTGCCCGTCGTCTGCTGGCTCAGCGTCTCGCGGGTCGAGAGCTTCAGCGCGAAGCTCGCGATCTGCGTCGCATCGAAGCCGAGCGAGGCCGCCGATTCGAACGCCTTCTGCACGTCACCCGCAAAGAAATCGTTGGCGAGCGTTTCGACCTTGTTGACCAGTTCGCCGATCGCGGCGAGCTCGTCCTCGTTCAGTTCGCCATCCACCGAGATCTCGATCTTGCCGGAAGAGAATGCATAGACGTTGCGCTCGCCGCCGGTCGCACCGGCCGATGTCTGCGAGACATAGCCCTCGCGGCTGCGGAAGCGGATCTGCACGCGATCGCCTTCCTGCGTCGAGATGTCGAGATTCGCCTTGTCCTTGCGAACGTAGGTCGTGGTCTGGGCCGAACTCAGTTCGGCACTGGCCGAGACTGACGCGCCGAGCTTCTCGCGCACCGCGCCCAGGGCCGAATCGATCTGTGCGTCGGTGAGCCCAAGCTTCTTGAGGGCACTCGCCGCCTCGTCGAGCGCGCCGCGCACCGCATCGAGCACACCCGGCACGGCATCCTGGCCGGCGGCAGAACTGCGGGCCAGCAGCCCGCGCAGTGCACTGGCGAGACTGTCCACGCCACCGCGGCCGGAATCGACCACCGACAGCCCCAGCCGGCGACTGACTTCAGAGACGACCTTGGACGTGGCAGCCGCAGAGGTGCGATCCGCATCCGGTACGGCCAACGGGCTCGGGCCGCAGTCGCGACACCCTGCAACGGCCTTGCCGGCCTGCACGCCGACGGACGGGGTGCTGCGATAGTCAGGCATCAGATCGACAGGTCGGCTGGTCACGGCAGTCATGCGAACTCCTGGCGGAAGGTCCCGCGGTGACATAACTATCGGCCCACCCCGTCGGCCCTTGAGCGCGGGTCCTGACGGGTCCTGGCGACAGGCTCAAAAGTGTGATGCCGGCCCGCAAACGGGTAATCTGCGCGCCTCGCAAGCCACCGGACGGCATCGCCGATGCGACACCTACGACTGTTACCCAAGGCCGGCCTCGCCGCCGTCGCCTCCCTCCCCATTTTCCTGATGGCCACCAGCATGAACACCGTTGCAGCCCCACGTCCCGTCACCGCACCGCTGCTCGCCCCCTGGAAGGGACCCTACGGCGGCGTGCCGCCGTTCGACCAGGTCACCCCCGCTGCCCTGCAGCCCGCGCTGGAGGCCGCGATGGCGCTGCAACTCGCGGCCATCGAACGCATCGTCGGCAATTCCGCGGCACCAGACTTCGCCAACACGATCGCCGCGATGGAGAAATCCGGGCGCGAGCTCGATCGCGCCATGACGATCTTCGGCATCTACACCTCGACGCTGAACGATGCGGCAGTCCAGGCGGTCGAGCGCGACATGGCGCCGAAGCTCGCCGAGTTCAGCGACCGGATCACCCAGAACGAGAAACTGTTTGCGCGCATCGCCGCCGTCTATGCGGTGCGCGAGAGCGCCGGGCTCAGCCGCGAGCAGCAGCGGCTGACGTGGCTCTACTACACGAACTTCGTACGCGCCGGGGCGAGCCTCGATGCCAAGGCCAAGCAGCTCCTCTCGGCCATCAACCAGCGACTCGCGTCGCTGTACACGAACTTCAGCCAGAACATCCTCGCCGAAGAAGACGGCCAGGCTTTGATCCTCGCCACCGAGGCGGATCTCGCCGGCCTGCCGGACTCGCTGCGCGCCGGCGCCGCCGCTGCCGCGGAATCGCGCGGCCAGAAGGGCAAGTGGGCGATCCTGAACACGCGCTCGAGCGTCGAGCCTTTCCTGACGTACTCGTCCCGACGCGACCTGCGTGAAAAAGTCTGGCGGACCTTCGTCAGCCGCGGCGACAACGGCGACGCGCACGACAACAACCGCATCATCGCGGAGATCCTGGCGCTGCGCGCTGAGCGCGCGAAGCTGCTGGGCTACGCGACGCATGCGCACTGGCGCCTCGAGAATTCGATGGCGCGCACACCCGAACGCGCGATGCAGCTGCTCGAGGCCGTGTGGACGCCAGCCGTCGCGCGCGTGCACGAGGAAGTCGCCGACATGCAGGCCGTGGCGGACAAGGCCGGCGACATGCTGACGATCGAACCCTGGGACTACCGCTACTACGCCGAGAAGGTGCGCAAGGCGAAGTACGATCTCGACGCGAACGAGGTCAAGCCGTACCTGCAGCTCGAAAAACTGCGCGAAGGCATGTTCTACGTGGCCGGCGAGCTGTTCGGCCTGCGCTTCACGCCGGTCACCGATCACAAGGCCGTGCCGGTGTATCACCCGGACGTGCGCGTCTGGCGCGTCACGGATCTGCAGGGCCGTGACGTCGGCCTCTGGTACTTCGATCCGTACGCACGCCCCGGCAAACAGAGCGGCGCATGGATGAACGCTTATCGCAGCCAGGAACGCTTCGACGGTGACATCAAGACCATCGTGTCGAACAACTCGAACTTCGTGAAGGGCAAGCCGGGCGAACCGCTGCTGATCAGCTGGGATGACGCGATCACGCTGTTCCACGAATTCGGCCATGCGCTGCACGGGCTGTCGTCGAACGTGAGTTATCCGAGCCTGTCCGGCACGGCGGTGGCGCGCGACTACGTCGAGTTCCCGTCTCAACTGCTCGAGCACTGGCTGTCGGTGCCCGAGGTGTTGAATCGCTTCGCCACGCACTACCAGACCGGCGCCCCGATGCCGGCGGCGCTGCTCGAGAAGATCAAGGCGGCGCAGCGCTTCAACCAGGGCTTCGCGACCGTCGAGTATCTTTCCAGCGCGCTCATCGACATGAAGCTGCATCTGGCCGGCAGCACGCCGATCGATCCGGACCGGTTCGAGCGCGAGACGCTGGCTGCACTCGGCATGCCGAAGGAACTCGTGATGCGCCATCGCACGCCGCAGTTCCAGCACGTGTTCGGCGGCGACGGCTACTCGGCGGGGTACTACAGTTACCTGTGGGCCGACACGCTGACGGCCGACGCGTGGGAGGCGTTTACCGAGGGCAGTGGCGCGTGGGACAAGGCCGTGGCGGCACGACTGCGCGATCACGTGTTCCAGGTTGGCAATACGGTCGAACCCGCAGACGGCTATCGGGCTTTCCGCGGCCGGGATGCGGGCATCGGCGCGCTGATGCGCAAGCGCGGCTTTCCCACACCCTGACACCCGGAAGCGACTGCACATAATGCGGCAAGAAATTGCCGCTCGCGTCGCGTAACTGCGACCGGTTGAACGTTTGCTTGGCGCAGCGATGAGTAAAGTTCGGGGCTGTGAAAGTCCAACCTGCCACGCCGCTGACCGACGATCTGCTCGACGATCTGCCGCGGCAGCGACTGGTCATCGCAACGATCGGCGACAGCCTCAAGGATGTGCTGAAGGTTCCGCGGCTCGTCTCGCTCTCGATCCATGACTGCGATGCGGAACTGCTGTGGCTCAGCGAGAACCTGCTCGGACCCGACGAGCACACCGTCATCCTCGAGGCCATCGACGAACTGACCGCTTCCCGCAAGCTTGCGCACGTGCAGCGCGACATGGGGGATGGGCGCCAGGCAACGCTGCTCGCCGCGCGCACCCCGGATGGCCGTCTTGGCGCGCTCGTCATGGCCATGTCGATGGCGCTGTGGAAGCTGCCGCGCGGAGCGCGCAGCCTGATCGGTGAGGAGGCCATCGGATCATTGCAGCGCATCGCCGAGATCGCGCTGATGTCGAAGCCGCGGAATGAGGTCGCCGCCGAGGCGGTCGAACCTGCTGCAGCGGTCGAACCTGAATTCGAGCTGGCACTGGTACCCGAGCCCGGACCGATTGCCCCCGCACCGACTGCCCCCGCACCGACTGCTCCCGCAGCCAAGCCGGATCGACGCGCGGCCGCAGCCGCCCTGCCGCCGACCCTGGCGCCGGCTCCCACGCTCACGCCGCGTGCCGCGACCCCGCGCCGCGCTCCGGTCGCCGCTGCGCTGGCAGCCGGCGTGCATTTTCATCTCGCGCGCGAGCCGCTCGCGCGCCTCGACGCCGAAGGTGGCCCGAGCCTCGTACGGGTCCGCGGCCGTTCCGCGCGCGGTGATGAAACGGATCTCGCCGTCTCACCCGCCAGCGACCGCATCGTCGTTGCCGAACTCGTGCGCCTGCTGGAGCGCGAAGCGAAGAGCGATGCTGAAGCGCTCGATCTTCATGTGCTCCGACTGTCGGAGGCATCGATCCAGGACCCTGGATTCCTGCGCTTCGTCGCCATGCGCCTGCAGCAGGCCCCGAAAGCTCGCGGCGCGATCGGCTTCGCCGTCGACGAGTCGATGATCGTCCAGCACCCGGTGGCGCTGGGCGCGTTCTTCGAAGGCTGCGAAGGGCTGGGCTGTTTCGTGATCGTCGAAGGATTCACGCTGCACGCGGAATCCCTGCCGATCATCGATTCGAAGGCCCTGCAGGCCATCAGCTTCCGTCTGCCCTCGGACCGGCGTGACAGCAGACCGTCCAAGGCGGCGCGCGCCTATGCCGTCTCGATGACCTTCTTCTGCCGTGCACTGAAAGTACAATGCATCGCGCAGACCGGCCGCCCCGCCGCGCATCGCCGCTGGCTATCGAGAATCGGTACGGCCTACGTCGAGTAATCGCAGCGCACGCCGCGCCAGCGTCAGACCCACCAGCCCCCGGCCGGCCCAGCGCAACGCGCGCACCGGCCCCAGCACCACGACCAGCGCACCGGCCCCGGCGATCAGCCACGGCGAGCTCGTCAGGCTGCGCAACGCGGCCAGGCCGCGATCGACCTGCGAAAACCGGCCCTGGATTGCTGCGCCCTCGGCGGCAATATCGCCGCGCAGCACGGCACTCTGCAGCACCAGCGTCTGACGCTTCAGCTCGAGTTCGGCCAGACGCTCATTCACGGCGAGAGTCTCCATCGGGGTCGAGCACCGCGCGATCTCGATTCAGTTCGTCGATCGTGGAGGCGAGCAGTCGCGGTCGCGCGCGCATCTTGCCGCGCACGATGAACAGCGCGACCGCTGTCAGCAACGCGAACAGCAGCGCGGCAAGACCCGCCGCGAGGATCCGGTGCTCTTCCCAGAACGCGATGACCAGCGTCAGCGTCAGCATCAGTACCGTCAGGCCGCCGAAGAACAGCGCCATGAAGGCCCACAGCAGCACCGACACGGCGCGCTGCACCTCGATGGCGAGTTCGGTGGTCAGCAGTTCGAGGCGCGTCTGGGCGAGCGCCAGCACCCGCGCGAGCAGGCGCCGCACGGAATCGAACAGGCCGCTGCGGGGCGGGTCGCCCGTCGGGCCCATTGGACTCGGGTCCATGCCGGCGCGGGTCAGCGACGGCTCAGCAGCAGCCCGAGCACGAAGGCCACGCCGGCGGCGATGCCGATGGACTGCCAGGGGTTCTCGTGGACGTAGCGGTCCGTGTCGCGAGCCGCATCGCGGGCTCGGCCGACGACCTCTTCCTCGAGGCCCTTCAGGCGGTCGCGTGCCTGGCGCAGCGAGTCCTCGGCGCGCGTCCGCGCGTCCCGGGCGCGATCGCCGGCCTGACCGGCCGTGGCCGCCAATAGGGCTTCCGTGTCCTCGACGACGCGACGCAGGTCATCGAGCAGTTTGTCGGTGGGTGTGGCTGACATGAGGCCTCCTTGGCCAGTGGCAACGAAATGCCGGAGTCAAATACCTTTCCGGACCGCTTGATCGTAGCCCCATGCCGTTCCGGCGTCACTCCGGATGAACCGCAGTGTTAATCTTGGGGCCGGCCCATAGAGGCACGCACGGATGTTGATGCCCCAGAAGACGATCTCGGAGCCCCCTGCCAGGCTGCGCGAGATCCCCTACAACTACACCTCTTTCTCCGACCGCGAGATCGTCATCCGGCTGCTGGGCGATGAGGCCTGGCAACTGCTCGACGAACTGCGCGGCGAGCGCAAGACCGGCCGCTCGGCGCGGATGCTGTACGAAGTGCTCGGCGACATCTGGGTCGTGCAGCGCAACCCGTATCTCGAGGACGACCTGCTCGAGAACCCGAAGCGCCGTCGCCTGCTGATCGACGCCCTGCGTCATCGCCTCGGCGAGGTCAACCGTCGGCGCGAATCCGGCGACGCGCAGCGCGATGCCAAGGTGCGCACGCTGCTGACCGCCGCCGAAGCCGCCGTCGCGAAGTTCGCGGCCTCGTTCGCCGAGACCACCGCACTGCGCGAACGCGCGCGCCGCCTGCTGACGAAGCACGTGCGCGCGGATGCCGTCTGCTTCGATGCATTCGCACGCGTCTCGCATGTCACGGACGCCACGGACTGGCGCGTCGAGTTCCCGTTCGTCGTCGTCTCGCCGGATGCCGAAGCCGAGATCCCGGGCCTGGTACGCGCCTGCTTCGAACTCGGCCTCACCGTGATCCCGCGCGGCGGCGGCACCGGCTACACCGGCGGCGCCGTACCGCTGACGCCGCGTGCAGCCGTGTTCAACACCGAGAAGCTCGAGCGTGTGTCCGAGGTCGAGCGCGTGTCGCTGCCAGGCCTCGATGCGCCGGTGCCGACGGTCTTCTCCGAAGCCGGCGTCGTCACCAAGCGCGTCGCCGATGCCGCGGAACGCGCGGGCTTCGTGTTCGCCGTGGACCCGACCTCGATCGACGCTTCCTGCATCGGCGGCAACATCGCGATGAATGCCGGCGGCAAGAAGGCCGTGCTGTGGGGCACCGCCGTCGACAACCTCGCCTGGTGGCGCATGGTCGATCCTGCCGGCAACTGGCTCGAGGTCGAACGCGTCGGCCACAACCTCGGCAAGATCCACGAAGCACCGGAAGTCGTGTTCCGACTCACCTGGAAGGACGGCGGCGAATCGCCCGAGCGCGCGAAAGTACTGAAGACCGATGAAATCCGCCTGCCCGGTGCGATGTTCCGCAAGGCCGGCCTCGGCAAGGACGTCACGGACAAATTCCTCGGCGGCGTGCCGGGCGTGCAGAAGGAAGGCTGCGATGGCCTGATCACCAGCGCGCGCTGGGTCGTGCACCGCATGCCGAAGCACATCCGTACGGTCTGCCTCGAGTTCTTCGGCCAGGCTCGCGAAGCAATCCCTTCGATCGTCGAGATCACGGACCACCTGAACGGTCCGGGCCGCGCCGCAGGCGTGCTGCTCGCCGGCCTCGAGCATCTGGACGAGCGCTATCTGCGCGCCGTCGGCTACGTGACCAAGTCCAAGCGCGGTGCGCTGCCGAAGATGGTGCTGATCGGCGATCTGGTCGGCGACGACGAAAACGCCGTCGCGCGGCTGACGTCGGAGGTCGTGCGCATCGCCAATGGCCGCGCCGGAGAAGGCTTCATCGCCGTCGGCGCGGATGCGCGCAAGAAGTTCTGGCTGGATCGGGCCAAGACGGCTGCCATTGCCAAGCACACCAACGCGTTCAAGATCAACGAAGACGTCGTGATCCCGATCGCCCGGCTCGGCGAATACACCGACGCCATCGAACGCATCAACATCGAACTGTCGATCGCCAACAAGCTGAAGCTGGTCGATGCACTGGAAGAGTATTTCCGCGGCGAACTGCGCCCCGGCAAGACCGGTGACGCGGACCTCGATCGCCTCTCGAACGAAGAGAAGCTCGGCGACCGGCCGCAGCAGGTCATCGCCGTCCTGAACGAAGCGCGCGACCGCTGGAGCGGCTACCTGCGCGATCTCGATGCGCACTTCGAGCAGCTCCAGGACCGCAGCGTGCGGGTGTCCTGGAAGAAGGAACTGCGCGCACCGATCGAACGCATCATGGGCGGACCGGCCTTCACGCCGATCCTCGCCGAGTGCAACGCGATCCACCAGCGCGTGTTGCGCGGCCGCGTCTGGGTGGCGCTACACATGCATGCCGGCGACGGCAACGTGCACACCAACATCCCGGTGAATTCGGACGATTACGAGATGCTGCACGCGGCCAACGAGGCCGTCGCGCGCATCATGCAGATCGCCCGCGATCTCGACGGCGTGATCTCCGGTGAGCACGGCATCGGCATCACCAAGCTCGAATTCCTGACGGACGCCGAGACCGCGGAACTGCGCGCCTACAAGCGCCGCATCGATCCGGAAGGCCGGTTCAATCGCGGCAAGCTGATGCCCGGCGGCGACCTGCGCAACGCCTACACGCCGAGCTTCAACCTGATGGGACACGAGTCCCTGATCATGCAGCAGTCGGACATCGGCACGATCTCCGATGCGATCAAGGACTGCCTGCGCTGCGGCAAGTGCAAACCCGTCTGCGCCACGCACGTGCCGCGCGCGAACCTGCTGTACAGCCCGCGCAACAAGATCCTCGCCACGTCGCTGCTGATCGAAGCCTTCCTGTACGAGGAGCAGACGCGACGCGGCGTCTCGATCCGGCACTGGGACGAATTCTCCGACGTGGCGGATCACTGCACCGTCTGCCACAAGTGCGAATCGCCCTGCCCCGTCGACATCGATTTCGGTGACGTCTCGATGGCGATGCGCGACCTGCTGCGCCGCATGGGCAAGAAGCGCTTCAATCCCGGCACCGCCGCGTCGATGCTGTTCCTGAACGCGACGCGCCCCGAGACCATCAAGCTGGTGCGCAAGGTGATGATCGACTGGGGCTTCCGCGCGCAGCGCTTCGGCCACCAGCTGTTCAAGGCTTTCGCGAAGAAGCAGGTCGCGGCCCCGGCCGCCACGACCGGCAAGGCGCCGATCCGCGAGCAGGTCGTGCACTTCGTCAATCGACGCATGCCTTCGGGCGTGCCGAAGAAGACGGCGCGCGCGCTGCTGGACGTCGAAGACCGCAACTACGTGCCCGTGATCCGCGATCCGCAGCGCACGGCCGCGGATGCCGAGGCCGTGTTCTATTTCCCCGGCTGCGGCTCGGAGCGCCTGTTCTCGCAGGTGGGCCTCGCCACGCAGGCCATGCTCTGGCATGTCGGCGTGCAGACCGTGCTGCCGCCCGGCTATCTGTGCTGCGGCTATCCGCAGCGTGGCTCGGGCAATTTCGACAAGGCCGATCAGGTCATCACCGACAACCGCGTGCTGTTCCATCGCGTGGCGAACACGCTGAACTATCTCGACATCAAGACTGTCGTGGTCAGCTGCGGCACCTGCTTCGATCAGCTGCAGGGTTATGAGTTCGACAAGATCTTCCCGGGCTCGCGCATCATGGACATCCACGAGTTCCTGATGGAGAAAGGCGTGCGCCTCGAGAACGTGACCGGCGTGCGGTATCTCTACCACGATCCCTGCCACACGCCGATGAAGAGCTATGAGCCGCTGAAGGTCGTGAACACCCTCATCAACTCGGACATGAACGGCAAAGTGGCGAAGAACGACCGCTGCTGCGGCGAGTCCGGCACTTTCGCCGTCACGCGCCCGGACGTCTCCACGCAGGTGCGTTTCCGCAAGGCCGAGGAGATGCAGAAGGGCATGGCCCAGACTCGCGCCGACGGCTTCTCCGGCGATGTGAAGGTACTGACCTCATGTCCCTCCTGCCTGCAGGGCCTGAAGCGCTATCAGGACGAAACGGAACTGGACGCGGACTACATCGTCGTGGAACTGGCCAAGCACGTGCTCGGCGACGAGTGGATGAAGGACTATGTCCGGCTGGCGAACGAGGGCGGCATCGAGCGCGTTCTGGTCTGAGCCGCCTCGGTAGCATTCACGGATGGACAGCCTTCCCACCAGCTGGCCGGCCCTCGCCGGACTCGTGTTCCTGCTCGGGCTGAAGCACGGTTTCGATGCGGACCATCTCGCCACGATCGACGGCTTCACGCGGCTGAACACCCGCGCCGGTCGCTCGTTCGCCCGCTGGTGCGGCGCGCTGTTCTCGCTCGGTCATGGCCTCGTCGTCATGGCCATCGCACTGACCGTTGGCGCCGTCACGAACCGCTGGCAGACGCCGGACTGGCTCGAAGTCACGGGCGTGTGGATCTCGATCCTGTTCCTGACCGTGCTCGGCGTGCTGAACCTGCGCGCGGTGTTCACCACCGATCCCGAACAGATCGTCCGCCCGGTCGGCCTGAAGGGCCGCTTCCTCGGCCGCCTCGCCGAGGGCCGTTCACCGCTCGCCGTGATGCTGGTCGGCGCGCTGTTCGCACTGTCCTTCGATACCGTCAGCCAGGCCGCGCTGTTCGCGCTGACCGCGTCGCAGTTCGGTGGCATCGCCGCGGCACTCGCGCTGGGACTCGTGTTCATGCTCGGCATGATGGTCACGGACGGCATCAACGGCTGGTGGATCTCGAAGCTGATCCTGCGTTCCGATGAGATCGCGCGCGTCGCCTCACGCGTGATGAGCCTCGCCGTCGCCGGCGTCAGCCTGCTGGTCGCCGCGTTCAGCGCCACGAAGCTGCTGATGCCCCGCGTCGACGAATGGAGCGATGGCAAGGAGCTCGCGTTCGGCGCCGGCGTCGTCGCCGTCATCGTCGCGAGCTTCCTGCTGGGCCGCCGCCTGGCCCGGCCTCGCGCTTCAGCGGCCTGACACCTCGATCACCACCTTGCCGCGGGCTCGCCCCGTTTCGAGGTATTCGATCGCCTGCGGCACCTCGCTGAGCGAATAGCGCCGATCGATCACCGGCACGAGCTTGCCCGAGGTCATCAAGCCGGCGAGCAGCGCGAGATCCTCCGTATTCATGTCCGCGAGCAGCGGCTCGATCCGTTGCTTGATGAACGGCGCGAGCATCATGCCTTTCAGCAGGCCGGTCAGCGGACCGAGCCAGCGCCCTTCGCTGGAGCCGCCGACAATCACCAGCGCGCCGGTCGGCTGCATCACGCGCCGCAGCGCTGTCAGCGAGTGATTGCCGACCGTGTCGATGATCAGGTCGTAACGCTCTGTGCCCTGCGTGAAATCCTGCTGCTTGTAGTCGATGACGCGATCCGCGCCGGCCCCGCGCACCAGCTCCACGTTGCGCGTACTGCAGACGCCGGTCACCTCGGCGCCGTAGGACTTCGCGATCTGCACCGCGAACGTGCCCACGCCACCCGAGGCACCGTTGATCAGTACTTTCTGACCGGCCTGGATGCGTCCCTTGTCGCGCAGCGCCTGCAGGGCGGTGATCGCGGCGATCGGCACGGCGGCGGCCTGCTCGAAGCTGACGTTCGCCGGCTTCAGCACGAGCGCACCGCTCTCGCGCACGTTCACGTACTCCGCGAATGCGCCGTTGGCTCCACCGAACACTTCGTCACCCGGCTTGAACCGCGTCACGCCGGGACCGACGGCTTCGACCGTGCCGGCGAAATCCGCGCCGAGGCGAATGTTCTTCGGCGCACCGAATCCGGACGAGGTGCGCATGATGTACGGCTCGCCGCGCATGAAGTGCCAGTCGAGCGGATTGGCCGAAGCCGCCTGCACGCGGATCAGCACGCGCCCCTCCTCGAGTGCCGGCTTCGCGATGTCCTCGAAGCTCAGTACCGCGGGACCGCCGTAGCAGCGATAGACCAGCGCCTTCATCGTCGGTGCATCGGCTGCGATCGGTGCAGGCTTGCCGCAGGGCGCGTTTCGGCTCATCGCGACGCCCAGGGTCGCGACTCCGAGCAGCAGCACGGCGCCGACGCCGCCCAGTATTTTCGTAGCTCGTTTCATCATCCAATCTCCCGTTTCGATGGGCGCCACTATGGCGGGCGTGGATTGCGACCTTCAACCCGATGCGACGGGCTACGGCTGGCCCGTACCGGACGGCGACCAGAACGGACGGATCGCGGGACCCGCGTCGCGAAAGCAGCGGTCCCGGCGCAGGCGACCGGCCGGCCTGGAATATCATCGTCCCATGTCCGCAAGCACCCTCACCGCCCGCCCACGTGGCCTCGCTCTTCTGCTGGGCGGGCGCCGCGTGGTCGCGACCGTTGCCATCTCGGCGGCGCTCGGCCTGCTGATCAGCATCGCCTATGTCATTCCGGTCTACATCGTCATCGCTCGCGCGGTCATCGTCGGACTGATCGCGATGCTCGCCTTCGGCGTCGTCGAGCAGTGGCCGGCGCGATTGCCGGCCTGGGCCGCGCGCTGGGTCGTACAGCTGGTCGCGATGGTCGCCGTGATGCCGTTCGCCGCCTTCGCCGCGTACTGGATCACCGAGGGCGGGAATCCGCAGATCGCCGCGGACGGGGACCGCACCAGCGGCTATTTCCTGCTGCTGTTCGCGGGCGTGCTGTTCGCGCCGTGGATCGCCGTGACAGCCCTCGTACGCCAGCGCGATGCGTTCGCGCGCGATCAGGCACTCGCCTTCGAACTCGAGCGCAGTGAGCTCGAGCGTCAGGCACTCGATGCCCGCTTCCGTCTGCTGCAGGCACAGGTCGAGCCGCACTTCCTGTTCAACACGCTGGCCAACGTCCAGGCGCTGGTCGATACCGGGGCGCCGCAGGCCTCGCAGGTTCTCAAGAGCCTGATCGAATACCTGCGCGCTGCCGTGCCGCGACTGCAGGAACCTGCGACGACGCTGGGGCAGGAACTGCAGCTCGTGCGCTCGTACCTCGAGTTGATGCACATGCGCATGCCGGATCGGCTGCAGTTCACGCTGTCGATCGATGACGCGGCGCCGGGAATCCACTGTCCACCGATGACGCTGCTGACGCTGGTCGAGAACGCGGTACGACATGGCATCGATCCGAGCGAACAGGGCGGCCGCATCGACATCGAGGCACGCGTGCGCGAAGGCCGCTGCACGCTGCGCGTCAGCGATACCGGCATCGGGCTGCGGGCCACGAGCAAGGGACTGGGCACCGGCCTCGCCGCGCTGCGCGAGCGACTGCAGCTCGCCTTCGGCGACTCCGCAGAACTTCAACTCGGCGAAGTCACGCCGCGCGGCGTCCGCGCGGAGCTGTCATTTCCCGCGCGCGCGGCGACGGTCGGCGCAGCGTCAGAATCGTCGCAATGAATACGACCGCTCCGACCGCCCTGATCGCCGAGGACGAACCGCTGTTGCGCGAGGCGCTCGAACGCCAGCTCGCACAGGCCTGGCCGGAACTGCAGATCGTCGCGCGCGCGCGCAACGGCCGCGAAGCGATGGATCTGTTCGACGAGCATCATCCCGACATCTGCTTCCTCGACGTGCACATGCCGGGCGTGACTGGTGTCGAAGCCGCGCGCCACATCGGCCGCCGCGCGCATCTGGTGTTCGTCACGGCCTTCGACCAGTACGCCGTGCAGGCTTTTGCGCAGGGTGCGCTGGACTATCTGCTGAAGCCCGTCGATGCGGCGCGCCTCGAAGAGACGGTCGCGCGGCTGAAGGACCGGCTCAGGGTCGCGGAGCCCGCCCGCAACACGGACGAGCTGCTGACCCAGCTCGCGCAGCAGCTCGCGGAGCGAGTCACGGGGAACAGCGCGGCGCCGCTGCGCTGGCTGCGCGCCTCCGTCGGACAGACCATCAGCCTGATCCCGGTGGAAGACGTCGACTTCCTGCGTGCCGAGGAAAAGTACACGCTGGTCGCCTGGCGCAATGACGCCGGCGAACTGCGCGAGGCCGTGATCCGCACCGCCCTGAAGGATCTGGTCGGCCAGCTCGACGCGGCGCAGTTCGCGCAGGTGCACCGCTCGGTCGTCGTGAACCTGCGCCGGATCGACCACGTCGTGCGCGGTGCCAACGAAACCGCGGATATCCACCTGAAGGGCCGGCCTGAAGTGCTGCCGGTCAGCCGCAGCTACCTGCACCTGTTCCGGCAGATGTAACGGCCCGGGTTTGCCAGCTGCAAATCCGGCTCGAATCGCCTGTTTCCCGTCTATTCAATGAGTTGAACATGCCCGATGCTGCAATCCGGAGGCGTCTCAGGGACTGGTATGATGACGTGTAGACAACCTGCATTGCGTGGGGAAACCATGGCACTCAACATCCGCAGTCGCGAGACCGAAGCCCTCGCCACAGAACTCGCGCGCCTCACCGGTGAAACCAAGACCGAGGCCGTCACCCGTGCCGTTCGCGATCGCCTGGAGCGCGTCAAACGGGCGCGCCGCAAACGCACCCTCGCCGATGAACTCGATGCCATCGCACTGCAGTGCGCCGCCCTGCCAGTGCTCGACGAGAGATCTGCCGAGCAGATTCTTGGCTACGACGCGACTGGCCTCCCGCGCTGATGGTGCTCGATACCTCAGCGCTGCTCGCCATACTGTTGAACGAACCCGAGCGACGTTCATTCACCGAGGCGATCGAACTCGCGGAAAGCCGCTGGCTCTCGGCAGCAAACTTCGTCGAGGTCTCCATCATTCTCGAGCAGCGCCATGGCGCCGAGGGCGTGCGCGCGTTCGATCGACTGATTGCGGCAGCCGCGATCACGATCGTTCAAGTGGACCTCGACCACGCACACATCGCCCGCGATGCGTATCAGATGTACGGCAAGGGCCGGCACGCGGCGGGACTGAACTTTGGCGATTGCTTCGCCTATGCCCTGGCGATGGCACGCTCTGAGCCACTACTGTTCAAGGGCAACGACTTCGCATTGACGGACGTGCTTCGGGTCTAGCGCTCCGCCGCGCTCGCTCAATAGAGTTCGAATTCGCGCCGCTGTTCGCGCCAGGCCAACTCATCCGGCTTCGTGATCGCATCGAGATCCGCCGGCGTGGCGGCCGCATCGTCCACCCACTGTCGCAACAGTTCGCTGCCGTTGATCAGATCGATGGCCAACCGGCCACGTTCGTACTCGTACGGGAAATCCCGCCAGAGCGGATAGTCCGGCGCGATATGCCGCAGCGCCTTGAACGCCAGCGCCTGCACGCGCCAGGGCTGGAAGGCTTCGTGGTGGTAGTACGGATCATCCACATGGATCTGCATGCCCGAGCACAGCTTGCCGACATGCTTGTGGAAGGTGGGCTCGAACCAGCAGGGTCGCAGCCGGCAGCCCTGCAGCCACTGCGGCGCGAGATGGTGCATCGTCGCGATCCACTGCCGCGCATCCACGTCCGGCGCGCCGAACAATTCGAGCGGGCGCGTCGTGCCGCGTCCCTCAGAGAGCGTGGTGCCTTCCAGCATCACGGTGCCGGCGTAACTGCGCGCCATCGACAGGTTCGGGGCGTTCGGGCTCGGGTTCACCCAGCTGCGCTGACCGAGTGGCCATCCAAAGCCCGGTGCCGCCTCCGGCTGCCAGCCCTGCATCGTGATCACGCGGTAGTCCACGTCGAGACCGAGTGTTTTGACGAACCACTGGCCAAGCTCGCCCATCGTCAAACCGTGGCGCATCGGCATCGGGCCTGCGCCGACGAAGCTCTCCCAGCCGGCACGCAGCGTCAGCCCTTCGACCGGCCGACCCGCGGGATTGGGGCGATCGAGCACCCACACCGATTTGCCATGCTTCGCCGCCGCCTCGAGCACGTAGCGCAGCGTCGTGATGAAGGTGTAGATGCGGCAGCCGAGATCCTGCAGATCCACCAGCAGCACATCGAAGGTCTGCATCATCGCATCGGTCGGCCGGCGCACTTCGCCGTACAGACTGAACACCGGGATGCCGTGCACCGGATCGTGGAAATCCGGCGACTCGACCATGTTGTCCTGCTTGTCGCCGCGCAACCCGTGCTGCGGACCGAAGGCGCTGGTGACGTTCAGGTCGCCGGCACCGATCAGGGCATCGAGCGAATGGCCAAGATCACGCGTCACCGAGGCAGGATGCGCGAGCACCGCGACGCGTCGACCGGCGAGCGGCCGGCGCAGTGCGTCTTCGTCGATCAGTCGGTCGATGCCAAACAGCATTCAGAACTCCAGCGCGTAGGCGAAACCGTCGCGATGATGAAAATCGGGCTTGTCGCTGCGATGGGCCAGCGCCCAGTACGACATCGCGCCGGCATGATCCTGCACGACGGCCGAGATCGCCAATCGTCGCGTCACCGGCACCACCGTCGCGATCGCGGCGGGCACGGCGAGACTCACGTGCAGATCCAGATGCTGCGCAGCCGCCTCGAACTCGATGCGCGGTGCGTGTTCGACGGGCAGCGGCTGCATGCCCTCGCGATAGCCCGTGAAGTGGTAAGCGGCCCAGGCCGTCGACGGCGAGAAATTGAATTCGGCATAGCCCTCGCCCTGCGCGTCCGTGACGAACAGTTCGAAGCAGGTCTTCTGCCACAGATCATCGGTACGGATCGGCTGCGCGACCGCCGGCACCAGAAGCTGCGCCACGTCGCCTTTGAGCCGATAGACCAGGTCCAGACGGACGCCATCGCGTATCCGTACCTGGGCTGTGACATCGCGCACAGGGGCGGCAGGGAAAGCGGGATGGGGGCGTAGTTTCATCTGCGCAGTGTATGACGCGCGCACCCTGCGCGCTGCAGCGCTGTGGCAGAATTCCCGCACATTTTCACATCGGAACCGCCCATGACCGCCGACCCCCAGCGCAGCATCGTCACGCTGCAGAGCCACATCCTGCAGCAGCAGATGAACACCCCGGAAGCCACCGGTACGCTGTCCTGGATCCTCTCCGCACTGTCGATCTCCTCGAAGATCATCGCGGCCAAGGTGCGCTGCGCGCGGCTCGAGAACGTCCTCGGCACGGCCGGCGCCGAGAACGTGCAGGGCGAGACGCAGCAGAAGCTGGACGTCATCGCCAACGAGACCCTGCTGCGGGTGCTGGGTGGTCGCGAGGGCGTGGCCATCGTCGCGTCCGAGGAGAACGAGGAACCGGTGATCCTGCGCGACGACGCGGCCGGCGAGCGCCGCTACTGCGTGCTGTTCGATCCACTCGACGGCTCGTCCAATCTCGACGTCTGCGGCGGCGTCGGTACGATCTTCAGCATCCTGCGGCACGATCGTCGCGCGCGCAGCGCCGAGGCTTCGCTGCTGCAGCCGGGAGCGCAGCAGGTGGCCGCGGGCTACGTGCTATACGGCTCATCCACCGTGTTCGTGCTCACCGTCGGCAATGGCGTGGACATGTTCGTGCTGGATCCGGCCGTCGGCGCATTCATGCTGGTGGAGCGTGGCCTGAAGACACCCGCTGTCAGCAAGAGCTATTCCTGCAACGAAGGCAATCGTCGCAGCTTCCCGGACGGCTTCAATCGCTACCTGGACTGGGCGCAGGACAGCGGCTACTCGAGCCGCTACGTCGGCTCGATGGTGGCGGACGTGCACCGCATCCTGCTGAAGGGCGGCGTATTCCTGTATCCGCCTACGAAAAAGGCACCGAACGGCAAACTGAGGCTGATGTACGAAGCGAATCCGATGGCCATGCTGATCGAACAGGCCGGCGGCAAGGCACTCGCCGCACCGGGCCAGCGCATCCTCGACGTGGCCCCGCAGAACATCCACCAGCGCGTGCCGGTGATCCTCGGCAGCGCGGACGAAGTCGACCACGTCGTCGCGCGGCTCTAGTGACCTGACTAGATCTGCGCCTCCAGGAACGGAACGTAGCGCAGCAAGCGAAACCCGAGGCGGCGCCAGAAGCCCGTATCGGGTTCCGTCCTGTCGACCACCGTCTTGCCCTGCCGGACGGAATGCCATTCGAGACGGCTGCGGCTCCCGGGCGCGAGGCGGACGTGGTAACTCATGTCCGGCTGCGTCGTGTAGTCGAACATGCGCGCCGCCTGGTTCGAGAGCTCGACACTGTCGATCACCACGCCGATCTCCGTGTTCTTGACGATCGAGCGCGGATCGATGTTCAGCGATCCGACGAACAACCAGCGACCGTCGATACCGACGGCCTTGGCATGCAGGCTCGCATTCGCAGACCCGAAGCGCCGCGCTGACGGTCGATCGATGTCGACCTCCGTATTGCGCTTCAGCTCGAACAATTCGACGCCGGCCCGCAGCAACGCCGGCCGGTACTTTGCATAGCCCACATGCACCAGCGGCACGTCATTCGCCGCGAACGAATTGGTCAGCACCCGCACATCGACGCCGCGCTGCTCGTAATGCGCGAGCAGTCGCACTCCTTCGCGACCCGGCACGAAATACGGCGAACTGATGACTAGATCGTGCTGCGGCTCGCCCATCGCCAGGCGCATCTGGGCGATCAGGTCGGGCCGGCCCGTGGCGCCATCGCGCCGCAACTTGTCCGGATCGTCGGCCACGATGCGGCCGGCGGCCGGCTCGATGATCAGGTGACGCGTCGCGATCTCGCGAGACAGCAGCGAAGATTCGATCGCGGTGACATAGCGACCGCTGCGCATCGCCACGGCATGCTCGTCCACGAAACGGCGGACGTCGGCGAGCGTCGGACGCTCGCCCCGCAGCTGGATCGAGTCCGCGGGCACCGAGAATTCGCTGTTCCAGAACGCATCGAAGGACTGGTTCGCCTCGCGCACCACCGGCCCCACCGCCAGCACGTCGAGGTCACGGAAATCCAGGTCCCGGTCGCGGACGAAATATTCGTCGCCGAGATTGCGGCCGCCCAGGATCGCGGCCGCGCCATCGGCCACGAACAGCTTGTTGTGCATGCGCTGGTTCAGGCGGCCGGCCGAGGCGAGGAAATCGATGACGCGTCCCAGTGGCCCCGAGCGTCGCCGCCAGGGATTGAACAGACGGATTTCGATGTTGGCGTGACTGTCGAGCGCGAGCAGCGCGCGATCCGCTTCAGCGGCGTAGATGTCATCCAGCAGAATCCGCACCCGCACGCCGCGATCGGCCGCTGCGATGACTTCATGCGCCAGCAGCTTGCCCGTGTCGTCTGAATGGATGATGTAGTACTGGATATCGAGCGTGTGTTCAGCACGTCGTGCCAGCGTCGCGCGCAGCGCGAACGCCTCGAGTCCATCTGCGATGAGCCGGAAGCCGGAGCTGCCCGGCTGGGCCGCGAGCTGCTCGTCCCAGAGCCCGGACAGTGCGGCAGCAGGCTGGCCGACGTAGGACGTCGACGGCGATTTTTCGACATCTAGTTCGAGACTGACGCAACCACCGGCAGAAACCGCAACCGCGCCGGTGAGCATCACCGCGACCAGGAACCTCGCGGTGGCTTTCAAGATTCGAGTCTCCGGAAGACGACGCTGCCTGCAGATGCGTCAGGGCGCACGTTCCGCTACATTCTAGTCATTCCGATTCACGCTGTAACGAGAGGGGTTGCGTGATGCGCATTTCAACGAGTCTGATGGCCGTCGCACTGCTGATGCTCGCGCTGCCCGCGGCGCATGCGGACGACGACCGCGAGAAATCCCGCGGCAACCGGCTGGTCGAGAGCACGTTGCGCTGCGAATCGCGCAATGCGCGCGAGCAGTTCTGTCCCGCCGACGTGCGCGGCTGGGTTCGTGTGCGCAATCAGCTGAGCAGCGCACCCTGCGTGATCGGCCGCAACTGGCGGCATGACAGCCGCGGCATCTATGTGACCGGCGGCTGCCGCGCGGACTTCATTTACCAGACGCGCGGCGAAGTCTCGAACGGGGGCGGCTGGGGCAATGGAGGCGGCACGGGCTGGGGCAACGGCGGCGGTGCCGGCTGGGGCAATGGTGGGCGCGAGACGCTCGTGTGCCAGTCCAGCGGTGGTCGGGAACAGTTCTGTGCTGCGCGCAATGATGGTCGCGTACGACTCGTACGGACGCTCAGTTCCGCGGCCTGCATCGAGGGCGAGACCTGGAAATTCGATCGCAGCGGCATCTGGGTTCGCAGCGGCTGCCGCGGCGAGTTCGAGATCGCCACGCCGAACAGCGGTGGCAACGGCTGGGAGTCCTTCGAAGTCCTGTGCGAATCACACAGTTATGAATACGCGCAGTGCTATACGGACGCGCGTGGTCGCGTCGAGTTGAGTCGGCAGGTCAGCCGCACGGACTGCGTCCGCGACTGGACCTGGGGCGTGATGCGCGGGGCGATCTGGGTCAGCGAGGGCTGTCGCGCATATTTCAGCGTCGAAGGCTTCCGTGACAACCGCCCCTCGATCCGTGGCAAGGGCTCGGCGCCGCCGGGGATCCTGCGCAAACAGCCGAAGTGATCGGTGATGCCGAGGCAGGGAGCGTCAGCGGGCGCTGACGTCCTGCCGCGCGGGCTCGAATGCAGACCAGTCGAAGCGATGCTCGAGCGCGCCCGGCACGGCGCGTTCGAGCGCGGCACGAAACGCGGGCGGCAGATCCGCCGTCGATGCGAACTTTCGGCCGTTGACTGACCACAACATCCGCCCCGCGCGCTCGCCCATCCCGAGATCCGTCATCCACTGCGTCACGCTGGTCCACTGATAGGTGGCGTCGAGATTCGTGATCCCCGGATTCGCAAGATCCTTCGCGCGGACCGTGAATGTATCGATCGACGTTTCACGTCGCAGCTCACCACTCGCCTGTGAACGATACTGTGAGTGCGCCTCGCGCCGGATCACCACGCGCACGCCGGTCTCGATCCGGGTCAGCTGCATCGGTGCGTTCAGCGCGGAACTTTCGAACGGGAGCGCCGGCACCAGCGACACGCGATCCGGCGCATAACGCACAGACGGACCCGCACTGCATCGCGTGGCGAGCGCTACCTCGCGCTGCGTGAACGGGTTCGTGAATCGTTCGATGTACGCACCCGTCACGGCGTCGCGATACAGGCGGCAGGCGTAGTTCTGCTCGACATACTGCCCAGCGCCCAGCCGGCGAATCTGCCGAACCGTCACGCTCTCGATCTCGAAGAGCGGACGACTGACGTCGTCGAGCGGAATGCCGTAGGCCACACCCCTGACCCACTCGTAGGTCATCGCACCCGCCGCATCACCCTTCAGGCGCACCCAGGTCTCCACGTCGGCAGCGGCGTCCGCCTGCGCGCGCGTCGATGTGAGGGCGAGCAGCATCACGCCTGCGAAAGCGGATCGAACCAGCAGGGACTTCATGCCACGTCTCCGGAGGACTGCCGGAGAGTGTGCCAGCGCGCCAGGCGCGCGGCGACATCTGCGAGATTGGCGAGACTTGGCGAGATCAGGCGAGCCGGGGCTCGCAGGGCGGTGCGGCGACTCCGCTCGAGGCGGAGCCGCCGCAGCCCAGGATCAGGCGACTGCGGACAGCGACGAAAGCTTCGGCATCAGCACCGTGTCGATGACGTGAATGACGCCATTGCTCGCGGCGATGTTTGCCTTGACGACCTTCGCACCGTTGATCGTGACGTCATGCCCTGTGACCTTGGCATGCAGCATCGTGCCCTCGAGCGACTTGATGTCGCCCGACTTCACGTCCTTGGCCATCACCGCGCCGGAGACGACGTGATAGGTCAGGATTGCCTTCAGTTTCTTCGCATCCTTCAGCAGCGAATCCACCGTACCGGCCGGGAGCTTCTTGAAAGCTTCGTCCGTCGGCGCGAACACCGTGAAAGGACCTGCAGTGCCGAGCGTGTCGGTCAGGGCGGCCGCTTTCAGCGCCGCGAGCAGGGTCGTAAAGTTGCCGGCTTCCACTGCCGTTTCGATCAGAGTCTTCATGCTTCGTATCCTTGAAGTGACTATCGGTTTTCCATTGCGCGGCGAGTATGGGCGCGATGTGCAACGGGAACCGGATCTGAAAAAAGAAATGTATCTGCGGCACTTCTAGTGCTTCGGTGAGTCCTTCCTGCCGCGCTCGTCCTTGCGCTCGTCCTTGCGATCATCCTTGCGCTGCGGCGGCGCCGGCTGATAGCGCTCACGCACCACGGTCTCGCGCGGCTGATATCGATAGTTCTGTTCGCGCAGCGTGCGCTGCTGCTCGCCGCGCGGATATCGATCGCCCGAATACTGGCGCTGGTACTGCGGCAGAGGAGCAGGAGCCGGGGTCTTGCGCCGATCCCACTGATCCCAGCCGTTGCGTTGCTGCTGCCACTCGCGACCCCAGTGATCACCCCAGCGCGGCGCCTGCTCTGCGCGCCAGCCACGGAAGAACACGGGTGGCCTGCGGTAGTAGCGCACCGGCACGCGCAGCACATACACGGGCACCGCGTACGGCGCGATGCGATCCCAGGGACCGTCGTACCAATCACTGGCGTACCAGTCATCGTCGGCATAGACCCAGTACATGCCATCGTAGAAGAAGGCGTTCTGGTTCAGGCCCGGGGCGTAGTACACCGGATAGCCCGGCACCTGCACGAAGTCCGGATAGCCGCCAAGGTTGATGCGGATGTTGACGTCGGCCGAAGCCGGCAGCGCCATGCACAGCAACGCGCAGGCGATGAGAATTCTGGCACGCATGAGCGCGACTCCTGATTCCGTGGAAAAACGGAGTTCAGGCTAGCGGCAAGAACACCGCGGATCTGTGCAGCAGCGTACCGAGCGGGCGTCAGCGCCTCAGGCGACCGAGGCGAGCTCCACGGCTTTCGCCTGCACCATCGCATCGACGGAATGCAGAACGCCGTTGGTGACGCCGATGTCACCCGACAGGATCGTCGCGCCGTTGACGATGATGCGGTCACCATCACGCACCGCGACCAGCATCGTGCCCGCCACGGACTTCACGGCGCCCGCGAGCAGCTGTTCGGTGTCGAAGCGGCCGCAGACGATATGCTGAGTCAGTACAACCTTCAGGCGGCGCACGTCCTTGATCATCGCCGCAACGGCACGCGGCGAGAGTTTCTTGAAGGCGTCATCGGTCGGCGCGAAAACCGTATACGGCCCCGGCAACCGCAGCGTGTCCGACAGCGCGCCGGCCTTCAGCATCGCGAGCAGGGTCGTGTACTGCCCCGCCGAGATGGCAGTTTCAATGATCGTTTTCATGGTGCGCCTTGCTTGCTGGCCGAGAGGTAGCCGGTCACCCAGTATGCGCGCAATCGGCGTCCGACGGCGGTTTTTTGAGCTCCGGCAGGGCAGGCGTGCGCGAAACACGCCAACCGGACGCCCGGCTGGCCAGTTCCGCGCGATGGCACGACCGCACGCGCTGAACAGCTACTGCTTGCGGATCACGTTCCAGTCGAATTGATCTCGCGCTGCCGTATTGCGGCGGGCGAGGTCCGCCATCTTCGCGTCGAGTTCTGCACGGCTGATCCATCGCCCGCCGATCACGACGCCTGCGATGCGTCGAGCATTGGCAATGTCCTGCAAAGGATCCGCATCGAGCAGCACGAGGTCCGCGCGCTTGCCAGGCTCCACCGTGCCCCGATCCGCGTCGACTCCCAGCCACACCGCCGGCAGGCGCGTGGCGGATTCGAGCGCCTCCTTCGGCGTCAGTCCCGCGCCGACCAGCAACGCCAGTTCATCCTGCAGCGCGAATCCGGGCTCGACGCCTGAGGTGAACGTGTCCGTCCCGGCAACGATCGGCACACCCGCAGCCTTGAAAGCACGCACGAGCCGCCCGTGGAACTCCACCATCTGATCGAAATAGGCCGCCAGTTCAGGCGTGCCATTCTTGTTGTAGCGATTGGCGACGACCCACCGACTCTGGAACAACGGATGGACGTACTGCAGGGTCGGCGACGCGCGCAGTCCGTCGAGCGAACGCGACTGGCTCGCGATCTGCCGCATCACCGTCAGCGTCGGCGAGACCCAGGTCCCGCTCTGCTTCGCGAGCTGCGCGAAGCGCGCGGCGTCCTCGTCCGTGAACTCCTTGGAGTGCTTCGAGAACTCCTCGGCATGCGCCACCATGCCGAAGTTCGGCACGAACGCCGCATCGAGCTTTCCCTGGAAAGCATCCGGAATGTGGCCGAGCGTACGTAGCCCGAGTTTGCTCGCCTCGTCGACGATCGCCACGAACGTCTCGGCATTCAACTGTGAATACACTTTGACGAAGTCGTAGCCTTCGGCCGCGATATCGCGAACCGCCTGCCTGCCGTCGGCGGGCGTGTTGGCAGTGCGGCCGTTCTTGCCGAACCCGCCGTTGATCACCGCTGCGAGCGCCATGTGCGGGCCGACGACCGCGCCGCGCGCGATCTCGTTGCGCTGCCCGACAGAGGCCGGCACCGCGTCCATGTTCAGGATCTGCGTCACGCCGTTGGCAACGTACGGCGTCATGATGTCCTGCGTGTCGAAGAACAGCGTGGGCGCTTCGGTGGGATAGCGCTTCGGGCGCGGCAGCCCGTCGCTCGGCAGATGCACGTGCATGTCCGCAAGACCGGGGATCAGCCAACGGCCCTTGCCATCGATGCGCCGCGCGCCCTTCGGGACCGGGCCCTGCAGCGACACGATCCGCCCCTTCTCGATCACCACAGTCGCGTCGCTCAGCACCGCGCCGTTCTCGGTCATCGGTACCACGGTGACGTGCTCGATGGCGAACGCGCCACTGTCGTTCGTCGCCGCCGCAGCTCCCGCCGCACTGAGCGCCAGCATCGGCAGCAGCGCCCGGAATAAGGGACGAAAACGAGAACCCTGCATGGTCATTCCTCGCGTCACGGAAGAGGCCCGCTACGCCGCAGTGTAGCGAGCCTCCCGCGAGGAGTGGAAATCAGCGAGCGAGGTCGAACCGATCCAGGTTCATCACCTTCGTCCAGGCCGCAACGAAATCCCGCACGAACTTCGTCTCGCTGCCTGCGCTCGCGTACACCTCGGCGAGCGCACGCAGTTCGGAGTTCGAGCCGAACACGAGGTCCGCCCGCGTGCCGGCCCACTTCACAGCGCCGGAAGCGCGATCGCGCCCTTCGTACACTCCTGGAAGCGCGGCCGCGCTCCACGTCGTCCGCGGGTCCAGCAGGTTGACGAAGAAATCATTCGTCAACGTGCCGGGCCGCGTCGTGAGGATGCCGAGAGTCGAACCGCCGACGCTGACGTTCAGCGCGCGCAATCCGCCCACGAGCACCGTCATCTCCGGCGCCGTCAGCCGCAGCAGCTGCGCACGATCCAGCAGCAGTTCTTCGGCCGGCGTCACCGTGCCCGGCGTCGTGACGTTGCGGAAGCCATCGGCCTTTGGCTCGAGCACCGCGAACGACTCCACATCCGTCTGCGCCTGCGACGCATCGGTGCGCCCTGGCATGAACGGCACCGTGATTGCCTGACCGGCGAGCTTCGCCGCCTGTTCGACGGCCGCGCTGCCGGCGAGCACGATCAGATCGGCGAGCGAGATCTTCTTGCCGCCCGTTTGCGCCGCATTGAACTCGCGCTGAATCGATTCGAGCGTCGCGAGCACCTTGGCGAGTTCAGCCGGCTGGTTCACGGCCCAGTCCTTCTGCGGCGCGAGCCGGATGCGCGCGCCGTTCGCGCCACCGCGCTTGTCGGAGCCGCGGAACGTCGAGGCCGAGGCCCAGGCCGTGGTCGCGAGCTGCTGTACCGTCAGGCCAGAGGCGAGCACCTTCGCCTTCAGTGCGGCGATGTCCTGCTCGCCCACGAGCGGGTGATCGACGGCGGGGACCGGATCCTGCCAGATCAACTCTTCCTTCGGCACTTCGGGCCCGAGGTAGCGCACGCGCGGACCCATGTCGCGATGCGTGAGCTTGAACCATGCGCGCGCGAACGCGTCCGCGAACGCGTCCGGATTCTGGTGGAAGCGACGCGAGATCTTCTCGTAGACCGGATCGAAGCGCAGCGACATGTCCGCCGTCGTCATCATCGGCGGGCTTTTCTTCGCAGGATCGTGCGCATCCGGAATCATGTGCTCCGGCTTCACGTCCTTCGCCACCCACTGGTGCGCGCCGGCGGGGCTCTTCGTCAGCTCCCACTCGTAGCCGAACAGCATGTCGAAGTAGCCCATGTCCCACTTCGTCGGATTCGGCTTCCACGCGCCTTCGATGCCGCTGGTCGTCGCGTGCACACCCTTGCCGCTGCCGAACGCGTTCTTCCAGCCGAGTCCCATCTGCTCGATCGACGCGCCTTCCGGTTCCACGCCGACGAGCTTCGGATCGCCTGCGCCATGCGCCTTGCCGAAGGTGTGGCCGCCCGCCACCAGCGCCACCGTCTCTTCGTCGTCCATCGCCATGCGCGCGAAGGTGTCTCGCACATCACGACCGGAGGCGACCGGGTCCGGCTTGCCGTTCGGCCCTTCCGGGTTCACGTAGATGAGGCCCATCTGCACCGCGCCGAGCGGATTGTCGAGTTTGCGATCGCCCGTGTAGCGCTCGTCACCGAGCCAGGTCTTCTCGATGCCCCAGTTGATCTCCTCTTCGGGTTCCCAGATGTCCACGCGACCGCCGGCGAAGCCGAAGGTCTTGAAGCCCATCGACTCGAGCGCGACGTTGCCGGCCAGGATCATCAGATCGGCCCAGGAGAGCTGGTGGCCGTACTTCTGCTTGATCGGCCAGAGCAGCCGGCGCGCCTTGTCGAGGTTGCCGTTGTCGGGCCAGCTGTTGATCGGTGCGAAGCGCTGGTTGCCCGTGCCCGCGCCACCGCGGCCGTCCGAGATGCGATACGTGCCGGCGCTATGCCAGGCCATGCGGATGAACAGGCCGCCGTAGTGACCCCAGTCCGCCGGCCACCAGTCCTGCGAGTCCGTCATCAGCGCGCGCAGGTCCTGCTTGACCGCGGCCAGATCCAGCTTCTTGAATTCTTCGGCGTAGTTGAAGTCCTCTCCGAGTGGATTGGACCTGGAAGAATGCTGGTGCAGGATCTTCAGATTGAGACGCTTCGGCCACCAGTCGCTGTTGGACTGGATGGATTCATTCGTACGGCCACCGGCCATGAACGGACATTTCGCTTCACTCGACATGCGTTGCTCCATCGACAGAGGATCAGTGGGGCCAATCTAGCCCTGTGCCCCATGCTGGGCCAATGCGTTCTCCTTATCGGTTCGATAGACCTCCTCTACCGCCTCATGCCCGTTCGGCATGAGCCCATCCCGACAAGTTCCAAGCGGCGCAGTCGATGCAGTCGAAGATGCGAACACCTCGCATCATTCACTGCCCAGGAGCCTCCATGGCCAAGTCCTTCACGGATCAGCTGCTCGACAACAATCAGCGGTATGCCGCCGGTGAGACCGTGCACCGCGCCGCCCACCCGGGAAAACAGCCGATCCAGCCGTCGCGGCGCGTCGCAGTCGTCGGCTGCATGGATGCACGGCTCGACGTCGAGGATCTGCTCGGCCTGCAGACCGGCGAGGCGCACATCATCCGCAACGCCGGCGGTGTGGTCACGGAGGATGCGATCCGTTGTCTGATCATCTCGCATCATCTGCTGAACACGAACGAGATCATCCTCGTGCACCACACGCGTTGCGGCATGCTCGCGTTCACCGATGACCTGCTGAAGGCAGGCCTCGAAGGCGATCCGGCGTCCGTCAAGCTGCTCGGCCAGGCGACGAGCCGCGAATTCACCTGCACGGGCGTCAGCTCGTCGAGCCCGGCGGCCTTCCATGCGTTCCGCGGCGCGATCGAACCGCTGGACTCACCGCGGGATGCGAAGAACACCGAGCGTCTCGAGTGGGACGTGCGGCGCGGCATCTCGACGATCCTGAATCATCCGTGGATTCCCACGTCCGGCCCCGATGCCGTGACCGTGCGCGGATTCATCTATGACGTCGATACCGGCAAGCTCGACGAAGTGAAGTATCCGGGACCGACCGGCTCGTTCGCCTGAGACTTCGCTCTCGCTAGGTGAGTCGCCCGATCAGTGCTGCAGCACCCGCGAAACGGGACTGCAGCACCGATCGATCCGCCAGTTCGAACTTCGCGAACTCGAACGCCGGCGCCACGGAGCAACCGACCAGCGCGAATTCCGCTTGCGGCGCAAGCTCCGCTCCAAACCATCGCCCGGCCCGCACGACATGCTGAGGCCGCTCGCCGCGCGACACGTCCGTTCCGAGCGTCGTCCTCGTCGGCGCCGAGTCCGGCGCACGCTCATCGAGCTCGTGAATCCACAGCGGGCCGCCGAGATACAGATGCCAGCCTTCGTCCGCATCGATCCGATGCAGCTTCGACACCTGGCCGCGCAGCAGCAGGAAATAGATCAGCGTCGAGGCTGAGCGCCCTTCGGCATCGCAATGCTCCGCGCGATACGTCTCGCGGAAATAGCCGCCTTCCGGGTGAGGCATCAGGCCGAGTTCGCGGATCAGGTCCTGGGGTTGGGCGGTCACGTTGATATAGATACCATATGGAGATGAACGCCACCCCCGGCTTCCTGCGTCGCCTGCAGCAGGACCTCGAAGCCCCGACTGAAACACGCCGCGTCGGCAGCGGCTGGCTCGCCGGATTCTTCGCGCTGCTGCTCGCCGTCGTGGGACTCGGCCTCGTGCTGGCGCTGCGCTATCCCACGCTGCTCGCCACACCGGAACTGCAGGCCGCCCGCAACTGGATCGGCTTCCGCGCGGTCGTGCACGGCGTTTTGCTCGCCGCCTACACGCTCGCGCTGCTGAGCCTGCTGCTGCGTCCACAGAAGGTGCTCGGCTTCGCGGCGCTCGCCGTGGCGCTCGGCGCGGCACTCGTTGGCGGCTCGAACGTGCAGCCCTCGGAAGCACGCGACTGGGGCATCTTCTTCGGCGTGGATTTCTTCATCGTCAATCTGCTGGTGAAGGGCCTGATGTTTGCGCCGATCGAGCGGCTGTTTCCGCACCGGCGCGAGCAGCGCCTGTTCCGCATCGAATGGCGTGAGGATCTTTTCTACTACCTCATCAGCTCGATGATGGTGCAGGTGCTGACCTTCCTCGCGCTCGCACCGTCGACCGTCGTCAATGCACACACCAGCAGCTGGGCAGACCTGCGCGCCACGGTGGCGGCGCTGCCGTGGGTCGTGCAGTTCGTGTTCGTGCTGCTGCTGTCAGACCTGTTCCAGTACTGGTACCACCGCATTTTCCATCGCGTCGCGTTCCTGTGGGGCTTCCACGCCGTGCATCATTCGGCGAAGGCCATGGACTGGCTCGCCGGCGCGCGCATGCATTTCATCGAGGTCGTGCTGCTGCGCGCCGTCACTTCGCTGCCACTGTTCACGCTGGGATTCGATCCCTCGGTGCTGCAGGCCTACATCGCGTTCGTGTACGTGTACTCGTCCGTGCTGCACGCAAACCTGAAAGGCAACTTCAATCGCCTCGGTCAGTGGATCGCGACGCCGCGCTTCCATCACTGGCATCACGCACTCGAGAAGGAAGCTGTCGACAAGAATTTCGCGATCCACTTTTCCTGGCTGGATCGCCTGTTCGGCACGTTCTATCTGCCCGACGACAAATGGCCGCAGCATTACGGCGTGCCTGAGCGCGTGCCGTCGGGCTACTGGGCGCAGATGAAGTACCCGTTCATCCGCGCGCGCGAGACGACGTCCGAGGCATAGCCGGGGCTGAGCGGCTCAGTCGAACTCAGCCCTCGTGGCAGACCACGCAGAGCTTGTTGCCGTCGGGGTCACGGAAGTACGCGCCGTAGTAGCTCGGGTGATACTCGAGGGGCAGACCCGCCGTGGCCGCCTGACGATTGAATGGCGCTCCGATGACAAACAGCGGCCTCGGACCCGGCTCCGACTGCCAGCCCGCCCAGGGCCGGGACGGATCGCAGAAACGCGGCTTTGCCCCGAGTACGTCCATCAGAGGCTGATAGAAGGCCAGCGCGCGCTCGAAATCGGAAACGCCTAAAAACATGTGGGAAAACATGGCCCATCTTCGCCATTTCCTGCCGGCGCCGCCAGCTGAGACGGGCGCTGCGGGAGGCGTCGCGGCCAGAAGTCGCGCCACCCGTTCCTGTATCATTTTCCGCAATGAAGCTGCTCTCGAAACTGTTCCGCCCCGACCCGACCCCGGCTCCCGCGCCCGTCGCAGTCGAACCGCCTCCCGTTGCGGTCACGCCGCCCCCGCCCGCGGTCGATCCGGCCGAGCAGGAGCGACTGCTGGCCGCGATTGGATCGGGCTCGATGAGCCCGGACGAACTGCTGCGCCTCGCGGTCGACGGCGAGACCACGCGTCTTCGGCAGGCTGCGGCGTCCGCGATCACGGATCCCGCGCTCTGGCCGGACCTGCTGTCGCGCCTGCGCGGACGTGACAAGGCCGCCTACAAGCTGATCAAGCAGCGGCTCGATGCGATCGTCACGACACAGCGCAGCGTCGAGCAGGCCAACGGCGAAGCCGAGGCACTGTGCGCGCAGATCGAAAAGCACGCGGCGAAGGCGCACGACGCACTCTATGCACCGACGCTCGCGGCATTTGCCGCACGTTGGCAGGCACTGCCGACGAATGTCGATGCGGCGATCAGCGCGCGGGGCCAGCAGGCGATCGAGCGCTGCCGTGAAGTGATCGCCGCACATGAACGCGAGTTGGCTCGCGTGGCCGCAGAGCGCGCCGCCGAGCGCACCGCTGAAGAGGCCCGCGCGCGCGCACTCGAAGCAGAACTGCTCGCCCAGCAGCAGGCGGCCGCCGAACAGGCTGCAGCCGATGCCAGCGCACAGGCCGCCGCGGACGAAGCACGCGCGGCAGAGACGCAGGCCGAGACACAGACGCTGACGGAGAAGCAGTCTGCGGATGCGCAGGCCCAGGCAGAAATCGTCAGCCTGATCCGCCTGAGCGGCGCCGCACTGAAACGCGGCGATACCCGCAAGGCCGCACGCTTCCGGCAGTCGATCGAAGCCGCGCTGCCGGGAACGCCGGCCCTGCCCCCGCCGCTCGCGCGCAGCCTGGAACAGCTCGACACACGCCTCAATGAACTGCGGCAATGGAAGGACTACGTCGCCGCGCCGAAACGCATCGAACTGATCGAGGAAATGGAAGCGCTGATCGGCGTGGATGAACCGCCGGAAGCGCTCGCCGAGCACATCCGCGCGCTGCGTCAGGAATGGCGCACCATCAACAAGGGGCTCGCCGTCGAAGCCAGTGCGGAGTCCGAGCGATTCGAAAAAGCGTTCACCGCGGCCTTCCAGCCCTGCCAGGTGTTTTTCGCCGAACAGGCTGCGATCCGCCGCACGAACCTCGAAGCGCGCAAGCAGGTGCTCGAGCGCCTGCTTGCGTTCGAAACCGGACTCGATCCGGAACAGCCGGATCACTCCCTGATCATGCGCGTGTTGCGCGAAGCACCGCAGGACTGGCGCAGCCATGCGCCCGTCGATCGGGACGCCAGTCGCGCACTCGATGGTCAGTTCTTCAGCACGCTCGATCGACTGCGCGCGAAGGTCACGGCCTGGTACGCGCGCAATACCGCGGACAAACAGGCGCTGATCGCGCGAGCGCAGCAACTCACCACCGCCACGGACACGTCACGCGCGATCGATGAAGCCAAGCGCCTGCAGACGCAGTGGAAGGCGACCGGTCCCGTGCCACACCAGCAGTCCCAGTCCATGTGGGAAGAGTTCCGCGGCCTGTGCAATGCCGTATTCGAGCGGCGCCAGCAGGAATACGCGCAGCAATCCGCGACGCTCGAGCAGGCGAAGGTCCAGGCGGTCGCGCTGTGCGAACAGATCGAACAGGCAAGCCTCGAGGGCCCCGCGGATCGTCCGTCCGGCGAAGCAAAGCTGCGCGAGTGGCAGGACGCGTTCCAGGCCATCGGCGAGTTGCCGCGCAACGATGCGCGCAACCTGCGCGATCGCTATGAGCGCGCGATGTCGAAGTACGACTCGCAGATCGCAGGCCTCGCGCAACGCGATGCCCGGGCCGCGGAGACCAACGCCCTCGAAGCGGCGCGACAGGTGCGCGCCTACCAGCGCGCCGTCATCCAGGCCGATGCTGCTCGCGAAGAGCTGAAAGGCGCGGCAGACGCTTTCATCACGGGCGTGCCGCGCTGGCCGAACAAAGGCATCCTGCAGGCGCTGAAACAGGCGCTCCTTCGCGCGGATTCAGCAGAATTCCTGAAGACCGACGATGCCGCGCGCGAGCAGGCGCTGCGCAAACTCTGCATCCACGCCGAGATCCTGAGCGGCAGCGCGACGCCGCCCGCCGATGCCGCGCTGCGGCGCGATCAGGAAATGCAGATGTTGCGCCAGGGTCTGGGACAAGCGCGCCAGGCCGATGATCGTGCGTGGGAAGCGATGCGCATCGAGTGGCTCGGTCTCGCCGCGGTGGAACCCGCTGTGCATGACGAGCTCGAGCGACGCTTCATGCAGTGCCTGAATCGCCGCGCGCGATAAAGCCACGGCGCACGCACGCTTCAACCACGACCGAATCAACGACGACCGAATTCGCGCTCGATGGCCTGAGTGTGCTCGCCAATGCGCGGCACGGCGTGAGAGCCGTCCGGCTCGCCCGAGGGCGGCACCGGCAGACTCACCGGACCGTTTTCTGTCTCGACCGTGAAGCGCCGCAGGTGCGGGTGCGATGCAAAGCCTGCGACATCGTTCAGGCGGCCATATGCAATCGAGGCCGCATCGAGACGATGCACCAGCACTTCGGTGTCATGGGTGGCGAAATGCTCCGACACCAGCGCGTCCAGTTCAACGCGGTTCTCAACACGAGCGGCATTGCTTGCAAAGCGTGCAGCCGTGGCGAGCTCGGCCTGACCAAGCACGCCGCTGCAGAAGTTCTGCCATTCACGCTCGTTCTGGATCGACAGCAGGATGGCGTCACCGCGCGCCGTGGTGAACACACCGTAGGGAGCGATCGAAGGATGCTTGAGGCCTACTCGAGCCGGCGGTCGGCCCGAGTTCTCGAAGTGCAGCAGCGGCACCGCCATCCACTCGGCAATCGCTCCGAACAGGGACACGGCGACGTGCTGGCCCTCGCCGCTGCGCTCCCGTGCATACAAGGCCTGAAGAATTCCGGCGTAGGCATTCAGACCCGCAGCGATGTCCACCACGGACACACCCACCCGACCCGGAGCATCAGGCGTTCCCGTGACAGAGGCCAATCCGGACTCTGCCTGCACGAGAAGGTCGTAGGCCTTGCGACCCTCCTGCGGACCCGGCCCGTATCCCGTGACCGAGCAGGTGATCAATCGCGGGTGACGCTGGCGTAGCGATGCCGGATCCAGACCCAGACGCCCTGCCGCGCCCGGCGCCAGATTCTCGATGAACACATCGGCCGTCGCGATCAGGCGCTCGACCATGCCACAGTCGTCGGCGCGCTGCAGATCGACGACCACGGACTCCTTGCCGCGATTGAGCCACACGAAGTAGCTGCTGCCGCCCGCCGCTGCGCTGTCGTAGCGACGCGCAAAATCGCCCTCAGGCCGCTCCAGCTTGATCACCCGCGCGCCCGCATCGGCGAGACGACTGCTGCACAACGGCGCCGCGACCGCCTGCTCCAGTGCCACCACGGTGATGCCGGCCAGTGGGGTGCTCATGACGGGATTCTCACACGGGGATTCCTCAGGAGCGCGTGCGCGCGAGCATCTGTGCAACCGTTCGGCTCATTTCATTGCCGACGATGGTCATGGCCTCGTCCACACCCATGCCCGGCTTGGCCAGCAGCATGGCAGGTCGCGTCGCGATGGCCACATGCACGGCCGCTCGAGCCGAAGCATCGGTCTCGGCGCAGCTTCCGCCAAGGTACGCCGCAACGCCGGCCTGCTGGCACTCGAGGACCGCGTCGATCGTGTTCTCCAGTGAGCCGACGTCCGGCATCTTGATCTGCACCAGATGCGCGGCCCGCTCGCGCGAGAAGGCGCGGACATCATCGAGCGTGTCGCACCATTCGTCGGCCACCAGCTCAACGCCGGACCCGAGCCGTTGCAGGATCGCGCGCAAGGTCGCAAAGCCCTCGATCTGCGCCGCGCGCGAGCCGAAATCGAAGGGCGACTCGATGCGCACTCGAAACGGCGCCAGTACATCACCTACTTCGGCAAGAAACCCGCCGATCGCTTCCAGATCACCACCGAACTCGATACCTGCCGTGCCGTACAGATCGAAATGCAGCGTCGGCGAATAGTCCCGCGTCCCGATCTCGCCGATACGCTTCGCCACCCAGCGCGCGTAGCCTGCGAACGTCGCGCCGCGGGGTCCGAGCTTCTCGCCGCTGTTGATCAGCCCATGCGGCAGCACGTCCACTTGCTTCAGGATCATCTTGTCGACGTTCACGTAGCGATCGTCACCGCTCTGCGCGAACAGCGGCACGCGCTGCGCGATCACCGGCAGTCCCCAGTCGCGGCAGATGACTTCGGCTCGCGTCCTGCCCGCGGCATGCGCGGCCGCGTCCAGCCGTGCCTGGCTCAGGCCATAGCGCAGCGCACGCGATAACCCCGGATGCTCGATGGCATTCGCGACCGCGTCGCCCTGACGGAACTTCTGTACGGACGCGCCGATCAGTGCCGGCAACAGCTCGCGCTCGACCGTGGCGCGCGCAGTGCGCGGGTCGAACGGCGCCTCGCGGCCTCCCGCACCCGCGTACTGCACTGTCATCGCGTCGCCCCAGGCGACGTATCCATCTTCGAGCACCAGCCCCAGCGAGAGCGATCTCGCAGGCATACGGATGGCGCTGAAGCCGGCCGTCACCGGCGTGCCGCGATACAGCAGCCCTTCCTGAGTTGCGCCCGAGCGGATCGCCGCCTGGTCGTCGTACCAATACGCGCCGAATCCGTCGGCCAGCAGAACGTCCGTGATATGCATCGGACGGACTGTGCCGTCAGTTCGCGCGTTGCACCAATTGCTTCGGGGACACACGCCATGCATGGCGTGCATACGGATACCGCAGCCTACCGCTCCAGCGCCACGCCCCAGTCCTTCACCTCGCGGCCCGGGCCGATCCACTGATCGAACAGGCGCTCGACCTCTTCCTCGGAACCTGCGGCAATGCCGATCTGATGCTCGGGATCCCATTGCCCCGGCCCGCCATCGTGATCGTGCGCCTCATGGGCTCGACCCTCGCTGCAGGCCTTGCACAGCATCCGCACGTCACCGCTCCAGTCCTCCATCCACCGGCCCGCCGCGCGCGCGAGTTCGCGCAGCGCGTCGATGTTTTCAGGGCCCGCGACGACGACGTCGGCACCATAGGTCGAGAGCACCGCTGGCTCGAACATCTCGAGCACATTGAACACATGCCGCTCGCGCCCTTGCGAATCGAGCCGCGTGCCCATCGGTGCGCCGTCATGCAGAACCACATCGCCCCAGGCGAAACCGGATTCTGGGAACGGGATGTTCTCGATCCGCGCACGCACCGGGCAAATGCGTGTGGCCCAGACCGTTTCAGCCTCGCCGTCCGCGTTCAGCCGAACGACCGTGCTGCCGAAGTTCGCATCGATGGGACCAGTGCCATCGGGGATCTTGACGCCCATGCGTTGCCAGCAGGCACGCGCCGTCGCCCAGTCGCGCAGCGCAGTCGCGGCGATCGCAAGATTCCAGTTCGCCGCTTCCGCCGTCGGCCGGAGCTCGACCGAACGCTTGTTGTAGCGAAAGGACTCCGCCCAGGCACCGCGATACTTGTGATACAGCCCGACGTTGTAGAGCGTGTCCGGGCGCTGCATGTCGAGCGCCAGCGCCGCCATGTACTTGCCGAGCGCGGCTTCACGATCACCGGCATCGGCCAGCGTGGCGCCCTCTTCATGCAAGGCATCCGCCTGCCGCTGAAGATCCGTCTGGTCCAAATGTCCCCCGGGAAAACTGCCATTGCCGCACTCAAAAGGTATCAGGTGGTGGCGGCACGTCCAGACCGCATGCCATTTTGTGATCCGCCCCACACATTCCCGGGACGATCCCGCCTCGGAATCCTGCCCGCCGCGCCGATAATTCACCATCGGCTTTGCAAGGACGAAGGATGTCAGTGGACAGGGTCAAATGCGGTGCCTGTCGAACGGACGTCGACCTCCCGGATTTCACGATGGCGTTCCAGCCGATCGTGGACATCGAGACCTCGGAGATCTACGCGTTCGAGGCCCTCGTGCGCCCGACGGGCGGCGGCAGTGCGGCGGACGTGTTGTCCCGCATCAACGAGCAGAACCGCTACAGCTTCGATCAGGCCTGCCGCGTGAAGGCCATCGAACTTGCGGCGCGGCTCGGGATGACCTCGCTGCTCAGCATCAATTTCCTGCCGAACGCGGTGTATCAACCCGCCGCCTGCCTGCGCAAGACGTTCGAGGCGGCCGAGCGCACCGGCTTCCCGGTTCATCACCTGATGTTCGAAGTGACCGAGAACGAGCCGTCGCGCGATGTCGGTCATCTGAAGGCCATCTTCAACGAGTACCGCCGCCACGGCATGATCACCGCGATCGACGATTTCGGCGCGGGCCATTCCGGCTTGAACATGCTTGCCGACTTCCAGCCCGACGTGCTGAAGATCGACATGGCGCTGACCCGCAGCATTCACGCCGACGACGTGCGCAGCAAGATCGCCGGCGCGATCATCAATCTGTGCCACAGCCTGCACATCAGCGTGATCGCCGAAGGCATCGAGACACTCGAAGAGGCCGTGGCCTTGCGCAGACTCGGCGTGCGCCTGTTCCAGGGCTATCTGTTCGCGCGGCCCGCGCTCGAGCAGCTGCCATCCGTGCCGGCGTCGATCATCGACTCGGTCCACACCGCCTGCGACGCGCAGGCACTCATTGAACCGCTTCAGCCCGCCACGACCACGTCCAGCTCGCGCACGGCATCCAGCACCACCCGCATCGCACGGCAGTCGTCCTCGTTGTAATCGAGCAGCCGCTGGCGCAGCGCAGGGTCACGCGCCTTTGCCCAGCGGTCATACCACTCGATCGATGCAGCGCCCGAGGGGTCCGTATCCCGCCACGCGAAGCCGAGGTACTTGGCGAGCGTCTTCACGCTGAAATCCATCGTCGGCCATTCGGAGCCGCCGCGCACGATGTCGTGATAGAGATCGAGCGAACGCGGCAGCGAGAACAGCTGATCCACCTCGGCCACGCTGCAGATGCCAGGATGTTTCTCGGCGAGCTTGCGGTACTTCGTCCGCTCGTGCTTCGAGTAATAGACGATCAGCGCATCGCGATGCTGCTGCATGAACTGCCAGGCACCGGCGAATGCGTCGCGCTCGCCGGCATCCGTGACGTCCGCCGCCCAGAACGCATCGTAGCGCTCCGAGCCGCTGTCCCCGCCCTCACGCACGATGAACCCGTGCAGATAGACGAGATCGCGCATCGGATCGTCTTCGATATCGAAATAGATCTCGGTCGTCGGCCTCGGCACGAAGTCCACCGGCGCCGTCAGGTAAGGCCTGACCGCGGCACCAGCGACTCGCAGCTTTGCGCGAGCGTGGAACTTGCGCAACGTCGACGGCCCGACACCGGGAAAATCCGTCTTCTTGCCGCGAATGAATCGCGCCGGCTCCGATGCCGCAAGATCCGCGACCGTCGGGAACTGCACAACCAGCGAATCCCGCTTGGCCCGGCCGAGTTCCGGGATCAACGACAGATCATCACACTGCTGCACCTGCTCGAGGCAGACCTTGCGCCAGACGCATTGCTTGCAGACGCTGGCCGCCGCCGGCGTCGTCACGCCCTGCCCGCCCGGCGCTGACAGTGTCGTCTGCACCGCGAGCCTGCAGTTGAGATACAGGTTCCAGAGGGTGTTGTCCGGATCTCTCGTCAACGGCTGGTGCAGTTCATAGCGCGTCTCACGGCCGCGCACGTCCCAGATGAAACCGTAGTCCCCGGCAGAGACATCCATGCGCCGCAACAGATCCGTGTAGAGCGCGAGCTGCACGCCGTACTCGGGCTTTGGCCGGCCGTCTTCGACATCGTCGCCCCCCTCGGACCCCGCGCCGGACTTGATGTCGATCGCGATGTACAGGCCGCTCGATGGCTCCCGCCGCAACAGATCCGGCTCTCCGAGCAGATCATCGACCGAGAGCCGGCCGCTGTAGATCAGCGGTTCGCCGCGCGCGAGCGCCGCCCGAGTTGCGGCTTCCTTCTCATTACCGTGCAGGCCGGAGAGATCAAGGAACGGCTGCCCGAGTCCGGACATCGTGTCCCGCTCCACTGCAGAGCCACGCTCCCACAGCAGCTGAATGAACGGACTCGGCTCGCCACGAAGCGACGGGTCCGCGAACGCGTCCATCGTGACCCGGTGCGGACAGGTCAGGTGGTTGTAGAGGAGAGACGGGGTGATTGGGGTCATGGCCGATGCGTCACATGCAAGCCACTCGTATTGATGTGCATTCTGGGCCAATTCGGGACTTGGCGGGAAGTCGCACGTCCAACAGTCTTGCCGATGTGGAGCAACTGCCTGCAGTAGAAGCGATCGAGGGTGCAATTCTAATTGTGCGCGGCCACAGGGTCATGCTGGATGCGGACTTGGCCCGTCTCTACGCCGTTTCGACGAGCCGCCTCAATGAACAGGTGCGTCGCAACCAGGCACGCTTTCCAAACGACTTCATGTTTCGACTCACGGCCTCCGAGTGGCGGTCGCCGAACCTGTCGCAAATTGCGACAGGTTCCCAGAGGCATCGAGATCCCTCCCGATTGCCAAAAGTGTTCACCGAGTACGGCTGCCTGATGCTCGCGAATGTGTTGCGTTCACCGCGAGCCATTGACGCTAGCGTTCTGATCGTTCGCGCATTTGTACGATTGCGAGCCGGTGTGGCTGACAATGCTGAACTTGCTTCGCGAGTCGACGCACTCACTCGCGAGGTCGAGCGCCAAAGTGGAAAGCTGACCACTCATGATGCAGCGATACTCAAGCTTCTGGCCGAGATCCGGCGGCTGACGCAGTTTCCTGAACCGGTTCGCCGAGGGATCGGCTTTACTGCCGATTGGCCGAAAGGAAAGTGAGATCTGGGGCTAGAAAGTCCTGGTCTGAGTCGGGCCCAAAGCGTTGTCGGTCAGTTGTATTCTCGTGCCCATGGCTTCCTCCCGACGAACGCCGACGCTCACGCTCGACGACATGCGCCGTTATGCCGTCACCCGGACATTGTCCGAGACGACGCTAGGCAGAGCGATCGAGCGTCTGGGCTTCGTGCAGGCCGACCCGATCCGGGCGCCGGCCAGGGCGCAGGACCTGACCCTGCGCCACCGCGTCCGCGACTACCGCGCCGGCGATCTCGAGCGCCGATACCCGAGGCTGCCGATCGAGGAAGACTTCTTCGTCAACTACGGGTTCCTGCCGCGCACCACACAACAGCTGCTGCACCCGCGCCAGGCGCGTACCGCATGGAGCAAGAAGCGCTGGGCGATGGCGCAGGAAGTGCTCGATTTCGTTCGCACCCATCGCGTGGTTCATCCGCGCGAAGTGGATGCGCATTTCCAGCATGGCAAGACACGCAACTGGTTCGGGGGCTCCAGCAACGCCAGCACGCAGCTGCTCGATGGCATGCATTACCGCGGCCTCGTGCGCATCGCGCGACGTGAGGGAGGTGTGCGCGTGTACACCGCCGCCGGGCCGCGCACGGACATCGAAGCGCGTGACGTCGCCACCTCGATGGATGCGCTGGTCGACGTGATCGTCCGGAAGTACGCCCCGCTCCCGGAGCCCAGCCTGCGGTCGCTGATTTCGCATCTTCGTCTCGCCGCACCACAGTGGGCCCACGAGCGACGCGACGCCTTCCGCCGTGCCATCGCGCGACTGCCCTCAGCGGAGATCGATGGCCTGCGGTGGTACTGGCCCGACGGAGAATCACCGCGCTCACGGCGCCACGAACCCGACGATGCCGTGCGCCTGCTCGCCCCGTTCGACCCCATCGTCTGGGATCGCCCCCGCTTCGAACGACTGTGGGGCTGGGCCTACCGCTTCGAGGCCTACGTACCGGCACCCAAGCGCGTCCGCGGCTACTACGCGTTGCCGCTGCTATGGAGAGATCAAGTGATCGGCTGGGCCAACGCCGCCGTCCGGGACGGGCGCCTCACAGTGCAACCGGGCTACGTGACTGGACGTGCCCCGCGCGATGCCGGATTCCGCACGGCATTCCACGACGAAATCGAGCGCATGGCCCGCTTTCTGGAGGTGCCGGCGGGTTGAGGCGCCGACCCGGACGCCTAGGGATTCCAGGGATCGATCAGATCGACGCCGCAACGCTCAAAATCCCGCGTGTTCCGGGTTGCGAGAACCGCGCCGCGTGACTGCGCAATCGCCGCGATCATCGCGTCGAGCTGGCTGATCGGTCGGCTTGTGGCGCGACGGGCGGCGCCGATCTCGGCAAACGCCACGGCTGCATCGCCGTCGAACGGCAGGACGCGCGTGGCCAGATCTTCCTCGAAGATCGCGCGCGCCGCTGACGCGAGCGCGCTGCGGCGCCGGCCTGAGGGCAGTACAGCGATGCCGAGAAGGATCTCGCCCTGAGTCACAGTAGTGGTGAACAGTGAAGTGTCGGGCTGTGTCTCGATCCACTCGATCACACGCCGCTCAGGCTCCGAGCGCAACAGCTCCGAAAGAACATTCGTGTCGAGCACGATCACGGCTTGAGGTCCGGGACCTCGCGCATCGGCTCACGCGGTGCGATCTTCAGATCGACGCCGCCTAGCGGCTCCATGCGCGCACGAATGGCATCGACCAACGATCCTCGGCGCGGCGTCTGGCCGGCGAGCGCCGTGCGCAGAATGTCCCGAGCCTCCTCCTCCATGGAGCGGCCATGGCGCGCCGCCTGCATCCGCAGCCGCGCTTTGAGGCGATCGTCGAGATCACGGATGGTCATGCTCGCCATTGCAGCACCGTCATTAAGCAATGATTGCATTGTAACCATTGATGGCATTAGAAACAAATGGCGACCCTGAATTGTCTCGATGAGGCTGGTAGCCATGCTGTTGGTGAATTCGGCGCTATTTGGTGAGATTTCGAACGCAAAGGCGGCGGGGTGGGGTCTGTCGCTGGCTTTGCTGGAACCCTGTCGAGATCATCTGGGTGCTCGCCTCCGGACGCCAATCGTATTTGTAGTGGCTTTCGCCAGAATCCTGCTGATCCGCCGCTTACGCGCACAACAACTCCGCCAGCGCGCCCAGGTGGTTGTAGATGCGCGATGGGGTGATCGGGGTCATGGCGTTCCGACTCGATCGATCGTCGCGGACACGGCGATGAGCCGTTCGCGCAGACGCGGCGCCGCGAAGTCGAGGAAGGCACGCAGCTTGAGCGGCAACAGCCGATTGCGCGCATAGACCAGGTTGACGGGCCGCGGCGCACACTCGAACTCCCGCAGCACGAGCACGAGTTTTCCTTCGCGCACATCCTGTTCAGCCTGATAACAGCCGGTCTGCAGTAGACCGACTCCGGCGCGCGCTGCCGCGAGCGTGGATTCGGGCGTCGTGGTCCACAATCGCGGTCGAATCGGAAACATCCGATCGGCGCCGGCTTCGTGGAACCACCAGCTGTCGAGCGGACCGAGGCTCGCCCACGCGATGCTGGAGTGAGCGGCGATGTCGCGTGGATGCACCGGCGTACCGTGACGCGCGAGGTACTCGGGGCTCGCGCACACGACCATGCGGATCTTGCCGAGTGGCACGGCGATCAGGTTGCTGTCGGGAAGCTCGGCAATGCGTAGCGCCAGATCAACCTGCTCCTCCACGAGGTTCACGAGCCGGTCGACCAGCAGCAGCCGCAGATTGATGTCCGGGTACGCGGCCAGAAAGTCGAGTGCCAGTGGCTGCAGATGCAGGCGCCCGAAGCCCACGGGCGCGGTGATCGAGAGTTCGCCTTTCGGCGCCTGGTACTCACCGGTGACCGCGTCCTCGGCATCCTTGAGATCTTCCAGCAGCCGCTGACTCGCCGCGTAGAAGGCTTGCCCGGGCTCGGTCAGCACCACGCTTCGCGTGGATCGCTTCAGCAATTGCACGCCGAGGTCCGCCTCCAGGTCCGCGACCCGTCGACTGATCGTCGCGAGCGGGATTCCGATCTCGCGGGCTGCCGCCGAAAAGCCGCCAGCTTTCGCGACCGACACAAAGGCCGACAGGGATTCGAAGCGGTCCATGGATATTCTCATTTTTCGAGAAGATGGATCTCGAATATACCGGCTTATCACGGAATCTGGCGTAGCTGAGACTGCTTCCCGCCGGTCACTGAACCGGCACCTACAACCACCGCCCCAGGAGTCCGCCATGTCCCGTATCCACACCCCCGCCACCGTCGAAGCCTCGCCCGAACAGGCCCGCGCGTCCCTCAACGCCGTCGGCAAGTCGCTCGGTGTCGTACCGAATCTGTTCCGCGTCGTCGCCAACAGCCCCGCCGCCCTCAAGGGCTATCTCGGCATCGGTGCCGCGTTGTCCGGCGCGAAGCTCGACGCGCAGACCCAGGAACGCATCGCGCTCGCCGTCGCCGAACTGAACGGCTGCGACTACTGCCTCTCCGCGCACACCTATCTCGGACGCAACGTCGCCAAGCTCGACGACGCCGAAATCACCGCGAACCGCAATGGCGCTTCGAACGACATCAAGGCGAACGCCGCCGTGAAGTTCGCGGCTCAGATCGTCGCCGCGCGCGGCCACGTGAGCAATGACCAGCTCGCCGCCGTGAAGGCCGCCGGCTACGGCGATGCCGAAGTGATCGAGATCGTCCTCGCGGTTGCGCTGAACACGTTCACGAACTACGTGAACGAAGTCGCGCAGACCGACATCGACTTCCCGGTCGTCACCACGCGCCGCAACGCAGCGTGAACACCATGAACCGCTACAGCAACAAAGTCGCCGTGATCACCGGCGGAAACAGCGGCATCGGCCTCGCGACCGCGCGACGCCTCAAGGCCGAAGGCGCGAAGGTCGTCATCGTCGGGCGGGATCGCAAGACGCTCGATGCTGCCGCCTCCGAGTTCGGTCTGATCGCCGTGCAGGCCGACGTCGGCCGCGTCGAGGAGATCGATCGCATGTACGCCGAGATCGCGGCCAAGGTCGGCCGGATCGACGTGCTGTTTGCCAACGCCGGCATCTACAAGGCCGCGCCGCTCGCCGATACCACCGAGGAGTTCTTCGACGAGACGATGGACATCAACCTGAAGGGACTGTTCTTCACCGTGCAGCGCGCGCTGCCGCATCTGAACGACGGCGCGTCAGTGATCCTCAACAGCTCCACCGTCAACACCAAAGGCTGGGCCGGCATCGCGGTGTACAGCGCGACCAAGGCCGCCGTGCGCTCGCTTGCGCGCACGTTCTCGGCAGACCTGCTGGCGCGCGGGATCCGCGTCAACGCCGTGAGCCCCGGTGTGACGTTCACACCGATCTTCGGACGCCTCGGCCTGAGCCCGTCCGAGCTCGAAGCCGCAGCCGGAGATCTGATGAAGAAGATACCGGCCGGTCGGTTCGCGAGCCCGGACGATATCGCCGCCGGCGTCGCGTACCTCGGCAGCGCGGACGCAGCCTACATCGTCGGCGGCGAACTGACGATCGATGGCGGCGTCGGCCAGATCTAGCGATCAGGTCGCCGGATCCTCCTGCGCACCTGCAGGCGCATGCCTACAGGTGCGCATCTGCCGGAACTCCACGGCTGACTCCCGGTCGAATCGGGTGCGGGGCCTCGCCGGCAGGATGCCGACAACCACAAACCTTGTTCCCCATGGAGAATGACTCATGATGATTTCTGTCAATCGATCGACCTTCAATCCGCGGCGTCTTGCCGCCGCCGTGATTGCCGCCGCCGCGCTGGCGATCAGTCTGCCCGCTTCTGCGGCGGATGCGATGACCAAGAAACCGCAAGATATCGTCGATACCGCCGTTGCAGCGGGCAGCTTCAAGACGCTGGCCGCAGCGCTCGATGCAGCCGGCCTGGTTGCAACCTTGAAAGGTCCAGGTCCGTTCACCGTGTTCGCGCCGACCGACGCTGCTTTCGCGAAGCTGCCGGCCGGTACACTCGACAACCTGCTGAAGCCTGAGAACAAGGCCAAGCTCGCGTCGATCCTCACCTATCACGTCGTACCCGGCAAAGTGATGGCGGCGGATGTCGTGAAGCTGAAGAGCGCCAAGACCGTGGAAGGCCAGTCGGTGAAGATTGCCGTCACCGGCGGCAAGGTCACGGTGGACGGCGCCAACGTCACATCGACTGACATCGCGGCCTCGAATGGCGTGATTCACGTCATCGATGCGGTGATTCTGCCCAAGACCTGAGCCAGTCTGGACGCCGGCGCATAGACGCAGGTCTGTGCGCCGGCGTTGTCGTTGGGAATACCGCGGCACGGACACCACATGTCGCGACGGTGAACTTCAACCCACGCCAGGGAAAATTCTACTGCCTTCCAGGCTTCGGCCCCATCAGGCCAAGAATTGCCTCATAGACGACTTCGAACTGCTTCTTCGTGTCCGCATCGAGAATGACAACTGACTTCTTTAGCGATTCGAGTTCTCTTGCTAGCTGAACATGAGAGGAGGTCAGTTGACGCAGCCTAACGAAGGCACGTACGACATAGACTGTCATCTGTACCGCGCGGGGGCTGCTCAAGATGGTTGCGGCCATGATCGCACCGTGTTCAGTAAACACGACGACTGGCTTGCGACGCCCTCCGTGGCTTGGACTTGATGTTGCATTTTGCAACATCAAGAAGTCAGCGCTATTTGGTGCGATTTCGAACGCAAAGTCCGCGGGGAACCGGTCGCGATTTCTGCGGAACTGCTGATTCAAACGAGCGGTGGTGACGCCGTATAGCGCCGCAAGATCCGTGTCAGCCAGCACGCGGTGGCCACGGAATACTCGGATGCTATCGGAAATCTGCGGGGTGGGATCTGTCGCTAGCTTTGTTGCAACCATGTCGAGATGATCTGGGTGCTCGCCTCCGCACGCCAATCGCATTTGTGTTGGCTTTAGCGAAAATCCTGCTGATCTGCCCGATACACGCACAACAATCCACCGGCCGGTAGCAATTCAGGGCCTTGTCGAGCGCTTCGACGCAGAACTCCACCATCCTCGGGTTTGACCGACGCCGCCTGGGCGTCTTGCGGCCTGCGACAACCTGAACCTGGAGCGACGTTGCTTGCGGGCCGAACCGCGGCTACCCGGCCGCAAAACCCCACGGATGACGGGGTCTGTGCCGAAAGCAAGCGATTGTTACGAAGTGCCTAGTTTTATAGGCTTTTTCGCAGACACCGATCGTCTAACACGGTACCCATTGAGAACGATATCGGCGCTGGCAATCCAATTATCACCGAAGATTTCCAAGGATATCCGCGGGCGTCGTTAACTCTAGCTCTCCTCTAACCGCGGGTCGCAATAGCCTTCATCAGCTGCCGAATAGCACTCCGATGGCGGCTTCGAGCAAGGCGGCGACGCCGGACGAGATAAAGAAACAAGTTGGCGAGAGCTGCTCATCAGGGTTTCGCGATGCATTTTACACCGCCTTCGCAAAACCACTGCGAGTCAGCCAGCGCAAAGTACAAGGCGCCTTGCCACGAGTTCGAATGCGCTGCCTTTCGACTCCTCCCCTGTTCACGGAGGTGACTCTCAAGTCCAGACGTCCCGGACGCAGAAAACAGTTCAGTTAGCGTTACTCGCAAGCCAGCCAATTCCGCAGCGGCGTGGGCCGCATACAGATCGCCCAACTCTAAAGCACGGAAGTGAGCTTGAAGTCGTGATGACAGCAGCGGGTCCCACCCAGACGGGGTTTCGACTCGATAGACCACTACTACTGGGTCTACTTCCATCACCCTCGCATGTAACCAGCCGATACCTTCAACATCGTCGAAATACGGATGAAGGGTGTAGTCGTTCTGATTCGCAGGCCTGTGCGCACCTCTTGCGGAATTGCAATCTCGGCAGCACGGAACCAGATTGACTGGAGTCACCGCAAATTCCGGATACGCAGCCTTCTCAAGGTAGTGATCAAGCGTATGAACGACGCGTTGACCGCAAAGCGGACATATCCGACCTGGTGCCGCCGAGATTAGCTCATCGTATATCTCTCGGACGTCCGAGCCCTTTTTGGAAAGCCTTCCGCTGTAGAGGTGGATGAGCTGATCTTTGTAAGGGGCTGCCACCAGATCTTTGTCAAGAATATGGAGCGCACCGAAAAGCCCAAATGCTTTGTACGCATTCTCAGCGGCAGCAATCCTATCTTTTATTCCCGCGAGAGCCCTTCTCTTCGCAGCGCTAGCCAGACCAGTCACGCACCGAGGAAATACTTCTCTGGCAGACCGCATTGGTCGCGAAAGATGCCTCATCCTAAGGGTTCCTTGCTATCTCGCGTTGCTGCAAGAGCCCGGGCGATTGCGCGCGCCTCTGATCCTAGTTGTCCAGAGAATTCGCCGACTAGTTGTTCGTAGCTCAACCCACGATCTATCGCCTGGCGCAGCAGCCTATGAAAGCCAGAGTCCGTAACCTCGAGTCCAAATGCTTCGCGAGTCAGAACGCCGACGCTCTCACCAAAGGTCTCGATTTCGGGCCTCTCGAACCGCGACATGGTTCCCTCTCGAAAAATCTTCCACACGCAGGACTTCGGTACTTCTTGGAGCACTACGGGCGAATGAGTGGCGACTATCGCAACCGCGTTTCTGCTAACTAGCAAGTCTGCTAACGCTCGTACGAACGAGGCCAGCAGGGGTGGATGGAGATGCGACTCTGGTTCGTCGATCAATACAAGAGTCTTTTCCTCTACGAGCGAGACTAGCTTGGCAATTGTCAGAAGAATTATCGCGTGCCCAGAGCTGAGACTGCGAAACAGCTCGGGAAGCTCAAAAAAAGCCTCTGTATCGCTCATGTCAATATATGACGCGATATTGGCGTCGGCGAATAGCGGATCGCTGCTCAGCGTATCCAACGCTTTCCGCAGCCTGTCGGGCTTCAGTCCTTGCTTGCAGCTCTTAAATGATTCAGCGAATTCTCTGGCTAAATCGTCGCTATTCTTGGTCCTCAGATCTTCGTCCGTATCAGCGGTAACCCGCTTCTGAAGCCCAACGACGGAAGAAGAGATAGCGCCGTCTTTCGGTCCAAAATCCACGGTGCTGTCGAAAGCGCTAAACGACACAAGGACTAGACTTGCAAAGGACCACTCCTGCGCTCCATCCAGGAACTTGCTTTCTGCCGTTCCACTAACTTGAAAGAGACTTCCTTGCGACGGGGACGTGTCCTTTGCATTGGCCACTATCGCGGCTATCCGATGGATAGACCTCGACTTGCCGACGCCATTCCGCCCGACTAGCACATGAATATTTGTTGGAGGTATCGAATTGGGAACAACTTCAAATTCCAGCTTCGCGCTGCCTTCGGAAAGATTCCAGTCCGGAAAAGTGAATCCAAAGTGATATCTCGTTAGTCTGGCGTCTCCATGAGCCATTCTTCGGAGTCGAGTACGTACAGTATTTTCCGCAACGGACCTCAGAAGTGACTCGGTCATCGCTGGTTCATTCAGAAATTTCTCGAATCTATTCTCATCGTAGGCACAGTCCCTGAGCCCGACAAGAATGCGGATCCGGAGGTCGGGCGCAAGAGTATTGAGTGCTTCGTAGTAGTACTCACCCTGCCCCAGAGAAAAGAAGTCTTCACCAAGTTGGTCGAAAGTTTTCTCCAAAACTGGGGCCCGGAATCCTGGCTTTACTTCCATGGATGGCTGCAGACCCTCTGATGCGATCTTCACTTCGCCGACTCGAAAAGGCGTTTCGTCCACGCCAAACACTACTAGACCGAATTGCGTGCGGTACTTGCCCCAGTCATCCCACTTGTCGTGTACGAGAAAGACTCGGTTCTTTGCCTTTGCGGGCAGGTTTTCTCCCGGAGCAAGGACAGAAAACAATTTCATGGTCAATCCACCTGTCGTGGAAGGGCGAAGATCCGTGCTGGATTTGATCTGCGCCTATTCGACATCTTCAGGCACCAACATCCATACTTTCTTTAACGGGAGGTCTGCCTGTATCTCTGCGGGCAACCTGTCGTAGGTTCGGTAGATGGCTTCAACCAGGTCCCCGCTGTCCCAAAGTCTCACGGTGAAGTGACCCTGCCTCGCTTCAGACAATACGATCTTGTTGAATCCTCCCCAGCAAACTAGCAATCCTTGCTCTGCTTTGAATGTCTGCATCGTCCCTTGCAGCGTTCGATAGATCGTTACATCTGCTGGGCTGTTCTGTGATTTGACTTGAACGCACAGCCTCGGATCATCCAGACCGAGTGATCCTCGGCCTCCGAGGATATCCACTCCGCCGTCGGCCCCGGGAGGGGAAACCTTGGTAACCCAACCGTCGGCTCTCAAGACAGCATCTACCAGATTGGAGAGCGCGTGACCCGCAAAGCGGGCCTGGATATGCGCCACGATCTGATCGTGAGCAAGTTGTCCAAGATCGTGTGCTTCATCAGCCTCTAGCGTGGGCGGGTCAATTCGCTCGATGTTTTTGCGTTTTTCTGGCTGACTGGCAGGCCCTGGATCTTCCTTGCCGGCAGCAACTGCAGCGACTCGCCGCTCCGCGTCATTGCGGGAAATGTTGCAGACGGTCATGAATGCGCCAAAGGAGTGGAGCAAGTCTTGCTCAAAGGCCGTTCGCGGAACGTCGGGCCTAATCCATTCAACAGCGCGGGTGTGTCTATACGAATTGCCGATCTTTAGATATTTGTATGGACCCGTTACCCGTCCCACAGCAATTTGGGACGTCAGTTTCCGCGGAAGTACGACCAGGTCGTTCTCCTTAATTGCCAGAGCAAACGCCCACAACTGTCCCGCGAGATTGCCAATCTTGCGTGTCTTGGCACCCAGATACGTCTTCTCTACTAGATCAAAGACCGCGTCATAGTCTCTTGCGCCTTCGAGACTTGGCACCTCATTGAATCCGATTACTGCGATTCCACTATCGAGCGCGATCTCCTCGTCCTGACCGGACTTTCCGGCTCGCGCCAGATAGACCTTGCTCCGCTCCATATATGGCTTGCTCGATTCACTCATTCGGTATGCCTTCTATTGGGTCATTGTCCAGTCCGCGCACAGCAGTTCCGCCTGCGCCAGCACGGTTCTTACGGCCTCCTCCTGCAGGTCTGGCGGGTAGCCGTACTTATTCAGGATGCGCTTCACCATCACCTTGATCTTGGCACGCGCGCTTTCGCGCAGGGTCCAGTCGATGGTCACGCTCTTGCGCACCTGAGTGATCAACTCCGCGGCAATGACTTTCAGCTTGTCGTCACCCATTGCCGTCAAGGCTGACTCGTTCGCTGCCAGGGCGTCATAGAACGCCTTCTCGTCTTCAGTGAGCCCCATCTCTTGCCCCGCCTTGGTAGCGGCGTCGAGCTCCTTGGCGAGCTTGATCAGCTCCTCGATGACTTGCATCGTGGAGATGGCACGATTGTGATAGCCGTTGAGGGCCTTCTTGAGCTTCTCGCTGAACACTTGGGCTTGCACGAGGTTGCGCTTGGAGCGGACCTTGAGTTCGTCCTTTAGCAGCTTCTCCAGCAATTCGGCGGCGACATTCTTGTGCTTGAGGCCGCGCACTTCCGATAGAAATTGATCGCTGAGAATGCTGATGTCCGGCTTCGCAAGACCGGCAGCGGTAAAGACGTCAATCACCTCGCCGTCGGTGGTGATCGCGCTGCTTACGAGCTGCCGGATGGCAGCATCGATCTGCTCGGGGCTCTTGCCGCTGGCTCCACTGCGCTTGTTCAGCACGGCCTGCAGCGCCTGGAAGTACGACACATCGTCGCGGATCTCTGTTGCGGCTTCGCTGGCCGCACACAGCGCAAAGGCGCTGGAAAGCTCCGTCACCACCTGCACCCATCGCTGCTTGCCGTCTTCCTGCGCGAGGATGTACTCCTGCCCGGCAGGAAGCAGGGCGAGACGTTCAGCCGGCTTGCCAGTGGGCCACTTGTCCCAGTTGAAGCCGTGCAGCATGTCGCAGGCGATGCCGTGCTTCTCCAGCATCACGGCGACGGCCTCCGCGGTGTCGAAGGTTGGGTTCCCCTGACCGCCGCTCTCGGTGTAGGTGGCGAGCGCCTGCTTCAGCTGGTCGGCCAGGCCAAGGTAGTCAACCACGAGGCCGCCGGGCTTGTTGCGGAACACGCGGTTCACGCGGGCGATGGCCTGCATCAGGCCATGACCCTGCATGGGCTTGTCGGCATACATGGTGTGCAGACAGGGGGCGTCGAAGCCGGTCAGCCACATGTCGCGCACGATCACGATGCGGAACGGGTCCTTGGCATCCTTGAAGCGGTTGGCGAGTTTGCGGCGCTTGTCCTTGCTGCGGATGTGCTGCTGCCAGTCGGGGCCGTCGTCGGCGCTGCCAGTCATCACGACCTTCACCACGCAGGCCTTGCCCTTCTCGGCTTCTACGTCTTCGTCCTTGGCGCTTGCCCAATCGGGGCGCAGGGCGATGATGGCGTTGTAGAGATCCACTGCGATACGGCGGCTCATGCAGACGATCATCGCCTTGCCGTCCATCGCCTCCCAGCGCTTCTCGAAATGCGCCACCATGTCGGTGGCCACCAGCGCGATGCGCTTCGGGTCGCCCACCAGCGCTTCCAGCGCGGCCCATTTGGACTTGAGCTTCTCCTTCTTTGTCAGCTCCTCGCCTTCGGTAATCTCCTCAAACTCCGCATCCAGCGTCGGCAGCTCGGCGGCGTTCAGGCTGAGCTTCGAGATGCGGCTCTCGTAATAGATTGGCACCGTGGACTTGTCGGCGACGGCGCGCTGGATGTCGTAGATGGAGATGTAGTCACCGAACACCGCCCGCGTGTTCGCGTCCGTCTTCTCGATGGGCGTGCCTGTGAAGCCAATGTACGAGGCATTCGGCAGGGCATCGCGCAGGTTGCTGGCGAAGCCGTAGGACATCTTGCCTGTCTTCTCGTTGACCTTGCTGCCGAACCCGTACTGGCTGCGGTGCGCCTCGTCGGCGATGACGACGATGTTCTGCCGCGTACTCAGCGCGTACATGGTCTCGCCGCTTTCGGGCATGAACTTATGAATGGTGGTGAACACCACCCCACCGCTGGCCCGGTTCAGCAGCTCGCGCAATTGCTCGCGGCTCTGAGCTTGCACGGGAATCTGGCCCAGCATGTCCGCACAGCGCTGAAACTGGCCGAAGAGCTGGTCATCCAGATCGTTGCGATCGGTCAGCACCACCAGCGTCGGGTTCTGCATCGCGGGATGCCGCACTATGCGCGCGGAGTAGAACAGCATCGAGTAACTCTTGCCCGAGCCCTGAGTGTGCCAGACCACGCCGGCGCGCCGGTCGCCTGGCTTGCCGCCGTGCATCCTTCCCGTCCAGTAGTTCCCCGTATCCTCACGCACCGCGTCTCCGGTGCCGGCCATACCGCTGGCGCGCACAGTCTCCTCAACCGCCGCGTTCACCGCGTGGAACTGGTGATAGCCCGCGATGATCTTGTGATGCGCGCCTGAGTCGGGGTCTTCTTCGAAGGCGATGAAGTGATGCAGCAGATCGAGAAAGCGCCGCCGCTCGAACACTCCGCGGACCAGCACCTCCAGCTCTAGGGCGGTCTTCGGTGCGTCGCTTTTGCCATCGATCGTACGCCAGACCTTGAACCATTCCTGGTTCGCGGTCAGAGAACCGATGCGGGCTTGCACACCGTCGCTAACCACCAGCGCCGCGTTGTAATGCAGCAGCGAGGCAATCTCCGCCTTGTAAGTTTGCAGCTGCGCGTAGGCGCTCCAGATCGTCGCGTCCTCATCCGTCGCGCTCTTCAACTCGATCAGGCCCAGCGGCAGACCATTGACGAAAACCACAATGTCCGGCCGCCGGCTGTGCTGCCCCTCAATCACCGTGAACTGGTTCACGACAAACCAGTCGTTTGCCCACACCTCGCGGAAATCCACCAGCCGCACATGATCGCCCGCGATGCTGCCATCGGGCCGGGGATACTCCACCGGCACGCCATCGCGCAGCATCCGGTGAAAGGCGCGGTTCGTCTGGGTGAGCGAAGGCGCCCCCACCCGGAGCACCGCGCGCAACGCCTCCTGCCGCGCCTCCTCAGGAATCCCCGGATTCAACCGCTGGATGGTGTCGCGAAGGCGCCCTACCAGCAGCACCTCACCAAACGAATCCCGCTCCACCGTCAGCTCACCAGGCGCGAGATGCGGCCCGTGCCCGACCGCATAGCCCAGCTCCCCGAACCATTCGAGGGCGGCGTCTTCGACGAAGGATTCGTTGAGGTTCATCGGCTCTTAACTAGGGCGTTTCACGAACGCCAGGACACGCGTAGCAAATCCAGTCAGTTCACCCCCATTCACAACGGCGGTTTCCCACGCGGCATTCGTGTCGTGGTGAAATCGATTCGCATACTCGACGATGTCTCGAAGCTCTTGAATGTCTGCCGCGTTGAGAATTTGCTGCGCTGTGTTTAATCGCTGATCGCAAAGTCCACGAAACGGCCCAAGCAATGTTCCAGGAGGAAAATACTCTGGGCATGCGACGCGCAAGAACGCCTCGAGGTGCGGGCGCAATGACTGGGCGATTTCGCGATCATTGCCTACGCCATTTTCTATGTAGTCCCGAAGAGCCGCGTTTCGCCGATCATGCTCGGTGATTGAGTCGTAGTCCACGTTCCACAAAGCGATCGTCGACCCGTTTCCATCGCGTACAACATTCAGTGCAACTCGGCTAGCTGGGTCAGCACCTTCCCAGATTCGGCAAAGAAACGGTTTGCTATGTGAGAGAACAATGACTTGAGCGACGCGGGTCAAAAGACGCCGCATTTCCTGAACGGTTGTTAGTGACCGATGCTCGTCGAGACTCGATACAGGGTCATCAATGACAATCGTCTTTGTGGCTAGATTTGGATCGAGTTCGATTGAAGCGAAGAAGAACGCCAAAGCCAATGCGTTGCGGTCTCCAGCACTTAGCGTATTCTTAAACGAGTGGTCGCCCGGCTGCGGGGTTCCACCAGCCACCGCCACCGCCGTGTTATTGATGATGACGTTGTATGTGCACGTTGGGCCTCCGCGCATGTTCACCGCGGTCACAGCGTCGACGTGGTAGCCTGCGTTGAATCGAGTGAGGTAACGGTTGATGGCCGCTTGATAACTCGGGAAAACATTTTCCCGATACTGGTCGAGTGCAGTTTTCGCTTGCTCACGCAGCAGCTCAGTCGCAGCTTTTGCCTGTTTCTCCGCCAAGTAGTCGGCGCACGCCGCCGATGTCACTGCGCTATGACGGGCTTGAACGGCTTTGAGGCGGGATACTGTTGCGCCGATTGCCGCCGGGTTTGCGGTCGCGGCGTGCTGCTTCACATCCGCAATCGTTCGGTTCTCCTGGGTCAGTTGTTCGTTGATTGCAGCGATTGCCGCAAGATTGGCTTCGTGAAGCCGAACGGATGCACGAACCGTATCGCGAACCGCAATCACATCAAGTGGAGCAGCTCGCTTCTGGGTTAGCAGCGCAGTCAGTTGGTCGCGTGCTGCCAGCCAGTCACGAACAATTGCCGCTGTGTCAACTTGAATGCGTGAAAGCTCCGCAAACCGCGCCCAAAACTGCCGTCTTTCGCCCAGAACACGGACGGAACGCTCAAGGGATGTAGCGACATTGTCGGCGTGTGTTTGATTGAGCCCTGCCGAGGCCCTGGTGATGTCCCGCTGCAGCGTTCGATATGCGTCGCTGAAAAATGCGCGGTAGTGCCCAATGACGGGCGATCCACCCAAGTTCTGGGCGCAGAAAACGCATTCGTCAGCGACCTGCTGCGGTCTTTCAGCCTGTCGCCGCATTCCTTCTCCGATCCACTCCTCAGCATTCCGCCCGGAAGTTGCGAGGTGCTCTTGGACTCGTGCGGCGGCAGCAGCGTCTAGTTCCGGAACCCCAGCAGTCAGCACATTCTCGATCGCTTGGAGGTCGAACGCTGGAAAACTAAGCAACTCAAATGCGGGCGTATTGCGAACGGGGTCCTGCTCGCGAGCCGCTGCGAGAGTTCGCTCGGCTGCTTCAATTTCCATCGCAACGTTTGGGTTCGCTTGAAGCGCACAGAACTGGTCGACGGTGAGCGCACCACGTTCGGCAGCTGGAATAGCTGCGTCGCGTTGGCGTAGAGCGCGGTTGTGAGCTTCGATTTGAGCTACAAGGTCTTGAAGATGTTTATTGAGAGCGACGCCTTGCGCGCCTAAAATCAGTTCGTGCAGATTCTGGCGGTGGTCTCCCCCTACAGCGAGTCCTGAATAGACATTTTGGTCGATGAACACGTCATCGAAGACAACCAGTTGCGCGAGGTTCCGGTTCCAAGCACCATTCTGAAACATGGCTGCTGGTGGGCCGCCAGCACATCCGATTATCACATGTGGAGGATGCTGCGCGGCAAGGCGCCTGCGCTCCACAATCGGAATTGCGTCACCCGTTGCCAAGGACCGGAGGATCGCGGCGAGCGTCGTCTTACCTCGACCGTTCTCCGCGTAAATCACGGTAAGGCGACCGAGCGCTATGTTTGCTGCCGCATTTACCGAGTCAAAGCGCCCAACGTTTCTGATGAGTTGTAGTTGGTTAATCATTGGTCCGGGAATATCAGGTTGTGGAGTCCTGAACGCTCAACGCGCCACTCAGTAGCTTCGGCAGGAGCGTATCGCGCAGCGTGGCGAGGGTGCGGGATTCAACGGAGTTGGCCTTGATTTTCGCCATCAGCGGCGCGGTGAGTTCGTCGAATCGGTGGGCGATGTCGCGCGGAGGGACGGCTAGCCAGAAGGTGTTGAAGCACTCGGGTGGGACGCGCTGGCGTCCGCTGGTGCCGGTCATGTTTTGAATGGCGTGGGTGCGCAGCGCGTCGGAGCGGGCGAGGAGGTAGCCGAACTGCGGCGGGAGCGGCGGCTTCGGCGAGAGGATGATGTATTCGGTGGAGCCCCAGCCGACCTGGCCGTCTTCGAGGAAGTCGACGTAGCCGGTCTTGCCGTTCTCCAAGCAGGGCGTGATGCGGGCAAGGAGTGTGTCGCCGTTTTGGAACTTAGTGCCGGAGTTGAACTCGCGGTCGATGACCTCCTCTGCGCAGTGGCCCTGCGTCGGCAAGTTCTTCATGTCGAGGTACGGCGCGATGGTTCCGCGCTTCAGCGTGCGGCGCGGATTTACTTCGATGGCGTCGGGCAAGCGTTGCATCGTCCAACCCTTGGGGATATGGCCGAGCGGTGAATCTTCCAATTGATCGGGAAAGAGAGCCGCGGTGTCTGGGTCGACGGCGGCGGGAGCGTGACCATCAAGTTTGGCGCGTACAGGATTGAAATCCAAAAACCAAGTTTCGAACAGCGCTCGCGCCATCTCTTCCAGCGTCCCGTTCATCCGCCGGTTCAACTCGATCTGGTCGTCCAGCAAGTCCAGTGTCTCGACCAGGGTTAATTCGCGGGCTGTCGGCTTTGGGACAGGGAACGCGAGGAAGTCATCGCGTGCGATTGACAAGTTCGTCGTTCCAATGGCGTGGCCTCGGCAGTATTCGCGGTAGACAGGGGTCCGCAGAAGCCAGTAGATGTAGCGCGAAGGAATGTCCTTCCGGAGAAAGGTGAGCTTCACCGTGTCCTGCGTAACGCGTCCCGCTGCTATGTGTGGCGGAACACGGGCGACGGCGCCCAACAAATCCGCAGATTGAGTTACATCCTTCAATGAAACGTAGATGTCACCCGCGTGAAGCGTGAGCTTGTCGGGAGAATCTCCGCCGTAGGTCTTTAAGTTGTCGTCGCGGAAGCCGCCGTTCCGTTGAATCGAGGCAAGACCCAGAAGTACCGGCCCGGGCTTCCCCAACAGCGCGCTCTTATAGGTCGTGCCACGCTGGAGCGTAACGACATCTCCCAGCGTTAGCCGCGCGGCATCATTTTCCAAAGCCCAGTCCCCGTAGATTTGCCTTTATAGCCTGCTCCAGTTTCGCGGACTCGGCGAATTGGGCGTGCAGTTCAGCGACAAGGCGCGGCATCTTCTCCTCGAAGGGATCGCCGTTGTCTTTGACGTCTCCGGCGCCGACATAGCGTCCAGGAGTCAATACGTGGCCGTTTGCGGCAATTTCAACGGACGTTACTGATTTGCAAAAGCCGGCGATGTCCTCGTAATCTCCGGCGTCTCTATCGCCCCGCCAGGCATGGTAGGTACTCGAAACCTTGCGGAGGTCATCGTCGGTTAGTTCGCGATGAACGCGATCAACAAGGATTCCAAGCTTGCGTGCGTCAATGAATAGCGTCTGTTTGCGTCGATCACGACGCTTGCCATCATTCTTGTCGCGGGTGACAAACCATAGGCACACGGGAATCTGTGTGCTGTAGAAGAGCTGCCCCGGCATCGCGACCATGCAATCCACGAGGTCCGCCTCAATGATCGCGCGGCGAATCTCTCCTTCACCTGACTGAGTCGACGACATGCTCCCATTGGCGAGCACGAACCCCGCATACCCATTTGGCGCGAGGTGATGGATAAAGTGCTGCACCCATGCGAAGTTGGCATTGCCCTTCGGCGGAACGCCAAACTGCCAACGCACATCGTCGTCCTTGCGGAACCAGTCGGAGTCGTTGAACGGAGGATTGGCTAGCACATAGTCGGCGCGCAGGTCCGGATGCAGGTCGCGGCGGAAGGTGTCGGCGTGCTCGGGGCCGACGTCAGCCTCGATACCGCGCAGCGCGAGGTTCATCACCGCGAGGCGGCGGGTGGTGGCGTTGCTCTCCTGGCCGTAGATGCTGATGTCGCCCAGCTTGCCGCCGTGGGATTCGACGAACTTCTCCGACTGCACGAACATGCCGCCGGAGCCGCAGGCGGGGTCGTAGATGCGGCCCTTGTAGGGGGCGAGCATCTCGACCAGGCAGCGCACCACGCAACTCGGCGTGTAGAACTGCCCGCCGTTCTTGCCCTCGGCGCTGGCGAAGCGGGTGAGGAAATACTCGTAGACGCGGCCGAGCAGATCGACGGAGCGGTGGGTCTTCTCGCCCTCGCTGGCGGCAGTGAGTTCGATGGTTGCGATGACGTCGATGAGTTCGCCGAGGCGCTGCTTGTCGAGGCCGGGGCGGGCGTAGTCCTTGGGTAGTACGCCCTTGAGGCGCGGGTTGTCGCGCTCGATGGCGACCATGGCGTCGTCCACGATCTTGCCGATGGTGGGCTGCTTCGCGCTGGATTGCAGGTGCGACCAGCGGGCCTCGGTGGGCACCCAGAAGACGTTCTCGGCTTGTATTCGTCTGGGTCTTCGGGGTTGGCGCCGGCGTAGTCGCCCTCGCCCTTGATGAGCTTGGCGCGGTGTTCCTCGAATGTGTCGGAGATGTATTTGAGGAAGATCAGGCCGAGGACAACGTGCTTGTACTCCGCCGCGTCCATGTTGTTGCGGAGCTTATCGGCGGTGAGCCAAAGCTTGGCTTCGAAGCCCAAGTTGGCGGAGGATTTGGCGGGTGTCTTGGTGGACTTCTGGCGCGGCATGGAGACGTGTTTTCTATGTAGGACGATGGCCGACTGTGCGCGAGTCCTACTACTGGATCAAGGGCTTGGGCGGCTCGGGGTACCCAGGCGCCCCTCGAAAATCGGCAGGTACGGCGCCCTTCCGGGGTAGGCCGTAGCTATCGGTTACCCGCAGACAGCCGACACCCCAATGCAACGAGTTGCTAGCAGCCCATGAGTGAGCGGAAATCGGGTGAGGATCTCGTGGACACCGCAAAAACTGGTTCCGACCCTGTTCCTACGTCATTAAGACTGACCCTTCTGTAGGCCTCCTTCATCCATGAAACGCACGATTCAGGTGTGCAAGACTTTTTGGTGGAGGAAACGAAGTCGTCGATGCCGGCCTGGCCAATTGCTTTCTCGAAAGGACTGCTTCCCGATCCCGCGTGGAGGATCTGGGCCTCATCTTTGCCGCGATGCAGGCGAAACTGGCTTTCGATAGGACTAAATCGAAAAACGCTTGAGAAAAAGGTACCTGCAGCCTCATCAAAGAAGGAGGCTATTCCCTGATTGGCCGCAAACGAAGTCAATGTCGCCAGACCGGAGCGATCATGGATTCGTAGAAAGGCATCCATGTGCTTTCTAACCTTCAAAAGTACGTCATCAATACCGGAACTCGTTTTGAGCGATGGGAGGTAGTAGTGGTCTTGTGTCTGGCCGGCGATGCCCATAGCCAAGTTCGCGCTCGGAATCGAAGTGATCTTCTCGTAGTCATCAACTATGGAACCGCCTCGAGCGTGATCGGCCATGTCCGATGTTGCTGCAGTCGACCATTGGGCAATCGCCCTTCGATCTGCAGCAAGTATCGACATATCCTTGTGCAGGATGTTGAGTATGAAGGTCATCTGTTGCCTGTAACTGCTACTGGCAGACCCAGGCACCCTGCCTTGGGCTGGGTCGCTGCATGGGACTGCTCGGCGACACCTTCATAGGAAGTACGAAACCTTGCTTCCAGTCAGAACGGCAATCTTGCGATCTATCAGCAGATTGACGAGAGAGTCGACATCCGAGTCCGAGAGCTGCCTCTGAAACAGAGAGGATATGGTGCTACGAAGCGTCTTCTGAGTGCGGGGCTTGGCTGCCTTCATCTGAGTTAGCCGGTCGATGACGGCAGTGAGACGATCCTCTGGAGACTTGGAATTCGCAACTTTGACTAGCGGAATTTCGTCGACTGCCTTGACCCTGGCTGCGAGGATGTTGAGGGTCTTCAAATGCTGTATTAGCGGATCGAACCCGGTGTCTTTGGAGATGACGTGAAAATAGGCCGCGCTGTCTGCCGCAGCGAGCTTCCCGATGTAGAACGCAATGTGGAAGTCGAGCGCATTGGGTCCGTTGCCCGAGATTTTGATGTACTTGGCCCGCGACCCCATTCTCTGAATCGCTGCTGCGACCTCGAAGGGAAGCTTCGCTTGGTTGGCGCCGACAAAGATGTGGACGCTGAAATGATCATGCTCGAGCGCGCCCAGTGATTCGGGCTGAACGCTCTCGAAGTCGATGAGGACGTGATTTGCTCTCATGAGGTGAGGGCTGTCGGTGTCGCCGAAAGTCCAGGCTCAGCGCAGCGCGGCATGGATGCCGCAAAACAGAAGCGCCTTATCGTTCCGATTTCACCCATCAGACCTCTCCGATGATAGGCCGCGCGCGCTGCGGCTTGTTGTTGGGAGCATGTCAGGCCCCTCTTACGATGCGAAAGACGAGCCGACCGAGTACAAGTACTGAGAGCGCAAACGATGAAGCGCCGATTGCCAATGCCGGGACTGCCACATTCGGGTCGGCGCCAATCTGAGGTGCGCGGGTCAGAACGGCAACCGACGCGACCATAACAACAGCGGCCAACACGAGTGCGCGCTTCAGACTTCTGAGGATTGACGCTCGATGCGCACACGTCGACGCGATTGAGTCTAGACATGCCTGTTGATGGGCTTTCCAACCGCCGGGAATTGGCGCAGCAACTAATTCCTTGGCTCGTTTCAGAAACGCCTCGTAATCGCCGGCAGCAGCGACTCGCTGCAATTCTTGGTCGTTCGGCCAGGGCTGGCGGACTAGATCTGCGTGTCCCCGGAGCTGATCGGAGATTGCCTGCAATCTGAAAAGCACGAACGCGCCAAGAAAGGCCACTGCGCCGGCCAGTGACTGCGCGATCGTGCTGAACGTGTAGTAGACGCTGTTTTCCATGCGCCTAACTGTTCACTCGGGGACAGTTCATGTATCTGAGTTTCCGCCCGAATCGGCGCGCCACGCAATGCCACCCTCACCAAACCCTTGAAAGTTTTGAATTTTGGCCAGGAGCGGACGCCCTCGGATAGCGAAGCGACTGTCGCATAGCGTATCGGAGCGATCTCTGTCTAAAGCGGCAAGGCATCAAATCTTGTTTGCATAACGCGCCGCATGTCGCGTAGCGGCGCGTGCGACAGCGCAACCCCGTCCGAAATCCTCTCTGTGTTCACTACCAGGCCGGCTGAAGGTCAGCGGCGCGAACCTTCGGCACGTACCGATCACTGTTGACGTCACTCCGGCACATGCCCCGCCTCCCACGCCTTGGTGTTGGCCTTGAGCAACGCACGCGTCGCCTCACGCATCGCCGTCGCAACCATCAAGAAAGAGCGCAGATCTTCCCGAACGGTCGGTGCGTCAACCTCGCCAAGGCTTATCGCACGAGCGATCCGATGGAGATTGCGACCGATGGTCCGTAACTCGCGAACCTGCTCTCGGAACAACTGCCGTTCGTCTTTCGTCAGCGGGGAAAGCTCCCGCAAGTGCGCACGAAGGAGGATCGACACATAGGTTGCCGGTACCGTACGCCGGGCGGTGGCCCGCTCCTTGAGCAACATCGCATCGCCTGGCAACAGCCGCACCGCGATGCGTCGCCCAGTGGGGCCGCGCTCGGGCGGCGGCGCGGGCGACGACGGCTGCATGGCGGCGGCCTTCTGCAACTCTGCCTCGATGATCTGCCGCAGCCAAATCGACTCAGTCAGGAAACGCCGGCTCGCCAGCTCCTGCACGCGCTGCTTGGTGTGCTCGGGCACTCGGGTCTTGATGTAGTGATCACGACGCATGGGACACAATGTGTCGCAATAGTTGGCATGCGGCTATCCTGCGTAACGATCGATTTTCCTCCAATACCCCCTCTTGACTAGTCGCCCGCCGCCTCCCGCGCGAGCCTCACCCTGGCTACCTCGATTGCCGCAGCCTGCCTCTCCGACACCGGCTTCATCACGCTTCGCACCTGCTCGACGAGATCGGGCGGTGCCGTCCGCGGTGAGCCTGCGCCCATCGGTGGGGACGGGTCGTACTCCAGGGTCAGTTCCGCCAACTGCGCAGGTCGATCACCCCACACTTCCCGAATAAGCTGCAACGCAAAATCGATGCCCGAGGTCACGCCGCCGGTGGTGATCCGGTTGCGATCGAACACGACCCGCTCCTCTACCGGCACTGCACCCAGCGCGGCCAGGCAGTGCATCGAGTTCCAGTGCGTCGTCGCGCGATAGCCACGCAGCAGACCGGCCGCGCCCAGTAACAACGAGCCGGTGCAGACGGACGTCACGTACCGGGCGCCGCCGGCCACCCTGCGCAGGAACGCCAGCGTCTCCGCGTCGTTCAGCAGGTCGATATGACCAGGGCCACCCGGCACGCACAACAGATCCGCCGTGGCGATGTCATCGAAGCAGGCGCTGGGCAGTATCTGCATCGCCGGCGGCGTCATAGTCGCGACGCTGACCGGGTCGCGAGACTTCGCGACCAGCTGCACGCTGACGCCGCGCACTCGTCCGAAGACTTCCAGCGGTCCCGTCAGGTCCAACTGCGTAACGCCAGGGAACAGCAGCATCGCGACGGTGAACGGGTGGCCGGGTTCGAGTTTGTCGGGGGACATGGCTGCTCCATGATGTCTCAGGACGTCTCACCCCCCGAGTATCGAACGAAAATCGATCGATACTCACCCTACCGATATCTGGCGTCTTTGCTCAATATCAGCAGAGGTCATTCAACAGAAGCACAGCCACCATGAAGAAATCCACGGATGAGATTTCCCGACAGCGATCACTGATGCAGTCCCGGCAATTGGGTCTGCCCATCATTCCGTCAGTACGTGAACCCGCCGCGGCACCGCGCACGAGTCCGGTCGCACGTATACGCCCCAGTCAGACGCCACCTGTTGCATCCCACCGCTCGGTCGTCGAGGCCGAGGTCGATCCGGTGCCCATCGTGATGCTGCGCCTGCTGGACGTCTGCAAGATCACGGGACTCTGCCGGTCGGCGATCTATCAGCTGGAATCCGAGCAGCGCTTTCCGCAGCGCGTGAACATCGGGCCGCGCGCGGTGGCCTGGGTGGCGTCAGAGGTTCAGGAATGGCTGAAGCAACGCATGGCGAGTCGGCCAGCGTTGCCCGAGCGTGCCGTCGGCGGCCGCCGCTTCTAGCGCAGCGGCAGGTGCTCGGAATAGTTGTACGCGGCGCGCAAGGCGTTCTGTTCGCGGCAGCGCACGGTCAGGCCCAGCTCCGGTGCTTCTCGTATCCAAGTGCGTTCGCAAACTGCTTCGCGATTTCGGGGGTGTTGACGGCCTCCACCCCACTCATGGCCAACGCCTCAAGGTGTTCCGACGGGTCGGTGCTCCCAGCGCAGAGCAACGTGTCGGGAGCGAACGCGTCGGCCTCTCGGCAATCGCGTAAGGCCGAGACGAGAAGATTGAATCGCTGGTCTCTCGCGGCCGCCCAAGCCCCATCACTCGCATAGTGCGCATCTGCAAGCGCCGCAAACTGCCGGCTGATGGCATCGAATGGCCCGTCGTCTGCGGAGTGAGTCCACTCAACGTAGATGAATCCGATTTCCGGATAGTCCCCCTCGTTCTCGCGCACCCAATCTCGCGTGCAGGCGACGTGGTAGAGCGTCCTGACATCATCGTCGGTGCATAGCGCAAAGCCAAACAGCTCGGCATGGTCGCTTCGCAATTCCGCTGCGGCCTGACGAACTGCATCGTCAATCTGGATTCGAAGTTCTTCGAGTGGACGTGACACGGCGGCTCGAGCGGGCTACTTACTTCCCAGTGCTGCGTTGACCGACAGCGCCACGGCCGCTGCTTGCTGGTCACGCTCCTGCTGAAGGCCCGACACAACGCCGGCGCGGTCTGACTCCACACGGTTCTGGCTCATTTTCCACTTCCCCTCCAGCCGGGTGATGGGGATCTCGACGCCAACGACCGCAGTGAGCATCTTGTCAACGTAGTCGGTCGGTGCGTCCGACACTGCCCACGGCTGGGGGCGAGATGCCTCGTGCTCACGCGTCAGGCTGCTCACGTGATTGTGTAGCCACTCTCGGTCCTGAAAGAACGTCGGTCGCCCGTGGGCATGCACGACTGCGTAGTTCCAGGTCGGAACGACTTTGCCGTGCTCGTGCTTACTGGGATACCAGGAGGGAGAGATGTACGCCTGCGGGCCTTGAAACGTGACAAGCGTTGGGATGTCAGATGGGGCCTGCCGCCAGATGGGGTTTGCACGCGCAACGTGTCCAACCAGCACCCCAAGCTCACCGCGCGAAGCATCCAGTTTGAACGGGATGTGATTGGCGACCAGCGCGTCGTCACCCAGAACAACCCAAACACCCAGGGGATGCGCCTGTATCAGCGCGTGCATCACCGCGGTGCGAGTCTCTCGAAAATGATCAGGTGAGTACAAACCTGTGCTCCCCGTTACTTGCGGCCAGGCGTGGCAGGGACGCCGGGCTGCGCCAGGAACATGCACCACAACGTCGCACTTCCCAGGTTTCCTCGGCCGGTCTCGGCAAAGCCCGCCCGCTCATAGAACCTGAGATTCGACTCCTGCGCCGTTTCCAGATACACCCCGGACGACGCCGGGTCGCGGGCGGAGGCCGCGCAGAACGCATTGATCAGCAGTGATCCGATGCCGCGCCCATGCAGGCCTGGCTCCGTTCCGATGACGCCAAGATAGTAGTGCGGGGTGGACGGCCTGAATCGAGTCGCGATGCTCTCGTAGACATTCATGCGGTCCGTGAACCCAGGAATCGATTTCTCGAAATGATTCCATTCTTCCGCCACGTCTTCCGGCCACTCAGGGTGTACTGTCGCGTACCCCATGGATGCTCCGCGGATGACGCGGCCCTCCCGCGCCAAGAACACTGGCATCTCGAGCGCGATTCGCGCCCGCAGCAGCAATGAGAAGAACTGCGTGACGCGCGTCGAGTAGAGCTCGTCTGCTCCCAACAAATAGCCGGTGATCGGATCACTCGCAAAAGCTGCGGCCAGACAGCTCGCGGTGTCGTCGACATCCGCATAGGACGCAGCGGCAATTTCCATGACGTCTAACCCCCAAACTCAAGTTCTTACCAACAGGTTGGCGTCGCGAGCCAGTAACCATCGACCCTCAACCTTCCGGAAGATCGTGACCGTATGGCCAGATCGTCTGACCGGTTCTGCGCTGCCCGGCGGCGTAACGGTCACGGCAAGATGGGAACGCACGTAGGCCATGGTTCCTTCGATCAGGATCTCCTGAACGTCGGAGACCGCGTGGAACTGCAATCCGGCGACGCTCTGGGACCGAGCCGCAGACTCGAACGCCGCCTTATCCATAGGCGCCTGCCCTGGCACCAGAAAAACAACGTCGTCTGTCATCAGGGCGAGCACTGCGTCGGTGTCACCTCTCCTGGTCGCCTCAATCCAGGCCGTGACGACAGCTCGAATGGCGCGCTCGTCATCCTGCATGGCTATGACCACACCCTGCGGTCTATTGCCCAAGCTCAGCGACTGACGCTGCATTCACGTTTCATCATCCCGCATCAGTTTCCCCGTGAGAATCGCGAACAACGGTCGATTGATGTAGTAGTTCGAGCGTCCAATCTTCTGCTTCACCACGAAGCCGCCATCCGACAACAGGTCCAGGTATCGCGTGGCTGTCAGACGGGACACTGCGAGGTCTCGCTGAATGAACTCGATTTTCGTGTACGGGTGAGAGAACAGATTGTTGATCAGATCCTGGCTATAGAATTTGTACTGCGCCCGGATGCGGTGTTTGTAGTCGAGAAACACGCCTTTGATCGCCTGGATGGTCTCGATGCCTGCTGCGGCCGTCTGTTCGACTGCCTCCAACATATAGAGCACCCATTCCTCCCAGGCATCACGATCGCGAACCTCCTGCAGGAGGCGGTAGTAGTCGCCCTTGGTTCGGACAATGTGTCGGCTCATGTACAGGACGGGGATATCGAGCAGTCCCTGTTTCACCAGGTACAAGACGTTGATGATGCGTCCAGTCCGGCCGTTGCCATCGTAGAACGGATGGATGCTCTCGAACTGATGGTGGATGAGCGCCAGTTTGATGAGGGGATCCACGTCCATCAGCGTGTCGTCGTTGATGAAGCGCTCCAGGTCAGTCATGTGCGCGATGATCGCTGCGGGATCTTGCGGCGGTGTGTAGACCGTTCTGCCGCCGCTCGCTTTGATTGCCGTGCCCGGGAGCTTTCGGAAGCCCGCATTGTTCTTCTCGAGTTCAGCCTGAATCTTGAGGATGTGGTTGTTCGTGAGCAGGCCGGTCGCTGTCACGTCTGCGAATCCAACGCGTAGCGCCTGGCTGTAGTTCGCTACTTCCTTGGCGGCGGGACTCGAAGCGTTTTCGGGAAATGCCGCCTCACGGAATAACTCATCGTGCGTCGTGACGATGTTTTCGATGGCGGAGCTGTCCTTGGCTTCCTGAAGACCGAGGGTATTGATCAGGATGCCTTGGTTCGGAATTGAAGCGGCGACGCCTTTGAGTTCCGCCAGTCGCCTGCTGGCCGTGGTGAGCTTTTTCAGGATGTCCGGCGTCTCGAACCGAGCCGCCGGCAGCTGCCAAAGGGGGGAGATTTCGGCCATTGGGTATACAGGTTGCGGCTGATATGTATAGATAATTGCGATTTACTATACACGTTAGGGCGATCCTGTAAAGGAATCACGCGTCCTGGAGTCGCGGGGGGGGGGGGGGTTCAAATGAGTAAGTGCCAGTCCAAGGACATCACCTCATCCCAGTCGCGATCAAGTGACCCGCGCAACGCGTCGTAGAGGATCGGCCCCAGACGGCATCTTGAGGAGCCAAGCATTGTTCTCTTGCCTGCCCAACCGGCGCCCGCGACATTCCCGCTCGTCGCCTAGGCACGCCTCGCTCTAGCAACGTCCGAGGACATTCGACCGAATCTCTCGCAAGCGCTACGCGCGCCAAGAATCAGCGACTGGCAACAACGCGAACCTAAAGGCGCGGATCCACTGGCTCGCTCTCCAGGGCAAGCACGCCAAACACGCACTCGTGGACTCGGCGCAGCGGCTCTCGCCGGACGAAGCGCTCCAGCGCCTCGATCCCGAGCGCGAACTCGCGCAGCGCCATGCTCCGCTTGGTTGAGAGGCCGCGTTCTCGCAGGCGATCCAGATGCTCGGGACGCGAGTACTCTGGTCCGTAGATGATCCGCAGGTATTCAGGCCCGCGGCACTTGATCGCCGGCTGGACCAGTCCGCGCTTTCCGGACACTACGAAGTCCAGCGGTTTGATCACAAGGCCTTCACCACCCTTCGCTGTCATTCCCTCCCACCAGGCAAGAAGCCCGGCGACACCGTCTGCGTCATCGAGGCGAGTGGTTCTGAATGGGGTCGCCAGTAGAAGTCCAGGATCTGCCTTGCACAGGTCAGCCAGAGTCTCCATGTGCCACACATGAGTGTTCTCTATGTGTACGGCTCCCTCACTGGCGAGCAGGTGAAAGGGCGCGAGCTTGATGTCCTCGACGCTCGTTACCGGCCAGCAGTAGTGTCGGTACGCCTCGACATACTGCTCCACGAGCGCCGCCCGCTCATCGAACGAGCGTGCGAGTTCCGAGACGTCTAGCCCACGCCCCGCAGCTCGATGCAATTCGCCACGGGCCGCGTCGACCGCAGTGCGTGCGGCGGCGCCGGTCGGGGCGTACTGCGTGCGAAGCAGGTCCTCAGCTTTGACGGACCACGGCATGAGCTCGCAGTCGAGACAAAACCAGTCGGTCTGAAAGCGATCCCAAAACGAAGTACTGTCGAGGGCTGCACCGAGACGGTCGAGGACCGCAGTCTGCAGCCTGTCATCAGAAAAGAATCGTCGCCCCGTGCGTGTGTAAATGATTCCGCGGCCTTCGCCGTGCACTCCGAATCGTCGAAGCGCCGCGGCTGCGTCGCGACATATCACTACGACGGCCCGAGACCCCATGTGTTTCTCTTCGCACACCACGCTGTCGACGCCAACCTTCCGGTAGTACTCAAGTGCCTCAGTGGGGTATTCAAGGTATCCATCTTTTCGGCTTGTTTCGCTGGGGGACATCGTCGGCGGCAGATAGATCAGCCATTTCGGATTGGCCGCGAAACGACTCATGATCTCCAGCGCTGCGATCGAGTTCTCTTCACGAATTGTGACCGTGCGGTGGAGGCGGGTCTCGATCAGCCGCTTGCCGGTGACGTCCTCGATATCGAGTAAATCGTCGAGGTCCTGTTGTGCAGACAGCACCTGAGCGCCGGCGACGTGAAGCGGCTTAACCGGCTCGTAATACACATGGCTCGCGGCGACGGACACCAGCTCCCGCTCGGGATAGCGAAGGGCGGTCAGCTTCCCGCCAAACACGCAACCCGTATCGAGGCAGATCGTGTTGTTGACCCATTCGGCCTCGGGAATCGGCGTATGTCCGTACACCACCATGGCTTTGCCGCGATAGTCTGCGGCCCAGTTGTAACGTACCGGCAGACCGTACTCATCGGTCTCGCCTGTCGTCTCGCCATACATCGCGAACTGACGCACCGCGCCAGAGCCACGACCGTGCATCTCTTCGCGCAACCCCGCATGGGCGACAACGAGTCTGCCTCCGTCGAAAACATAGTGGCTAACGAGGCCGTCCAGCCAATCCGCCGCAGTCCGCCTGAACTCTGCGGTCTCCGCCTCGAGTTGCTGCAGCGACTCGGCAAGCCCATGGGAGATCTTTACGTCGCGACCGCGCAGCGCACGCGATAGCTTCACGTCGTGGTTGCCAGCAACGCAGTACGCGGCTCCCGACGACACCGCGTCCATGGCGAGTCGGATCACGCCGGGCGAATTCGGTCCACGGTCTACCAGGTCGCCCACAAAGACCAGCTTCCGACCCAGCGGATGACCAACGACATAGCGCCCGTTCTCACGGGCAACCGAGTACCCAAGTTTTGCAAGCAGCTCTAACGCCTCGTCGAGGCATCCGTGGATGTCGCCGAGAATGTCTAACGGTCCGCATTCTTCTTTCTTGTTGTTCCAAAGTGCCTCGCGTCGAATCGTCAGCCCGACCAGCTCCTCTGGCGAGCGGAAAATGCTGACGTGCCGAAAGCCCTCGCGCTCTAGGCCACGCAACGACTTGCGCAGCTGGCTGCACTGATTCCGAATGACGTGATCACCGAAGTTGCGGTCCGCACGAAGCGAGTTTCGTTCTCGGCAAACTCGCTCTGGAAAATCGAGAACCAATGCAACCGGCAGGGAGTGGTATTCACGTGCCAACGCGATGAGTGATTTGCGAGCCTCCGGCTGTACGTTCGTCGCGTCGATGACGGTAAGTTTCCCGGCTCGCAGCCGCTTGCCGGCGATGAAATGCAGCACTTCGAATGCATCATTTGTCGCGGCCTGATTGTTTTCGTCGTCCGACACCAGACCTCGGCAGAAGTCGGAAGAAATCACTTCTGTACGCCTGAAGAGAGTGCTGGCCAAAGTCGACTTGCCCGACCCAGACGGACCGACCAGAACGACTAGAGCCAATTCGGGGATCTTGATTTCCATACTTCAGGTCAACTCGAAAACGGCCATTTGCGTCGGTGCACCGACAGCCGAGTCGGCAGGACCCACACTTTCGAACCGAACGGTGTAGCCCAGGCGCTCGGCAATGCCCTTCGCCCACCAACCAAACTCGGTGCGTGTCCACTCGAAGCGGTGGTCGGGATGACGAAACTGGCCTGCAGGGAGTGACTCAAATTTGACGTTGTATTCGGCATTTGGGGTTGTAACCAGAACCGTTCGCGGCCGCGCGTGCTCAAACAGCACGCGCTCGAATGCGTGCAGCCGGGCGGCATCCAGATGCTCGATCACTTCGATCACGGTTGCCAGATCGAAGCCCTGCAGGCGGCGGTCGCGATACATCAGCGACCCATGAATCAACTCAATGCGATCGCGAAATGCGGGGGCGAGCTGCTCAAGACGCAGCCGCTCATGAGCAAACTCGAGTGACCGGATGGCCACGTCCATGCCGACGATGCGAACGAGTTGCCGCTGCTTGACAAGCTCCCGCAATAGCTTGCCCTCACCGCATCCAAGATCGACGACTGAACTTGCACCAGATGCACGCACGGCTTCAGCGACCTGCGCGATCCGCTGTGCATTGAGACTGATCTTGGATTCGAGTGCTTCCTCTCTTCCAGGTGGCCTCGCTGCGGTCGTTTCATTGCCGCCCTCGCCTTCAGCATCTGTAGCAAGGCGCTCGATTGCTGCAAGCGCAAGACTCTTCCGATGTTTGAGGTAGCGCCGAGCGATCTGCTCTTTCGCGGGATGGACAGGCAACCAGTCGCCCCCACGACGCAGCAGCTTGTCGACCTCATCGTCACCCACCCAGTAGTGCTTTTCGTCATCCAGCACCGGGATAAGCACATTGAGGTGGCTCAGCAGATCTTGTAGCCGCTGGTTCCCACTTAACGATACCGCGAAGTAGCGGCTCGCTCCCCACTCCGGAAACTTCGGATCGAGCGCAAGGCGCTCAACGGAGACCCGATAGCCTAGGGGTTCGAACAGATCACGAATCAGTTTTTCGCCGGCGCGACTGGGCAAGACTGCGATTCGGACCTCGAAAGGCAACGCCTGGGCTGCAAGCTCCGGGCGATCTTTCGATCGACCAGCCAGCGCGGTGCCGAATACTTCAGAGATCGCCACCGAGAGAAAGGATGACGCAACGTAGGGCCTATCGTTGACGTACTGCGTGAGCATGCCCCCGTCGCCGGCGGGCCCGGATTTTCGCCGTACGAGCCCAATTGGGTCGACTTCGAGCAGAAGACATACTGTGCAACGCTCCGGCGTTGCCTCCGGGTAGAAGACGGTCGCTTGCCCGAACGACAGGTTGAACCCGTGCACGCGCGCAGGATTCTTGTGCAGCAGATAGCCAAGGTCGGTTGCGGGGGCCGCTGTAGTTGAGATTGTGAGGACCATGCGGACAATGATGGCATGACGTGGTCCAGGCCGACATCATGAAGTCCGGGTGGTGCCCGGAGAATCTAGCCGCCCGCTCGGACACTTCGCGAGCAAGGATCAGACAGCTGGTGCCATCAAGCGGCGGTCGCGTTCAGCCGCAAAGGCCAGCACCGCTCGAATGTGCTCGTGCGACAGCACTGGGAAATCTCGGAGGATCTCTTCTTCCGTCATGCCGCTCGCGAGAAGATCCAAAACATCGGACACGGTCAAACGGGTACCGATGAGCAACGGTTTCCCGCGTCGAATCGGTGCGTCTGAGGTGATGAAGTTCTGCCATGCCATCGGCATAGCTTACCAAGCTGCTCCGGCGACTTAGTACCTCGGCACCGCCGGAAACTTCACCGGCTTGCCGCTGATCCGCAGCGCATCGAGGTAGTCCGCCCAGGCCTGCATCATCTTGCGACGCAGCGGCAGGTGCTCGGCATAGTTGTACGCGGCGCGCACGCCATTCTGTTCACTGTGCGCGAGCTGGCGCTCGATGGCGTCGCGATTCCAGCCCCACTCGTTCAGCAGCGTGGACGCCATGGATCGGAACCCGTGCCCGGTCATCTCCTCGCTGGTGTAGCCGAGCTTGCGCAGCGCGGCGTTCACGGTGTTCTCGCTCATCGGCACGATGAACGTGCGAATCGACGGGAATGCCAGACCGTTGGGCCCGCTGAAGTTCTTCAGATCCCGCAGGATCTCCACGGACTGTCGGGACAGCGGCACGATGTGCTGCACGCGCATCTTCATGCGCTCGGCCGGGATACGCCACTCGGCCTCATCGAGATCGAACTCGCTCCAGTCGGCTCCGCGCAGTTCACCCGGCCGCACGAACACCAGCGGCGCGAAGCGCAACGCGGCACCGACGACAACGGACTTGCTGCGATAGCCGTGGATGGCGCGCAGCAACGCGGCGATCTTCACGGGCTCGGTGATCGACGGATGATGACGCGTGCGCACCGGCGGCAACGCGCCCTGCAGATCGACGATCGGATTGCGGTCGGCGCGGCGCGTCGCGACGGCGTAGCGCATGACCATGCTGCAGTTCGCCCGGATGCGATGCGCCGTCTCGAGCGCGCCGCGCTTCTGCACCCGCTTGAGGCACTCGAGCACGTCGGCGGCGTGCAGCGCCGCCACCGGGATCGTCCCGATCCACGGAAAGATGTTCAGCCGGAACATGCGCTGCACGTTCTGCGCGTACTCCGCGCTCCAGGTGCCGGTGCGTTCGGTCAGCCATTCGGTGGCCACGTCCTCGAACGTGCTGAGGCGCTTGCGCTCCGCCGACCGCCGGTGCCGGATCGGATCGATGCCCTGGGCGACCAGCCGGCGCGCCTCGTCGCGACGTTCGCGCGCCTCCTTCAAGGAGACCTGGGGGTACACGCCGAGCGACAGCTGCCTCGTACGTCGATCGAACCGGAACAGGTACCGCCACCAGCGGTAACCCTTCACCATGACGTACAGGTACAGCCCCCCACCGTCGGACAATTTGTAGTCCTTCACGGGGAGTCGCAGCGCGCGCAGCTGCCCCTCAGTCAGGCGCCCAAATTCTTTGGACACCTGTTTCGCGGCATACGCGGTGTCCATGAAAGTGCCCACGTTTCGCATGATTTCCTCCGGACCTCAACGTAGGTCCCTGGAAGTGAAAACACAATGAATACAGCGACTTACGGACATCCTTGGATGTCTGCGAACAGTGCTGGTGGGGCCCATGGTGGCCGGGGTCGGAATCGAACCAACGACACGCGGATTTTCAATCCGCTGCTCTACCAACTGAGCTACCCGGCCACGGGTTTGGAACTGCGAGGCCCGCCACGGGTGCGGGGCCGCGTATTAGAACGACCGGCGGCGGGGCCGTCAAGCGCGGCCCGGGCTAAGTCATTGATTTCGACCATCATCCTCGTCCGGATCCCGGCGTGCGTGACTTGCCGGGCAGCGACTGCTATCTCCTTGGGATGGATGCATTCCCCACGACCGGCGTGATCTCGATCGATGGCCCGGTCATCAGCACGGCGGAGCTGGATCGTCAGCTCGCGCTGTTTCGCGACGTGGCGGGAATGGAGGTGCGCAGCGACGAACACCTCCCGGCGCGCACGGCGCATGCGTTGTTCGGCACGCAGGACCGGGAAGCGCGGCTGGTCGCACTGGCCACGCCGGGCTCACGCATCGGTGTCTGGCTGGTGGAATTCTCGCCGCACTCGGACACGGTGATCCGCGTCGGTGGCGTGGGTGTCGCGACGGACGCGCTGAAGATGGTGGATGTGTTCACGCGCGATCGCGTCGCGGCGATCGCACGAGTGAAGTCACAGGGCTTCGATTTCGTCTCGGAAGGCGCGGATGTGACGCTGCCGGACGGCGGACGCTTCATCGAGGCACATGTACGCGGACCGGATGGCGTGATGTTCGCGGTGATCGAGGCCCTGAACCTGCCGGCGAGCCAGTTCGTCTCGGTCACAGACCGGCTGTTCAGCGAAGTGCAGAGCACGTCGGCACCGGTCAGCGACTTCGAACCGGTGCGTCACTTCTACGAGCAGGTGCTCGGTGTGCCGCTCGGCTTTCGTTATGAATTCGAAAGCGAGAGCTTCTCGAAGATGGTCGGCACGAAGGACACGATCCGCATCCGCGCGAACAACTATGGCCGCATCGTCGATGACGTGATGCTCGGCATCATCCACTACGGCCTGCCGGTGGGCAGTTACGAAAGCCTGCGTGAGCGCGCGCAGCCTCCGCATCGCGGCGTGGTCGGCGTGCGGCTGGAAGTGCGCGGGCTGGATGCGCTGCTGCAGCGCTGCGCGGATGCAGGCGTGGAGATCGCGAGGCCTGCGGAGCGCACCGCGACGGCGGTGCTGGGGAATTCGCGCGTAGCGGCCGTGCGCGCACCGCACGGTGTGTGGCACTGGCTGATCGAGCGCGGCCAGGCACTCGAGCGCTGACTATTTCGGCGCGACGTAACCTTCGGGCTTGTCGGCACCGCCGCCGAACAGGAACTTCTCCATTTCGCCTTCCAGGTACTTGCGGTGCTTGGGATCCATCGGCGTCAGGCGGTTCTCGTTGATCAGCATGGTCTGGTGATTGACCCAGCGCTGCCAGCCCTCCTTCGACACTTCGCGCCAGACGCGCTGGCCGAGTTCGCCGGGATACGGCAGGCGATCGAGGCCGGGCGCCTCACGCTTCAGCACGACGCATTGAACCATTCGGGTCATCGGGGCATTCCTTGCAGTGTCTCGAGCAGTGTCTTGACGGGCGCGGGCAATCCGATGCGTCCGTTCGCGGCGTCGAGTTCGCGCGGGTTATACCAGAGCGTGCGGCCGGGCTCCATGACGGTGGCGCTGACGGCACGCGCGCAATCGAGCCGCAGCGGCAGGATCTCGAGATCGAAGTGCGTGAACGCGTGTTGCACGGGCTCGAGCGGCTTCAGTGCGGTGGCGTCTGCCGGCGCGAGGCTTTCGCGGGCAAAGGCCTGCGCCTGCTCGGTGCTCTCGAACTCGGGCAGGCACCACAGACCGCCCCAGATGCCGCGTTCGGGCCGGCGCTCGAGCCAGATGGCGCCCTCCCCGTTCACGGCCGCGAGCATGAACACGCGCTTGAAGCGTCGCTCGGCTTTCGCGGCGCGCCGCTTGGGTCGCGGCAGTTCGTCCTGTCTGCCGGTGGCGTTCGCGTCGCACAGCGACTGCAACGGGCACAGCAGGCAGACGGGCTTCGATCGGGTGCAGACGGTGGCGCCCAGATCCATGATGGCCTGGGTGTAGACGTCGACGGATTGCGTCGGCGTGCACGCTTCCGCCAGCCCCCACATCTGCTGCTCGGTCTCGCGTTCGGCGAGATCCGCATCGATGCCGAACACGCGCGCGAGCACGCGCTTCACGTTGCCATCGAGGATCGGGTGGCGCTGCCCTGCGGCGAGCGACAGGATCGCGCCGGCGGTCGAGCGGCCGATGCCGGGCAGCGCATGCAGCGCCTCGAACTCGCGCGGCAGTTCGCCCGCGTGCTGATCGCGCACCTGCTGCGCGGCGCGGTGCAGGTTGCGGGCGCGCGCGTAGTAGCCGAGGCCCGTCCACAGATGCAGCACTTCATCGATCGGCGCATCGGCCAGCGCGCGCACGTCGGCGAAGCGCGCCATGAAGCGCTCGAAATACGGGATCACGGTAGAGACCTGCGTCTGCTGCAGCATGATCTCGGAGATCCAGACGCGATACGGCGTGCGGTTCTGCTGCCAGGGAAGATCGTGACGACCACTCTGGCGATGCCAGTCCACCACGGCCGGGCCGACTCGACGCGCCGAATCGGGCGCGGCGAAGGACGATGCCGGCATCGCGGCGCGGCGCGGCGCCATCAGCGCTTCTCCAGCAGTTGAGCGGGCGATTGATCGGGCGGCTGATTGCGCAGCCCTGCTTCGTCCAGCACGAGGCGCAGCGTCACGCCTTTCATCTTCGCCTCGCCGAGCGTGGCGGTGGCGAGATCGATGGTGCCGCGGGCCTGCAAGGTCTGCAGCGTCGCGGTGGGGAACTTGAACGGTGGCGTATCGGCATCCGCGGGCTCGAGGTATCGGCCGATGTCCATGTGATCGCCCTGCAGCGCGAACTCTGTGACGGGAACTGCTCTCGATGCGTCGTTGGCGTTGCCGGCCGCGCGCGTGACGCGGCCGCGCAGCGTCGTGTCGTCGAGGCGCAGCGTCAGCGGTTCCACGGTGAGGCCGCCTGCGGCGAGCACGATGCGGCCGTCGAGGCCGAAGGCACCGAGCGCCTTCGGGTCCGTGGTGATCGGCGCCTGGATGCCGGCATCGACGAGCAATGCGCGCAGCGACTTCGCGTCGAGGTTCAGCGTGATCGTGGATTGTGGAGCCTCACCCGCAAGATTCAGTTGCGTCGCGCCGATCTTCACCTCGGCGCGATCGTCGGCGGCATCACCGAGTGTCGCGTTGAACGGCGCGAGCGAGTACAGATCCTTGGCAAGATCGATGTCGATCTTCGGCAGCACGGCGCGCACGGTGAGTCCGTCCTTCGCAGTCGCCGCCGCGCGCAGCGCCAGCGTGAGCGAGGTGGCGGTGAAACTGATCGCCTCGCCCTGCCAGAGGGTGGTCGATGAGATGCGAACGCCCTGGGTCGCGCCCTCGCCGGATGTCACACCGGCGGCCGCCGACCACTTCACCGGCTGACCCGGGGCCCAGGGCTCGACGTCCGCCTCGAGCGAGGAGACGACGAGACGACTGGCAGCGCGATCGTCGATCAGCGTGATCGCACTGTTGCGCAGCTCGAGACCGCCCACGCCCGCGAGCGACCAGCGACTCGCGGTGTCCGCGGGCTTCGCGGAAGCATTGCCGCCGAGACCGTCCCAGTTCGCGCGCCCATCAGCCAGGCGGTGCAGCTGGACATCGAGCCCGTCGAGGCGGACACGATCGAGTTCGAGCCGGCCATCGAGCAGCGGGAACAGCCGCGCACCGATGTTGGCCTGTTTGACCGTCAGCAGCGGCGGCCCTGCGAAACCGGCGGGATTGGCGAGCTTTGCAGATTCGACCTGCACGGACAGCCACGGAAACCAGTCGAGCTCCAGATCGCCGTCGATGGTCAGCTCGCGCCCCGTCGCCTCGGCCACCGCGCGCTGGATCTGCGGCTTGAAGCGGTTCGCGTCCACCAGCTGCGTGACGATGAACATCGCCACCACGACCAGCGCCGCGAGGGCGCCGAGGATCCAGGCTATGAGGCGGGTGGCACGCACATGGGGATTCTACCTGTCGCAGACGCTGACATCGCCGCTCAGCGTCTTGATGCGCAGGTTGGCGCTGCCCTCACCTGTCTTCATGTTGAGACGCTCGCCCGGCGCGTACTTGTTCGCCGGCTCGCCGTTGCGCCCGAAGCAGGTGGTGATCTCGCCGCTGAAACTCTGCAGATCCAGCGTCATCCCGCGCTCGGCGCGGCCGATCAGCCGCACATCGCCGCTGACGGTCTCGGCGTCCAGCGTGGCGCCGCCGGGCAGCCCCGTCGCCAGTCGCAGGTCTCCCGATGTGGTCCGCACGCGGCCGCCCCGCATGCTGCGCAGCTGCGCGTCGATGTCGCCGCTGACGGACTGGACCTCGATGTCGCCGGCGCCCTCGCGCAGCACCAGGTCGCCGCTGACCGTCGAGACCCGCAGCTTCGCGTTCTCCGCACCGCCGCGCAGCGACACATCACCACTGACCGACTGCAGTTCGACATCGCCCTGGCCGAGTTCGGCTTTCAGATCGCCGCTGACGGAGTTGATCTTCTGCGCGCCGGTGACGCCCGCGATGGTGACATCGGCGCTGACGGCCGACACGCCAAGCCGCGATGCGCGCGGCACGCTGACCATCAGCGACGCGTTGCCGTCGCCACTGGAAAAGGTGCCGCGCTTCAGGATCACCTTGATGACGACGCGATCGCCCTGCTTCGTGAAATCGAGCCGCTCGACGCCCTTGCCGAGCGTGCCGGAGGCGCGCACTTCGGCGCGATCCCAGCCGGTCACGGCGATCGAACCGGCGACATTCGTGATGCTGACGGCACCGGCGCTCTCCGCAGCGATGACGCGATCGAACTTCGTCTGCGCGCTGGCGAACGGCGACCACGTCGCGATCGCGAAACCGGCACCGAGCACCCAGACAGCCTTGTTGAACATGATCAGATCTCCTGGCCGGCGACACCGGCTTCATTGACGGTGGTCAGCACGCGCATCTCTTCCTGATACGTGTTGACCAGCATGGACTGCAACAGCAGGTTGGCCGGGTCCTGGCCGAGTGCCTGTCGAATTTCATCGAGCGATCGGCGCAGCGTCTCGAGGCTCGCGAGCACCTGGCGGCGACTCTCGGGCGACAGCGCGTCGAGTTTTGCCGGCAGCTCCGCCATCAGTGCGGCCCGTGCCTTTTCATAGTCCGCGCCGGGCGCGAAATTCACGGCCATCACGGGCTGTGCGGCCGGCGACACAGCGTCCGGCGTCTGCCGTCCGATCAGGAAGCCGACGGCGAGCAATGCCACGCCGGCCGCGATACCGAGACTCCAGCTGCCGGCTCGACGGCGCGGCGCGGGCGCGGCTGGTGCGGACTCGGCGTTGCCGAGCTGCGCGGCGATGGCGGGCCACAGATCACGCGTCGGCGCGATGTCCTGCGGCAACTGCGAGACGCGATCGATGCGTCGCGATGAATCGGATGGGGTCATGCGTCTTCTCCTCCAAGCCGCGCGCGCAGCAATTGCCGCGCGCGATGCAACTGCGCTTTGCAGGTGCCCTCGGCGATGCCCAGCATCGCGCCGGCCTCGCCATGCGTGTAACCATAGAGCGCGCACAGCACGAGCACGTCGCGCGCGCCTTCGGGCAGTCCGGCAACCGCTGTTTCGATCTCGCGCTCTTCCAGCGGCGTATCGAACTGCACATCGAGTGTGTCCTCGGGCAGTTCATCGACGAAATCCAGATCCGGGCTGCGCCGCCGTCTGCGCTCGAGCACCACGTTCACCGCGATGCGATGCAGCCAGGTGGTGAGACTGCTGCGCGCCTCGAACTCGGGCAGCGCCTTCCATGCGCGCAGATACGCCTCCTGCGTGCAGTCCTCGGCCAGTGCCGGGTCGCGGGTCATCCGCAGGCAGACGCCATGTACGCGGCCGATGGTCTCGCGGTACAGGCGTTCGAACGCGCGCACGTCGCCGCGCTGCGCCTGGCGCAGCATGGCCTGCTGCCAGACGATCGAATCGTTGCCTGAAACCTGGACGCCGCCGTCGGCCAAATGCACTCCCCGCCGCGCCCGACAGGGGGCACGGTCTACAGCTTAGAGGAGCGAAAGGCCTGGAGGGTTTGAACCGGCCCGGCGATCAGCGGGCCGGGTGCGGCCCGCGGCGGTGCCGTCAGCCTGCAGCCGGGGGCGGCGAGCGACGACCGGCGAACCAGTTCATCGCGTACTGCAGCAGCTGGGCGTTCGTCGCGAGGTTCAGCTTGCGCTTGACGCTCTGGCGGTGGGATTCGACGGTCTTGACCGAGAGGCCGAGCTCCGCCGCGATCTCGCGCGAGCTGACGCCGCGACCGACGAGATTCAACACCTGCAGCTCGCGGTTGGAAAGGCGCTCGACCGGATTCGCGGCACCGGCAGGCTGGGCAGTGCCGGCACGGGAACGCAGCGTCGAGGTGAGCGCTTCGCTCAGGTACGTCTCGCCGCGCAGCACCGTGCGCAGGGCATTCAGCAGCTGATCCGCGGCGGCCTGCTTCATGATGTAACCCGAGGCGCCCTCGGACAGCAGTCGCTCGGCGTAGATCGTTTCGTCGTGCATGGACAGCACGAGCATCGGCACGTCCGGGTGATGCGCGTGGACATCGCGCACGAGCTCGAGGCCGTCGCCGTCCTGCAGCGCGAGATCGACGATGACGATGTCCGGGTTGATTTCGCGGATGGCGCGACGCGCCTGCGATTCGGTTTCCGCTTCGCCGCACACTTCCATGTCCGGCTCGGCTTCGATCATCCGCTTGAGTCCCTGACGGACGATCGGGTGATCGTCGACGATCAGCACGCGTCTGCGTTTTGTGGCGCCGCCTGCCTGGGGGATCTGGGTGCTCGCAAAACTCATGGATGACCCCGACGGTGCGCGACGTTTTGACGCAGGCTAGATTTCAACGAGCGTTCATTCTACCGGAACACGGCACCTAACAGTCACACCGTAACCCCGCGCATGGCTGACTTCAAGCAGCGCGCGCACCGCGGATGCCCGGAACTGCATCGTTCGGATGCCGAGGCCGCCTCGCGGCTCATCATCATGTTCGGGGAAACCCCGACCATTGTCCGTCACGGTCAGCAACACGGCGCCCGGTTCGACATCGAGCCGGATGTCGATACGCGTCGCATCCGCATGTCGCAGTGAATTCGTCACTGCCTCCTGTGCGATGCGGAACAGATGCGTCGCATCCTCGTCGCTCATGCGCAGCGGCCCGGTCGCCGATGAGTGGAAACGGATCTCGACGCCGCGCGTGCCCGAGAGCGAATCCGTCAGCGTCTGCAGCGCGCCGGCGAGTCCGCCCTGGCCGCTGCTGACCGGTGCGAGGCCGCGCGCCAGCATGCGCGTCGACTCGATTGCATGATTGACGAAGCCGATGATCTCATCGAGCCGTTCGCGCGAGGGACGCTGACCGTCGACGAGACTCGCCGCGACGCCGCGCAGCATCAGCGCGACACCCGTCAGTTCCTGGCCAAGGCCATCGTGCAGATCGCTGCTGAGGCGACGCTGCTCGCGCGCAGCGGCCTCGAGGATCTGCCGCTCGAGCGCGCGCTCCTGCGTCACGTCGACATAGACCGCGAGCGTATGTGGCACGCCCTGTATCTGCACCGGCGTGAACGTACCGATCAGTCGCAGCTTGACGCCGTCGGGTCGGCGCCAGTCGAACTCGCGTGTGACGTGTTCGACCAGTTCCCGCCGCTCGGCGAGGATGCCGCGGTGGAAGGTATCGACATCACCCACCGCCGCTTCGAATATCGGCCGGATCATCTGGCCGTTCAGCGTGCCTGGTGCCGCGCACAGCAGCGCATCGAAGGCCGGATTGGTCTGCACGACGATGTAGTCGTCGCGCACCAGCAGCACGGCTTCGCGCATCATCGACATCAGCTCGCCCTGGGTGCGCAGCGATTCGCGCTGCTTGACGCGCTCCGTCACGTCCATGCCGATCACGACGACGCCGGTGATCTCGCCGCCTTCGCGCGCAGGCTGCAGGCGCGTCTCGATGTATCGAAGATTGCCGTCCTCATCGTTGATCGCCTGCTCGATCACGTGAACAGCGCCGGTCTCGAGCACGTTTCGGGCTGCGCCGAGCGCCTGCTCGACGTAGCCGGGTGGCGCCAGCTCCGCAAGCGTTCGACCGAGGTAGAAGTCGAGCGGCATCGTCGAGACGGGACGGTTGACGAAGACGCAGCGCAGGTTGCGGTCGAACAGCGTCAGCAACTCGCGCACGCTCGAGGCCATGGTCGCGAGCAGGTTGTCCGAACGTCGCAGGCGACGCTCGGCTTCGCGCCTTTCGGTGATGTCCGTGCCGGCGATGCTGAGCCCAGTCACGACACCGTCCTGCATCACGGCGGCGACGCGGTGATCGTAGATCCGGATCGCGCCCTCCGCATGCACGAACTCGACTTCCGCCGCGCGCGCCTCGCCGTCCGCGAGTACGGCGCCATAGAGTTCGCGCAACCGTGCCGCTGCGGTCTCATCGACGAAGTCGAGGAAGGGCAGACCGATCAGCTCTTCCACCTGGCGTGCCCGGAACGGCCGGTTGATGAAGCGGATGCCGTATTCGTGGTCGAGCAGCAGCAGCCAGGCCGGCGTGTTGATCGTGACGGCCTTCAGGACCGCTTCACTCTTGCGCAGCGCTTCGCGCGCCGAGACTTCCGCAGTGACGTCGATCGCGAAGCCCACGAGCCGCGTCGCGCGGCCATTCGCATCGCGCGCCTCGGCGCGGAAGCGATCGACCATCCAGCGCCACTGGCCGTCGGCATGACGGATACGGTAATCGCAATTGCAGAATTCGAGCGTGCCTTCGATGACCGCGCGATCCTCGTCGAGGATGCGCGCGACGTCGTCCGGATGCGCACGATTGCGCCAGAACTCCGGATCCTTGCGACCTTCCGCCGGATCCACGCCATGCAGCAGGTAGTACGCGTCGTTGAACACCTGCTTCTGGACGTCCCATTCCCACAGGCAGCCACGTGCGCCTTCGAGCGCGAACTGCAGTCGCTGCTGCGAGGCCTCTGCGGACACCTCAGCGCGTTTCCGCTCATCGATGTCCATGCAGGTACCGACGAGCCGCAGCGCAACGCCCGCCGCGTCCCGCTCGACGACGCGTCCGCGCTCGAACAGCCAGCGCCAGTCGCCACTGAGCGTGCGGATGCGGTACTCGGCGTCGTAATACTCCTCGCGCCCTTCCAGATGCGCAGAGAAGCGCGCGCGCGCGGCGGGCAGATCCTCAGGGTGAATGTTGGAGTCCCAGCGATCGACGTGATCCGGGCCATCGCAGGGTTCGATGTCGAAGCGCTGGCACCAGTCGTTGAGCCAGCGTGTTGCGCCGCTCGGGCAATCGAGTTCATAGAGTCCGACGCCCGCGCCCCAGATCGCCGTCTCGAGGCGCATCTCGCTGGAGCGCAGCGCGATCTCCGCGCGCTTCTGCTCGTCGATGTCCATCGAGACGCCGATGGCCGAAATCGGCTGGCCATCGAAATCCCATTCGACGACGCGGCCGCGATCCATGATCCATTTCCACGCGCCATTGGCGCAGCGGATGCGGTACTTCAGTTCGAGTGATTGCGAGCGACCGTCGAGGTGCTCGTCGATCAATCGCTGCACGACGGCCTGGTCTTCGGGATGGATGCGCGAGAACCAGGGCTTGGGCCGATCCTCCCAGGCTTCGCGGCTGTAACCCGTCATCGCGTACCACAGCGGACTGCGGATCGCCGTGTCGCTGGGTCGATGGATCTGCCAGAACGACGCCTGCGCGCCCCACAGTGCCGTCGCGAGCCGCGACTCGTTTTCGTGCGCCTCGACTTCGGCGCGCTTGCGCGCATCGATCTCGATGCAGATACCGGCGGCCTCGAGCGGTCGGCCGTCGGAACTGCGTCGCGTGATCCGGCCGCGCTGCAGGACCCACAGCCAGCGTGAGTCGAGCGTCAGGATCCGGTATTCGAGTTCGAACTCGGCTTTCGCGGCGGGCGCGGACAACAGATCGCTGTTGCTGCGCAGGAATCGACCGGCATCGTCGGGATGGATGCGGCGCGCCCAGCGCTCGAAATGATCGTCGCCCTGGCAGGGATCGAGGCCGAGAGACTGGCACCAGGCCGGATCGACATGCCCTGCGCCCGTGCCGAGATGACGACTCCAGGCGCCAATCTGCGCAGCCGCAAGCGCGCGCCGCCGCTGCGTGTCGGCGCTGGGGTCAGTCGGCTCGGGCCGGCGGGCGGGATCCATGGTCGTGACAGTCTGCCTGATTCGGAGAGCGGCTTATGTGAGCCCGGGAGCGAATCAAGTCGAAGATTCTTAAGGGTTTATCCGAAACCGGCCCAGCGACGGCCCGCCCGGGGTGGCCGAGGCCTGGCCAAGGGGTGGTCGAATTACCAGGCTGTCCATGATCGCTTCTGTCAAACGGAGGCGCTAGGATGACATAAGCCAGCAGAAGACTGGTTTCATCGTCGGAACAACAACAAAGCGGGGAATCCGATGGTCGATTCGAGCTCAGGGACGTCCCTGGTCGCGGACTACGCCGAATGGCAGGCCCGGGACTATTTCAAGACCTATTACAGCGAAGTCGTGCTGCCCGACGAGCAGGCCGTGCTCGCCTACCAGATCGACGTCATGAAGAACGCGGGCACGCGCTTCGGCCGCGCGCTGGAGTATGGCTGCGGTCCGACCCTGCATCGCGCGATCGCCGCGACGCCGTACGTGTTTCGCATGGACATGTCGGACTGGCTCGCCGACAACCTCGTCTGCGTGCGCGACTGGCTCGGCGCCGACGCGACGGACACGGACTGGAACCGCTTCACGCGCTATGTGATGGGCTGCGAAGGCCGGCGTCGCATCGATGCGGAACGCATCCGCCAGCGCGAGAGCCAGACCCGCAAGGTCGTGCGCGGCCTGTTCGTCAGCGACGCGCGCTGGCGCCATCCGCTCGGACCGGACCGCGAAGGCTTCTACGATCTGCTGATCTCGGGCTTCTGCCTCGATGCGATTTCCGCCGACAAGCGCGTGTGGCGCCGCTGCATGCGCAATGTCGTCTCGATGATCGCGCCGCGCGGCACGGTGATCCTGCATTTCCTCGAAGGCTGCCGCGCGTACAAAGTGGGCAACCGGATGTTCCCGGGATCGAACCTCAGCGCGGACGACGTTGCGACCGTGCTGCGCGATACGGGCTTCGAAGCGTCGTCGATCGACGTGCAGCGCATTCCCTGCCCGCACAACTCGCAGTATGGTTATTCCGGGATCCTGACGGCGTCCGCCCGGCGCGAGTAAACGCCAGCGATTGAACGCGGGTAGACTTCGCGGGCATGAACAGCCCCAAAGCTCCTGCGACGCTGTCGGCCCTGCGCCGGCTCGTCGGCCATACACCCCTGATCGAAGTGGAATGCGAGTTCCGCGGTCGCACGCATCGCATCTACGGCAAGTTCGAAGCGCTGAACTTCACCGGCAGCATCAAGGACCGGATGGCGCTGACCATCCTCGATGAGGCCTACGCCAGCGGCGAAATCGAGCCCGGCGATGAAATCGCCGAGGCCACCAGCGGCAACACCGGCATCGCCTTCGCCGCGATTGGCCGCGCCTGCGGCCACAAGGTGCGCATCTACATGCCGGACTGGATGAGCCGCGAACGCGTGCTCGTGATCCAGAGTCTCGGCGCTGCAGTGATCCCGGTCTCGCACGAGCTCGGCGGCTTCCTCGGCAGCATCCGCATGGCCGACGAATACGCCCGCGAGACGCCGCACGTGTTCCGGCCGCGGCAGTTCGACAGTCCCGCCAACGTGCGCGCGCACTATGAAACCACCGGCCCCGAGATCGTCGCGCAGCTCGCGGCCATCGGCCGCAAGCCGACGGGCTTCGTCGCCGGCGTCGGCACCGGCGGCACGGTGATGGGCGTGGCGAAGTATTTCCGCGAGCAAAGACTCGACGCCACCGTGCATCCGCTCGAGCCCGCGAACTCACCGACGCTGCGCACGGGCACCAAGGTCGGCCGGCATCGCATCCAGGGCATCAGCGACGAGTTCATCCCGTCGATCGTCAAGCTCGACCAGCTCGACTCACTGATCGACGTATGGGACGGCGATGCGATCTGCATGGCGCAGAAGCTCGCCTGCGATCTCGGCTTCGCGCTCGGCATTTCGAGCGGCGCGAATTTCCTCGGTGCGCTGCAGATCGCACACGAGCAGGGTGCGGACGCCTGCGTCGCGACGATCTTCTGCGACGACAACAAGAAGTACCTGTCGACCGACCTGTGCAGCGACGAAGAGTGCAAGCCGCACTACATGGCCGGCGAAGTGAAGCTGAAGGGATTCAGGGTGCTGCCCGGACTCTGAGGCGCGCCGCAGCACGACCATGCTCCGGACAGCGCAGACGGTTGCGAACGAGTCCTGACTGCGGCTGGATCAAGAATCCTCACCCATGGGATCCAAAGCCAACGCATTCTTCGCCGTGCCGCAGGCACGCCACGACCTGCTCGTCGCCCCGGATCGGGATGAGACCGCGCGCCAGGATTTCGTGCGCAGTTTCAAGGCCTACATCCAGAGCGGCATCGTGCCGGGCGTGCACGCCGTCTATCAGAACGAAGTGAAGCCGGCGTTCGAGCGACGCGAGGGTCGCGCGCCGAAGGATCGCCACGAGATCCGCGATCTGATGGTCGGGCATCCGCTGTTCCGCACCTATGCCTCGATGCAGCGCGTCAGCCAGGAGCTGTTGTGGGACACGGTGCTGGATTCGGTCGAGCGTGAACTGCCGGAGCTTGCGCAGAAGGCGGCTTCATCCGCGCCACGCGGTGCGGGGCGGCTCGGTTCGCTGACACTCGACCCCACACTGCCGCTGCCGAAGTACGTCACCGGCGTCGACATCCACTGCATGCCAGGCGGCTATGCACGCGATGCCGGGAACGGCGACGTCGCAGCCGGCGCGCTGTACGACCGCGGCGTCTATATCTATGCACTCGGCATGATGGGCCCGATGAACGACGACATCGGCGGCTCCGCCGCGAAGTTCATCCGCGATCATTACCCGGACTTCAAACCGCGTCGCATCCTCGACATGGGCTGCACCGTCGGCCACAGCACGCTGCCCTTCGTCGATGCGTTCCCGGACGCGGAAGTCCATGCGATCGACGTCGGCGCCGCGCTGCTGCGCTACGCGCACGGTCGCGCCGAATCGCTCGGCAAGCGCGTGCATTTCTCGCAGGCCGACGCGACGCGTACGAACTTCCCGGACGGTCATTTCGACCTGGTCTGCTCGAGCATCCTGTTCCATGAAACCTCCGGCAAGGCGCTGCCCGCGATCCTGCGCGAGTGCTTCCGGCTGCTCGCGCCTAGCGGCATCGCGGTGCATGGCGACCTGCCGCCGTTCTGGGCGATGGATGAATTCAACCAGTTCATGCTCGACTGCGAGACCTACTACAACAACGAGCCCTACTGGGGCGCGATGCGCGAAGTCGATCAGATCGAGCAGAGCGTCAAGGCGGGCTTCCGGCGCGAGAACATCGAGTTCCGCATGGCCGCCTCCGCGTATCGCGCCGCGGCGGGCGTGGATCGCAGCTTCGAGGCCGGTGAATTCGCGCCGGGCAACGCCTGGCAGGTGCTGGTGACACGCAAATGAGCAACCCCGACGACATCGACGTCAAGCGCACGGTCCGCGGCCGCCGGCCGAAGTTCTTCGACGATCCCGCGATCGATCACCTGCACGGCATGATGATGGCCATGGCCACCGAGGTGGCCGTGCTGTACGAGCGCATCGATACGATGGAGCGCGTGGCCGCGGCGAAGGGCGTGATGCTGCGCGAGGAACTCGCCAACCATACGCCGGACGCGGAAGCCCAGGCCGAACGCGAAGCCTGGCGCCAGCGCTTCCTCGACCGGATGTTCTACCTGTACCGGGAAGAGCTCGACGACCGGATGGCGGGCGAGAACGAAGGACAGTACCGCGAGTTCCTGCGCGAGATTTCCTGACGCCGCTCCAACCTGCTAGGCTCGGTCCGCCTCAACGGGGAGCCAGAGAATAATGGAAGAGATCGGCCTTGCTCACGGCATCGTGAAGTACATTCACGTGCTGCTGTTCGTGTACTGGCTCGGCGGTGATGCCGGCGTGTTCTACTCGAGCCGCTTCGTGCTGAACCCGAACCTGTCGCGCGATGCGCGTCTGACCGCGTTCAAGATCTTCGTCAACCTCGACATGCTGCCGAGGTACTGCCTCGCGCTGATGCTGACGGTCGGCGGCATCCTGGCCGAGTTCATCGGTTACGACCATCCTCTCTGGCAGACGATCGCGATCGTCGCGCTCGGTCCGATCTGGGTCTGGGTCGTGCACACGATCCACGTCAAGGAAGGCACGGAGTTCGGCAAGACGCTCGCGACGCTGGACCGCTACTTCCGCATCTTCATGATCTTCGCGCTGGTCGCGTCGGTGGCGTATCACTGGACCACCGGCCCGCTGCGCCCCTATCCGTGGCTCGCGGCGAAGCTGCTGATCTTCGCGTTCCTGATCTTCTGCGGCTTCATGATCCGCATCAAGATTCCGCCGTTCGTCGAAGGCTTCAAGGTGCTCGCCTCGGGCGGTGCGACGCCGGAGAGCGATCGCCTGATGAAGGACGGCATGGGCGCTTCGATTCCCTACGTGCTGCTGATCTGGGCGGGCGTGGCGATCTCGGCGCTGATCGGCATCCTGAAGCCGGGCCAGGGACCGATCGGCTGAAGCGTCGCAGCCGACCTCGCGCGCTAACGCGCGAGGTAGCGATCGAGGGTCCGGTGGAAATGCCGGATCCGCGATTCCTGGTACTGCCCGAGCTGCACTTCGCCGGTCGCTGACGCGCGCAGCCCACGCTGCACCCACGGCATGTTCTGCATGTCCTGGTCGATCACGGCCCCCAGGATCGGCAATTCCTTCGCTTCGGCCCAGGCCTGCTCGGCACCGAGCCAGTGCACGGCCACCGGCGGCGGTCGGGTGCCGCCGCGCGCGACGCGCTTCAGCAGCATCACTTCCATGATGCAGGAATCCACATCGCGGCCGTTCGGCCGCCAGCGATAGATGATGTTCGGTGCGAGCCCGCCCCAGGGCGAGAAATTCGGAAACACGTTGTAGACGATCGCATCGAGCAGTTCGGCATCGGTCGCATCGCTGAAGTCGCCTTCGAACGATCGCTGGAAGCTGCGACGGTTGAGCTCGCCGAGCACGGCACGCGCATTGGTCACGCTGCTGTCAGCGGGTGACGGCGCGCGTCCGCCGCGCCAGATCGACAGCATCTGCTCGACGATCTGTGGCGGTGTGACCGATTCCGTGCCGAGATGCGGACTCGGGGCGCCGAACGCGGCGATGTTGCGATTCACGTGCTCGCCGTACAGATCGTATTGCGAGTTCGCGTCTGCGATCACCGCGAGGATCTGCGGATGGGTCGCGATGACGTGATAGGACTCCATGAAGGCTTCCTGCGCGATCTTCCAGTTGCAGCCGATGACTTTGGCCACATGCGCGGATTTCCAGGTGTCCTGCAGCGGCCAGCGCGCGAAGTGCTCCGGCAGCACGCCGAGGTATTCATGCAGCGGCGGCGCGGCGGCATCCATGTTCAGGAACACGAAGCCACCCCAGGTCTCGATGCGCGCCTGCGGCAGCTGCCACTTCTGCGCCGGCACATGCTCGAAGTCCCATTTGCAGGGCAGTGACTGCAGGCAGCCGTCAAGCGACCAGGTGAAGCCGTGGAAGCCGCAGCGGATCTGTTCGTAGTGACCGTCAGCCGTCAGCAACTGGCGGCCGCGATGCGGGCAGGAATTGTAGAACGCGCGGATCACGCCATCCGCTGCACGCGTGACGACGAACGAGTGGCCGACGATGTCGTAGATGACGGTGTCGCCGGGCTGCGCGAGTTCTTCCTCGCGACAGACCATCTGCCAGACATGCGGCCAGAGCTTCTCGCATTCCTGCTCGAAGAATTCGCGCGAGGTGTAGCGGGCAGCCGCCAGCGGCGCCGTGCCGAGCGCGAGATGATCCGGTGGCGCGGGGCGCAGCACCGCGGGCACCGGCCGCGAATCCTGCGCGAGGTAATCCTGATAGGACGGCGGGCGCACGCTTGCTCGCGTCAGTCCTGCTCGAGGTAGCGGTCCAGCAATCTGGGCACGCGCAGCGCTTCCGGAATCCGCTCCACGCCGATGCGCCGATCCAGCTCTTCATGCCACTGGTAGATGCGGCGTTCCTGATAGGAGAGATACATGCCGCGGAAGCCCTTCGATTCCACCGACTGCTGGATGCGCGGCGCGAACTGAGTGTCCTCTTCCAGGATGCGCTCGAAGTTCGAGATGCGCGTCGGCCAGAGTTCGTGACCCTGCGATTCCGCCGGCGCGAACCAGTGCACGTCAACCGTCATCGCGCGCGAGTTTCGCGGCCAGAACGTGATCAACGGAATGCCGGTAGGCGCAGGTGGCGTCACGAGGTTCGGGTACACGTGATACGACGGGTTCTGTTCGGCAAAGATCCGCGCCGCGCCCGGGATCGCATACATGCCCTTCGCACCCGGATCCGACCACTCCGCGCGCCGATGCGGCGTCACCATCATCGAGTGGCCGCGATCCCACAGCTTCACGTAGGTGCCGTGCGCATCGAGGAATCGGTCGACCGTGTTCGGATGGATCGATTTCAGGTGATAGGTCTCGAGGAAGGCGTCGAGCAGGATCTTGACGTTGCAGTCGATGTCGTAGCTCGCGCTGTGCACGTGACGCTGGCGATCGAGGCCCAGGCTCTGCCAGTGCTGCGGCACCGGTCCGAGCGCCTGCAGCAACGGTTCCGCGTCGGGATCCTCGTTGATGAACACCCAGTTGCCGAACTGCTCGCAGCGCACGGTCGCGAGACCGAGGCAGTCGAGGTCCATGCCGGGGAAATCACGCTTCTCGCGTACGGTCACAAGCCTGCCGGTGAGGTCGTAGGTCCAGCCGTGGTAGCGACAGAAGAATCCCTTGGTCTCGCCCTTGTCCGTCTCGATCAGCGGCGCACCGCGGTGCCGGCAGGTGTTGTAGAACGCACGGATGACGTTGTCCTTGCCGCGCACGATGACGATCGGCGCGCCGGTCTTCTGCCAGATGCGGAAACTTCCGGCGGTCGGCAGTTCATCGGCGTGCAACGCGTACAGCCAGGATCGGCGCCACAGATACTCCTGCTCGAGCGCCAGGAAGGCCGGGTCGGTGTAGCGCCCGCCGGGAATCACCGGCAGCGGCGGAAAGCCCTCCGGCGGTGCGGCCCGGTCCTGCTCGGCTTGCATGCCGGCGAATAGATTGCGTTCTGTCGTGGCGTCCATGGGCGGGGATTCTGTCCGGCCCACGGCGCGATGCGCTGTAGGTAAATGTCGCAGTCGCATTAACATGGGCGCATGCGTTCTGCCTCCCCTGCCCTGGCGTTGATCCTGGCGACGATGTCCCTGCTGCCGGGCGCAGCCCGCGGCGCGCGTGACGATGCCACGCAGGCCACGCTGATCGGACGCGCCGTCCTGCCCTCGGCGACGTTCGCGCCCGGACCGCCGAGCGGTCGTTACGGTGATGCAACACTGCGCGCGGCTGCGGCGCCGTTCACCTCGCAACCCGTGCAGGGCGTCAGTTCCATCAAGCCCGGGCCACTGCCGGACAGCTGGTGGGCGTTGTCCGACAACGGCTTCGGCACCAAGTGGAACAGCTCCGATTACCGACTCGCGCTGTATCTGTTCCGCGCATCACGCGATTCGCGCCGCGTCGAACTGCTGCAGCGGATCGAACTGCGCGATCCGCTGCAGAAGTTTCCATACCGGCTGACGGAAGAGTCCGATTCCGCGCGGCCGCTCACAGGGGCCGATGTCGATCCGGAATCGCTGGTCGTGATGGAGGACGGCTCGTTCTGGATCGGCGATGAGATCGGCCCCTGGCTGCTGCACTTCTCTGCCGAGGGCGTGCTGCTCGAGCCACCATACGAGTCCGGCGATGGCGGACCGCAACCCGCACTGCGCTCGCAGAATCATCCGCGCGTGCTCGCGGGGCTCGCGGCGGCAACGGTGCGCGCCTCCGGTGGATTCGAAGGACTCGTGCGCTCGGCCGACGGCCGACGCCTGCTCGCGCTGGTCGAGAAGGCGCCGCTCGGCGCCGCACCGGCGCTGACGCCGCTGCTGGAATTCGATCTCGAGCAGCGGCGCTTCACGGGACAGTACTGGCTGTATCCGCTGTCGAGTGCCGACAACGTGGTGCGCGAAATCGCGAGTGGCGGAAGCACGACACTGCTCGCGATCGAGAACGACGACCTGCAGGGCGACGCGGCTGCATTCAAGCGCATCTTTCGATTCGATCTGACCGCAACGCCGTCGGGCGCCACGCTGGTCAAGCAACCCGTCGTCGATCTGCTTGCGATCCGTGATCCGGCCCAGCTGGGCCGGCCGCCATCCGCGGCCTACTTTCGCTTTCCCTTCGCGACCATCGAGGCGGTGCATGCGCTGGATGCGCGCACGCTGCTGATCGTCAATGACAATAATTTCCCGTCGAACGGGGCGCGCGGCGCAGGAATACCGAACGACACCGAATGGATCTGGCTGCGCCTGCCGGCCTCAGCGAGGCGCACCCCCGCGCGGGAGTGAACTGGATCACGTTTCGCGGCAGGACGCCGCCGGCGCGGTCCAGCCCGCTGCGCCATGGCCGATAACCCGGGAGCCAGCCCGGCTTCCGAGGCCAAGGATCGTCCTCCGTTCATGTACCCGTCCTCGCCTTCAACACCTTCAGATGAAGCGCTGCATCGTGAGCGCATGGCCACCATCGGCCAGCTGGCCGCCGGCATCGCGCACGAGATCAACACGCCGCTCGCGTTCATCCGCAGCAACCTCGGCACGATGGAACAATATGTCGCGACCGTGACCCAGAGCTTCGCGATGCTGGAGCGCTACGTGGTCCTGACCCAGGACGCCGCGCCACCCGAGGCACGCGCGCTGCTCGACGCTGCGGGCTTTCCGCATTCCGGCGACGACCTGCATTTCATCCTGACGGATCTGCCGGACCTCGTGCAGGAGAGCCTGGTCGGCGCGCGACGTGCCACCGAGATCATCGAGGGCCTACGGCGCTTCGGCCGCCTCGATCCGGCCGCAGCTGCTGAGATCGATGTTCATGAAGTACTCGACTCGGCACTGACGCTGACCCGCAATGAACTGCGCTACCGTTGCGACGTGCTGAAAGACTACGGCGCATTGCCGCGCATCCGCGCACTGCCCGCGCAGCTGTCGCAGGTCTTCATGAACATCCTGATCAATGCGGCTCAATCGATGACTGACCGCGGCACGATCACGTTGACGACCCGCGCCACGCAGGACCAGGTGCAGGTCAGCATCGCCGACACGGGGCGCGGCATCGCGCCCGAGCACCTGCCGAAACTGTTCGCGCCGTTCTTCTCCCAGCGCCATTCCGGCGACGGCACGGGGCTCGGACTGTCGATCGCCCAGGCCATCGTGCAGAAGCACGGCGGTCGTATCGAGGTTCACAGTGAGCTCGGCGCGGGCAGCCAGTTCACGATCACGCTGCCGATCCGGCCGGAGTCGCTGGGCGGCATCCACAACGCGGCCACGACGGCCTGAGGAGTCACAGATGGCGAGAGTGCTGGCGGTGGATGACGAGGCGTACGTGCTGCGGGCGCTGCAGCGCGAACTGCGCGGGCATCCGTTCGATCTGATCACCGAGAGCGATCCGGCCGCAGCGCTCGAGCGCGTGCGACAGGAAGAGTTCGACATCGTCATCAGTGACTGCCGCATGCCGGGCATCGATGGCGTGCGCCTGCTGACGGAAGTCCGCCGCCGCCATCCACACACCGTCCGGATCATGCTGAGCGGCCATGCCGACATGCAGGATCTGCTGCTGTCGATCAACGAGGCCGGCATCTACCGGTTCATCAGCAAGCCGTGGAGCATGCCGGACCTGAGCTCCGCCGTGACCGAAGCGCTGCAGCAGCGCCGCAGCTTGCTGGAGAATGACAAGGCGCGGCAGATCGCCGAGGAAGCCCAGGACCAGCAGCAGCGGCGCGAACTGATGGAAGCAGAACTCGCCGACTGGCAGTCGCCGGACCCGGACGCCACCATCATCAATCGCGCCCCGATCCGCTGGGGAACCCGCTGAACGCTGCCCGTCGCGTCAATCCGTAGAATCGTCTTCGATCGTTCAGCCGATCTCCCTACAATGGCGGTATGAGCCGCCGTCTGACCTGGATCCTGCCGCTGCTCGCCCTGCTGGCAGTCGCCGGTGTGTGGGCTTACCGCCACTACGCGCCGCCCGAAGTCACGGTGGTCGCTGCCAGCCGCGGCGTCGCCATCGACGCCGTGTACGCCACGGGCCTCGTCGAGCCCTCGCTCGAAATCCGGATCGCCCCGCGCACGCCAGGACGCATCGTCGAACTGCTCGTGGATGAAGGCGCGACCGTGCGCGCGGGCCAGTTGCTCGCGCGTCTCGAGGACAGCGACCTGCAGTCCTCCGTCTCCGAACTCGAAGCGCGCGCCAGGTACGCACAGAGCCAGTTCGACCGCAACAGCGAACTGCGGCGCTCGAGCCTGATCTCGCAGGATGCGGTCGAGCGATCGCGCAGCGATCTCGATGCGGCGAAGGCGGCGCTGCGCCGCTCGCGCGCCACCGTTGCCCAGATGCGACTCACCGCGCCGTCCGCCGGCCGCATCATCCGCCGGGATGGTGAAGTGGGCGAGTACGTGGGCGTCAATGCACCGGTGTTCTATCTGGCCGCGAGTTCGACGCTGCGCATCACGGCGGATGTCGATGAAGAAGATCTGCCACGCGTCGCCGTCGGGCAGCGTGTGCTGATCCGCAGCGATGCGTTCGCAGACCGGGTGTTCGAAGGTCGCGTCGCCGAGATCACGCCGCGCGGCGATCCGGTCGCCCGCTCGTATCGCGTGCGCATCGGCTTCGTCGGCGATGCGCCGCTGCCGCTCGGCATGTCGACCGAAACGAACATCGTGATCGCGGAGCGGCAGAACGCACTGCTGGTGCCGGCGACCGCGGTCAGCGGCGACGCCGTGTGGCGCGTGAACGGCGACCGGGCTGAGCGCCGCACCGTGAAGATCGGCGTCCGCTCGCCGGAGAAGATCGAGATCCTGGCCGGCCTCGGCGATGTGGACCGGCTGATCGACGCACCGGACGAGACACTGCGCGATGGCGCGCGAATCCGCATCAAGCCCGCGCCTGCGGTACCGGCGGCCCCCGCGAACGCTGCGCCGTGAACCTGCACCTCGACATCGCGCTGAGCCATCTGCGCAGTCGACGGCGCCAGACCATCGTCTCCCTGCTCGGCGTCGTGCTCGGCGTCGCGTTTTTCCTGGCCGTCTCGGCGTTGATGCGCGGCTCGGAGCGCGATCTGATCTCGAGGCTCGTCGATACGCAGCCGCACATCACGATCTACGATGAATTCCGCAACGCGCGGCCGCAACCGGCGCGGATGCTGTATCCGGACGCGGCGGTCGCGATACGCGGCGTGAAACCACGCTCCGAGCGCCGCGGCATCCGCCAGTACAAGCAGAAGCTCGCCGCCATCGATGCGCTCGGTGGTGTGCAGGCTGCGCCGATCCTCGCGGCCCAGGCCATCTTCAGTTTCGCCGGGCGCGACGAGGCCGTGACGCTCTCCGGCATCGACCCGACCCGCATGCAGGGCGTCAGCAGCATCACCGACGACATCATCGCGGGGCGTCTCGACGCGGTGGATGCGAACCCGAACGGCATCATCATCGGCGATGCGCTGGCCCGAAAGCTCAGCCTCGCGATGGGCGACACGGTCAGCGTGGTTTCACCGGTCGGCAACGTACGCACGATGAAGATCGTCGGCCTGTTCCGCACCGGCAATGCCAGCTATGACGAGTCACAGACGTTCGCGCAACTGACGCGCGTGCAGGCGCTGATGAACCGGCCCAACGTCGCGAACCTGATCATCATCCGGCTCGACGACGCCTATCGCGCCCAGACCATCGCGGCCTTCATCGAACAGACGACGGGCTACAAGTCCGTATCCTGGCAGGAAGCGAGCAAGGATCTGCTCGACGCGCTGACGATCCGCAACGTGATCATGTACACGGTGGTCGGCGCGATCCTGCTGGTCGCCTGCTTCGGCATCTACAACGTGATCTCCACCGTCGTGCTGGAGAAGACGCGTGACATCGCGATCCTGAAGTCCATGGGCTTCCGTGCCGGCGACATCCGCCTGATCTTCACGATCGAAGGCGCGCTGATCGGACTCGGCGGCAGCATCCTGGGTGTGGCGATGGGCAGCGCGATGATGCGCGCCGTCGAGCAGGTGGAGATCAAGCCACCCGGCTCGATCGATCCGATCACGCTGCCGATCTACTGGGGCCTGGACCAGTTCGCGCTGGCCGCGAGTTTCGCGATCCTGTCCGCCGTGTTTGCCGCGTGGCTGCCCGCCCGCAAAGGCGGCCGCGTGCATCCGGTGGACATCCTGCGCGGCGCGGCCTGATCCCATGCGGGGTCCGCTTCCATGAGCCTGCTGCGCGCCGAAAAGATCACGCGTCGGCTGGAAGGCGAAGTGCCCGTGACGCTGGTCGCGGATGCGGACGTCTCGATCGAGCGCGGCGAGTTCGTCGTGATCCGCGGACCCTCGGGCTCGGGCAAGTCCTCGCTGCTGTATCTGCTCGGGCTGCTGGATCGGCCCACGTCCGGCCAGCTGTGGCTGGATGACGAGGACACCAGCAGGTTCGACGAGGATCGTCTCGCCGAAACCCGCCTCGAGAAGCTCGGCTTCGTCTTCCAGTTCCACTTCCTGCTGAACGAGTTCAGCGCGCGTGACAACGTCATGATGCCGATGCGCCGGCTCGGCAAGCTGAGCACCGAGGCCCAGCAGCAGCGTGCGATGCAGTTGCTGCGGGATCTCGGGCTCGACGGCCATGAGCACAAGCGTCCCTCGCAACTCTCCGGAGGGCAGCGCCAGCGCGTTGCGATCGCCCGTGCACTGGCCAACGATCCCGTGATCATCCTGGCGGACGAACCGACCGGTGCGCTCGACACGAAATCCAGCGAGAACGTGCGCGGCATCCTGCGCGAGCTCGCCACCGTCCAGCACCGCAGCGTGGTCGCGGTCTCGCATGACGTGCACTTCGCCAGTGCCGCGGACCGGCAGATCGAGATCGTCGACGGGCGGATCGTTCCGCCGGGCGATGCCGGAGCGGGCGCCTCCGTATAGACTCGGGTTCATGCTGAAGCTCAAAGCGATCGCGGCCGCTGCCCTGGTCTCCGCGCTGACATGCTTGCCGGCGGCCCTGGCTGCCGATGCGGCGTCGCTCTCCTCGCGCATGCAGGTGCGAGCGCTCGACGCCGAACTGAACGAGATCACCGCGCTGCTGCCGGGGCGTTATCTGGGCGAGCGGGTCGGTGCGGGTGGCACCGCAGTGTTCCACAAGATCGTACCGCTCACGGCACCGCAGTTCGGCGCTCGCGTGTTCTATCACCAGATCAGCCGGGACGATTTCGATTCCAGCAAGCCGCTGCAGCAGAAGATCTACGTGCTCGATGAATCGCGCAGCCGCCGGATCAATTCCATGCGCGCGTGGGTATTCCGGCCCGGTCAGGGGTTCGCGAATCTCGAGCAGGATCCGAAGGCGCTCGCGGCGCTGACACCGGCCATGCTGATGTCCTTTCCGAAGGGCTGCGAGATCCGCTGGGCAAGCGGCGCCGGCGCGCGCGAGTTCATCGCGACCGTGAAACGTGGCGACTGCCACTACGACAGCGCTGCATTCAAGCAGCGCGTCGCGCCCGAGATGCGCTACGAGCTTTCGCCGGGGGCGTTCGCGATGCGCGACGTGATCCGCGGCGCCAACGACCAGCTGCTGTTCCCCGACAGCGGACTGATGCGCGCGTCGCGGCTGCGCACCGCCGCGCAGGTGCTCGCGGACACCTCGCCCGCCGACTGGCGCGCCGTGGATCCTGCCAACACGCTGTACCTCGACCTCGAGGCCGGCCGGGTGGTCATCGAACTCGCGCCGCAATTCGCGCCGAGCAGTGTCGCGAATATCCTGACGCTGGTGCGTGCCGGTTATTTCGATGGTCTCAGCATCAATCGCGTGCAGGACAATTTCGTCGTGCAATGGGGCGACCCGGACGCGAAGAAATCGCTCGGCGCGGCTGCCACGCGCATCGCACCAGAATTCTGGCGGACCTGGACACCGGAGGTGCCGTTCACCCCGCTGCCCGACGCCGATGGCTACTCGCCCGAGCGCGGCTTCTCGAACGGTCTGCCGGTGGCGGGCGATCGGGCCGCCGGGCTGATCTGGCCCGCACACTGCTATGCCACGCTCGGCGTCGGTCGGGACATCGGCGCCGACACGGGAAACGGTGCGGAACTCTATGTCGTCATCGGTCAGGCACCGCGTCAGCTCGAACGAAACATCACGGCGGTCGGCCGCGTGCTGCAGGGCATGGAGAAGCTTGCCGCCCTGCCACGCGGAACCGACGCGATGGGCTTCTACGCTCAACCCTCGCAGCGCATCAGCATCCGCGCGATGCGCGTGGCCTCGGATCTGCCGACGGCCGAGCGCACCAACCTCGAGGTGCTGCGGACCGACAGCGCTTCGTTCGAAGCGCTGATCGAATCCCGCCGCAACCGTCGCGACGATTTCTATCTGCGCCCTGCGGGTTACATCGATCTGTGCAGCGTGCCCATTCCCGTACGGATCGCGGAGCCTTCACATGCAGGGCGGTAGCACGCTCGTCATCGGTGCCGGCATCGGCGGTCTGGCGGCAGCGCTCGGACTCGCACGCGCGGGCCAGCGGGTACGCGTGCTCGAACAGGTGGCGCAGATCGGCGAAGTCGGCGCCGGCCTCAGCATCACGCCGAATGCCGGCCGCGCGCTGATCCACTTGGGACTCGGCGAGCAGCTGGCCGCCATCGGCAACACGCCGCCGATGGGCGCGATCCGCCACTACGCGACCGGCGACATCCTCGTCACGCTGGCGCAGGACCAGAGTCGCGAGAAATATGGCGTGCCGCTGTATCACGTGCATCGTGCGGACCTGCATGCGGCGCTGGCCGCGGCACTGCGCGCGATCGATGCGGACGCGATCGTGACCGGCAAGGCGCTCGAATCGTTCGAGCAGGGTGCGCGCGGTGTCGTGGCACGCTGCACCGATGGCAGCAGCGTCAGCGGCGACGCCCTGATCGGCTGCGACGGTATTCACTCGGTGACCCGCGCGCAGCTGTTCGGTCTCGACCGCCCGAACTTCACCGGCTACGTCGCCTGGCGCGGACTGATCCCGGGCGAAATCGTCGCGCCGGACCTGCTGGATCCGCCGCTGTGCATGACGGTGGGTCCACGCCGCATGCTGATGCGGTATCCGCTGCGGCGCGGCGCCGTCATCAACTATGTTGCGATCGCGCGGCGCCCCGCCTGGATGGAAGAAGGCTGGTCCGTGCGTTCCACGGTGACGGAAGTGCTCGACGAGTTCGCGGACTTCGAGCCGCGCGTCGCGCGCCTGATCTCACTGACACCGGCGGACCGCTGCTTCAAGTGGGGCCTGTTCGATCGCGATCCGCTGCCCACCTGGACGCAGGGCCGCGTGACGCTGCTCGGCGATGCCGCGCATCCGATGCCGCCGTTCACCGGCCAGGGCGCCGTGATGGCGCTCGAAGACGCGGCCATCCTCGCCCGCGCCTTTGTGGCGTCTGCCGATGTGCCCGAAGCCTTGCAGCGCTATGAGCGTGCCCGCCACGCGCGCGTGATCGCGGCGCTCGAGATGTCGCGTTCGCGCTCGGAACTCTACTTCGCGGACGACCCCATGCAGCAGGTGCGCGCACTCGGTGCCGGCATGGCGGAGCTGCGAACGCTGTACGACTATGACGCGGGGACCGTGCCGCTGTGACCGGCCACCGTCATCACCATGATCGCCAGCACGCGCATGACGGCCCGCGGGATCGGGCGCCGCTGCCGCCCGTGACGCTGGAAATCGTCGAGGGCGTGATCGAATCAGCGATGAAGGAAATCGAGGCGCAGGTCGAGCGGACCGCGCGCTCGACCAACATCCGCGAGGCCAACGATCACGTCCCCGCGATATTCGATGCCCGCGGGCGCTCCGTCGCCTCCGTCTCTTTCACGGCCAACGTGGATCCGATCTTCAAGGGCTGGGCGCTGGAAGACGTGCATCCCGGCGATGTGTTCCTGTGGAACCATCCGTATCAATCCGAAGGCGGCATCGGTCACCTGCCGGACCTTTGCCTGACGATTCCGGTGTTCTTCGACGGCCGCATCGTTGCCTGGGTGCAGGAACTCGGCCACGTCCAGGACATCGGTGGTCAGGTGCCCGGCAGTCTGTCGCAGACGGCGACGGATCTGTTCCAGGAAGGCCTGATCGTGCCGCCGCTGAAGCTGTACGAGCGTGGCGTGCGCAACGAGGCCGTGCACCGCATGCTGCTGGCGAACACGCGCTTTCCTGAAGACATGGAAGGTGACATCGACGCGATGATCAGCGGCACGCGGCTCGGCGTGGCCAGACTCGAATGGCTGTGCTCGCAGCATGGTGCGGACACCGTCACGCGCGCGTTCGATGCACTGATCGACCGCTGCCGGCAGACGCTGGTCGACACGATCTTCCCGATGATTCCCGACGGCAGCTACGAGTACGAAGACTTCGTCGAGTACGTCGACGTCTCACCCGAGGAGCCGCGACGGTTCATCCGCATTTTCCTGCGCATGACCAAGCGTCCGGACCGGCTGATCTTCGACTTCGAGGGCACGGATGCGCAGGTGCGCGGCTCGATCAATTTTCCGGCAGACGCTCGCTTCTACGCGCGCGCGCTGCTGTCGACGTTCAAGGCGCTGCAGCCGGATCTGCTCGTCAACGATGGTGTGCTGGATGTCGTCGAAGTGCGGGTGCCCGAAGGCACGGTGCTGAACCCGCGTTTCCCGGCGGCCTGCAGCTATCGTCACTATCCGCTGATCCGCTGTTTCAGCGTCGTGCTCGGCGCACTGGCGCGCGCGCTGCGCGGCGGTGTCCCGCAGGGCGCCGACAACATGAGCGGCATCAGCTTCAGCGGCGTCCGCGAGGAGACCGGCCAGAACTGGTACCTCTCGATGCCGCTGGGCGGCGGCTCCTGCGGACGCCCCGCCGCCGATGGCACGGATACGGTGCTGATGACACCCGGACGGAACGTGCCGAGTGAATACGGCGAGACGTTCTTTCCGCTGCGCGTGCGGGAGTTCGGGCTGAATCCCGATTCGGGCGGCCCGGGTCTGCATCGCGGCGGTCTCGGCTATCGCATCGTGTTCGAGTTCCTCGCCCCTGCGCGGGCGCGAGTGCGCACGGATCGCTACTACCTCGAACCGACCGGCGTGCACGGCGGATATCCCGGCGGCACGGCGACTTTCATCATCAACCCGTGCAGCGACCGCGAAGTCGTGCTGCCGGGCAAGTCCGATCTCGGCATGGTGCAGGCCGGTGACACACTGCTGGTGACGAGTCCCGGTGGCGGCGGCTGGGGCGATCCGCTTGATCGCGATCCCGCGCTCGTCGAACTCGATCTCGAGCGGCGGCTGATCTCGGCAGACGCGGTGCGCGAGCGCTATGGCGTGATCGCAGGCGATGCGGTCGCGACGCAGCAGCTGCGCACCCGGATGCGCGCAGAGCGCGCGCCGCGACCGATGTTCGATCGCGGTGAGCGCTATCGTGATTTCGTCGCGCGCGGCATCATCGTTCCGCGCACGTCGGACACATGAGCGACTGGCGCTTCGCAATCGATTCGGGCGGCACCTTCACCGATCTGATCGCGGTGGGGCCGAACCAGCAGCAGCTGACGCTGAAGGTGCCTTCCGTCCCGGATCATCCGGCGATGGGCCCGATGAATGCCATCGACGCCGCGATGCGCCAGCTCGGCGACGTCCGTGTCGTCGACGTGGCGCATGGCACCACGGTCGGACTCAATGCGCTGCTGCAGCGACGCTTTCCGCGCGTCGCGCTGATCGTCACTCGCGGCTTCCGCAATGTCCTCGAGATTGCCCGGCACACCGTTCCCGGTCAGTGGGGTTCTATCTACGCCTGGGTCAAGCCGCCGCGCGTCGTGCCGCTCGAGTGGGTCATCGAGATCGACGAACGCATCGATGCGAACGGCAACGTGCTCGAAGCACTGGATGCGGACTCGCTGCAGCGCGCGGTCGAGCGGATCGCTGGCGGTGAGATCGAAACCGTGGCCGTGTGCCTGCTGCACGCGTATCGGAATCCTGCGCACGAGCAGGCCGTTGCGGCCGCGCTGCGCCGCCGATGGCCGTCGCTGCCGCTGTCGCTATCTTCAGAGGTGATGCCGGAGTTCCGCGAATACGAGCGGATGATGACCACCGCAACCAATGCGGTGCTGACGCCGCTGGTCGGTCGGTATCTCGCGGAATTCGGCGAACGCGTGCGCGCGCGACTCGGATCGGACACGCGCGTGTTCGTGATGCGCTCGGCCGGTGGTGTCGTCGATGTGGCCGAGGCCGCACGCCAGCCGCTGCGCACGGCGCTGTCAGGACCCGCAGGCGGCGTCGTCGGCATGTCCCGGCTCGCACTCGCGTCCGGTCATCGGCGGGCGCTGACCTTCGACATGGGTGGCACGAGTACCGACGTTGCCGCGGTGGACGAAGGCACGCCGCAACTGACCACCGAAGCGATGGTCGACACCTACCCGCTGCGCGCGCCGACCATCGACCTCGTGACGATCGGCGCCGGTGGCGGCTCGATCATCGCGCTGGGTCTGGGTGGACGCATCATGGTCGGGCCGACCAGCGCCGGAGCCGTGCCCGGGCCAGCCTGTTATCTGCGAGGCGGCACGCAGCCGACGATCACGGATGCGAATCTGCTGCTCGGTCGACTGCCCGCAGCGCTGCTCGGCGGCACGATGCATCTCGATGCGCAACGTGCCCAGCACGCGCTCGAGCCGCTCGCGCGCGAACTCGGACTCGGCGTCGATGCCTTCGCCGCGAGTGCCGTCGAGATCGTCGACAACAACATGGCCGGTGCCGTGCGCCAGGTGTCGATCCGTCGCGGCATCGATCCGCGCGACTACGTCCTGGTCGCCTTCGGTGGCGCTGGTCCGCCCCACGCCGCGCGTCTCGCGCAGCTGGTCGGCATCCGCCGCGTGCTGATTCCACCGCATCCCGGTCTCGGGTCCTGCAATGGCATGCTGATCGCCGACGCCATGCTGGACGACGTGCAGACCTTCGTCGAGAGCGGTGCCGGCTTCGACGCCAGCGCGCTGCAGCGGGTGCTGGATACCTTGTCGGCCCGACTGATGCAGCGTGGCACCGAGCTGCCTGCTGGTGAGCGGCGCCTCAGCTTCCGCGTCGATCTGCGCTATGTCGGCATGGGCTCGGAACTGAAAGTGACGCTGCAGCCGGACGACCTGCAGCAACCCGGCCTGCCCGCGCTGCTGGCGCGGTTCCACGCGGACTATCGGCGATTGTTCGGCTACGACTATTCCGGACGTCACGCGGTCGAGTCGCTCGCGGTACGCGGCGAATTGCGAGTCGCGCGCGGCGATGGCGTCGGCCGTCATGCGCTGGCCAATCCGGATCGACCGGCGACACCGCGCGGCGCGCGCGACTGCGTGCTGGATCCCAGCGATGTGCGTGTCACGACGCCGGTGTACGCGCGCGAGGATCTGCCGCCCGGCTGGTCCGGCACGGGTCCGCTGCTGATCGACCAGTACGACACGACGACCGTCGTCCTGCGCGATCAGCGCGTGAGTGTGGATACGACCGGCAACCTGCTGATCGAGGTCGGCGAATGATGCGCTGTGCGGCTCTGGGAATCGCGACGCTGCTGTTGCTGGGCGCGTGCTCGCGCGAACCCCCCGGCAATGCGGCGACCGCTGCAGCGACGACGCCGGAGGCGCGCACGGCAGCACTTGCCCCGCGTGCGGGCGGACTGGCACCGGCCGGAACGGCTGCGGACCAGTACTGGCAGCGCTTTGCGAGTGCGGCGCGGCGCGACAGTGGTGGCCGTATCGATCCGGTGCTGCTGACCCGTGGCGAACTCGGCAGCGATGAGCAGATCCTGCAGAGCCTGCGCCGCGGTCGCATCCAGTTGTCGATCAACGGTGCGCACGCGATCTCCGGCGTGGTGCCTGAGCTGGCCGTGCTCGGCCTGCCGTATCTGTTCGATTCCGGTGAACAGGCCGAGTACATCGCGCGCGAGCATCTTGCCGGGCGTATCGACCCGCTGTTGCAGAAGCACGGCCTCAAACTGCTGCGCCTGATTCCGATGGGCTTTCACAATCTGTACGCGCAGCGCGAGATTCGCGTGCCGCAGGATCTGCGCGGCCTGCGCGTGCGCCAGCCCGGCGACCCGGCGAGCAGCGCTTACGCCACCGCACTCGGCCTCGATCTCGCGCCACTGCCCGCCAGTGAAATCGTCACCGCCCTGCAGACTGGATTGATCCAGGCGGGCACGACGGTGACGCTGAACTATCTCTGGGGCGGCATGAGTCGCGACGCCCCGAACCTCACGCTGACGCGCCACGCTTATCTGTTCAACGCCGTATTGGCGAACGATGCCTGGTGGCGCTCGCTGACCGAGGCGGAGCGACGTGCGATCGATTCAGCCTTCCCTCCTGCCGGCGATTTCGTGTCGCGGATGACTGCAGCCGAGACCGCGGACCTGGCGAAGGCCGTCGGCCGCGGTGAAGTGCACGTCCTCACACTCTCGAGCAGCGAACTCGCAGCCTGGCAGGCGCCGGCTGCAGAGGTCCGACGTCGACTGCTGGCCGACTGGGGCAACGCCGCGCAGCAGTTGTACGATGCGATCGAACAGGGCAAGGCGGCCTGGAGCACGCGGGCCACCACGGAGACACGATGAGCAAGGCAACCACCAACGATCCGCTGGCCGCGAGCGGCGATGCCGCATCGGCGAAGGTCAGCGGCCTCGCGATGATCACGCATGTGACGGCGGATCGTGCCGCCTGCCAGCGTTTCTATGCGGAACTGATGGGCATGACCTCGCAGCCAGATCTGGTCAGCGAAAGCCAGGGCCGCACCGACAGCGCCGCACTGCTCGGTTTGCCTTCCGGTATCGGCTGGACCGAGGAAATCTACGGCCGACCTGAAGTCCCGGGCACGCCGTTCGTGCGCGTGATCGGCATCGAGGGACTCACGCCCCCAATCCGCCCCGGCATGGAAGCTCTTCGAGACGGATCGCTGTCGGTGGGCTTCGCATTGCGCGACATGGAGCGTGGCGTCGCGCGGGCCGTGGAACTCGGCTTCCCGACGACCCGCGGGATCGTGTCGCTGCCGTTCAAGCGCGTCGACGGATCCACCTATCTCGCGCACGAAACGCATTTCTGCGCGCCGGACGAAGTCTACGGCCTCGGCGTCGGCAGGCCCGAGGACCTCGCGCCCGTCGCGCCGATTCCGCCCTCGGGCAATGCGGGCGGGCCGGCGTATTCCGCGCAGGTCGCGAATGGCGGCGATCACGTGCTCGCGTTCTATCGCGATCTGCTCGGCTTCGAGATTCGTCGCGACGTCGCATTGCCCTATGGTGAAGCCATGAACGGCGCTCTGCGCGGCGTGCAGCCGGGCAGCGTCATGCGATTCGTGCAGATGTTCGCACCGGGCACGGACACGGCCTATCTGGTGTTCCTCGACTTTGCGGAACGTGGCCTGCCCGCCGTCGTCGAACCGCGCGCACCGAATCGCGGCGTCGCTGCCTGGACGTTCAAGGTGCGTGATCTGCCGCGCCTGCTGGGTGATGCGGCGGCCGCGGGCCATCGCATCCACTGTCCTGCACGTGAAGTCGACAGCGCCGTGTTCGGCCGCGGTCTCGCCGCGAGCCTGCTCGCGCCGAATGGATTCCTCGTCGAACTGGTGGAGCCGTCCCGATGAACATCGACGCGAAGCGCAAGGCCGCGAGCGGCGCGATCAAGGCACCGCTCGCCGCGGGCAAGCCATTGCAGGTGAGAGTGGGCCGGGAAACGTCGGGCCGTTCGGGCAAGGGCGTGAGTGTGATCACGGGCCTGCCACTCACCGGCGACGCACTGGCCACCCTCGCCACTCAGCTCAAGAAGCGTTGTGGCTCAGGCGGCACCGTGCGTGACGGCGTGATCGAGATCCAGGGTGATCATCGCGACACCCTGGTGCAGGAGCTCACCCGACTCGGTTACCCCGCGAAGCGTTCCGGCGGCTGAAGCCACCGCCACCGCCCGGCGAGAAACTGCGGCCGCCACCGCCGCCATGCGACGGGCGACCCTGACCGCCACCACTGCGACCTTGGCCGCCGCCGCCACCACCGCCGCTGCGGCCCTGGCCACCACCCTGACCACCGCCGGCAGCGCGCGGCTGCGACGGGCGCGATTCATCGCGCCGCGGTCCCGAGTGATGATTGCCGCCGCGCGGCGCCTGACGGCTGCGCGGATCGACGTAGCCGTACTCGACGTTGCGCGAGGCCGGTGCCGTCGGCGCCTGCTCGTACGCGGGCAGCGTCGTGAACGGGATGCTCTGCTTCATCGTGCGTTCGATGTCACGCAGCAGACCGGCTTCATCCGGCGCGACGAGCGACACGGCAGCACCGGTGGAACCGGCACGCGCGGTGCGACCGATGCGGTGCACGTAATCTTCGGGCACGTTCGGCAGCTCGTAGTTGACGACGTGCGGCAACTCCTTGATGTCGAGACCGCGCGAGGCGACTTCGGTGGCGACGAGGGCTGTGACTTTGCCTTCCTTGAAATCGGACAGGGCCCGCACGCGCGCACCCTGGCTCTTGTTGCCGTGGATCGCCGCGGAGGCGATCCCCGCCGCCGCAAGCTGCTCGGCAAGGCGATTCGCGCCATGCTTCGTGCGCGTGAACACCAGCACCTGGGTCCAGGCACCTTCGTTCGCCGCACCGTGCTTGAACAGATGCACCAGCAGGTGGCGCTTCTGGTCCTTGCCGACGCGATACGCGATCTGGTCGACACGCTCGGCCGTGGTATTGCGGGCCGCGACTTCGACACTGATCGGATCGCGCAGCATGCGTGACGCGAGTTCGCGGATGTCCTCGGAGTAGGTCGCCGAGAACATCAGGTTCTGGCGCTCCTTCGGCAGCATCTTGATCAGGCGCTTGATCGCATGGATGAAGCCCATGTCGAGCATGCGGTCGGCTTCATCCAGCACGAAGTACTTCACTTCGGACAGATTCGCCGCACCCTGTTCGCACAGGTCGATCAGGCGACCCGGGGTTGCAATCAGGATGTCGCAGCCGGCGCGCAGGCCGTCGATCTGCGGGCGCTCACCGACGCCACCGAAAATCACGCGCGAGCGGATGTTCTTGTGGGCGCCGTAATCCTTGACGCTTTCGGCGATCTGCGCGGCGAGCTCACGCGTCGGCGACAGCACGAGTGCACGCGGCAGGCGGCCCTGGGCGCTGCCCAGTTTCTGCAGCAGCGGCAGCACGAAGCCGGCGGTCTTGCCGGTACCCGTCTGGGCACCTGCGAGCACGTCGCGGCCGGACAGCACGGCCGGAATGGCCTTCAGCTGGATGGGGGTCGGCGTGGTGTAGCCCTTGTCGGCGACAGCACGCAGCAGCTCGGGCTCGAGCCCGAGGGATTCAAATGACATTACTAGAGTCCTTAGAGTTGACTCGCCCGGCGCTGCATCACACGTTTGCGTGGGCTGCGCTGCGGTCAGAAGCGAGAGGTGTTTCGAGTATCGAGTGAGCGCGAATTGCGTCTGACTTCGAACAAAGGGGCGCTGACCGCGCTACCCTGATTTGGTGCGCGCACTATACATGAACGCTGCGCCAACGCTATCGGTAAAGTTGAACACCGTGACCGACGACACTCCCGTTCTGCGCATTCAGGGCCTCACACGCCGCTACCGGGCCGATCGAGAGCCCGTGCTCGACGGGCTCGATTTCACTTTGTACCGCGGCGAGTACGTCGCGATCATGGGTGAATCGGGCGTCGGCAAGTCCACGCTGCTGAACCTGCTGGCCGGCCTCGATCGTGCGGATGGCGGACGCATCGAGTTCGAGGGGCAGGATCTTGCCGCCCTCGACGACGACGCGCTGACGCTGCTGCGCCGCCAGCGGATGGGCTTCGTGTTCCAGGCCTTCCATGTCCTGCCCTACCTGACGGTGCGCCAGAACGTGACCCTGCCGCTGGATCTGCTGCAGGTCAGCAACAACGAGAAGCTGGCACGGGGTGACGCGATCCTGCGCGCTACCGGCATCGACGCGCTCGCGGATCGCTATCCGCGTGAACTGTCCGGTGGGGAACTGCAGCGCGTCGCGATCTCGCGCGCGCTGATCCATCGCCCCGCACTGCTGCTGGCCGACGAGCCCACCGGCAATCTCGATCCGCGCACGGCGCGCAGCATTCTCGATGTGCTGCGCGAACAGCTGCGCGCGACTGGCAGCGCCGGCATCCTGATCACCCATTCCGAAGCCGCCGCCGCGACGGCCGATCGTGTGCTGCGCCTCGACGGCCGCACGCTGCGGCCGGACCCGGCCTGAACGGTGGCCGTCAGCGCAAATCCCCGCGCGACTGCGAGCGCCACCGCAACGGTGTGGCGGGTGCTGACGCTTGCGCAGTGGCGCGAGCAGCCGTTGCGCGTCGCCGTCACCATCGCCGTGATCGCGCTCGGCGTGGCGCTCTCATCGGCTGTCTTCATGATCAATGCGGGGGCATTGGGTGAGTTCAACCAGGCCACTCGACGCCTGGCGGGCGAAGCGGATCTGATCCTGCGCGGGCCGAAGGCCGGCTTCGATGAAGCGCTGTTCGCAACGCTCGCCCAGAATCCGGGCGTGCGCACCGCGAGCGCCGTGCTCGAACTGGATGTCGCCGTCGCAGGCGAGAAGCAGCCGCTGAAGATCCTCGGGCTCGATCCGCTGCGCGCCGGCAGCATCCAGCCGCAGCTGCTCGGTGACATCGCCGGCAACCTGCTCGAACTGTTCCAGCCGGAAACGATCGTCCTCAGCGCGAGCGCGGCACAGCAACTCGGCGTGACGGCGGGCGATCGTATCGAGGTGATCGTGGGCGATGGCCGACGCAGCCTGCGTGTGCTCGGCCTGCTGACGGATGAAAGCTATCCGCAGCGTATCGGCGTCATGGACATCGCCAACGCGCAGTGGAGTCTCGACCGCGTGGGCCGGATCAATCGCATCGATCTGCGCCTCGAGCCCGGAACGGATGCCGCCGCGTTCCGCACCGCACTCGCCCGGCAGCTGCCGCCCGGCGTGCTCGCGATCGAGCCGCAGCTGGAGCGTGATCGCGCCGTCAATGTGTCGCGCGCGTATCGCGTGAACCTGAACATGCTCGCACTCGTATCGCTGCTGACCGGGTCATTCCTCGTGTTCTCGACCCAATCGCTCGCAGTACTGCGCCGACGCCAGGCGCTGGGCCTGCTGCGCGCACTCGGCGTGACGCGCGGCGAACTGCAGAGCGCACTGCTGGCCGAAGGCGTCGCACTCGGTGCCGTCGGCGCGCTGCTCGGTGTCGCGCTCGGCCAGGCGCTCGCCTGGTGGGTGCTCGGTTGGCTGCGCGGCGATCTCGGCGGCGGCCAGGTCGCGATCACGGGCGCCGCGCAGTCCCTGCAACCGCTGCCGCTGCTGGGTTTCTTCCTGCTCGGCACCGCGATCGCGAGCCTGGGTGCGTGGGCGCCGGCATTCGAGGCCGCGCGCCGCGCACCGTCGCAGGCCTTGCGAGCCGGCGATGCGGAGCCCGCGCTCGCGCGACTGCGCGGCATCGCTCCGGCGATGGTGCTGCTGGCCCTCGGCGTGGGCCTCGCCTTCCTGCCGGCCACCGGCGGCATTCCGGTGTTCGGATATTCGGCCATCGCCGCGATCCTGTTCGGGGCCGTGCTGCTGGTGCCGCGCATTGCCGGCGCGGTGCTCGCGCTACTGCCGATGAGCGGACGCACGGCGCCGGATCTCGCCCTGGCGCGGCTGCGCGGCAGCGTCGGCCAGAGCACGGTGAGTCTCGCGGCCATTATCGTGAGCTTCAGTCTGATGGTCGCGATGGCCGTCATGGTCTATTCGTTCCGCGAATCCTTCGAAGACTGGCTCGCGCAGGCGCTGCCCGCCGACATGCAGATGCGTGTCACGCCCGGCAGCGACACCGCACGCCTCGGAGCCGAACTGCAGCGACGCATCGCCGCATTGCCGGGCATCGATTCCGTGCAGTTCCAGCGCAGCCAGCCGCTGCTGCTCGATGCGGCCCGCGAGCCCGTGACGCTGCTGGCCCGCGATCCGGGCCCCGCTGGCAATGAGTTCAGTCTGCCGCTGATCGGAGCGGTCGTCGCCGCGCCGCCGGGTCTGCCGAGTGCAAGGGTTTCCGAGGCGATGGTGGATCTGTACGGCTACCGGCCCGGGTCGATCATCGAACTGCCGCTCGCAGGACGCCCGCAGCGGTTTGCGGTGGTCGCGATATTCCGCGACTACGGCCGCTCGAGCGGCGCGATCGCGATCGCGCGCGCGGACTATCGACGCATGACCGGAGACGATTCCGCGACGGAAGCGTCGCTGTGGCTCGCATCGGGTACGACGCCGGAGCAGTTCGAGGGGACGTTGCGCGCCGCGCTGCCCGCCCGCGACTTCATCGAGATTCGCAGCGCCGGCGAGTTGCGCGTGCTGTCGCTGCGGGCCTTCGATCGGGCGTTCGCCATCACCTATGCGCTGGAAGCGGTGGCCGTGATCATCGGGCTGCTCGGCATCGCGTTCGCTGCGAGTTCCGCGGCGCTCGCGCGTCGCGCCGAGTTCGGCATGCTGCGGCATGTCGGACTGCGACGTCGGGATGTGCTGTCGATGCTGGCCGCAGAGGGCCTCGTGACCAGTGCGATCGGCGTGGTGTACGGACTGGTGGTCGGCATCGGTCTCAGCAGCATTCTCGTATTCGTCGTGAACCGACAGAGCTTCAACTGGAGCGTCGACCTCGCCTTGCCCTGGCTGCAACTCGGCGTGGTCAGCAGCGCGTTGCTGATCGCCGCGGCAGTGACCGCCACGATCGCCGGCCGCGCGGCGCTCAATACCGATGCCGTGCGCGCGGTACGGGAGGACTGGTGAACGTTCGGGCCGAGCTGCTCACCGTGCTGCTGGGGTTCGCCGGCGCTCTCACCTCGACGAACGCCGCGACGACATTCGCCGTCGTCACGCCCGATGAAACCGTCGAACTGCCGCAGGATCATGGCGCCCATCCCGAGCATCGCACCGAGTGGTGGTATGTCACGGGCTGGCTGGAGACCGAGTCCGGCGAGGCGCTCGGCTTCCAGGTCACGTTCTTTCGCACCAAGCCCGATCTCGCCGAAGGCAATCCCAGTGCATTCACGCCGCGCCAGCTGATCATCGGCCATGCAGCCCTCAGCGACCCGAAGCACGGCAAGCTGTGGAAGGACCAGCGTATCGCCCGCGCGGTGCTCGGGCTCGCCGGCGCACAGACCGGCGAGACCCGCGTCTGGCTCGATCGCTGGTCGATGCAGCGAACCGGTGACCGGTACGTGACACGCACCCGCAGCGACGATTTCGCGCTGGACCTGACGCTCGATGTGACACAGCCGCCGATGCTGAACGGACGCGGTGGCTACAGCCAGAAAGGTCCGGCCGCGGAGTCCGCCAGTTACTACTACAGCCTGCCGCACCTGAATGTCAGCGGCCGCATCGAGCGCGAGGGCGTCGAGAGCCGCGTGCGCGGCACGGCCTGGCTGGATCACGAATGGTCGAGCGCCTATCTCGATGCAGAGGCGACCGGCTGGGACTGGCTCGGCATCAATCTGGACGACGGCGGTGCGCTGATGCTGTTCCGCATCCGCGATCGTGCCGGTGCGCAGCGCTGGGCGGGCGGCACCTGGCGCAAACCGGATGGCACGCAGCGCGTGTTCTCACCCGGGGATATCGAGTTCACCCCGCAGGCGGAGTGGACCTCGCCACGCACGGCCATCCGGTATCCGGTCCGCTGGCGCGTGCGCGCCGCGGATGTGGCGATCGACATCGAGCCATTGATGAACGACCAGGAGAGCGACAGTCGCCTCTCGACCGGTGCGATCTACTGGGAAGGCGCCGTGACGGCGAAGCGCGACGGACGGCGAATCGGACGCGGCTACCTTGAACTGACCGGCTACGGCGAGCGACTGCGGCTGCCCTGAGCCGGGCGGCGTTCAGTCGCTACTTCGCGTCCAGTTCACTCCAGCGCGCGTAGCGGGTGTCGATCTGCGTTCCGAGCGTCGCGAGCTTCTCCAGCGCCGCCGTCACGTCGACATGCGGGCGGCTGTAGAACGCCGGATCGCCGATCTCCGCTTCGAGTGCTGACTTTTCCAGTTCGAGCGCTTCGATCTGCTTCGGCAGCTCGTCGAGCTCGCGTTGCTCCTTGAAGGAAAGCTTGCGCGTCTTGCGCGGCGCGGCGGGCGCGGCCACGACCGGGGGCGGCGCGGCACTCGAAGCCGCGGCAGCCGATGCACGCGCGTTGCTCGCGGCGCGCGCCTGACGCGCACGCCAGTCGATGAAATCGCTGTAACCGCCGACGAACTCGGTCACGCGCCCGTTCTCGCCGAACACCAGCAGACTGGTCACGACGTTGTCGAGAAAGGCGCGATCGTGGCTGACCAGCAGCAGCGTGCCCGGAAAGCCGGCGACGAGTTCCTCGAGCAGTTCCAGCGTCTCGACGTCCAGGTCGTTCGTCGGCTCGTCGAGCACCAGCAGGTTGGCCGGCCGCGCGAACAGGCGCGCGAGCAGCAGCCGGTTGCGTTCGCCGCCGGAGAGTGCGCGCGCCGGCGTGCGCAATTGATCCGGGCGAAACAGGAAGTCGCGCAGATAGCTCGTGACATGGCGCGATTCCCCGCCGACCTGCACGAAGTCGTTGCGGTCCGTGACGTTGTCCGAGACGCTGCGATCGAGATCGAGCTGCTCGCGTTGCTGGTCGTAATACGCCACCTCGAGCCGCGTGCCTCGCTTGACGGTGCCGCCCGTCGGTTCGAGCTCGCCGAGCAGCAGCTTGATCAGCGTGCTCTTGCCGACGCCATTGGGACCCACGATGCCGATCCGGTCACCGCGCTGGATGCGTACCGAGAAATCACGAATGATGGTGCGATCGCCGAACATCACGCTGGCGTTCTCGCACTCGAACACGAGCTGCGCCGACTCACCGGCTTCGGCCACTTTCATGTCGGCCTGGCCGATGCGCTCACGCCGCTGCCGCCGCTGGTTGCGCAGTTCGTACAGCGCGCGGACCCGGCCTTCGTTGCGCGTGCGCCGTGCCTCGACGCCCTTGCGGATCCAGACCTCTTCCTGCGCCAGCTTCTTGTCGAACAACGCATTGTGCTGCGCCTCGATCTCGAGCTGCTGGCGCTTGCGGATCACGTAGGCGTCATAGTTTCCGGGCCAGGAACTCAGCGTGCCGCGATCGAGCTCGACCACGCGCGTCGCAAGCCGATTGACGAAGCGCCGGTCGTGACTGACGAACAGCAGCGCGCCGCCGTAGTCGATCATGAATTCTTCCAGCCATTCGATCGCCTCGATGTCGAGGTGATTGGTCGGCTCGTCGAGCAGCAGGATGTCCGGGTCGGACACCAGCGCACGCCCGAGCAGCGCGCGACGACGCCAGCCGCCGGAGAGATTCTCGAAGCGTGCCTCGGGATCGAGGCCCAGGCGAGTCATCACCGTCTCGATGCGCAGTTCCATCTGCCAGCCGCCGACGGCCTCGAGCTCATGCTGCAGCGTCGAGATCCGGCGCGACAGCGCTTCGTCATGAGTGCGCGCGTACTCCTCCGTTGCGGCCGCGAACTCCTTGCGGATCCGCGCGGCCTCGGGAAGTCCGCCCGCCACGACATCCGCGACACGCTCGTCCTCGACGACGGCGATGTCCTGTACCAGGAACGCGATGCGCGCCCCCGGCCGCGTCCACACACCGCCGGAATCCGGCTGCATCGCGCCGCTGACCAGCCGCAGCAGCGAGGACTTGCCCTCTCCGTTGCGTCCAACGATACACACGCGCTCGCCCTGCTCCACCTGCAGCGTGGCGTGGTCGAGCAGCGGCCGTGAACCGAAGGCCAGCGAGACCTGGTCGAGCTTGAGCAGCACTGTAGATTCGTCTCAGCGCTTCACTTGGTACGTTTCACGGGGCGCGCTTCCATGCCGTTCTTCGCCAGCCACTGCTGCAGCTGCGAGAAACCGGCGGTCGCATCGGCCTTGTTGTAGCTCGGTCGATAGTCGGCGTTGAATCCGTGCTGGGCGAGCGGATAGACGATGATCTGCGAGGCGCGTGCCGCGGGCGAACCACCTTCGAGTGCCGTACGCATCTGCGCGACGGACTCGAGCGAAATGCCACCGTCCTTGCCCGCATACAGGCCGAGCACCGGCGCCTTCAGTTCACCAACCAGATCGATCGGCTGCTTCGGCTGCAGTTCCGTCGGCGTGCCGACGAGCCGGCCATACCAGGCGATGCCGGCGCGCAGCTTCGGGTTGTGCGCGGCGTAGAGCCAGGTGATGCGACCACCCCAGCAGAAGCCCGTCACCGCGACGCGGCCGTTGTCGCCGCCATGCTTGCCGGCCCAGCGCACCGTGGCGTCGAGATCGCTCATGACCTGCGCATCCGGCACCTTCGAGACGATCTCGCTCATCAGGGTCTGGATGTCGGCAATCGTGGTGGGGTTGCCCTGACGCGCGTACAGCTCCGGCGCGATCGCGCAGTAACCGAGCTTCGCGAAACGGCGGCACACATCCTTGATGTGCTCGTGGACGCCGAAGATCTCCTGCACCACCAGCACGACGGGCAGGTCCGACCGGCGCTTCGGCGCCGCGCGATACGCGGGCATCGCGCCGTCGGCCGTCGGGATGCTCACCTCACCGGCAATCAGGCCCTCGGTGTCGGTCGTGATGGTCTGCGCATTGATCGGCCCGGCGGCGGCGGCGAAGCCGGCACCCAGTGCCGTGACCAGGAAGCCGCGGCGGTCGAGCTCGGCCAGCGGCTGCAGGCTGCGGATTTCGTTACGCGTATCGGTCATACTTCGGTCTCCATGCGGAATGTGCTGCTACTACTTGCGCTCATCTTAACGATTGCCGGCATCGTGTGGCTGTTCCAGCGACGCGGCGCCGCTCGCCGCCGCGATGCGGACGATGAAACACCCCCTGCACTGCCGAGTGCTCCACCGGCGACGCCGCGTGCGCTGCCGGCAGCGCAGCCGGGAACCGTCGCGCCGCGGCTCGGACCGCTGCATGAAGCCGCGGACGGTGCGCAGTCTGCCGCGCAATTCAACGCGATGCTCAGCTCTTTGCAGCTCGGCGTACCGGCTCTGGCGGCCGAAGTCCCTGCCGCACACGCGCGTCTCGTCAACGAAGTGCTGGCGTCGCTGCAGGACGCCAGCCGTGAACCCAAGTTCATGCCGCGCCGCCCGCTGCTGATGCCGGAGCTGATGCGCGCGGTCAATGATGCAGAGTCCTCGCGACGCCAGATCGCCGCGCTGGTCACGAAGGATCCGGCGCTGGCCGCGGACCTGCTGCGCGTGGCCAACAGCGCGCTGTACCGCACCGGCGCGCCGATCGAGAGCATCGACCGTGCGGTCGCCGTGCTTGGCACCGATGGCCTGCGCTCGCTGATCGCCGCTGCGCTGCTGCAGCCCGTGTTCGCCGCGCCGAGCGGCGCGTTCGCGCGCTTCCCTGCGCTCGTCTGGGATCACGCTTTCATTTCCGGTCTTGCCGCGGAGACCTGCGCTGCCATCGTCGAGAACGAAGACCCGTTCGCGGCGCAGCTGCTCGCGCTGCTGAACGGCCTGGGTGCGATCGTCGTGTTCCGCGTCGCGATGGATCGCTATGCGAACCAGACGGACCTGCAGCCGGACGCCACCGCCATCGCGCGGCTGCTGGATCTGCAGGGCGCCGCGGTGGCACGCCGGATCGCGGCCAGCTGGGATGTGTCGGAGCGGATGCTGGCCGGCATCGGTGACCAGGCGGCCGCCGCGCGTGGTTCGACCGACCAGCTCTCGCCGCTCGGCCGTGCGGTGCTGCTGGGCCGCCGTCTCGGCACGCTGGCGCTGCTTGAGCGCGAAGGCCAGATCGATTCCGAAGCCGCGAAAGCGGCCGCCGTGGTGCAGGGCGCACCGCGCCAGCTGATCGATCGGCTCTGGCACCGCCTGACGGCGCGCTGAGCGGCGGCGCCGGACCCGGTCGACGGCGTATCCGTATTTTCCTCGATGGCCGTTGATTCGCGGCTGCCAGATCCTCCCCCCTGAGATCCGCCCGCGCCGGGCCGGGGAGCGATTGCCGTGAACGACATCAGCCGTACGCCCTATGAACTGCTCGGCGGCGCCGACGCGCTGCGCCGTCTGACGGACCGCTTCTACGATGTGATGGACCAGGCGCCCGAAGCCCAAGTGCTGCGCGCCATGCATGGCGCGGACCTCGGCCCGATGCGCGACAAGCTGTTCGATTTCATGAGCGGCTGGCTCGGCGGCCCGCCGCTGTACTCACAGCGCACGGGTTCGGTCTGCATCACGCGCGCGCATCAGCCGTTCGCGATCGACGCGGCGGCGCGCGACCAGTGGCTGTGGTGCATGGAGCGCGCGATGGATGACGTCGCCGCGCCGGACGTCGTGCGCGAGATGGTCAAACAGCCTCTCGGTCGGATGGCGGAATTCCTGCGCAATCGTTGACGGCGCGGACCGGCCGCCGTCGAACCGTTACAGCGTCTGCTTGTAGATCCGGCCGTCCTTCATGATCAGCCGCAGGTTTTTTTCCGGCTCCTCGAGCACGCGGATATCCTCGAGCGGATTGCCGTCGACGATCAGCAGATCCGCGAGTGCCCCCGGCTCGAGCACGCCGAGCCGTCCATAGCCATTGCGCGGACCGGACAACGCCAGCAGATCCCCGTTCGTGGACGTGGCCTGGCGCAGGATCTCCAGCGACGAGAACCATTTCAGGCGCGCACCGAGCTCACGTGACTCCATCGCGAAGATGCGGGTACCGCCGAACACGTCCGTGCCGAATGCCACCCGCACGCCATGTTTCTTCGCCAGCTGCATCATCCGGTCGAGCCCGCCGGAGACCAGCTGCGATTTCGCCCGCTGCGCGAGCTGGGTCGGCGTCGGCGGCGGACCCGGCGCAGCGCCGGGCGCAGGCGCAAAGGCACCGCTGAACACCCAGGCCTGCGGCGACAGGAACACGCCGCGCTCGGCGATCAGCTTCATCGTCGCATCGTCGATCAGATGCGCATGCTCGATGCTGCGCACGCCAGCCTCCACCGAGCGACGGATCGCCATCGGCGTGTACGCGTGCACGGCAACGTAGGTGCCCCAGTCCGCGGCAGCCTGCACCGCCGCGCGCAGTTCGCTGTCGAAGTACTGCACGCTGTCGATCGGATCGAACGCAGAGGAAATGCCGCCGCCCGCGGCGAGCTTGATCTGGGTCGCGCCGAGGCGCAGTTGCTCGCGCACGGCGGTGGCCACTTCATCCGGCCCGTCGGCGACGAGGCCGTAGCCCATGCGTTCGAACGGATCCGGCGTGTCGCCGAAGCGGCGCGACGGCGTCGTGCGCTGCCGGAAATCGCCGTGACCGCTGGTCTGACTGATGATCGCGCCGGAGGGGAAGATCCGCGGCCCCTCGAGCACGCCTTCGTCGATCGCCTGCTTGAGGCCGAACGCCGGACCTCCCATGTCGCGGATCGTCGTGAAACCACGCATCAGGATCAGTCGCGCCTCCACGCCCGACCGTGCCGCCACGTAGTTCGGATCATTGTCGCGCAACGCCGTCAGTGCGATGGCGATCGTCGGGTGCACGTGCGCATCGATCAGGCCGGGGATCGCGATGCGGCCACCCGCATCGATCACTCGCGCAGCGTCCGCGCCGACCGCGACGGAGTTGGCCGAGCCGGCCTCGCGGATCGCGAGAATCTGACCGCCGCGGATCACGATCTCGGCACCACTGCGCAATTCAGCGCTGCGGCCATCGAACACGCGGACGTTACGGATGATAATGTCCGCAGCACCGGCGGCAGGCGCTGGCTCGGCCGCAGACGCCGCCGCCGCGCTGAATGCTGCGCCGATCCCCACCGCCACGCTGGCCACGAACATCTGGAGCTTCCTTGAGCCGATCACGGACACGAGCACACTCCTTCGCCTGGCTGCTGATGGTCGGGGCGACGCTAGCACATCAGGCCCTCGCGCTCGATCTGGCCGCCGCCGCGCGTTCGAAGCTCGGTGCCGACCAGGGTGTGTATGTGGAAGCCGCCGATGGCACCGTACTGCTGGCGCAGTTTGCGGACCTGCCGGTCCACCCCGCCTCGATCTCCAAGATTCCGACGACGCTCGCGCTGCTGCGGCGCCTCGGTCCCGACCATCGCTTCACCACGACGTTCAGCACAGCCGGTCGCATCGACGGCGGCGTGCTGCGTGGCGACCTGATCGTCGAAGGCGGTGGCGATCCGTTTCTGGTCGACGAGAACGCGGTGCTGGTCGCAGCGCAGCTGCGTTCGCTCGGCATCGAGCGTGTCGAGGGCACGCTGCGGGCTCGCGGCGCGCTGACCTTCAACTGGGAACCGGCCACGGCGGATGCACGGCTGCGCGCCGCGCTTGCCGGAGCCATTCCGGCACCGGCCTGGAATGCCGTGCGGGCAAACCTGGGCGGCGGCGTCCTGTCGACGAGCCCGACGCCGCCTGCGCTGCGCTTCGCGGCGACGGCCACGGCAGCCGGCAACGTCGGCGCGCCCCAGCCTCTTCTGGTGCATCGGTCACAGCCGCTGCTGCCGATGGTCAAGGCGCTGAACGACTACTCGAACAACATCTTCAAGCCGCTGGCCGATGCCGCGGGCGGTGTCAGTGCCGTCGAACGTCTCGCGCGCGAGACGCTGCCGGAAGCGATGCGCGCCGAAGTCACGCTGGGCGATGGCGCCGGCACGGATCGCCGCAATCGATTGAGCCCGCGCGCCACGGTCAGGCTGCTGCGTGCGCTCGAAGCGGATCTGGTCGCGCAGGGCCATGCGCTGACCGATGTGCTGCCGGTCGCGGGCGTCGACGACGGCACGCTGCGGCGCCGGATCAACGGCCCGGATGAACTCGGGCGCGTGGTCGGCAAGACAGGCACTTACAACGACTACGGCGCCTGTGCGCTGGTCGGGGCGATCCCGAGCACGCGCTATGGCACGGTGTACTTCGCGATCCTGAATCGCGGCATTCCGATCATCCCGGCACGCAAGAAGCAGGACGATTTCGTCCGCGTCCTGCTGGCCGCCATCGACAGCCGCCGCTGGAACTACGAGCGCAACGATGCGCCGGCCTTCACCCGCGCCGAGCTCGTTCCCGCCGCACGCTGACGCGCGCGTCGCGCTCAGTTGCGCTTGCGGGCGCGTTCCTCGTCGATGGCCTTGCGAGTCACCGTCCACGTCGTCTCGTTCGGCCGCGCGTCGTCGAGCGGCGGCGGCGTCAGATAGAGCGGATAGCGCGATTCGAGGATCTGGCGCAGCTTCGGCGAGATCCGCTTCTCGTCGAACGTCGAGAAGCCAGTCGCGTTGAACACCATCAATCCGGGTCGATCGCCCATCTTCATCCACGGCAGCCAGCCGGAAATCCGCTGCCATGAGATACGCGACTCATTGACGCGCTTGCGGCGCGAATCGACGAAATCGGCGCTGCGATAGTACGTGTTGAAGATCTCCATCGCGTGGTACTGACCACCGACGTACTCCTGATAGTCACCCTCGAGCGGATTCTCATAGAACAGCGGCACTTCGCTGGAGGCGACCATCGTGTCGTCGTAGCGCCGCAGGCTGAAGCGCAGCGCCGAACCGTCCGGGCGGCGCGCAAAGGTCGGCGCGCGCATGTTCACCGGATCGTTGGCCACGTGAATCACCTTCACCGTCTCGCCGGTCCACGGGTTCTTCCACTCATCGAGGATCTCGTTGGTCAGCGGATCGAGGTAGACCATGATCTCGCGCGAGACACTGCGATAGCCGTTGCCGCGCGTCGCATCGCTGAAGCGTGCGCACTGACGCGTGTTGATGCCGATCACCGTGAAGATCACGCGATCCTTTTCGGCCGGCGCGCGGCTGTAAAGCTTGCCTTCCCACATGCCGTAACGCGTCACGCCTTCTTCCGTGGTCCCGCAGGTCGCCTTGGAACTCCATTCGATGGCAGCCTCGCCCTCGCGGACCTCCTCCGGGGTCAGCAGCTGCGCGAAGGCAGGTGCCGTCGCACCCAGCGTCAGCGACAGTGCGATCAGCGTGCTTCTGATGTGGCTCATGGTTTGATCTCCTTGCCCTGCCCGTCGACGCTCAGTGATTTTGCGACGCCGTAGTACAGCTCGCGCATGTAGACGATCGGCGCGAGGGGCGCCTCGATCCAGGCCCGGATCCGCCAGCCGGCGTCCGTGCGTTCGCAGATTGCGGCGGCGCGCAGCGTGCCCGCAACGGGTTGTTCCGTGCCGATGCTCGCGAGCCAGGTCAGCTCGAAACTGACGAGCTGCTGGCTCTCGTTCAGCGCGACCGCGTGCGTCGGCCGGAACTTTGCGCGCAGGTGACTCAGCGCCGCACCCGTCAGTCGCCAGTAGTCTTCCACCTTCTGCCAGGAATCCATCACGGTGTGATGTTCCTCGGCGATGTAGAACGGCGCAGGCAGATCCGCCAGCCACAACGCGCGCACCGCCGCGAAATCCTTCGCGCCGTAGTGACGCTCGAGCGCGCTGAAGACCGCTGCAATGCCGGGATCGATGGTAGGCGCGTGGTCAGTGCTCACGTGGATTCCTTCAATTTGCTGCCGCAGTCTGCAGGAACTCGAGCCGCTCGCCGTCGGGCCCATCGGCCATGAACAGCCGCGTCGCGCCGACACCGGGCACATCACTCGTGGTGATGGCACCGACGTCCGATGCGCCGAGCGCCGCGACCTCACGTCGCGCGGCGTCGATGTCCGACGTCTCGAAGCTGATCCACAGGATGCCGAGGTTCGGCGGCCGCGCCTTGTGCCCGACCCTCTCACCCGGCAGGCCTTCGTACTGGACGATCTCGATGCGTCCCACCGTCGACAGCTCGGGCTTCATCAGGTTCACGTCGCGCAGCGCGACGTGCGACGGCAGGTGGAAGAACGAGGACAGGTCCGTGATGCGACGATCGAAGAAGATCGAATAGCCGAGACCCGTGTAGAACGCGCGCATGCGATCGGCATCGGGAGTGTGGATGGCGACGGTCTCGATTTCGCTCGCGAGACCCTCGATCGGCTTGAACACGGATTCGCGGCCGATCATCTGATAGACGTCCACCAGCGTGCCGTCGGGATCCCAGCTCAGCGAATCCCACGCTTCCATGCCGGGTTCCACGACCCAATGCGTGGGCCCGGATTTCGGTTTCGCGCCGGCCGCGAGGATGTCGGCCCATTTCGCACGGATGTCGGGTACCCGGATGTTCAGCGCATAGTGGCCGTAGTCGAAGTAGCGCTCGTAGCCGCCCCAGGCATGCTCGCCGCAAGGCGTGCATTCGAGCAGCCGCAGCATGCCGCGACGAACCGGCTCGCCGGCACTGATGCGCGCGAGCGTCGCAACGCGCGCTCGACTGCCGGGGGGAACGCCCCAGGCGCTCCGGCAGCTTTCAGGAACCGCCGCTTCGGCGATGCAGGCATAGCCGAACAGTCCTTGGTAGAACGCACGGGCGCGGGCCAGGTCACGCACGCCGATCGTGACGATCTGCAGTTCCGAGTACCGAGTCACAGCGGGCGGCGGCATATTTCCTTCATCTCCATGTCCTGCCTCTCGCACCCTGCGCCCAGACAGGCGAAACTAGTGCGCATACGCCGAGAATCACCCAAGGATATCTCAATGAGCCTCGTCGACTATTCCGTATCGGACGGCATCGCCATCCTGAAGATGGCCAGCCCGCCCGTGAACAGCCTCGGCCGCCCGCTCTGCGCCGCGATCATCCAGGCTGTCGAAACCGCTGAAGCCGATGCCGCAGTCGTCGGGCTCGTGATCCATGGCGCCAGCACCTTCTCCGCCGGCGCCGACATCAAGGAATTCAGCAGCGCCGATGCGCTGACCGTGCCCGCACTGCGCGGCGTCGTCGACGTCATCGAGTCCTGCAGCAAGCCGGTGTGCGCGGCTATAGAAGGTGTGGCGCTCGGCGGTGGCCTCGAACTCGCGATGAGCTGTCATTTCCGCGTCGCGGCGAGCAGCGCGAAGCTCGGACTGCCGGAGGTCAAGCTCGGCCTGCTGCCCGGTGCTGGCGGCACGCAGAGATTGCCGCGGCTGATCGGCGTCGAGAATTCACTGAACGTCATCCTCGGCGGCGAGCCGGTGCCGGCGAAACTGTTCGCGGGTTCGCCGCTGCTGGACCAGCTCGTCGAGTCCGATGTGGTCGCCGCGGCGATTGCGCTGCTGCGCGCGAAGCTTGCCGACACCGCCGCACGCGCCAAGCCCTGGCCGCGCGGCCGTGATCGCAAGGTCCGCGAACCGAACCTCGAAGCGCTGCTGCAGTTCGCCCGCAACACGGTCCGCGCCGGCTTCCCGAACTATCCTGCCCCGCTGAAGTGCATCGACTCCATCGCGGCCTCCGCCACGCTGGACTTCGATGCCGGCCTCGAACGCGAAGCGCAGCTGTTCCGCGAACTTTTCGTGGATCCGGTGTCGCTGTCGCTGCGACATGCGTTCTTCGCTGAACGGGCGACCGCCAAGATCCCGGATGTGCCGGCGAGCACGGCGACGCGCGACATCAAGCGCGCGGCGGTGATCGGCTCTGGCACGATGGGCACCGGCATTGCGATCTGCTTCATCAACGCCGGCATTCCGGTCTGGCTGCTGGACCTGAACAAGGAAGCGCTGGAGCGCGGTGTCGCGAAGGTGCGGGAGAACTACGAAGGACAGGCAAAGAAGGGCCGCATCAAACCCGCGCAGGTGGCGGAGAAGATGGCGCTGCTCCTGCCCGTGCCGGACTATGCCGCGATCCGCGACGCCGACATCGTCGTCGAGGCCGTGTTCGAGGACATGGCCGTCAAGGAAAAGGTGTTCACGACGCTCGATGCGACGATGAAGCCGGGCGCCATCCTCGCCACCAACACCTCGACGCTGGACGTCGACCACATCGCCGCCGTGACCAAGCGTCCGGCCGACGTGATCGGCACGCATTTCTTCAGCCCGGCGAATGTGATGAAGCTGCTGGAAGTCGTGCGCGGCAAGGCAACCTCGAAAGAGGTGCTGGCCACCACGATGAAACTCGCCAAGCAGCTGCGCAAGACGGGTGTCGTCTCGGGTGTCTGCGACGGCTTCATCGGCAACCGCATGATCGAGCAGTATTCGCGCCAGGCCTTCCTGATGCTGGATGAGGGCGCATCGCCGCAGCAGGTGGACGCCGCCATCGAGAAATTCGGCTTCGCGATGGGTCCGTTCCGCATGAGCGATCTGGCTGGCAACGACATCGGCTGGCACATCCGCAAGCGCCGCTACGCGGAGCAACCAGGCATGTTCTATTCCAAGGTTGGCGACCGTCTGTGCGAGCTCGGCCGCTTCGGCCAGAAGACCGGCAGCGGCTGGTATGACTACAAGCCCGGCGACCGCAACGCCTACCGGTCCAGCGTCGTCGACGAACTGATCGAGCAGCATCGCAAGGCCATCGGCCTCGCGCCGCGGAAGATCGACGATCGCGAGATCGTCGAGCGGCTCGTGTTCTCGCTGGTGAACGAAGGCGCGCAGATCCTCGACGAGAAGATCGCGCAGCGCTCGTCGGACATCGACATGGTGTACCTGACGGGTTATGGGTTCCCGGTCTGGCGCGGTGGGCCGATGCTCTACGCCGACCAGTGCGGCCTCGGCGAAGTCACGCGGCGCATGGCGCAATACGGACGCAACCCGCATGGCGATCCCGGTTTCTGGAAGCCAGCACCCCTGCTCGCCCGCCTCGCCGCCGCCGGCGGACGGTTCAGCACCCTGAATGGAGACGCGTCATGAGTCGCGAAGCAGTGATCGTATCGACGGCGCGCACACCGCTCGCCAAGTCCTGGCGCGGCGCGTTCAACATGACGCATGGGGCGACCCTCGCCGGCCATGTGGTTCGAGCCGCCGTCGACCGAGCGAAGCTCGAACCGGACCTCGTCGAGGACGTGCTGATGGGCTGCTCGTTCCCGGAAGGGGCCGATGGCCAGAACATCGCGCGCCAGGCGGCAATCCGTGCCGGCCTGCCCGTATCCGTGCCGGGCATGACGGTCAACCGCTTCTGCTCGTCGGGCCTGCAGACGATCGCGATCGCTGCGCAGCGCATCATCAGCGGCGAAGGCTCGGTCTATGTCGCGGGCGGCGTCGAGTCGATCTCCTGCGTGCAGAACGAGATCAACATGCACATGATCGAGGAGTCGTGGATCCGCGAGCACAAACCGGCGCTGTACATGCCGATGCTGAAGACCGCGGAAGTGGTCGCGCAGCGCTACGCGATCCCGCGCGAACGTATGGATGAGTACGGCGCGCGCAGCCAGCAGCGGGCCGGCGCCGCGCAGGCTGCCGGTCACTTCGATGCGGAACTCGCGCCGCTGGAGACGACGATGGCCGGTGTGGAGAAGGAGTCGGGCCGCATCTTCACGAAGAAGGTCACGCTCGCTGCCGACGAAGGCATGCGCCCGGACACCACGCTCGACGCCGTGCGCAAGCTGCGGCCGGCGCTGCCGGATGGCGTGATCACCGCTGGCAATGCGAGCCAGTTCTCCGATGGCGCCGGCGCCTGCGTCGTCATGGATGCGAAACTCGCCGAGAAACGTGGGCTCACGCCGCTCGGCGTGTTCCGCGGCTTCGCCGTCAGCGGCTGCGAGCCGGATGAAATGGGCATCGGTCCGGTGTTCGCGATTCCGAAGCTGCTCGAGCGCGCGAAGCTGAAAGTGTCGGACATCGATCTGTGGGAACTCAACGAGGCGTTCGCGGTGCAGGTGCTGTACTGCCGCGACAAGCTCGGCATCCCGGATGATCGCCTGAACGTCGACGGCGGCGCGATCGCGATCGGCCATCCCTATGGCATGAGCGGCCAGCGCCTCGTCGGCCACGCGCTGCTGGCGGGCAAGCGCCTCGGCGCGAAGCGCGTGGTCGTGACGATGTGCATCGGCGGCGGCATGGGCGCCGCGGCGCTTTTCGAGGTTCTCTAGTCAGACAGCCATGGCATCCAGTGACGGATTCGCCCGCGGACATTTCGCCGGTCGCGTGATCGCGGTGCTGCTGTTCGTGGCGCCATTGCTGCTGTGGTGGGGCCTGCGCGATCCGGGCCAGCCGCAGCAGACGCGCACGGTCGAAGCTGAAGTCGTTGAGCAGAACGACAAGATCGTGCTGGCCGAACTCGATGACGGGCGTCGGGTACGCGTCTTCGTCGGCCGCCGCAAGTACGAACCGGGCGATCCGCTGACGCTGTTCGGCGAGCGCTACGAAGACGGTAGCGAACGCTTCTGGTTCGCTCGGACCAAGAAGGACTAGGGCGTCACGACACGCGCCTGGCGCCTCAGGCATTCCCGGAATCCAGATCGAGTGTGCGCCACGTCACAGGATGACGGGGCGCTGCGCCGACAGCTTTGCTCCGCTGCGCCGTTAATCCATGCACGGGTGGATTCATCGACGACAGAACAAGAGAGCATCTCATGACGGCAACAGTCTTCTCCTGGTCGAGCCTCATTCTCATGCTCATCGGTGCAGGTCTCGGCGCCGGCGCACTATGGTTCTCGCGAAAACTTCGCGGTGACGGCACCGATGGCCGCATTCGGGCTGCGCTCGATGCGACCCGCACCAACGTCATGATTGCCGACCAGAACCTGGACATCATCTATCTGAACGGTACCGTGCAGCAGATGATGCGCGATGCCGAGAGTGACATCCGCAAGGATCTGCCGAACTTCAGCGCCGAGCGCCTCCTCGGCACCAACATCGACGGCTTCCACAAGAATCCGGCGCACCAACGCAGCCTGCTCGGCGGCCTCAGCAAGACTTTCACCTCGCAGCTGAAGCTCGGCGGCCACACGTTCCGCATCATCGCGAACCCGATTCGCGACGCGCAGGGACGCCACACCGGAACGGTCGTGGAATGGGAAGACCTGACAGAGCAGTTGAAGCGCGAGGCGGAACAGACGGCCCTGCAGGATGCCATTGCGAAGACGTCCGCCGAGAACGCACGCATCCGCCAGGCGCTCGACAACGTCACGACCAACGTCATGGTCGCGGACCGCGACCTCAACATCGTGTACATGAACCACACCGTCCGCGCGATGATGGCCGCTGCGCAGTCGGACATCCGCAAGGATCTGCCGGGCTTCGACGTCGAGCGACTGCTCGGCACCAATATCGACGGCTTCCATCGGAATCCTGCGCATCAGCGCAATCTGCTCGGCGGACTCTCGAAGACGTTCACGTCGCAACTGAAGCTCGGCGGCCGCACGCTGCGCATCATCGCCAATCCGGTGATCGACGAACGCGGCGAGCGCCTTGGGACGGTCGTCGAATGGGCGGACCGTACCGAGGAAGTTCGCGTCGAGGAGGAAATGCAGGGCGTGGTCGATGCCATCGTCGGTGGCAATCTGCGACCACGTATCGACCTGGCCAACAAGCGCGGCGTATTCCAGCGCATCAGCCAGGGCGTCAACACGCTGGCCGACAACCTCACGGATCTCGTGGCGAGCATGCAGACCGCTGCTGCCGAGGTGCGGCGCGGCACGGCCGACATCGCGCAGGGCAACGACGATCTTAGCCGACGGACGAGCGAGCAGGCCGCGAGCCTCGAACAGACGGCGGCCAGCATCGAGGAGATCACCTCCACGGTCACGCAGACGGCCGACAACGCCACACGTGCGAACGAACTCGCTGCGGCGGCACGGGAATCCGCGTTCGACGGCGGCAACGTCGCGAAGGAAGCCGTCGCGGCGATGACGACGCTGACCGACAGCAGCCGTCAGATGGCGGACATCATCCGCGTCATCGACGACATCGCGTTCCAGACCAACCTGCTGGCCCTGAATGCGGCCGTCGAAGCCGCGCGCGCGGGCGACCAGGGACGCGGCTTCGCGGTCGTGGCGTCCGAAGTGCGTTCACTCGCGCAGCGCAGCGCGGCATCGGCCAAGGAGATCAAGAGCCTGATCGAAGACAGTCTGCGGCGGGTCGAGGCGGGCTCCGCGCTGGTCGTGCGTTCAGGCGCGACGCTCAGCGAGATCGTCGAGTCCGTGAAGAAAGTATCGGACATCGTCGCCGAGATCGAGTCTGCGACACGCGAACAGGCCTCGGGCATCGACCAGATCAATACCGCCATCACGCACCTGGACCAGATCACGCAGAGCAATGCTGCCCTGGTCGAGGAATCGACGGCGGCGAGTCGCTCGATGGCGGACCAGGGACAGGCGTTGTACGACCTCGTCGCGCGCTACGAATCCGGCGGAGCCGGCGCCCAGAAGGCGGTGGCACCCGCCGCAGCCGTACGGCGAGCCGCTTCGCACCAGGCAATGGCCGTGTGACGCAGGTCGCAAACCTGCGTGTTCACATAGTCCCGGGCCCCCGATTTCTGCGGGACCGCACAGGTTGCGGCAAGCCTTTTCCCTAAGGTTGTCCCTGAAACGCGCCGCAACAGCGCGCCCAGGCGGAACGGAATCACCTTGGCTTCAGGCGACCAGAACACATCGACGCAGAACCGCGAGCGCATCGGCACGACCACCGTGCTGCGTGCTGCCGCGTTGCGGATGCGCTGCGCGGCCGTGGCGCTGGTCACCGCGGACGGTGGCGTACGCCGCCTCTGGGCGCGCAGCGATTCGGCGAAAGTCTTTGCCGAGAGCCAGCTGAAGGCCCTGAAGGGTCGCATCATCGAACAGGCGATCGAGCGCCGTACGAGAGTGCTCAGCAATCGCGTGCGCCGCGAGAAGCAGGGCGAGATCGTCGCCAAGATCCTCGCGGTACCGATCATCGCCCGCGCCAAGCGCCCGGTCGGCGCGCTGGTCGGCATCAAGCGTCCGACGGACCCGGATTTCGATTCGGCCTACGTGCAGGAAGCCATGAGCAGCGCGCGGATGCTGTCCAAGCGCATGATCAGCGACCGCGATTCCGCCACCGGCCTGCTGACCTGGAGCGGATTCACGCGGCGCGCCGATCGTGTGCTGAATGCCGTCAAACCGACGGACGGCGTGGCCGTGCTGTACGGCAACATCGACCGGTTGCACATCGTCAACAATACCAGCGGCATGAAGACCGGCGATCGCGTCATCGCGCATGCCGCCCTCGTGATCCGACGCTGCCTCACCCCGGTTCGCAGCGTGGCCTGCCGCCTGTCTGGAGATCGTTTCGTGGTGCTGCTGCCGCTGCACGACGTCGATGCTGCGCGCACGCTTGCGGAGAAGATCCGCGCCACGTTCGAGGTCGAGTCGCGCCGGATATTCGGCAGCGGCCAGACGGTCTCGGTGTCATGGGGCGTCGTCGCGAGTGAAGCCGGCGCGCTGCGGATCGAAACTGCGATCGCGGATGCGGAGCTTGCCTGCCGCGCCGCCAAGGATCGCGGCCGCAACCGGATCGAAGTCTTCGAACGCAGTGATGTCAGCATGCTGCGCCGTCACGACGACCTGGACGCCGTCCGCCTGCTGCGCGATGCGCTGCACTCGGACCGCATCGTGGTCTACGCACAGCCCATCGTGCCGCTGCAGAACCTGAAGTTGCCGACCAGCTACGAACTGTTGATCCGGCTGCTCGACAACCGCGGCAACATCGTCGAGCCTGCCGCATTCATGTCCGCGGCTCAACGTTATCAACTGCTGCCGGATCTCGATCGCGCGATGGCCTCGCACGCCTTCCGCCAGCTGCGCGCTGCCACGCCCGACGGCGGTCGACTGCCGTTCTCTTTCGGTCTGAATCTCTCCGGCCCCACGATCAGCGCCGCCGGATTCGACGAATGGCTGCTCGGCGAGCTCGAACGCAACACGATTCCGCCGAACCAGCTGACCATCGAGATTACGGAAGCCGCCGCGGCGGCGAACCTTGCAGCGCTGCAGCAGTTCATGTCGCGGATGAGCCGCGAGGGCGTGAAGTTCGCACTCGATGATTTCGGCACTGGCGTGAATTCACTGTCGCAGCTGAAGGATCTCAGCGTCTCGACCATCAAACTCGATGGCAGCTACGTGCGCGACGTCGAAACGAACACGCGCTCGGAAGCGCTGGTGCGCGCGATCGTGCAACTCGCCGACAGCATGAGCATCCTGACGGTCGCCGAGTATGTGGACTCCGTCGCGCTGCGCGGTCGAATTGCGAAGCTCGGCGTGCAGTTCGGCCAGGGCTACGCGATCGGTCGCGCCGAGCCGCTGGCGGACCTGTTCGCCTCCGATCGCGGCATCAGCCTGCCAGCCATCCCGAAGACGGCCTGACGTCAGCCTGTCGGCGTCGCGTAGAGCTGCGACGCATCGATGTGGATCTGGTAATCCCGGATCAGCGCTCCCTCCAGCAGGAACACGTTGACGAACGGCACGGTCAGTCGGCTGCCGTCGAGTCGCGTATACGTCACTTCGCCCTGCACGGCTTCGCTGCCGGGCGCAATCCAGCAGCGCAACAATCGATGATCGCAACGACGGATCGAGGTGAAGAATCCGGCGACGGCCGCTTCGATCGCAACGCGGCCGACGGCAGGCGGAGCATTGCCGAAACGGAACGAACCGTGCGGCGTCAGGAAACGCGCGAAGGCCACCGCGTCGCCCGAATCGATCGTCGCGAACAGCTGCTGCAGCCGCGCCGGGATTGCACTGTCTTCGCTCAGCGCCGCGTTCACGGAGCACCCGTCAGCGAGAACCAGCACCACACCGCGACCCACAGGCTGCCGACCGCGTGGATCCCCAGCGTCTTCTCGATGCTGGCGCGCAGTTGCGGCCGGGCCTCCGCGTCGCTGGAGATACCGGCGCTCGCCGCGAACGCAAGGCCCAGCAAGGCAACCGGCAACAGCAGTGCACCCCAGTGCAGGTGCGAGGTCAGCACCAGCGCCGCCACCGCGGCCGTGGCGACCGCGTGCAGCACGACATAGAGTATCCGCGTGGCCGGCACGCCGATGCGCACCGGCACGGTGCGCTTGCCGGCCTGACGATCGGCCGCGATGTCCGGCACTTCGTTGATCAGCAAGATCGCCGCGACCCACATCGACGTCGGCACGGCCACCAGCGCCGTGATGGCATCGAACTGGCCCGTCTGCAGCCAGGTCGCACCGATGACCGGCAGAAAGCCGAGCCCCGTTGCGACGGCGACTTCACCGAGTCCGCGCGAAGCGAGGCGGAACGGCGGCAGAGAGTAGAGCGCGCCCAGCGCCACACCCACCAGACCGAACACGACGATCATCGTGCCCTTCAACACCATCAGCGCCACGCCGAGGACGACGGCCGCGAGCACCAGCGTCACCCCCCAGCGGCTCATCTCGGACACGGTCATCACGCCGTTCTGGATGAAGCGGGAGCCGCCGGTGTAGGGAAAGATGCGCTGTTCATTGACGCGATCGCTGCCGCCGATTTCGTCACCCACGTCATTGATGACGTTCGTGCCGCCGTGCACCAGCGCCGTGGCGGCCACGGCGAGCAGCGCGGCCATCCAGTCGAGGTCGCCGGCGCGTGCGCGGCCCCAGGCTGTCCCGACCAGCACGGGCATGACGGCGGCGGTCAGGAACGCGGGACGCATCGCGAACCAGTGGCGCTGCAGCGTCCGGGACAGGCTCTCGCCGCCCAGGGCGGCGATTGAAGGCTCGGCGGGCTGGGACATGGTGGCGGGCTCCCCTGACCAGATGAATCGGGTATTCGGAAGCGTAAAGCCGCCCCGCAGGCGACATTAATCAGAGCTTGTACCGATAGCCGTGCCCACCCGGGCCCTCGGGGCGACACCGCCGCCCGGGCTCGGCTAGAATCGCCGGCCCTCGCGGGAGGCTACGCCCCCGCCGCCCGCCTACGCCCGGACAGCCATGCTCATCACCCAGAACCTCAGCATCCAGTTTGAAGCCAAGCCGCTGTTCGAGCAGGTCACCGTCAAGTTTTCGGACGGCAACCGCTACGGCCTGATCGGCGCGAACGGCTGCGGCAAATCGACGCTGATGAAGATCCTCGGCGGCGACCTCGAGCAGAGTTCTGGCGACGTGGTGCTGCAGCCCGGCATGCGTCTCGGCAAGCTGAACCAGAACCAGTTCGGCTACGAAGACCAGCGCGTGCTCGATGTCGTGATGCAGGGTCATGTGGAGATGTGGCGTGCGATGCAGGAGCGCGACCGCATCTACGCGGATCCGGACGCTTCCGACACGGACTACATGAAGGCGGCGGAACTCGAGGGCAAGTTCGCCGAGTACGGCGGCTATACCGCCGAGGCGCGCGCCGGCAGCATCCTGATCGACGCCGGCATCGACGAAGAGAAGCACAACGGCCCGATGCGCGAGCTGCCGCCGGGGCTGAAGCTGCGCGTGCTGCTCGCGCAGGCGCTGTTCTCGGCGCCCGACGTGCTGCTGCTCGACGAACCGACGAACAACCTCGACATCCACTCGATCGGCTGGCTCGAGCGCACGCTGAACAATTACGACGCCACCATGATCATCATCAGTCATGATCGTCATTTCCTGAATCAGGTCTGCACCCACATCGCCGACCTCGATTTCCAGCAGCTGAAGATCTATCCCGGCAACTACGACGACTTCATGCTCGCCTCCGTGCAGGCGCGCCAGCGTGTCGAAGCCGCGAACGCCAAGGCCAAGGACAAGATCTCGGACCTGCAGGAATTCGTGCGACGCTTCTCGGCGAATGCCTCGAAGGCGCGCCAGGCCACCTCGCGCAAGAAGCAGCTCGAGAAGATCAAGATCGAAGAGATCCGCCCGTCGTCGCGCCAGAACCCGTACATCCGCTTCGAGCAGAAGGTGAAGCTGCACCGCTCCGCGTTCACCGTCGAAGGCCTGACGTTCCGGTATCCGGGGACGGATCAGGACATCTTCAAGAACCTGAACTTCACGATCGAAGCGGGCCAGCGCGTCGCGGTGATCGGACCGAACGGCATCGGCAAGACCACGCTGATGCGCGTGCTCGCCGGCGAGTTGCAACCGACCGCCGGCCGCATCGCCTGGGTCGAGAACGCGCAGCCCGGTTACATGCCGCAGGATCCGCAGGCGGAGTTCGCCGAACGCATCGACCTGTTCAGCTGGATGTCGCAGTGGTCCGGCAAGGCCGACGACGAACAGATCGTGCGCGCGACGCTCGGCCGATTGTTGTTCTCGGGCGATGAGACCAAGAAGCCCGTGACCGTGCTGTCCGGCGGCGAGAAGGGCCGCATGATCTACGGCAAGCTGATCCTGACGCGACCCAACGTCATGCTGATGGACGAGCCGACCAACCACATGGACATGGAAACGATCGAGTCGCTGCAGATCGGACTCGAGAAGTATGTCGGTACGCTGATCTTCGTCTCGCACGATCGCGAGTTCGTCGGTGGTCTCGCCAACCGCATTCTCGAGATGCAGCCGGACGGCAGCGTCACGGATTTCCGCGGACGTACGACGAGTACCTGACGATGAAGGGCGTCGAGGCCTAGCGATCGATGTAGAAATAGGCCATGTCCTTGTGGCCCCACGTCGCATCCGCGTTCACTTCGTGGCTGAACTGCGCGCCGATCCGCTGCATCGCGGTCCGCGAGCGCAGGTTGCGCTGGCCAACGTGGAACCAGACCCGATCCGCGAAAGTGAAGGCATGCGCCAGCATCAGCCGCTTCATGTCGCGGTTGTAGACTCCGCCCCAGCAGCGGCGCGCCAGGAACGTGTAGCCGATCGCGATCGCTTTCGCATCGGGCTTCCAGTCGTAATAGCGCGATGATCCGATGACTTCATCGGTGATGGCATCGCGCACGATCAGCGCACCGCCGGACGCGATCCCGCTCTCGAACAGCGCCGTGAACACGGGCAACTGGTAACGGTCCGACGACGGGTGCTGCTCCCAGACCAGCGGATCGCTGGCGACGGCATACAGCGCCTCGAAATGCGCGCGCTCGAGCGGCGCGATCCGCACGCGTGGCCCTTCGAGCGTCGGCTGCAAATTCGGCTCGGTCATGCCCGGAATCTTAACCGGCGAGCAGGCGATCGTCTGCTGTGCTTCAGCGCTTCAGCGCACGCGCCAGGGCGTCAGCCATCACGCCATCGCCACGCGGCTGCTCGCGCGGCGCGGTATCCCGACGCGACGGTTTGTGCGCATTTCCGCCCGCGGGCCTCGCGTTGCCGCCCACAGGCCTCGCGTTGCCGCCCGCAGGCCTCGCGCCACCAGCCGGCCGAGCTTCCCGCGCGCCGGCGGCTTCGTCGAGCCGCATCGACAGCGCCACACGCTTGCGCTGGATGTCGACCTCCAGCACCTTGACCTTGACGATGTCGCCGGCTTTCACGACCTCGCGCGGATCCTTGATGAAGCGGTTCGACATCACCGAGATGTGCACGAGACCATCCTGGTGCACGCCGATGTCGACGAAGGCACCGAAGTTGGTCACGTTCGTCACCACGCCTTCGAGGATCATGCCGACTTCGAGCTGGTGCAGTTCTTCCACGCCCTCACGGAACGTCGCGGCGCGGAACTCGGGTCGCGGATCGCGGCCCGGCTTCTCGAGTTCGCGCAGGATGTCGCGCACGGTCGGCAGGCCGAAGCGCTCGTCGGTGTAGCGCGCCGGATCCACGCCTTTCAGCGTCGCGGCATCGCGCATCACCTCGCCAACCGGCCTGTTCAGATCCGCGAGGATGCGCTGCACCAGCGGATACGCCTCCGGATGCACGGCCGAGGCATCGAGCGGATCGTCGCCGTCGGGCACGCGCAGGAATCCCGCCGCCTGCTCGAATGTCTTGGGACCGAGTCGCGGCACCGCCTTCAGGTGCTCGCGTGAGCGGAAAGGTCCGTTCGAGTCACGATGCTGCACGATGTTCTCGGCGATGTACGTGGAGAGCCCCGAGATCCGGGCGAGCAGCGGCGCAGAAGCCGTATTCACATCGACACCGACCGCGTTCACGCAGTCCTCGACGACGGCATCGAGCTGTTTCGCGAGCTTCAGCTGACTGACGTCATGCTGGTACTGCCCCACACCGATGGCTTTCGGATCGATCTTGACGAGTTCGGCGAGCGGATCCTGCAGGCGCCGTGCGATCGACACCGCGCCGCGCAGGCTGACGTCGAGCTGCGGAAACTCCTTCGAGGCCAGCTCCGACGCCGAGTACACGGACGCGCCCGCTTCGGACACGACGATCTTGATCAACCGCCGTTCCGGGTGTCGCTTGATCAGATCCGCCGCGAGGCGGTCCGTCTCGCGCGAGGCCGTGCCATTGCCGATGCTGACGAGCTCGATGCCATGCTTCTTGACCAGGCCATCGAGCACGTGCAGCGCGCCGTCCCAGTCGTTGCGCGGCACGTGCGGATAGATCGTGACGGTATCGACCAGCTTGCCGGTGCGGTCGACCACGGCCACCTTCACGCCGGTGCGCAGACCCGGGTCCAGCCCCATCGTCACGCGATGGCCCGCGGGCGCGGCCAGCAGTAGATCGTGAAGATTCGTGGCGAACACGCGGATCGCCTCGGCCTCGGCGCGTTCGCGCAGCGCGGCGAACAGCTCGCCCTCCAGCTGCCACGCGAGTTTGACGCTCCAGGTCCAGCGTGCCGTCTGCACGAGCCAGGCATCGGCGCGGCGGCCGCGATCCGCGATGTCGTAGCGCGCCGCGATCTTCAGCTCGCACGGTGTCACCGGCTTGACCGGTGCATCGGCCGCTGCGATCTCTTCCGGCTGCTTGATCGCGACGCGCAGGATCTCCTCGTTGCGGCCGCGGAACAGCGCCAGTGCACGATGCGGCGCGACGCGCGCGTAGGGCTCCGAGTAGTTGAAGTAGTCGCGGAATTTCGCGCCGGCCTCTTCCTTGCCCTCCGCCACCGTCGCGACGACGACGCCCTGCTCCTGCAGATGCGTGCGCAGCGCGCCGAGCAGCGCCGCATCCTCGGCGAACTGCTCCATCAGGATCTGGCGCGCGCCGTCGAGCGCCGCCTTGACGTCCGGCACGCCGGGATTCGCGCCGTTCTCGGTCTCGAACGCGGGTTTCAGGAACTTCGCAGCCTCGCTCTCGGGATCCAGCGTCGGGTCCGCGTACAGAGACTGCGCCAGCACGTCGAGCCCGGCTTCGCGCGCGATCTGCGTGCGCGTGCGCCGCTTCGGCTTGTACGGCAGATACAGGTCTTCGAGCAGCTGCTTCGTGTCTGCCGCACCGATCGAAGATTCCAGGGCCGGGGTCAGCTTGCCCTGACTCCGGATGCTGTCGAGGATCGCAGCGCGGCGCTCCTCGAGCTCGCGCAGATAACCGAGGCGCTCCTCCAGCGCGCGCAGCTGGATGTCGTCGAGACCGCCCGTGGCTTCCTTGCGATAGCGCGCGATGAACGGAACCGTCGACCCTTCATCGAGCAACGCGACGGCGGCCGCCACCTGCGCGGGCTTGACGCCGAGTTCCGTCGCGATGCGACGCTGGATGGAAGCGAGCGAGGCCGGGTCGAGGTTCGTCATCGAGGATTGCGTCGGGTCGTTGCAGAAGCGGGGCGCGACTATGCGCGACTGCCCCCGCTTCAACAAGACTTGCGCAAAGGGATTGACCTCCGTAGGACAAGCCGCGACGCTGGCGATTCCCAGGCGTGATCCGCGAGTGCATTCCCATGAGTGAAGTTGCCATCGGCGCCCTGTTCGCGATCCTGCTGTTTGCGGGTTCCATCGGATTGATCGCCATCGGCAGAACCCTGCGCATTCGCGATCATGCGCGGCACGGTACTGCTGCCGGAGCGGGACTCGGCCCGGTCGAGAGCGGTGTGTTCGCACTGATGGGACTGCTGCTGGCGTTTTCGTTTTCAGGCGCGGGCCAGCGGTTCAACGAGCGGCGAATGCTGGTGATCGAAGAGATCAATGCCATCGGCACGGCCTACGCCCGACTCGATCTCCTGCCGCGCGACGCTCGAGAGAACCTGCGCACGATGTTTCGCGAATACGTCGATGAGCGGCTCGCGCTGCATCGCGCGATACCACGATCTGCCGCGGCCGACGCTGCCATTCAGCGGACCCTGGCGCTGCAGGAACGGATCTGGGCCGCGTCCGTGGTGGCGGTGAATGCAGCGCCGAACTCGACGCTCGCCGGCCCACTGCTCGCGGCCGTCGGCGAGATGCACGACAGTGCCGTGGTCCGGCTGACTGCCGCCACGATCCACCCGCCATGGATCGTATTCGCGCTGTTGGGCGCTGCCATCCTCGGCAGCTCGCTGCTCGCGGGCTACAGCATGGGCGCCGGCCACTGGAGCTGGATCCACGCCCTGGGGTTCGCCGCGCTGCTGGCCTCGACCATCTACGTCATCATCGATCTGGAATACCCGCGACTCGGGCTGTTCCAGATCTCGGCGACCGACCAGCTGCTGGAGCAGCTGCGGGCGCGCATGTAGCAGCGCCGATCGCTCAGGGCGCGATCGCGTAGATGAACGTGCACTGACCTGGCGCGAAGTGCGGTACGCCATCGCTGCCGGTCTCGGACTGACCGCGCACTTCGTACTGTGCATCGGGCGTGCGGACCAGCGCCGTCAGGCGCTCGGTCGTCGGCGACTCGAGGAACATCGACGACTGGACCACATGCTTCTTGCCGGCCTTCGTCTGCAGCACGAAGCCGTCGCCATTCTCGTTGTCGTCGATCAATCTGCCCTGCAGGAGCAGCGGCGCACCGCCCTTCGTGCGAGGGGCGGCCTGCTCATCGAGCGCGGGCGGAATGATCCAGGCCAGCCAGGGTGCACGCGGCAGCTTGAGTGTGCGCGAACGCGACACGCCCGGCTGCAGGCCGTCGAGCACGGCGAGCCGCTGCAGATAGACGCGCGACATGCAGGCCGCGTCCTTGCAGGCATTTCGCGTGCCGCGCAACCAGCCGCGCTGGTCGGTGACGAGACAGGCCTGGCCACGACCGAGCGCCTCGCGCGCACCGGCGTAGTAGCGACCCATCGTTTCATCCAGTTCCGACAGGTCCGCATTGCCACAGATCATCTTCTCGACGGGTGTCTTGGCCTTGTCGCAGGGAAAAGACGCGGCGTCTGCCGCCGCAGAACCCATGACGCTCGCCACGAGCAGCGTGGCGACGTGAAATGCAGGAAATCTTGCAGAGGGAATGGGCATGAGTCCGCCAGGCGAATGGTGAAGATGGCCGGGATCCGTCGCCAGCAAAGATAATCGAGGCCGCGAGCCCCTGCGTGGCAAATGACGGGAATGGTTCACATGATTGACAGGAACTCGAACCGGACGATCGCGTGGAGGATGTGCCTCGCACCCTTGATCTGCGCGCTGGCGGCCTGCGCCGCGACGAACCGCAATCCGTCGGTCGTCGCGCGACCGAGCGAGCATCCACAGACCGTCGAAGTCCCCGCGGGCCGATTCCTCATGGGTGACGGCGCGGGCCGTGGTCAGGCGGACGAGTTGCCCGTGCATGAGGTCACGATCCGCGCGTTCAAGCTCGGACGTCGCGAAGTCACGATCGCCGAGTTCCGCCGCTTCGTCACCGCCACGAACTATGTGACCGACGCCGAGCGCAACCTCGATCACGAGGGCTGCTTCGGTCGTCGCGCACCGGATGGATCGAAGTGGGACGTCGGGCGCGGCTGGATCGCAGGTCTCTCGTGGCAGTCACCGGGCTATCCCGTCACCGACAACCATCCGGTTGCGTGCGTCAGCTTCAACGACGTGCACGCCTACCTCGCGTGGCTGAACCAGAGCTCGGGCACACGCTATCGACTGCCGAGCGAAGCCGAGTGGGAGTACGCGGCGCGCGGCGGCAGCACGACGGTCTATCCCTGGGGCGACGATCCCGACGCGGGCTGCGCGCAGGCGAATGGCCGGGACCTCACGCCCTGGCCCGATGGCGGTGCGTGGGACCAGAACATGAACTGTCGCGATGGGCACTTCGCGCCCGCGCCCGTCGGCAGCTATGCCGCGAATGCGTTCGGCCTCACCGAGATGATCGGCAACGTGTCCGAGTGGGTGCAGGACTGCAGGCATGACAGCTATGTGGGTGCACCCACAGATGGCAGCGCGTGGACCGACGGCGGCGACTGCAACGCGAGACTCGTGCGGGGCGGCACCTTCGTCTATGGACCGCCCGGCCTGCGCAGCGCGAACCGCACCTGGAGCGAGCCCAGCTATCGCGTGTGGTACCAGGGATTTCGCGTCGTCGAGGAGAATTGAGGCGCGAAGGTGGAGCGGGTGATGGGAATCGAACCCACGTTAGTAGCTTGGGAAGCTACAGTTCTACCATTGAACTACACCCGCGCCGCAGCGGGAGTCTAGTGGCCCGGCCGGGCCGGCATCAACCGCAACCTGCGGGGCCGCAGATATATCACGCCCGCAGCAGGCTCAGCACGAGCTGGGGCTGGGCATTCGCCTGCGCGAGCACGGCCGCGCCGGCCTGCTGCAGGATCTGCGAGCGCACCATCGTCGCGGTCTCGGACGCATAGTCCGCATCGAGGATGCGCGAACGGCTCGCCGACGTGTTCTCGACGGCGCCCTGCAGCGAGTTGATGGTGTACTCGACGCGCGACAGCTGCGCACCGATCGTAGCACGCTGCTTGTTCAGGTATTCGAGCGCCTCGTCGATGTGCACCATCGCGACGCGCGCATTCGTGCCGACATCGATGTCGCTGATACCGAGCGCCTCGGCCGAGATCGCGCCGAACTCCACGTTGTTCGTCTGGCCGACGTCGGCGCCAATCTGCAGCGTGGCCTGGCGCGACGCGGTCACGCCGCGCACGAGTCCCTGCCAGTTCTCCGTGAAGCCCTGCAACACGTCGTCGCCATAGCTCGTGCCGATGTCGGACAGGATCGACCCGGCCGTCTTCACGGGGCCGAAGTCGGCATCGAGGCCGCCGATGGCGCCCGTGTCCGCGTTCGTCAGGTTCATGCGGTTGTTGACGAACATCACGCCGTTCGAGAGGCCATTGCCGGAATCCGCCTGGATCTCGGCGAGGAAGCTCGCCTGCGTGTAGCCACCGCCGAAGAAATGCGTCATCGCCTGGTCCATCGTCGGGGCGCTGGCGCCGTTAAGATAGACCATGAAGTCCTTGAGACCGCTGTATCCCGCCGAACGCAGCTTGTCGTGCAGGTAGCGCACGCCGATGTAGCCGGCGGAATAGTCCGCAGACGTCAGCTGCCAGGTGGCGATCTCGTCGACGACGGCGTCGATGCGATCGTTCAACGTCGCGCCGGCCGCTGCGGCGATGTCGCCCGAGACGCGTTCGTCGGCGCCGTGGATGAACTCGGCTGCGCCTTCGACGAACCAGGTAGACGTAGTGGTCAGTGATTCCCAGTTGGTGGAGCGCGCCATCACGGCGTGCACCATCTCGTGCGCGATGATGCGATCGTTGTAGAACGGCGCGGTGCCGCCGTTCGGCAGGTTCGGCGGCGTGAAGTCAGCCATGTCGACGGACAGGCGCAGGTTGGTGCCGCGCCCTCCGGGCTGGCCGCCGGTCGCGCTCGAGACGAACGCGGCGACGCCGCCCGCTCCGTCGGTGTCCGCCGTGATGTCGATCTGCATCGCAGCGCCATCGCCGGTCAGGCCGTACAGGCTGCTGATCAGGCTCTCCGATTCCTGCAGCCAGCCGAGCTTCAGACCGTCGACGACGGCGCGCTGGTTCACATCGCCGCCGATCGATCCGCCGTTCTGCGCGAACAGCTTCTGGCCGTTGAACTCGGCAGCGCCGCTGGTGCGATTGATCTCGGCGAGCAACTGGCGCACCTCGACGGACAGCGCCGCACGATCCGACGCCGAATTGGTGGAATTGGCGGCCTGCACGGCGAGCTCGCGTGCACGCTGCAGGTTCGCGGTCACGGTCCCGATCACGCTGTCGGCGGTTTGCAGCATCGAAATGCCATCGCTGGCATTGCGCGCGGCCTGCGACATGCCGCGCACCTGCGTCGTCATGCGCGAGGCGATCGCGAGTCCCGCGGCGTCGTCGCTGGCCGAGTTGACACGCAGACCCGACGAAAGCCTGCGCAGCGAGGTGGCGAGCGAATTCGCCGTGCCGTTCAGGGCACGCTGAGCGAACAGCGATGACGTATTCGTACCGACTTTCACACGGTTTCCTCGTGAAACCGTTAGCGGCCGGATCGACCTCATGCTTTAAGTCGCTCCGGACGGTCCGCCCGTGCGTGAGACCTGGATCACATCGACATCCGTCACGCAGGGACTCGCAGAAGCGGCATCCGTGCATTGCCCTAGGGCAACACCTTAAGTTTGCATGCGAACTTTACAGTTGAACTGAGCCGTTCCCTGAATCGCACTGCGATGGCTTGAATGCTGCTCAGTTGCGCCTCAGTCTGGCCGTCACAGGACACCGAGATCCTCGTCAAGGGCAAGGTCGCGCACGAACATGACTGGCAGTCTCGCCTTCAATTCACAGGGCTACGTGACGCGTCGCGCGAGCACCGTGGAGTATTACGATTGCGATGCCACGCTGGCCACGCGGGTGGCCCAGCGCATCACGGCGAATCTCGCGGCAGACATCGTCAGCGTGATCGTCGCGACGCGGCGCCATCAGGCGCAGATCCTGCAGGCACTGCGTCATGGTCGCGGCGATCCGCGCAGCGACCGTCGCTGCGTCTTTCTCGACGCCGATGAACTGCTCGCCGAATTGCTGGTGGATGGCTCGGCGGACCTCACGCGCTTCCGCCAGTTCGTCGGCACGCCGATCGCGCGCGGCGGCCTGCGCGGCGCGCACCTGTGGGTGTACTGCGAACTGTCCGGCATCCTGTTCGACAGCGGCCTGCGCGATGCTGCAAGACGCATCGAGTCGTTCTGGGACAGTCTGTCGGAGCATTTCGATTTCGAGCGCGTCGCCGCGCGACGGCGCCGGAGCGTCGAGTCGGCGACGGCGCACACCGGGCCTGTCGCTGACCACGATCAACCTGATCCGGCGCTGCGCGATGCTGCGATTCTCGAATCCACGGACTTCGTCTCGTTCGACTGGCCGCGCGGCCCGCGCCAGGGAGAGCTCGATCTCGGAATCACTGCGGCGATGCCCGTTTCGGCTGCGACAGACATCGCGACTCGCGCTGCCGAGCGCGACGCCGCCACGCTGCCGACGCGCAGCGTCGCGGAGCGGCACCTCGATCAACTGCTGCGCCGCGCGCGCATGCAGCGCAGCGACGCCATCGTGCTGTACGTCAACATCGACCGCTTCAGCCAGGTCGCGGAAATGCTCGGCCATGTGGTCGCTCAGCAGATGCTGGAGCACACTGCAGACCGGATCTCGGGCTGCTTCGATCACGAGCATCCGGTGCTGCGCCTCGGCAACGACGAGTTCCTGGTCGCGCTCGAGGGTCCGGACCTGCTCACCACGGCGCCTTCGCTCGCGCATCGCATCGTGATGGCGCTGCACGGTCCGTTCGATACGGGCCGTCGACGTGTCGCGCTGTCGGCCAGCGTCGGCGTTGCGGCGGCGCGGCAGGGCGACAGCGATGCCGAGACGCTGCTGCGCCACGCACGCATCGCGATGCGCGGTGCCAAGCAGCGTGGTGGCAACGACTTCAGCCGCTTCGATCCGGGCCTCGAGGCGGCCGTGCGCGAGCGCTTCGACCTCGAGCAGCGCCTGCCGCTGGCGCTGGAGAAGCGCGAGTTCATCGCGCACTACCAGCCCACCTGGAATCTCGGCACCGGCGAAATCGAGTCGCTCGAGGCGCTGGTGCGCTGGCAGCCGCCCGACGGGCCGATCGTGTCGCCGGCGCGTTTCATACCTGTCGCGGAGGAAACCGGGCTGATTGGTCCGCTCGGCGAATGGGTGCTGCATTCGGCCTGCATGGAAGGCCGGCGCCTGCAGCAGTCTGGATTCCCCGACCTGCAGATCGCCGTGAATTTCTCGGCACGGCAGCTGTGCCAGCCGCGCGTCGCGGCGCGCGTGCAGCGCATCCTGCAGGAGACCGGATTCGAGCCGGAGCAGCTCGTGCTCGAACTGACGGAGTCCATCCTGGTCGAGGACACCGAGGATGTGCGCGCGGCGCTGTGGTCGTTGAAGGCGCTCGGCGTGCGGCTCGCGCTCGACGATTTCGGCACCGGCTATTCCGGCCTCGCCTACCTCAAGCGCATGCCGGTCGACACGCTGAAGATCGACCAGTCCTTCATCCGCGACATCGGCAAGGATCGCGAGAGCGAGGCCCTGGTCCGCTCGATGCTGGCGATCGGCCAGTCGATGCACCTGCACGTGATCGCCGAAGGCGTCGAGACCGAGAGCCAGCTCGCCTTCCTGGTCGCCAACGGCTGCCATGCCGTACAGGGCTTTCTGCTCGGACGTCCCGCTCCGATCGACGCGCTGCGGCCGACGCTGCAGACCTCGGTCGCACTCGCCCGGCAGCTGTCGCTGTCCGGCCAGTCCCATGCGCTGTTCAGTCCGCCAGCGACCAGTCCTGGCGCCGGCCGAAGCGTTCCGCCAGGAACGCGACCACGGCGCGCACCTTGGCGGACAGATGGCGCCGACTGGGGTACACGGCGGAAATCGGAGACTGAACTGGCTGGAACTGCGGTAATAGCCTTACCAATCGACCGGACTGGATCTCCGGCGCGACGATGAAGTCCGGTTCGTAGACCACTCCCAGCCCGTCCACCGCCAGGGCGACGAGCATCCGCCCGTTGTTGACCCGATGCCGGGTCGGGATCCGGACCTCGAATTTCCCGCCGCCACGATCTTCGAAACGCCAGAGGTTCGGCACCGGCACCTGCGTGTAACTGAGGCATTCGTGACGCACGAGATCCGCCGGCACAGCCAGCGGCAGATCCCGATGCCGCTCGAGATAGGCCGGCGCGGCGCAGCACACCAGGCGCGTACTGCCCAGGCGGCGGGACACGAGTCCCTGCTGCGTCAGCGGACCGATGCGCACGCCCAGATCGAACCCTTCGTCGACCAGATCCACCACGCGATCCGACAGATCCACGTCGAACAGCAGCCGCGGATACCGCGCGGCGAGTTCGCTGAGCGCCGGCGCGAGATAGCGCACGCCGAAAGTCACGCCGCAGGTCAGGCGCAGTGTGCCGCGCGGTTCCGCTGCACCCGATCGCAGGGATGCCTCCGCTTCATCCAGATCCGCGACGATCTGGGTGGCGCGCTCGTGGAAAGACTGCCCCGCCTCGGTCAGCGACAGGCGCCGCGTCGTTCGATTCAGTAGCCGCGCGTCGAGATGCGCCTCGAGCTCCGCGACCTGGCGCGAGACGGCGGAGGTCGAGCGGTCGAGTCGCTCCGCTGCACGGGCAAAGCTGCCGAGTTCGACCACCCTGACGAAGGTGCGCATCGCGCTGAGCAGATCCATTCGGTGATTGTTGCGTTTTACGCAATAGTTTGTCCATTCAGATGGTATTTGTGAAACGATGTGCTTGGCCTACTGTTCCTCCACCGAATCACACCCGCCCCCTGGAGAACCGACATGGCCCTGACCTCCCAACCCACCCCCGCCCAGATCGCCCTCGGCACCGGACTGCTGCGCATCACGCTCGGCACGATGTTCGTCGCCCACGCGCTGTTGAAGTATTTCGTGTTCACGCTGCCCGGCACGGCGCAGTTCTTCGGCTCGCTCGGCCTGCCGCCCGTGCTCGCCTACCCCACGTTCGCCGCGGAACTGATCGGCGGCCTGCTGCTGCTGGTCGGCGTGCAGACCCGACTCGTCGCCCTCGCCCTCGTGCCGGTGCTGCTGGGTGCCACGTGGGCACACGCTGGCAACGGCTGGGTGTTCTCCGGGGCGAATGGCGGCTGGGAATACCCGCTGTTCCTGACGATTGCAGCAGTCGTGCAGTCACTGCTTGGCGCGGGCTCACTCGCGTTGCGCAGCGCGCCGGCCGCGACCGACGCACGCGTGGCGGCCTGAGCCATGTCCACGCTGCCGACCCTGTTCCTGTCGCACGGCTCGCCGATGCATGCACTGCAGGCCGGCGGCGCGGGGTCGGCCTGGACGGAACTCGCAGCGGCGCTGCCACGACCGCGCGCGATCCTGATGGTCTCCGCGCACTGGGAGACCGAACTGCCGATGCTGTCCGGCAACGAGAAGCCGGAGACCATCCACGACTTCTCGGGATTTCCGCGCGAGCTGTACTCGCTGCGGTATGCGGCAAACGGTGACTCGGCGCTGGCGGGACAGGCTGCGACGCTGTTGCGCGATGCCGGCATCGCGGCCTCGGTGAACGGCTGCCGCGGACTCGACCACGGCGCCTGGGTGCCGCTGCGCTGGATGTATCCGCAGGCAGATATCCCGGTCGTGCAGTTGAGCGTGCAGCCATCGCTGGGCACTCGTGCACACCTCGCGATGGGCGCGGCCCTCGCGCCGCTCGCGGCCGACGGCGTGCTGGTCGTCGGATCCGGGCATGTCACGCACAATCTCGGCGACTGGTTCCGTTCGCAGCGCGCAACGCAGCCGTTGCCGTATGTCGTCGGCTTCGCAGAGTGGCTGCACCAGCGACTGGTCGCCGGCGATCGCGAGGCCGTGCTCGACTACCGGCAGACACAACCCGATGCGGCCCGAGCGCATCCGAGCGAGGAACATTTCCTGCCGCTGCTCGTCGCCTGGGGAGCCGCCGGTGCGGATGCGAATGCGAGTCGCGTGTACCAGGGACTCGAAGGCGCGGCCTTGTCCATGGACGCCTATCGCTTCGACACGCATCAGGTCTCTTGACGTCGATACAGGGTTACCCTCATGTTCTGTCACATGGGGAGTCAAGTTGCTCAGTTGCGTCCGGACGTCGATCCGCTCGCCACACTCGATCCGGTCCTGCTCGATGCACTGACCCAGAACGCCTACGAGATGGTGTCGATCATCGATACCGGCGGGCGCATCCTTTTCTCGGGCGGAGCGCTCGAATCGATCACCGGGTTCACGCCGGAAGAGCGCGTCGGCCGCAGCTGCATGGATTTCGTGCATCCGGATGACGCCGATTTCGTGCGGATGCGCACGCGGCAGTTCATCGACGACCCTACGATCCCGGATCATTCAGACTCGGTCGCGGCCCGTCTTCTGCACAAGGACGGCAGTTATCGGAACGTCGAGATCACCGGGACGCGCCTGTCGCGCCGCGGTACGCCGGCGCTGGTGGTGGTGCATACCCGCGACGTCACGCAGGAAACCCGGGCGCTCGAGCGCTCGGCCGAAGCGCAGCTGCAGGTCGATGTGGCGCTGTGGGGCGGCGACCTGATGATGTGGCAGCTGGACCTCAACACGATGTCGCTCGCGGCGACCGGCATGGGCTCACTCGAACGCCGCGGCATCGATCCCTGTATTGGCGCAGATTCCGAGACTCGCTGGTCGGCACAGATCCATCCCGAGGACCGGTCCGCGGTACTCGACGCCTACGCACGCCAGTCGCGCGGCGAACTGTCTCGTCTCGATCTCGAGTACCGCGTTCGCGCCACCTCCGGTGCCTGGCTGTGGCTGCAGGAGCGCGCGCAGATCGTCGCGCGCAATCCTGACGGCACGGCGCGACGCGTCGCCGGCGTCTGCGCCTGCATCGACGAGAAGCGCCAGCTGCAGCAGAAGCTCGACGAGGCGAATGAGCGCCTGCGTCTCGCCATGCGCGCCACCGAGATCACGGTGTGGGACTGGGACGTCGCCGCAGGCAAGGTGCGCCACAACCTCACGACCTACACCGCGGAAGGTCAGCCGAGAGCGCCGGACCATGACTGGGTGGAGGTGGAATCCTGCGGCGCCGACATCGTGCATCAGGACGATCGCGACGTCGCGCGTGCCGCGCTCGACCCGGTGCTGCGCGGTGAGCGTGCGGATGTGATGTTCGAGACCCGACGGCAGCTGCGATCCAGCGAATGGCGCTGGACACTGACGCGCGGCAGCGTCGTCTCACGCAATACCGCAGGTTTGCCCACCCGCATCGTCGGCGTCATCGAGGACGTGCACGCCCGGCACTGCGCCGAAGACGCCATGCGCGCGAACGAAGCGCGAATGCGGGCGGCATTCACCATGCGTCGCGGCTACGTGATCGATTCCACCCACGCCGCGGACGGCACCGAACTGAGCTACTGGGTCAGTCCAGGATTCGAGGAGCTGTTCGGCTGTACCAAGCCGCAGTTCGACGCCCTCGGCGGATGGCAGCGCTTCGTACACCCCGACGATTACGCACGCACGCTGCAGAAGATGCGCTCGCTGCGGCCGGGCTCCAGTGTCGAAGTGATCGGCCGCATCGTTCGCGTCGATGGCGAGGTCCGCTGGACCCGCGGCGTGCATCAGTCGGTGCTCGATCGGGACACCGGCGGATCACGCATGCTGTCGAGCGTCTACGACATCACCGACCTCGGACCGACCGCGGGCGAGGACCAGCAACTGCAGTCCGACATCATCGAGAACGTGCCGGCCTGCATCGTGCTGCTGAGTCCGGAACTGCAGATCCGTGTCGCGACCCGCAGCCTGTTCGATCTGCCGCCCGACGAACTGCGTGGTCGCGGCGTCCTGTCGCTGTTCAGCACGGAGTGGCACGAACAGCTGCGCGAGGCCTTCGCCCGCAGCGGGCGCGAGGCACGCAACGTCGAAATCGAGGGCGTCGTGCCTTCGCAACGCGAATTCGCGAGTCGCCGCTACCGGCTGCACATCGCCCCGGCCGTCAGCCGTGAGCGCGCGAGCCCCTGGTGCGTCCTGATCCGCGACGTGTCGGAAGTAATGCGCGGTGAATCGCGCGCGTTCCATGCTCTTGGCCAGGATCATCAGCGCATCGGCCATGATCTGCGTGAAGGCGTCGGCCAGCAGCTGGCCGGTGTGGCGATGCTGCTGCAGTCGCTCGCGGCGCAGCTCGCACGCCAGGGCCATCCGCTGTCGACCGAGGCCGGGCAGATCGCGGCGCTGATCAATCATTCGGTCGACGACGTCCGCGCGCTGTCGCGCAGCCTCTCACCGGTCGGCGTCGCGCCGACCGGACTCGCAGTCGCGCTCGAAGGCGTCGTCGAGCACGCGCGCAACGTCGGCACGCTGACGGTCGAATGCGAACTCGACATCTCCGAAGATCATGTGATCTGCCCGGTCGATGCCGATCACCTGTTCGGCATCGTCCAGGAAGCCGTCAGCAACGTGCTGCGCCATGCGCAGGCCGAGCATCTCTGGATCCGCATCAGCGCCTCGCCCGCCCGGCTCGAACTCGAGGTCAGCGACGATGGCCGCGGCATCGACGAAGCGGCGATCTCGTCTGCCGGCACGCGGGGACTCGCGCTGATGGCCCATCGTGCTCGTGGCATCGGCGCCACGATGAGCTTCGGCCGGCGCGACGCTGGCGGCACCTCGATCCGCTGCCGGCGGATTGGCACCGGCTGAGGATCGATCAGGGGCGGGCCAGCGCGCGCGGCGTCACTCGTCGAAGCGCAGGTGCTTGACGCTCTTGCCGTGGCGGCGGATCAGCCGCAGCGCCTCGACACCGATCTTGATGTGCCTCTCGACGAACACGTCCGTCACCTTGCGATCGGATGCTTCGGTCTTGACGCCTTCCGGCACCATCGGCTGGTCGCTGACCAGCAGCAGCGCACCGGACGGAATCGAATTGGCGAAGCCTGCCGCGAAGATGGTCGCGGTCTCCATGTCGATGGCCATGCAGCGCGTCTTGCGCAGGTATTCCTTGAATCCGTCGTCGTGTTCCCAGACGCGACGGTTGGTCGTGTACACCGTGCCCGTCCAATAATCGCAATTGAGATCGCGGATCATCGTCGAGACGGCACGCTGCAGACTGAACGCCGGCAGGGCCGGCACTTCCGGCAGCAGGTAGTCGTTAGAGGTGCCCTCGCCGCGGATCGCGGCGATCGGCAGCACGAGGTCGCCGAGCTGGTTCTTCTTCTTGAGGCCGCCGCACTTGCCGAGCAGCAGCACGGCCTTCGGCGTGATCGCGGACAGCAGGTCCATGATCGTGGCAGCGTTGGCACTGCCCATGCCGAAGTTGATCATCGTGATGCCGTCCGCCGTGGCGTTCGGCATCGGCCGCTCGCGACCATTGACCGGCACGCCGGCGTCTCGGGCGAAGATCTCGAGGTAGTGACCGAAGTTGGTCAGCAGAATGTGTTCGCCGAAATCCGCGAGCGCCGTGCCCGTGTATCTCGGCAGCCAGTTGTCGACGATGTCCTGCTTGGTCTTCATCGCGGAATTCTAGAGTGCTGACGGGTAGGCGCAAGGGGGATCAGGATTTAGACTGGGCGGCATGAACACGAAAATGACGTCGAAACTGCATCGCCTGGGCCCGCTTCTGCTGCTGCCGCTGCTGTGGCTCAGCGGCTGCGGCGTCAATCCGGTCACCGGCAAGAAGGAGATCCAGCTGATCTCCGCCGCCCAGGAAGTGAAGATCGGCGAGACGAACTACGCACCGTCGCGCCAATCGCAGGGCGGCGATCTCACAGTCCTGCCGGAGCTCAGTGCCTACGTCAGCACGGTCGGGCAGAAGCTCGCGGCCGTGTCGGACCGGCCGCTGCCCTATGAGTTCGTCGTGCTGAACAGTTCAGTACCGAACGCCTGGGCGCTGCCGGGCGGCAAGATCGCCGTCAATCGCGGCCTGCTGACCGCGCTCGAAAACGAAGCGGAACTCGCGGCCGTGCTCGGCCACGAGATCGTCCACGCCGCGGCGCGCCATGGCGCGAAGGCGCAGGAGCGCGGCATCGCGCTGCAGGCGGGCATGCTCGCCACGCAGGTCGGACTCGCCACCAGCGGCGTCGACCAGAATCTCGGTGGGCTGCTGGTGCAGGGTGCTGCGGTCGGTGCGCAGCTCGTGTCGCTGCGCTACGGTCGTGATGCCGAACTGGAGGCCGATCTGTACGGCATGCAGTACATGCAGCGTGCGGGTTACGACACCAGCGCGGCGATCACGCTGCAGCAGAAGTTCCTGAAGCTCGCCGAAGCGGACGGGCGCGGCAATCCGGGCTGGCTCGAAGGACTGTTCGCCTCTCATCCGCCCTCCGCGGAGCGTGTCGATCGCAATCGCCAGACGGCGGCGACGATCGAGACCACCTCCGGCGGCGCCCGCGGCGAACTCGGTGCCGAACGTTACCAGGCCCAGCTGAAGCCGCTGCTCGCGATCAAGCCGGCCTACGACAAGGCCGATGAAGCCAGCGCCGCCGCCGCGAAGAAGGATCTGCCGCGCGCACGTGCGCTGGCCGCCGAGGCCACGCGTCTGCTGCCGCGCGAGGCGCGCTTCCATCAGCTGCAGGGAGATCTGGCGCTCGCGGCGAAGGATCTGCCGCAGGCGATGGGTCACTACGAGAAATCGCTGGCGCTCGACGGCGAATACTTCGGTGCCTATCTCGGCGGTGGGGTCACGGCCTATCGGCAGGGCAACCGGCAGCGCGCCGAGGAGTGGCTGACGCAGAGCGCGAAGCTGCTGCCGACCGCACCCGCGCTGTACTACCTCGGCGCCATCGCCAAGGACGCCGGCCGCACGGACCAGGCCCTCGAGTACTTCAAGGGCGCAGCGGGTTCACAGAGCGATCTCGGCAAGCAGGCGGCCGTCGAATACACGCTGCTGGATCTGCCGCGCAATCCCGGCAACTACGTCGCGGCCGGCGCACAACAGGACGCGCGCGGTGCGTTGGTCGCCGTGATCGAGAACCGCGCCGCGGTGCCGCTGCGCGACATCACGTTCACGCCCATCCTGCTCGATGCCTCGGGCCAGATCGCGCAGCAGGCGCGCGCCGTGCGCCTCAGCCGCGCGCTGGCGCCCGGCGAGCGGACCAGCATCGATGCGGGCGTAGGTCCGGTGGCCGGCGAATTGTTGCCGCGGGTCCGCATCCGGATCGACAGCGCAGCGACGTCCGCACAGGCGAGCCCCTAAAAAAAGCGGGGTCGGACCTCAAGACCGGCAGAGTTTGCGCCGTTACGGGATCGAGCACCTCGAACCCGGATCAAGAAGCGCACTCATGGCCGACGCCGCAGACTGGAAGGCGACATATCTCAATTCACTTCGCGAAATGGAAGTGGAAGAGAAGCGCTGGCGCGAGCTCGAACAGGTGCTGCGCCGCATCGTCAATCGACTCTGCCTCGCCGGCCGCGGCCTCGACGATGCGCTCGACGCGCAGTTGAGTCGCGTCACGGAAGCGAATCGCCGCAACGCCGGCGCTTCGGAGCTCGAGACCCTGCTCGGCACGCTGAGCACCGCGGTCGCCGCGCTCGATGCGAAGGCGCCTCCATCGGCCTCCTCACCGACCGGCACCGCGCGCACGCTGTCCGCCCCGGCGACCACCCCGCCCGCCGCCCAGGCCACGCCAACGACTGCGCCCACGCCGACGGCTGCCGTCGCACCGGTCGCAGCCGCGACATCTGCCACTGCTCCCGCGCCGCAGCCGCCGCTCAGCGCACCGGCCAGCACGACGACCGTGCAGGCGCTGCGCTGGTCCGAGACCTGCGACGCAGTCGGATTGCTGCTGCGGCGTCTGTCGATGGACGAGACACCGGACCCGATCTCGACCTCGCTGATCGAACAGCTGCCGACCGTGGATTCCGATACGGCGCTGGCAAAGGTCCTGACCCACGCGGCCGACATCCTGCGGCAGCGCGCCGAACACCTGGCGCGGCAGCGCGACGAAGCGACGTCGCTGCTCGCGCAGGTGACGACCCGCCTCGAGGAAGTCGCGACCTATCTTTCCAGCAGCAGCGACGATCGACGCACGACGCTCGGCGATGCCGAGTCACTGAATTCGCACGTGATGACGGAAGTGCGCGAACTGACGCGCGACGTCCAGGTGGCCAGCGATCTCGCGCCGCTGCAGCGCATGGTCGGCGCGCGACTCGAAGTGCTCGCCAATCACGTCAAGGATTTCCGCGCGCGTGAAGAGAGCCGCTTCCTCGAGCACAGCGAGCGCACGCAGAAGATGACGGCCCGCGTCGCGGAGCTCGAAGCGCAGACCAAGGACCTGCATCGCAACCTGCATCTCGAGCGCAGCCGCGCGCGACTCGACCCGCTGACCGGCGTCGCGAACCGCATCTCGTTCGACGAACGCCTGCAGGAAGAAATCGAGCGCTTCGCACGGTTCCGCAATCCCGTCAGCGTCCTGATCTGGGACATCGACCACTTCAAGGCGGTCAACGACAACTTCGGCCATCGCGCGGGCGACCGTGTGCTGCGCGAAGTGGCGCGGTGCCTGGCCAACCGGCTGCGCACGACCGACTTCGTCGCACGCTTCGGCGGCGAGGAATTCGTGATGTTGCTGATCGGCACGCCGCTCGCCGAGGCGAATCGTGTCGCGGAGGAACTGCGCAATTCCGTGGCGTCGCTGAAGCTGCATTTCCGCGGCGCGCCGGTGAAGGTGACGATCTCCTGCGGCATCACCGAACTGCGCGACGGCGACGAGGCGGATGCGGTATTCGATCGTGCCGACAGCGCGCTGTATCGCGCCAAGGACGGCGGCCGCAATCTCTGCGTCGCAGCCTGACGCGCCGAGCGCGACGGCCGCAGGGATCTGTCTAGGGCCGCTTCGCGGGATCGCGCGGCACGTGACCGGCGCGTTCTTCCTTGATCCGCAGATAGCGCGCATTGTGCGGATTCACGCGGCCGTGCAGCGGCTCCTGCTCGACGACATCGATCCCGGCCTCGCGCAGCGCAGACACCTTGTGCGGATTGCTGGTCAGCAGGCGGATGCGCGGCACCCCGAGCGCGCGCAGCATGTGCGCCGCCATGTCGAAGCTGCGCTCGTCGGCCTGGAAGCCGAGATGGTGGTTCGCATCGAGCGTGTCGAGTCCCGCATCCTGCAGACGGTAGGCGCGCAGCTTGCTCGCAAGGCCGATGCCGCGTCCTTCCTGCGACAGATACAGCAGCACACCACCGCCCGGACCTGACAGCTGCTGCACCGCGCGCTGCAACTGATCGCCGCAGTCACAGCGCAGACTGCCGAGCAGATCGCCGGTCAGACAGGATGAATGCATGCGCACGCGCACGGGCTGGCTCAGATCCGGATGCCCGAGGATCACCGCGAGATGTTCGGTGGCGTTGCGCGAATCGCGGAACACGACCAGCTCGCTGTCCTCGATGCCCTCGAGGGGGACGTGCGCGTCGCTGACGCGCTCGAGGTCCGTGGCCAGCGGCAGTTCGAAGCGGGCGACATCGGCGGCCGTCACGCCGAGCACCGTGTCGAGCACGACGGGCGCGGCCGGCATCACGCAGACCGCGGCCGGCAGCAGGCCCGCATGGCGGGCGAGCGCGATCGCCGTAAGCTGAGCGGCGTCGGCGTCGCGTCGCGGCAATATCGCAGCCAGCGCGGCGGCGCCGTCGGCGGCCGGTGCACCGGCGAGCAGCGCCACCTGCGCTGCGCCGAGCTGTGACGTCAGACCAAGGCATTGGGCAACGCCGGCAGGCGCAGACAGACCCAGCGCTGCGGCGCGCTCCGCCGTCACAGCGAGCACCGGCTCACCACTCGCGAGCCCGCGCAGCGTCTGCAATACCGAATCGCGCAGCGTCTCGGCAGCCGCCACGACCTGGCGCAGCGTGCCGGCCTGGGCGGGCGCTTCGACGCGCAGCACGCGACCACGGCGCAGCTCGCCGAGCGCGCGATCGACCGCGAGCGTCGCGGGGTCGCCGTTCAGGGGCTGCTGGATCGATCCGTCGATCCGGGCCGGTTTGGAAGGAGTCTGTTTCAAGGGTCAGGGCCCCTGCGGTCATCCATCAAAAGGCCGGCTAGCATAGCGTCCCGCGCCATCCGGGGCACGGTATTACCAGCCGATTCCATAATCCTCGCCGTGGTTGCTGGATCCGCCCCACAGGCTGCCGCTGGCCGGATCGATCAGGATCGCGTTGATCGGCCCCGAGGTCCGCGAGCGGAAATCCAGCCAATAACCGCGCCGCACCAGATCGCGGCGCACCCATTGCGGCGTTTCGTCGTCGAGCTGCATGCGGCCCGGCTCACGCCGATGGTCGCCGAAGGAGTCGTACATCTGGAAGCTGTTCATGTTGGCGGCTTCCGCGGCTTCCTGCGGTGTCATGTCGAACTCCGCGACATTCAGGAAGAACTGCAGCAGGTTCTGGTCCTGCCCATCGCCGCCCTGCACCGCGAACGCGAGCCAGGGCTTGCCGTCCTTCAACGCGAGGCTCGGCGTCAGCGTGGCGCGCGGCCGCTTGCCGGGCTCGAGCACGTTGAACGGATTCTCTGCCGGGTCGAGCACGAACGACTGCAGGCGCTGCGACAGTCCGATGCCGGTGCGGCCGGCGATCACCGCAGGCACCCAGCCGCCACTCGGCGTCACGGACACCAGCCAGCCTTCGCGATCCGCCGCGACGACGGACGTCGTGCCGCGGAAGAACGGTTCGTCCTCCGGCGCCTCGACGCTCGTGCGCGTATCGCGCAGCGACGGCCGACCGCTCGGGCTCGCGAGATCCTGCGCGCGGCGCTGCAGCAGTGCAGTGTAGGGATTCACCTCCCCCTGGAACGGATAGGGATCGCCGGGACCCGCGAGCGGATCGTTGCGCTCCGGATCGATCGAGGCGGCGCGCGCTTTCGCATAGTCCTTCGACAGCAGCCCGCGGATCGGTTCGGCCGGCGGGAACGCCGGATCGCCGTAATAGAAATCGCGATCCGCGAAGGCGAGGTTCATCGCCTGATACAGCGTGTGCAGATAGCGGCCCGAGTTGTAGCCCATGGACTTCAGGTCGAAGTTCTCGAGGATGTTCAACGACTGCAGCATCACCGGCCCCTGCACCCAGGAGTCGAGCTTGAACACCTCGATGCCGCGATAGCTGGTGCTGCGCGGCGCTTCGATCTTCACCTGCCAGTTGGCGAGATCCTCGCGGGTGATCAGACCGCCATTGGCCTGCACGGCCGCCGCGAATTCCGCGCCGATGTCACCGCGATAGAAGCGATCGTATGCGGCCATGATCGCCGCCTTGCGCGAGGCACCGCGCGCCAGCGCCCTCTTTTCTGCTTCGACCAGCTTGCGCAGCGTCGCGGCGAGCTCGGGCTGGCGGAAGATCTCGCCGGCGCGCGGCGCCTCACGCGCCTCGCCGAGGTGCGGCAGCAGCACACGCCGCGAATCCGGCCACTGTTTCAGCCGCGCCTTGTCACGCTCGATCGTGTTCGCGAGTTCCGCTTCGATCGGATAACCATCGGCCAGCGTGATCGCGGGTGCGAGCACCTCGGCCAGCGACAGCTTGCCGTAGTCGGCGAGCATCACGAGCAGTGCACCCGGCGTACCCGGTGTCACGGCCGCCAGCGGACCGAACTCCGGCGGATACTTCATGCCCTGCTTGCGGAAGAACTCCACGGTCGCGCCGCTCGGCGCGACACCGAGTCCGTTGATCGCGATCACGCGCTTGAGCCCCGGATGCCAGATCAGCGCCTGCGTCTCGCCGCCCCAGGACAGCGTGTCCCACATCGTCGAGGTCGCCGCGATCATCGCGCAGGCGGCATCGACGGCATTGCCACCGCGCTGGAACGTCATCGCTCCGGCGGTGGCCGCCAGCGGTTTGCCCGTGATCGCGAGCCAGTTCTGCGCATGCAATGGCGGCTTCTGCGTCTTTTCCTGCGCCACCGCGAGCCGCGGGGTGATCGACGCGATCACCCCCGCGATGAGCACCACCACGAGCAGACCCGGGTGACGCCACGAAATGCCGGATCGATACGCAGTCATGGCGTGGCCCTCTTGATCAGTCGATACGTCAGGTTGATGCGCGGCCCGACGGGCCTCGCGGTCTTGGTGATCGAATGTTGCCAGTGATGCTGGGTCGGGCCCGCCATCACCAGCACGCTGCCGTCGGTCAGATCCAGCGCATGGGTCAGCGACTTCGCGCGCCGATGCCGCAACCGGAAGCGGCGCGTCGCCCCGAAAGACACCGACGCGATCAGCGGCTCGTGCCCCAGTTCCGGCTCGTCGTCCGAATGCCAGCCCATGCCGTCCCGCCCGTCACGATACAGGTTGGCCAGCACGCTGTTGAAGCGGCCGCCCGCGAGTTGCTGGACGCGTTCGCGAATGCTGACCAGCGCAGGCGTCCACGGCACAGGTGTGTGCAGAACCCCCGAGTACGCGTACGTCGCGTCCGGATCGCCATGCCAGGACACGAGCCGTGGCACCGGTCGCTCGCGGCCGAAGATCAGGAGTTGCTCCTGGTGCCAGGGCAGCGTCTCGCGCAACTCGGCGAACAGCGCGCTGGACTCGGCCGGCGTGAACGCGTCGCCATGCCAGGCAAGTTCGCCATCGCGCAGTCGGATGTCATCGCTGGCGTCCATGGGATGACCGCATATTGCACCAAGCCGGCGCGATCGCGCACCGCCGTGGCGCAGATGCGCCGGGCCGCTGCAAAGCAGGCTAGGATCCGGCCATGACCGTCCGCGCCTATGACGAAATGTACGACGCCGCCGGCAAACCGCGCGCGCATTGCGCCGGGTACCGCGACTGGCTCGAAGCACAGCCCGCAGAACGGCTCGCGCAGAAGCGCGCCGAAGCGGATGCACTGTTTCATCGGCTCGGCATCACGTTTGCGGTGTACGGCGAGAACGAGGGCACGGAGCGCCTGATCCCGTTCGACTTCGTCCCGCGCATCCTGCCGGCGGACGAATGGACGGAGCTTGAAGCCGGGCTGAAGCAGCGCGTGCGTGCGCTGAACGCTTTCCTCGCGGATGTCTACCACGACCAGGAAATCCTCAAAGCAGGCCGCATCCCGTCCGAACCGGTGCTGTGCAATGCCCAGTATCGGCCCGAAATGCAGGGCATCGACGTACCGGGTGGCATCTATTCGCACATCGCCGGCGTCGACATCGTGCGCGCGGACGACGGCCGCTTCTACGTACTCGAAGACAACCTGCGCGTGCCCTCTGGCGTCTCGTACATGCTCGAGAACCGCAAGATGATGATGCGGTTGTTCCCGGAACTGTTCTCGCGCCACGCGGTGGAACCCGTCGAGCATTACCCCGATGTACTACTAGACAACCTGAAGAGCGTCGCCCAGCCCGGCATCACCGATCCCACCGTCGTGCTGCTGACACCGGGCGCGTACAACAGCGCCTATTTCGAACACGCCTTCCTCGCACAGCAGATGGGCATCGAACTCGTCGAAGGCCAGGACCTGTTCGTGCGCGACGACGTGGTCTACATGCGCACGACGCGTGGCCCGCAGCGCGTCGATGTGATCTACCGGCGCATCGATGACGACTTCCTGGATCCGCTCGCGTTCCGGTCGGATTCGATGCTCGGCGTGCCGGGACTGCTGACGGCCTATCGCGCCGGCCGCGTCACCATCGCGAACGCGATCGGCACCGGCATCGCCGACGACAAGTCGATCTACCCGTACGTGCCGGACATGATCCGCTTCTATCTCGGCGAGGAGCCGAAGCTCGCCAACGTGCCGACCTGGATCCTGCGTCGGCCCGACGAATGCTCGCACGTGCTCGCGAACCTGAAGGATCTGGTCGTCAAGGAAGTGCATGGCGCCGGCGGCTACGGCATGCTGATCGGACCCGCTTCGACGCAGGCGGAGATCGAGGACTTCCGCGCCCGCATCAAGGCGAATCCCGAGCGCTACATCGCGCAGCCGACGCTCGCGCTGTCGACGTCCCCCACCTTCGTCGAGCAGGGCTTCGCGCCGCGCCACATCGACCTTCGCCCCTTCGTGCTCTCCGGCAAGGACATCACCATCGTGCCCGGCGGCCTGACGCGCGTCGCGCTGCGCAAGGGCTCGCTGGTCGTGAACTCCTCGCAGGGCGGCGGTACCAAGGACACCTGGGTGCTGGGGCGATGAAGGTGGGACCATGCTGAGCCGCACCGCCGATCACCTCTACTGGATGTCGCGCTACAACGAGCGCGCCGAGAATCTCGCGCGCATGCTCGATGCGCACTATCGCCTCTCCTTGCTGCCGCGCACGCCCGAAGCCGTGCGCCAGGGCTGGGCGGCCACGCTGACCTCGCTCGGCATGATCGACGCTTTCCGCGCGCGCCACCGCGAGGCCTCACCGGCAGCCGCCGTACATTTCCTCGCGTTCGAGCGCGAGCATCCGGGCAGCATCCTCTCCTGCCTGCGTACGGCCCGCGAAAATGCGCGCGCCGTGCGCGGCACCGTGCCCTCGGAAGTGTGGGAGACGCTGAACTCCACCTGGCTCGAGGCGCGCAGCTTCGGCCGCGCCGGCACCGAACCCGCGCTCGGCGATTTCCTGGAGTGGGTGAAGTACCGCGCGCACCTGACGCGCGGCGTGATCGTCGGCACGATGCTGCGCGACGAAGCGTACTTTTTTTCGCGCATCGGCACTTTTCTCGAACGGGCCGACGCGACGACGCGCCTGCTCGAATCGCGCTGGCGCGATCCCGGCGACGGCGGCGAGCGTCCCGCGTCGGAAGCATCGGAATGGGCCGTGCTGTTGCGCGCACTGTCGGCGTTCGAGGTGTACCGCAAGGTGTATCGCGACAGCGTCACGCCGATGCAGGTCACCGAACTGCTGCTGCTGAACGACAGCATGCCGGGCTCGGTGCACCGCTGCCTCTCCGATCTTTACGGTAACCTGCGCGAAGTGCGCAACACCCAGTCCCGGGAAACCGAACGCCTCGCCGGCGAAATGCATGCCCAGCTGCGCTTCGGCCGGCTGGAGGAACTCTGTGCGGACGGCGTTCCCGTGTTTCTGGATCGCTGCCAGAAACGGCTCAACGAACTCGCCGCAGGCATCGCGCGCGACTTCCTCGTGCCGGGAGCCTGAGTCGTGGCGCTGAAGATCCGCCACGAGACGGTGTATCGCTACGCCGAGCCGGCCCGGCAGAGCGTGCAGAACCTGAAACTGACGCCGCGCGGCGAACTGCGCCAGCGCACGCTGCGCTGGGAGATGAGCGCGCCGGGCCGACCCAGCGAGCAAGTCGATGCGCATGGCAACATCGTGCACCTGTTGTCGATCGACGAACCGCACGACGAAATCAGCATCGTCGTCTCCGGCATCGTGGACGTCGGCCCCGGTGCGATCACGCGCGAGCGCGGACCGTTGTCACCGCTCGTCTATCTCGCGCCGACGGCACTGACCACCGCCAATGCGTCGCTGGCGTCGCTCGGCCTCGATCACCTGGCCCATCACGCGGGTGCGCCCGGGCTGCGCGAGCGTCTCGAATCGCTGGCCGGCGGCGTCTGTTCCGCGATCCGCTACGTGCCGGGCGCGACCACGGTGACCGATACCGCCGCGAGCGCGCTCGCACGTGGCGAAGGCGTGTGCCAGGACCAGGCGCATGTCTTCCTCGCCTGCTGCCGCGCGGCTGCGGTTCCCGCGCGCTACGTCAGCGGCTATCTGCACACGGGAGACGGGCGCGAGATCGCGAGCCACGCCTGGATCGACGCCTGGCTCGGCGAGGACATCGGCTGGCTCGGGCTCGACGTCACACATCGGCGCGCCGTCGACGATCGCTACTGCCGCCTCGCAGTGGGCCGCGACTATCTCGACGCGGCACCCGTCCGTGGCGTGCGCCGCGGTGGCGGCGGCGAAACGCTGGAAGTCGTCGTCACCGTGACGACCGAGCAGTAGCGCACAGAACGGACATTCGCCTGCACGGCGCTTTGACGTTGCCGGCCTCGCTTCCTAAACTCCCCGGATGACTTACTGCGTCGGCATGCTGCTCGATACCGGGCTGGTCTTCCTCTCCGATTCGCGCACCAATGCGGGCGTCGATCAGATCAGCACGTTCCGCAAACTCGCCGTGTTCGAGAAGCCCGGCGATCGCGTCATGGTGCTGCAGACCTCCGGCAACCTCGCGATCTCGCAGTCGGTCGCGAGCCTGCTGCGCGAGCGCATCGATGCCGGCGGGCATGAGCCGAACCTGATGAACGTGCCGACGATGTTCGACGCTGCGCGCTGCGTCGGCGATGCGCTGCGTGAAGTGCACCACCGCGATGCCGAGGCGCTGAAGAATTTCTCGATCGAGTTCAACGCCGGCTTCACGCTCGGCGGCCAGATCCGTGGCGAGGCGCCGCGACTGTTCTCGATCTATGCCGCTGGCAACTTCATCGAGGCGACGGCCGAGACCACGTATTTCCAGATCGGCGAATCGAAGTACGGCAAGCCGATCATCGACCGCGTGATCCGCCGCAGCAGCAGCCTCAACGAAGCCGCGAAGTGTGCGTTGATTTCGATGGACTCGACGATCCGCTCGAATCTGTCCGTGGGATTGCCGCTCGATCTCGTGATCCTGCGCCGCGACCAGTTCAGCGTCGCACGCCACATCAGCATCGATGGCGAGAATGCCTATTTCCAGAGCATCCGTGGCATGTGGGGCGAAGCGCTGCGACACGCGTTCGCCGCGCTGCCCGAACCCGACTGGCTCAGCGCCCAGCGCTAGCGATCAGCGTCGCATGTCCCATTGCGACCTTGGGTCGCATGTCCCATTGCGGCTTCGGCCGCATATTCCATTGCGACGCCCGGCATCCTCGACTCGAACCCGAAATGAGGGGGGACGGGTTCTCGCTTCAGACACCGGGCGCCGCGCCGGATCAAACCTTTCGAATCAGTACTTCGCGACCTTCTGACCGGACGCTGCGCCCGCGGCAATCAGCGACTGGTTGCGCAGGACGAAGCTCGCGTCCGGCGCCAGCGTCGCGGCTTCCGCGATCAGGCCACGCGCCGAGATCATGTCGCCGGACATCAGGTACATCACCGCCGCGTTCGAGAGAATCGCTGCCTGCGCTTCGCTCGCGAGACTCGCGCGCTCTGTGCGCTGCAGATTCCGCAGGCCGCGCAGCGCGGCCGTGCAATAGCCCTGGGACGTGCGGCTCTGGGCGTTGCGCACCGCGTTGGCGCAATGATTGTTGAAACGCACCGCAGTGGGGATCGGATCGATGCTCGGCGCGAACTTCACGACCATCGGTGCAGCGGCCTGCGCCTGCGCGATCGAGGCGAGCGTCAGGGCGGCGAAGGTGATCAGCGTGCGACTGGACTTGAACATGACTCACTCCTGTTGATGACCCCCTGCAGGAATGACGTTACGTGGATGATCACTGTGCGACAAACGCGCAATTCTCGCGTCATGCATGAATAAATTCGGCAATCGCCCAGTCGCGTATCGCAGACAGACCGGGTCGCGCGAGATCTTCTTCGCGCCACACGACGAAGTATTTTTCGCCCGTGGTGACTTCCACATCCGATGCGCGCGCGAGTGCGCCCGACTGGAACCACGACTGACTGACGATCGACGGCACCAGCGCAACACCGACGCCGCGTTCCGCCGCGCGCGTCACCGCGAACATGTTGTCGAGTTCGATGACGTTTCGCGGCGGCGGCAGCGCGAAGCCCGATTCGACCGCCCACTGATCCCAGACGCTCGGCAGCATGCGATGCACGACGACCGGCACCTGCGACAGCGCCGCGCTGCCGAGGTCATCGAGGCGCAGCCGTATTTCGCTCGAGCAGGCGCCGACCAGTCGCAACGGAAACAGTTCGTGCGATTCGAGGCCGCGCGCCGGCGCCTCGGCGATGATCACGGAGATGTCAGCGCCCGGCGCGTGATCACGTGGCATCGCGTCGTGCGTATCGAGCTGCACGGCGATGCCGGGATGAGCCGCGTAGAGCGTGGACAATCGCGGGATCACCAGCTCGCTGGCAAAGAACGGCGGCATCGCGACGTTCACGGACTTGCGCTCCGGATCCGCAGAGATACGCGCCACGGCTTCCTCGACCGCGAGCAGCAGCGGCTCGACCTCCGCCAGCAGGCTGCGCCCGACCGGCGTCAGCTCGAGCGCGCGCGTGCGCCGCACGAACAGCTGCACGCCGAGCTGGTCCTCGAGCTCGCGGATCTGGTGACTAATCGCCGAGGGCGTCAGATGCAGGATCTGCGCAGCCGACTTGAAACTCAGGCAGCGCGCACAGACGCAGAACATGCGCAGGTGGCGCAGCAGGGAAGAGCGGGCCAGGCGCATCGCGGTACCGTTTGACGCTTCGTAGTTGCAATCGAATGCAAAGCAAGTTCCGTGCCGGGGGCAATCGGGCCGCCGGCTGCTCGTTCACGCAGGTTTCCGGTGCTGGCTTGGTGCAAGCGGACCCGCCTCCGCGCGATCGCGGTGCTCTGCTATCTTGCGTCCCCCGGACCGCAGGCCCCGCCCCGATGACCGACTCCGCCGAAGACCTCCGCCACCGCGCGATCCGCAGCTTCGTGATGCGAATGGGGCGGATGACCGATGCGCAGCGCCGCGCGCTCGACGATCTGTGGCCGCGCTGGGGCGTGGACCTGCCCGCACCGGACGCGAGCGGCGCGGCCTGGCTCGATCTGGATCAGGTGTTCGGCCGCGTGGCACCTCGCGCGCTCGAGATCGGATTCGGCAACGGCGAAAGCCTCGCGCAGCTCGCCGCGACGAACCCGCAGCGCGACTACCTCGGCATCGAGGTGCATCGACCGGGCGTCGGCCATCTGCTGCTGCTCGCCGAGAAGCACGGTCTCGGCAACGTGCGCGCGATCTGCCATGACGCCGTCGAGGTACTGCAGCGGCACATCGCTCCCGGCAGCCTCGACGAGGTCCTGATCCTGTTCGCCGATCCCTGGCACAAGAAGCGCCATCACAAGCGACGCCTGATCCAGACCCCGTTCGTCGATCTGCTCGCGAGCCGGGTGCGTGCAGGCGGCCTGCTGGAACTCGCCACCGACTGGCAGCCCTATGCCGAGCAGATGCTGGAAGTACTGGGCTCGAGCCGGTGGTTCACGAACCTCTCGCCCGAGGGCAGCTATGTACCGCGACCGGACTGGCGCACGCTGACACGCTTCGAGCGGCGCGGTGAACGCCTCGGCCATGGTGTGTGGGACCTGGCGTTCCGGCGCAACGATCTCGCGGGACCCTGATCAGGCGTCAGAAGAACGCGGCGCGCAGTCCGTCGATGACGAACTGCACGGACAGTGCACCGAGTACGACGCCGAGCAGCCGATTCGCCACGTTCGCGCCGGTCACGCCGACGACGCGCATCAGGCGGCTCGCGCCGAGCATCATCAGCAGCGCGATCAGCAGCACCAGCGCGGCGCCGGCCAGCAGCCCGACGAATTGCACGGACTCGGTCGTCGGCGAGACCGGTCCGAACCACAGCAGGATCGTCGTCAGCGCGCCGGGCCCGGCGAGGAACGGGAACGCCAGCGGGAACACCGAAATGTCCGCACGCTTGCGCGTCTCTTCCTTTTCGTCCGACGACGTGCGCGTGCCGGACTCGCGCGCGAACACCATCTCGAGCGCCACCAGGAACAGCAGCAGTCCGCCGAAGATGCGGAACGCATCGATGCTGATGCCCATGACTTTCAGGAACGCCGCGCCGGACAGCGCGAACAGCACGATGATCAGCCCGGCCACCAGCACGGCCTTGCAGGCCATGCGTCGCTTGTAAGCCGCGCTCGCGCCTTCCGTGAGGCTGGCGAACAGCGGCACGAGCGACACGGGCTCGACGACCACGAAGAACACGACGAAAAACTTGATCAGCTGCTCGAGCATCGCATGCTGCCCTGCGGAAAAACCTGACTTGAAAGCCCACGCTGCGGGGCGCAGCATGAATCCGTAAAGGCCTTCCAATCGGAGGCTTGGCAGCATAGCAGCGAAGGGGACACAGATGGCTTCAGAGCAATCCAAACCCGCCGTGGGCGCCTGGTACCGTTTCGTCGGCGCAGACCTGTTCGAGGTCGTCGCGCTCGATGAAGACGACGGCACGATCGAGCTCCAGTATTTCGACGGCACCGTCGAGGAAATGGATCTCGAGGACTGGAACGCACATTGGCTGGATTCGGAGATCGAAGTCGCCGCGGCCCCCGAGGACTGGACCGGTTCGGTGGACGTCGACAACGAGGACGAACCGACGAGCAACTGGCGCGACACGAACTAGCGCGAGTCGGCAGGCCCCTGTCGCCTGTCGACTCAATCGCGATCGATCGACGCTGCGAGTTCGGCCACATCCACGCTGTCATCGAGAAGCACGTAGCCCTGCTCGATGCGCAGCGGCACGGGCTTCAGCGATTTGCCCGCGCAGGGTCCGGCCACGCACAGCCCCTGCTCCTTCTCGAACAATGCGCCATGCGACGCGCACAGCAGCAGTGCGCCATCGGGGCTGAGGAAGCCGTGCGGCCGAAGATTCAGCGGATGGCCCGCATGCGGGCACCAGTTGAGATAAGCGCGCACGCCCTCGCCCACCCGGACGACCAGCCCACGCAGCGGCCAGTCGCCACCGCCGACGGTGAAGCCGCGGCAGCCGCCGTCCGGCAACTCCGCGAGCGCGCAGATCACCCGCTCGAGATCGATGTCCATGGTGTCGCGAGGCGCCGGCTCAGCTGCGCCCGCCTGCGGTGCCGAGCGCGTCGTCGATCATCCCCCGTCGCATCATGAACCAGAACAGCAGGATGCCGGGCACGGCCAGCAGCGTCGTCAGCAGGTAGAAATTCACATAGCCGACGGCTTCGATCAGTCCGCCGGCGGTCGTGCCGGTCAGCAGGCGGCCCACCACGCTCGCCGCCGCGGAGATCAGCGCGTACTGCGCCGCCGTGAACTGCAGGTTGCACAGTGCGGAGAAGAACGCGACGACCACGACGCCACCGTAACCGCTCGCGACGTTCTCGAAGCCGATGGCGGCGGCCATGCCCCAGTTCAGATGACCGGCCGAGGCGAGCGCCGCAAAGCTCAGGTTGGAAACACCCATCAGCACGAGCGCGATCAGCACCGAGCGCTTGAGTCCAAGGCGCGTGTACAGCACGCCGCCGATGAAGATGCCGGCGAGATACGCCCAGAAGCCGAACGCGACGTCATAGATCGCGATCTCGTCGTTGCTGAAACCGAGGTCGTTGAACAGCAGGCGGAACGTGAGGTTCGCGAGCGTGTCACCGATCTTGTGCACGAGGATGAACAGCAGCACGACCCACGCGCCACTGCGACGCATGAATTCCGCGAAGGGACCCACGATCGAAGACCAGACCGCCGCGAGTCCTTTCTTCTCGTTGGTCACGACATGCCGGGCCGGCTCACCGACGATGAGCCCGGTCAGCATCGCGGGCAGGGCGAACGCTGCGCAGGCCATGTACGCGGCGGTCCAGCCGTGGCGCGCGGCGACGTAGAGCGCGAGCGCGCCCGCGGTGGCGGAACCGATCCGCCAGCCGTACTGCGACATGCCGGAACCGACGCCGAGCTGGTACGGTTTCAGCGTCTCGATGCGATAGGCGTCGATGACGATATCGAACGTGGCGCCAGCCACTCCGACGAGCACGGCGGCAATGACCGTGGCCTGGATGCTGGCGCCCGGATCGACCAGCGCCAGATTGAAGACCGCAGCGATGACCAGCGCACCCGCGAACAGCAGCCAGGAGACGCGCTGACCCAGTCGGCCGAGCAGCGGCAGGCGCACGCCATCGACGATCCACGCCCAGAAGACTTTCAGGTTGTAGGCGAGGAACGCCAGCGTGAACGCGGTGACGGTTTTCTTGTCGATGCCGTCCTGCGCGAGCCGCGTGGTCAGCGTCGCGCCGATCATCGCGTAGGGAAATCCGGACGAGACGCCGACGAAGAACGCGGCCAGCGATTCCTTCTCGAGATACGGCGCGAACGCGCCCCGCGGAGCCTCGCTCACAGCGCGTAATCCATGATCAGCGGCGCGTGATCGGAAAAACGCTGCGCCTTGTAGATCGATGCGGATTTCGCGGCGCCCCGCAGGCCGGGGCTCACGATCTGGTAGTCGATGCGCCAGCCGACATTCTTGTCCCAGGAGGCGCCGCGGTTCGACCACCAGGTGTACTGGTCGGGCTGCTGATTCACCTCGCGGAACGCGTCCACGTAGCCGACGTCGTCGAACAGCTGATCGAGCCAGGCGCGCTCTTCGGGCAGGAAGCCGGAATTCTTCTGGTTCGATTTCCAGTTCTTCAGATCGATGGGTTTGTGCGCGATGTTCCAGTCGCCGCACAGCATGAAGTTGCGGCGCTTGCGCTTCAGGCCTTTCATCCAGGGCATGAAGGCCTCGAGGAAACGGAACTTGGACGCCTGCCGTTCCGGCCCGGACGATCCTGACGGCAGGTACAACGACACCACCGACAGATCACCGAAGCGCGCTTCGAGATACCGACCCTCGTTGTCGAACTCGTCGACGCCGAAACCACGCACGACGTCATCCGGCTTGCGCTTGGAATACAGCGCCACGCCCGAATAGCCCGGACGCTGCGCATCGAAGAACTGCGAGTGATAGCCGTCGATCACGACGTCGTGCCCATCGTGCTGGTGCACCTGGGCCTTGGTCTCCTGCAGACAGATGACGTCGGCATCGACGGTGCGCAGCCACGCAAAGGCACCCTTGCTCGCAGCCGAGCGAATGCCGTTCAGGTTGAGGCTCACGATTCGCATCGCGATATGATACCGGCATGCAGGAATATCAACGCAGCTTCATCGACCTCGCCCTCTCGCGTCGCGCACTGCGCTTCGGCCGCTTCACGCTGAAATCGGGCCGCGAGAGTCCGTATTTCTTCAACGCCGGACTGTTCGCCGATGGCGAGGCCATCAGCGTGCTCGGCCAGTGCTACGCCGCCGCGATCGCGCGCTCCGGCCTCGCCTTCGACATGCTGTTCGGCCCGGCCTACAAGGGCATCCCGCTGGTCGCGGCCACGGCCATCGCGCTGGCCGAACATCACCACCGCAACGTTCCCTGGGCCTTCAATCGCAAGGAAGCCAAGGACCATGGCGAGGGCGGCAACATCGTCGGCACGGCGCTCGCTGGCAAGGTGGCCATCGTCGACGACGTCATCACGGCCGGCACCGCCATCCGCGAGTCCGTGGAACTGATCCGCCGCGCTGGCGCGGAGCCCACGGCGGTGCTGCTGGCCCTGGACCGCCAGGAACGGGGCCAGGGCGCCCGCTCGGCCGTCCAGGAGATCACCGCGGACTATGGGCTCCAATGTGTGAGCATCCTCACACTGGCGGACCTGATCGAGGCCTTCAGCCAGCCGGCAAGTGACCGGTTTCGCATTTCAGCCGATGAGCTCGCCGCATTGCGTCAGTATCGGCAAACATATGGTGTTGGCTGAATTTCCAGAAACCCTCGGACACGTGCACAATTAACTCATGCTGGGCCGGACGACATCCTGTGCCGCCATCGCCTGCGCGCTCGCCTTCGCGCTGACGACGACGTTCGCGCATGCGGACAGCAATGCGCCGCGCAAGCCACAGACGCGCAGCAAGCCTGCGAAGCCGAACAAGAACGGCATCGAGAAACAGAGCTACATGTGGGTGGACGACAACGGCGTCGCCCATTACGGCGATCGTGTACCGCCGGAGTACGTCAAGCGCGAACGGCGCGTGCTGAACAGCCAAGGTGTCGAAGTCGCGCGCGTCGAAGCGCAGAAGACGCCTGAACAGCTGGCAGAGGATCGACGCCGCCAGGAACTCGCGGCGCGGCAGAGCCAGCACGACAAATTCCTGCTCACCACCTACACCTCGACGCGCGACATCGAATCGCTGCGCGATACACGTCTCGCGCAGGTCGGCGACCAGCGCAAGTCGACCGAGACCTATCTCGAGAGCCTGCACGAACGGCTGGCGGCGCTGCAGCTGCAGGCCCAGGCGTACCGGCCCTACAACGAGAGCCCGGACGCGAAGCCGATGCCGGATCGCCTCGCCGACAATCTCGTGCGCACGATGAACGAGACTCGCACGCAGCGGGCGCTGCTCGCGGCGCGGCGCAATGAAGAACAGACGCTGCGCGATCAGTTCCAGGCAGACATCGACCGCTATCGCGCGCTGCGCAGCGGCGTCGCCGCGTCGCGCTAGCGCCGGCGCTCAGCGTCGGCAACCCTCTCCGCAGCGTTCAGCCGCGGCCGGAACTTCCGAATCCGCCCGCGCCGCGCGCCGTCGCGGTGAATTCCTGCACGAGCTGCAGCTCCACCTGCACCACCGGCACGACGACGAGCTGCGCGATGCGCTCACCGGGCTCGATCGTGTACGGCGCATGGCCGCGATTCCAGCAGGACACCATCAAGGGTCCCTGGTAATCCGAATCGATCAGGCCGACCAGGTTGCCGAGCACGATGCCGTGTTTGTGGCCGAGGCCCGAGCGCGGCAGGATCATCGCGGCAAGGCCCGGATCCTCTAGCCAGATGGACAGTCCCGTCGGCAACAGCTGTGCGCTGCCCGGCGCGAGCACGAGCGGCGCATCGACACAGGCCCGCAGATCGAGTCCGGCCGAGCCCGCCGTGGCGTACGCCGGCAACGGAAACTCGCTGCCGAGACGCGGATCGAGGATGCGGACCTTCAGCGGTGGAGGCGACGCCACGGCCTCAGGCGCTCACGCCGCGCCGCGCGTGGGCACGGTAATGCTCGGCGATCAGCGCGATCAGGTCATGCGCGATGGCCGTCTTGGAGCCTGGCCCCAGGTCGCGCCGGCCGTCGCCCCACAGCACCATCAGTGCGTTGTCGTCCTTCTCGAAGACTTTGTCGTCGCCCACTTCGTTCGCGGCGATCAGATCGAGCTTCTTGCGCACGAGCTTGCCGCGCGCGTGCCGTTCGACGTCTTCGGTCTCGGCCGCAAAGCCGACGACGAATGGACGCTGCGCGGCGGCGGCGACCGTCGCAAGGATGTCGACCGTGCGCTCGAGTCCGATGTCGAGCGAGGACGCGGTCTTCTTGATCTTCTGGCAGGCCGGATTCGCCGGGCGATAGTCCGCGACGGCCGCGGTCGAGATGAAGATGTCCGCGCGCGGCACTTCACGCTGCACCGCCTGCAGCATGTCGGCGGCGCATTCCACGTCGACGCGGCGCACGCCGGCCGGCGTCGGCAGGCTTACCGGCCCGGAGACGAGCACGACTTCGGCGCCGGCAGCGCGCGCGGCCGCCGCAACCGCGAAGCCCATCTTGCCGCTGCTGCGATTGCTGATGAAGCGCACCGGATCGATGCGTTCGCGCGTCGGCCCCGCGGTCAGCAGCACACGCACACCGGCCAGTGCCTGCGGCACCGCCGGCTGGCACAACGCGAGCGCGCGCTCGGCGAGATCGAGCGGTTCGAGCATGCGGCCTTCGCCGACTTCGCCGCAGGCCTGATCGCCTTCGCCAGGCCCGAGGATCGCCACGCCGCGCGCACGCAGCGTGCCGACATTCGCCTGGGTCGCCGCGTTGGCCCACATCTGCCGGTTCATCGCAGGCGCGACGGCGACCGGCGCCGATGTGGCAAGGCAGACCGTGGAGAGCAGATCGTCGGCCTGACCGGTGGCGAGCCGCGCGATCAGGTCCGCCGTGGCAGGCGCGATCAGCACGAGATCGGCCCAGCGTGCGAGTTCGATGTGACCCATCGCCGCTTCCGCGCCGGAATCCCACAGTTCATTGCGCACGTCACGCCCGGAGACCGCCTGGAAGGTCATCGCGGTGACGAACTGCGCGGCCCCCGCGGTCATCACGACCTGGACCTCCGCGCCGCGTTCACGCAGCCGCCTCACCAGATCCGGCGTCTTGTACGCGGCGATACCGGCACTGACGCCGACGATGATGCGTTTGCCGGCGAGGCCGGTGATCGTGCCGTTCATGTGCCTGATTATCAGTGGCCCCCGACGCGCCGTGCAAACACCGCTGCATTTTCGAGGATTCCCGCACAAATCAGCGCTCGCTGACCTGGCTGCGGCGCGGGACGATGACCGCATGGACCGCGAAGAATCTGCATCACCTCCCCGCCCGCGCCAGCGCACCGCCCCGCGCCGCATCCGCGACTGGCCCGAGGCCGAGCGGCCGCGCGAGAAACTGCAGCGACAGGGTCCCGGCGGCCTCAGCGACGCCGAACTGCTCGCCGTGCTGTTCGGCACGGGCTCGAACGGCCGCGACGCCCTCGCCTTCGCGCGGGACCTGCTCGCCGAATTCGGCTCGCTGCGCGAACTGCTGCTGGCGCCACCGGCGCAGCGGCGCGCTGCGCAGGGACTCGGGCCGGCCCGCTGCAGCCTGCTGATGGCCAGCCTCGAACTCACGCGCCGGCATTACGCGGCGGTGCTGCAGGGCGGAGCGCTGCTCGAATCGCCCGCGGCCACGGAGCGATTCCTGATCGCGCAGCTGCGGGACCGCCCGTACGAGGTGTTCTGCTGCCTGCACCTCGATACCCGCCACCGGCTGATCGCCTTCGAGGAGCTGTTCCGCGGCACGATCGACGGCGCCAGCGTCCATCCCCGCGAGGTCGTCCGCCAGGCGCTGGCACACAATGCGGCGGCGGTGATCCTGGCCCACAACCACCCCTCCGGCGTCGCCGAACCCAGCCAGGCCGATGAGCTGATCACCCACCGCCTGCGGGACGCCCTCGGCCTGGTCGAGATCCGGCTGCTCGACCACCTGATCGTCGGGGGGCCCGCTTGCCTGTCCTTTGCAGAGCGGGGGCTGCTGTAGCGGGCCCGCACCGGCAGAATGCGCCGGGCGCAGTTGCCCCGGCCGGCCGCGGCTGGTATAAAGACCGCCCTTTGACGCCTGCCTCTGGCGGCGTCAGCCTCGTAACTGATTGAATTTCAGATTAATTCTCAAGGGAATTGTTATGTCCCGCGTCTGCGAACTCACGGGCAAGCGCCCGACCGTCGGCAACCGCGTCTCGCACGCGAACAACAAGAAGCGCCGCCGCTTCCTGCCGAACCTGCACACCCAGCGTTTCTGGCTCGAAACGGAAAAGCGTTGGGTTTCGCTGCGCGTGTCTGCCAATGGCCTGCGCACCATCGACAAGAACGGGATCGACGCCGTCATCGCCAAGATGCGCGCCGCCGGTCGCAAGATCTAGGCTGCCATCATGCGCGAAAAAGTTAAGCTGCTGTCCACGGCCAACACCGGTCACTTCTACGTCGCGATGAAGAACAAGCGTCTTCATCCGGAAAAGATGGAAGTGAAGAAGTACGACCCCGTCGTGCGCAAGCACGTCGCGTACAAAGAAACCAAGATCAAGTAACCGCGCTTCCGCGCGCGGTTGCCCTCCGGGTCATTTGCGTCCCAGCGAATGCCCGAGCTTCCTGAAGTCGAGACCACGCGCCGCGGCGTGGAACCCCATGTCGCCGGTCGTCGCCTCGTGCATCTTGCCGTGCACGAGCCGCGGCTGCGCTGGCGCGTGGATCCCGCGATCGCGAGCCGGGTCGACGGTCGCCGCATCCTGCGCGCCGGACGACGAGCGAAATACCTGCTGTTCGATCTCGAGGGCGGCGGCACGCTGCTGCTGCACCTCGGCATGTCAGGCAGCCTGCGCGTGCTGCCCGCAGACGCGCCACGCCGCGAGCATGATCATCTCGATTTCCTGCTCGACTCCGGCCAGACGCTGCGCTTCAACGATCCACGCCGCTTCGGCAGCCTGCATTACACGGACGGCGATCCCGCCCTGCATCCGCTGCTCGCGAAGCTCGCGCCCGAGCCGCTGGGCGATGCATTCGATACGGACTACCTGTGGCGCGTCACGCGCAGCCGCAAGGTCGCGATCAAGCTGCTGCTGATGAACTCACAGCTGGTCGTCGGAGTCGGCAACATCTACGCGAGCGAGGCGCTGTTCCGCGCCGGCATCCGGCCGCGGCGTCACGCACGCGGACTGCGTCGCGACGAGATTGCGCGACTGGTCACGGCCGTGCGCGAGGTGCTCGCGATGGCGATCGAGGTCGGTGGCACGACGCTGCGCGATTTTGTCGGCGCCGATGGCAATCCGGGTTACTTCCGCCAGAAGCTGTTCGTCTACGAACGCGGCGGCGAGCCCTGCCGCATCTGTGCCACGCCCGTTCGCCACGCGTTGCAGGGCCAACGTTCCACGTACTGGTGTCCGACATGCCAGCGCTGACATGCCAACGCTGAAAACTCGCAGGGCGCACCCCGCCGTCGTGCATCTGTGCGCCGCGGACCCTGTGCTCGCGTGCGTGATCGAGGCCGTCGGCCCGTATGCGCTCGAGCCACAGCGGGATCGTTCGCCGTACGAGCACCTGTCGCGCGCGGTGGCACATCAGCAGTTGAACGGCACGGCCGCGAATACGATCCTGCGACGCTTCGTCGCATTGTTCGGCGCCGACATCACGTTCCCGACACCCGAGCAGGTGCTCGCGGCGCCCACCGCCGCGCTGCGTGGCGCCGGATTCTCGGGCTCGAAGATCCTCGCGCTGCGCGACCTGGCGGCGAAGGCGCTCGAAGGCATCGTGCCACCCGCCGCGGAACTCGATCCGCTCGGCGACGACGAGATCATCGCGCGGCTGACGCAGGTGCGCGGCATCGGCCGCTGGACCGTCGAGATGATGCTGATGTTCCAGCTCGGTCGCGCCGACGTGCTGCCGGTCGATGACTTCGGCGTGCGCAACGGATTCCGGCTCGCCTACGGCCTGCGCAGGATGCCCGCGCCGCGTGCGCTGGCCACTTTCGGCGCGCGCTGGGCGCCGCATCGCACGGCTGCCGCGTGGTACCTGTGGCGCGCCGTGGATCTCGCGAAGGAATCGAAGCTGCCCGCGCCGCCCAGACCGCCGCCGCGTCTGCGTTCGCCGTCGCGCAAACGCCGGAAACCGGCGCGGCGCGTGACGCCGTCGGTCAATCCCGCCGCTGCGTCTTCAGCTCGGCGGCCACGATCGGGTGCACGAACTCGCTGACATCGCCGCCGAGCACGGCGATCTCGCGCACCAGCGTCGATGAGATGAACGTGAACTGTTCCTGCGGTGTCAGGAACACGCTCTCGACGGTCGGCGACAGATGCCGCGTCATGTTGGCGAGCTGGAATTCGAACTCGAAATCGGAGACGGCGCGCAGGCCACGGATGATGACGCTGAGGCCATTGTCGCGTGCGAAATCCACGGTGAGGCCGGTGAAGCCCATCACTTCGACGTTGGGCAGATCCGCGAGCACGGCGCGTGCCATCTCGACGCGCTTCTCGACGGTGAACATCGGCTTCTTGTTCGGATTCGCCGCGATCGCGACGACCACGCGACTGAAGATGCTGGCCGCGCGACGCACGAGATCGTGATGACCGTTGGTGATCGGATCGAAGGTGCCCGGATAGACAGCATGTCTTTTCATTGTTGTTCGCCTGCTGGGCGGACCGGCGATCCGCTCTGCGCCAGATGATACCCGACCTCGCCGGCTGCCTTGGAGCGCAGCCATTGCCAGCCCTCAGGCAGCGGCGGCAGCGGGTCCCGTGCCGGGCATTCCACGTAGACCAGCGCACCGTCGGCGAGCCAGCCCTGGGCCGCGAGCAGCGCACAGCAGCGCGGCAGCAGGCCCGCCGCGAACGGTGGATCGAGGAACACGATGTCGAAGGGCGCATGCCCGGGAGGTCGCGCCACTCCGATCCAGCGCAACGCATCGCCACGCTCGACGCGGGCCGAGCCGACGGTCGCCTGGGAACCCTGCCAGTCCGCGATGCGCTGCTGCAGAGACTGTGCGGTGGCGGCGTCCTGCTCGACGAAGACCACTCGACCCGCTCCGCGTGACAGCGCCTCGAGGCCCAGCGCGCCGCTGCCGGCGAACAGATCGAGGCAGGCGGCCTGCTGGATGCGCGGCGCGAGCCAGTTGAACAGGGTCTCCCGCACCCGGTCCGGCGTTGGACGCAGCGCATCATTGGCAGGGAACTGCCAGCGGCGCCCGCGCCACTGGCCGCCGATGATGCGCAGCTCATGTGGCCGCCTGACACGTGGGGACATTTCGTTAGCTTGCCTCCGTTCTCGCGGCAAGCGTACCCTACGATGCATCAGAAAGAGCGCGGCGCAGCAACAGCTTGCAACCGTCGCCAAACTTCCGGATTTCTCGAGGGGATTCGCCATGAAGAGCCTTTCAGTCGCCGCACTGCTGGTGTCGGCTGCGATCACGCTTGCCGGCTGCGCCAGCAGCGTCTCGGACAGCGATGGCGCGTCCGACATCGGTCCCACGGACCCGACCAGCGGCAACCTGAACCCCGGCGGCAGCACCACGCCGACCACCGGCTTTCGCGCGCTGTTCGCGCCGACCTTCGGCGTGTTCCCGTATCCGTACGACGCATATTTCGCGGGCAGCACCGACGGCACGCTGAACATGCCGTCGTCGCCGTTCAACCCGGTCACGTTCGTGCAGACCGGCCGCACCGCCTCAGAGCCGGTGATGAACGCGCTCGACGGCTTCTCCACGACCGCACACATGACGGTGCGATTCGAAGGCCCGATCAACCTCGCCTCGGTGACGCCGGCCAGCCTGATCGTGCTGCAGGTCACGACGGACACCGCGACGAAGGGCGTCACGGGCCTCGTGCGGCCGCTCGCGCGCGGCACCGACTACACCGTCTCGCTCGCGGCCGAAGCCGGCGCCAACGGCAGCGTGCTGAACATCACGCCGCTGCGCCCGCTCGCGGCCAAGTCCAGCTACCTCGTGCTGCTGACCAACGGCATCACCAGCAGCGCCGGCGCCGCCGCCGGCGCGGACACGGACTTCGCGACGATCCGCGCGCAGATCATCAGTGAGTTCACGGCGCGCGCGCCGACGGCGCCGCCCGCGCCCGCCGCGTGCACGCCCGTTGCCAACGCGACACTGCGCGCGCTGTGCCAGCTGACCAGCACGCATTTCCTGGTCGCGCGCGCGGCCGGCCTCCAGCTGCCGAACATCGTGCTGTCGTTCAGCTTCTCGACGCAGTCGATCAACGACACGACGGCGCTGTTGAGCGCCGCGCCGCTGTCCGGCACCGATGGCACGGTGGTCGTGCAGAACACAGGACTGACCACCGCGCAGGTGCTGCCGGGCTCGCCAGGCCTCGCGCGCATCTACGCCGGCACGGTGCGCGTGCCGTATTACCTGACGCCGCCCAGCGTCTCGAATCCGACCGCGCCGCTGACGGCCTACTGGACTGCGGCGGGCCCGCCTGCCGTGCCCAGCCTCGACCAGACCAGCCGCCTGCTGACGCGCTTCAATCCAGTCCCCGCGCGCGTCGCGACGCTCGACATTCCGCTGCTGCTGACGGTGCCGACGGTCGGTGGGCCGGGGCCGAACGGCTGGCCGATTGTTCTCTTCCAGCACGGCACGCCGCGCACCCGCGCCGACATGCTGCTGGTCGCCGACGGCTTCGCGGCGCGCGGCTTCGCGGTCATCGCCATCGACCTGCCGCTGCACGGCATCACTCCGGCCGATCCTTTCGCCGCGCTGCGCCAGGCGGGTCGTGAACGCACCTTCGATCTCGATCTCGTCAGCAACACGACCGGTGCCGCCGGCCCCGATGGCGTGATCGACGAAACCGGCACGCACTTCATCAATCTCGCGAGCCTGCTGGTCAGCCGCGACAACACGCGCCAGGGCGTCTCCGACATCATCACGACGCTGAAGGCGATCCCGCGCATCGACTTCAACGCCGACGGCACGCCGGACTTCGACCCGGCGCGCATCCATGTGGTCGGCTATTCGCTCGGCGGCATCGTCTCGACGACCGTGCTCGGTGCCACGACGATCCCGAAAGCCGCGGCGCTGCCGATGGCCGCCGTGGGCCTCACCGAAACACTGCGCCTGTCGGATTTCTACGGCCCGCGCATCAACGCCGGCCTCGCGGCCGCGAGCGGTGGCGCACTCGTGCCGGGCACGACGCTGTACAACAACTGGTTCCGCGATGCGCAGACGGCCGTGGATTCGGCTGACGGCATCAATTACACGAGCACCGTCAACGCGGGCGGTCGCCGCATCTACGTCGGCTATCTGGTCGGTGGCGCGCCGAACCCGGCGGGTGGAACCTGGGGTCCGGACCCGACCGTGCCGAACGCGCGCACACAGATCCTGACGCAGTTGCTGGGCCTGCCGATCCGCAGCGCCGGTGGCACGGCCGCGGTCACCGCGCCGGGCGTGCAGGTGCGCTTCAACCAGGGCATCCACAACGGCTACCTCGATCCGCGGCCAGCGCCGCTGATGACGGCGGAGATGCAGCGGCAGATCGCCGACTTCATCTTCAACGATGGTGCCTCGCTGACCATCACCGACACGACGGTGATCGCACCGTAGCGGAGCACGCGTCGGAAACGGATCGCCGCGCTTCGGCTATCATGCGGGCCGAATGGCGGAGAGCGAACAGAAGAAGGGATTTTTCAAACGGCTGCGCAGCTCGCTCAACAAGCCGGGCTCGTGGCTGTCCTACGATCTCGGCAACCTGTTCCGCGGCCGCCAGATCGATGCCGAGATCCTCGATGAACTCGAGACGCGGCTGCTCGGCGCCGACGTCGGCGTGGAAGCCACCGAGCTGCTGCTCGACCAGCTGCGCCGCCGCGTGGCGCGCAAGGAACTCGGTGACGTCGAGGCGCTGATCGGCGCGCTGCGCGAGGCGATCGCCGAACTGCTCAGGCCCTGCGCCAAGCCGCTCACCATCGACCCCGCCGCGAAACCCTACGTGATCCTCGTCGTCGGCGTGAACGGCTCGGGCAAGACCACCAGCATCGGCAAGCTCGCGCGCCGCCTGTCCGGCGAGGGTCGCAAGGTCATGCTCGCGGCGGGCGACACCTTTCGCGCGGCCGCGATCGAACAGCTGACCGTCTGGGCGCAGCGCTCCGGCGCGGATCTGGTCGCACAGCAGTCCGGCGCGGATCCGGCGGCCGTCGCGTTCGATGCGATGCAGGCCGCGAAATCCCGCGGCTGCGACGTGCTGATCGCCGACACGGCCGGCAGGCTGCACAGTCAGTCGCACCTGATGGAAGAGCTGAAGAAGGTGAAGCGCGTCATCGCGCGCACGGATCCGACCGCGCCGCATGAAGTGCTGCTGGTGCTCGATGCGAACCAGGGCCAGAACGCACTCGCGCAGGCCGTGCAGTTCCACGAGGCCGTCGGGGTGACGGGTCTCGTGCTGACCAAGCTCGATGGCACCGCGCGCGGCGGCATCGTGCTCGCGATCGCGCGCCGCCTCGGCCTGCCGATCCGCTTCATCGGCATCGGGGAAGGCGCCGAGGACTTCGGCGAATTCGACGCCGCGGCATTCGCCGCCGCGCTGGTCGATGGCGTCGGCGCACGCGATACTGCCGCCGAGGCCGTGCAGAACCGATGATCGTCTTCGACCATGTCAGCAAACGCTATCCGAACGGCCGCGAAGCGCTGACGGATGTATCGCTGCGCATCGAGCCCGGCGAGCTCGTGTTCCTGACCGGCAGATCCGGCGCCGGCAAGAGCTCGGTGCTGAAGCTGATCTCGCTGCTCGAGCGGCCGACGCGCGGCACCGTGACCGTCAACGGCCAGAACACCGGAACGTTGCCCGATCGCAAGGTGCCCGCGTTCCGGCGCGGTGTCGGCGTGGTGTTCCAGGATCACCGGCTGCTGCCGGATCGCCCCGTCTACGACAACGTCGCACTGCCGCTGATCGTCACCGACACGCCGCTGAAGGAAATCGACAAGCGCGTGCGCGCGGCGCTCGATCAGGTGGGCCTGCTCGGCAAGGAACGCGTATTGCCGGGCGAACTGTCCGTCGGCGAGCAGCAGCGCGTCGGCATCGCGCGCGCCGTGATCTCGAAGCCGCCGATCCTGATCGCCGATGAACCGACCGGCAATCTCGATCACGCGCTCGCGCTCGATGTCATGAAGCTGTTCAGGCGCTTTCAGGAAGTGGGCGTGACGATCGTGATCGCCACGCACGACCTGCAGCTGGTGCGTGAATTCGGCCAGCGCGAGATCACGATCGAAGACGGTCGCCTGAAGAGCGCCGGCAGCGTCACGCTGCCGACCCTCGGCACGGCCGCGGCGGGGCCGGTCGCCGCCGCCCCGTCTGCCGCCGGCGCGGCAGGTCCGCCGTCGGGTCAGTCACCGTCATGAGCGCGCTGTCCACCTACGCCGCGCGCCACGCGCAGGCCATGCTCGGTTCCGTCGGCCGGTTGAGCCGCGCACCGCTCGCGACACTGCTGACCGTGATGGTGGTCGGACTCGCGCTCGCGCTGCCGCTCGGTCTGCGATTGCTGGTCGAGAACACGCGCGCCGCGACCGGCGATTTCGCCAATGCCGTCGACGTGACGGTGTATTTCAAGACCAACGTCAGCCTGCAGCGCGCCGAGCAGCTGCAGCGCAATGCGCGCAAGCGCAGCGGTGTCGCCGACGTCACGCTGATTCCGGCGGAGCGTGCGCTCGAGGAGTTCAAGAACTACTCGGGCTTCGGCGACGCACTCGGGGCGCTCGAGGACAACCCGCTGCCGCATGTGTTGAACGTGCGACCGAGCGCCGACGCGAGCGGCCCCGCCGACATCGAGACGCTGAAACGCTATTTCGCAGCCTGGCCCGAAGTGGAACTCGTGCAGCTGGACACCGAGTGGGTGCAGCGCTTCGCGGCCATCCTGGACCTGCTGCGTCGACTGCTCGGCGTGGCCGTCATCGTGCTCGGACTCGGCGTGCTGGCCGTCATCGGCAACACGATCCGGCTCGAGATCCTGAACCGCCGTGCCGAGATCGAAGTGACCAAGCTGGTGGGTGGCTCGAACGCCTTCGTGCGCCGACCCTTCCTGTACACCGGCGTGCTGTACGGCCTGCTGGGCGCCTTGCTGGCCTGGCTGCTGCTGGCGGGCGCCGTGGCGGTGCTCTCCGGGCCGGTCGCGGAGCTGTCGCGGCTCTATGGCAGCCGATTCACGCTCGAGGGACCGCCGGCTGGGGACGTGCTCGCCCTGCTGGCCGGGGGCGCCCTGCTGGGCTGGCTGGCGGCCTGGGGCTCGGCCGCCCGTCATCTGGCCCGCATCCAGCCCCGCGCCTAGTGTCGTGTTCCGTAAGTATCTGTACACCCGGCCGTCGCGCGCGGGCGTTGCACCTCGTCGGCGTGGGCCCACCACGCCTTCCTCGGCGCGCCTTCGCGTGCGACGGCGGCGGGGCTCAGGGTGTACAGATACTTACGGAACACGACACCAGGGCCTTTTGGCCTAACCATATGACTGGAAAGCATTTTTATCCTTGCGGAACTGTGAGCATCATTTAGCACTCTAACTTTCCGAGTGCTAACATGGCGCTCGTGCTGCAGGAGGCTGTCAATCGATGTCCACTCAAGCGCTGGTAGCTAAGCCGCTCGACCTGTCCCTGACGGGACCGCTCGGCAGTTTCGATGCCTATCTGGATCGCGTCTCGCGGATCCCCGTGCTGTCGCGCGAGGACGAGCAGGCCCTGGCCGATCGTCTCGCCCGTGACGGCGACGTGTCGGCGGCGCGCGCGCTCGTCATGTCGCACCTGCGCTTCGTCGTACACATCGCGCGCGGCTATTCCGGCTACGGCCTGCCGCTCGGCGATCTCGTGCAGGAGGGCAACATCGGTCTGATGAAGGCGGTCAAGCGCTTCGATCCGACCATGGGCGTGCGGCTCGTGTCGTTCGCCGTGCACTGGATCCGCGCCGAAATCCACGAATACGTGCTTCGCAACTGGCGGCTCGTGAAGGTCGCCACCACCAAGGCGCAGCGCAAGCTGTTCTTCAACCTGCGCAAGCTGAAGAAGAACCTGGCGTGGCTGACACCGGAAGAAACCCGCGCGGTCGCGAAGGATCTCGGCGTCGAACCGTCGGAAGTCACCGAAATGGAACGGCGACTGTCCGCGCGCGACCTGTCGTTCGATCCGACCCCGGAGAGCGACGAGGACGAAACCTATTCGCCCGCCGCCTATCTGCCCGCGCCGGATTCCAATCCGGCGGACGCCGTCGAAGAGCAGGAATGGGATGCGACCACGTCGCGACGCCTCAGCGCCGCGCTGGAGCAGCTCGATCCGCGCAGCCGCGAAATCCTGGCGCGTCGCTGGATGCAGGATGGCGAAAAGTCCACGCTGCATGACCTGGCAGCGCAGTACGGCGTCTCCGCGGAACGCATCCGCCAGCTCGAAGCGAACGCGATCAAGAAGCTGCGCGGCCTGATGGCCGCGTAATCAGCGCGGTCCGAGTATCAGCTCGACCCGCCGGTTTCGTTCGCGACCGGCCGGCGTCGAGTTGTCGGCGAGCGGGGCCACCTCACCCAGGCCATGCACTTCGATCACGGCATCGGGTACACCGTGTTCGATCAGCCATAGCCGCAGGGCCGCGGCGCGCTGCCGCGAGAATTCCTCGTTGAAAGCCTGCGGGCCGATCGAATCGGTATGCGCCTTCACGTTCACGTGCAGACCGCGATGCTCGGCGAGCCGCTGCAGCAGCGGCGCGAGCGTGACCGCGGCCGTCGGCGCCACCGTCGCCGCATCGGTGACGAACAACATCTGTGCCGGCAGCACGATGCTCAGATGCCGTCCATCGCGAATGACCTCCGCGGGCGTGCCGGAAAGTGCCACGCTGAACTCGGCCGCAAGGTCGGGGGTCGCAACCGCCGTCTGCGCCGGAACCGAACTGCGGGGGCGCGATGCCGTCGAGCAGGCCGCGAGCGCGGCCAGCATGGCGAGCGCTGCGGCGCGGGAGATTGAAAAAACCTGGGTCATGACGCCATTGTACCGTGCCGCGACCGCCGACCCGCAGGCGACGCAGCCGCCAATGCAACTTGCGGCGATTCCGCTCCGCGCGTAGCGTGACTCGGGCAAGAGGGGACAGCATGCGCAGCGTCGAAGACTGGCTGGCCGACTACGGCGCGAGCCACCGCAATCCGATCAACAAGATCCTGCACTGGATCTGCGTGCCGCCGATCGTGCTCACCGTGCTCGGCTTCCTGGTCGCGATCCCCGTGCCGACTGCGCTCGCGGCGATCTCGCCCTGGCTGAATGTCGGCACGATCGTCGCGGCGCTCGCCCTGCTGTATTACCTCCGTCTCTCGCCGGCGCTCGCGCTCGGCATGCTGCCGATCGGCGTGCTCGTGTTCCTCGGCATCGATGCACTGGCGCAGCTGCCCTGGCCGTTGTGGGCCAGCTGTCTCGTGATCTTCGCCGTGGCCTGGATCGGCCAGTTCATCGGCCATGCGATCGAAGGCCAGCGGCCCTCGTTCTTCAAGGACCTGCAGTACCTGCTGATCGGTCCGCTGTGGCTGCTCGCCTTCGTCTATCGCGCCGCGGGCATTCCGTATTCAACGGGCAGCGTCGAACACCAGCGTATGTAGCTCGGCCGTGCGCTCGGCCGTCGCGGCATAGCCACCCGCCAGCACGATGGCCGTGGGCAGACCTGCGGCCCGCACGGCGGCGAGCACCTGACGCTCGCGCTCGAGGATGCCGGTGTCGCTCAACGCGAAGCGACCGTAGCGATCGCCCGCAGCCACATCGACGCCCGCCAGATAGAACGCGAGGTCCGCGCGCGAGTCGCGCAGCACCATGGGCAGATGCACGCCGAGTGCCGCGAGGTATTCCGCATCCCCGGTACCGTCCGGCAAGCCGACGTCACGCGTCGAGCGCATCTTCTGCGTCGGGTAGTTGCGCTCGCCATGCATCGAGAACGTGTAGACGTTCGCATCGTCCTCGAAGATCGCGGCCGTGCCATTGCCCTGGTGGACGTCGAGATCGATGATCACGGCGCGCCGGATGCGCCCTTCGGCCTGCAGCGCCCGGATCGCGACGGCCACATCGTTCAGGACGCAGAAGCCCTCGCCACGGTCCGCAAATGCGTGGTGCGTACCGCCTGCGAGATTGCCGGCGAGACCGTCCTGCAGCGCGCAACGCGCGGCCGTCAGCGTGCCCTGCACGGCGAGCCGCGAACGACGCAGCAGGCGCGCGCTCCACGGCACGCCGAGCCGGCGCCGCGCCATGTCATCGAGACGGTCCTCGCGCAGCGCGCCGAGGTACTCCGCGGTGTGCACGCGCGCGAGATCGGTGAACGAGGCCTCGTCGGGCGCGATGACGTCGGAGGCCTGCACGATGCCGCGCTCGAGCAGGTAGCGGTGCACGAGCGTGTACTTGCTCATCGGGAACGGATGCCCCGCCGGCAACGGCAGGTGATAGTCGGGGTGGTGACAGACTTTCACGATGGCAGGCGGCGCGGTGGTGTTGTGCGATGATTCGGCCCGAGGCTCCCGAACGGCCTCGGGGGTCAATGCATGCACAACGGCACCATCAACGGCGGCATGGTAGTGAGCCGCGCGCTGTCGCGCTACGGCATCCGTACCGTATTCGCCGTGGCCGGCGCTTCGCACACCTTCCTGCTCGATGCGCTGGATCGCGACGGCTTCCGCATCATCAGCAGCCGCCACGAGTCCGGCTGCGTCAGCGCCGCCGATGGCTACGCGCGGATCACGGGCCGGCTCGGTGTCGCGCTGATCATCGCGGACCAGGGCACGCCGAACGCGATCAACGGCATCGCCGCCGCGTTCCACGCCTGCTCGCCGGTGCTGATCCTGATCGCACGGCTGCCGAATTCCTGGACCGAAGCCGAGTCCGAGTACGACAACGCCAAGCACCCGCTGGTCGGCACCATCAGCAAATGGGCACGCACCGTGCCCGCGGCCGAGCGGCTCGCGGAATTCATCGATGCCGGCGCGAAGCGCGCGCTCGGCGGTCGCTGCGGTCCGGTGGTGCTGCAGATCCCGCAGGAATATCTGTCGCAGACGCTGGGCGATTTCGGCGCGGCGGCGCAACCGGCGCCGCTGACCGCGCGCGCGGCGGCCGATCCGACAGCGATCGAAGCCGCGGCAGATCTGCTGGCCGGCGCAGAACGGCCGCTGCTGATCGCAGGCGCCGGTGCCGCATACGGCAACGCTGGCGCCGCGCTGCAGACCCTGGTCGAGCGCTTCGACATGCCCATCGCGGGCAACGGTCTCGGCCGCGGCGTCGTGCCGGAGGACTGGGAGCGTTCGTTCAGCTGGCCGCTGATGCAGATCGCCGCGAAGGATGCGGACGTCGTGTGCGTCGTCGGTGCGCGCCTGAAGCAGCGGCTCGGTTATGGCCTGACGCCACGATTCTCGCCCGCGGCCAAGTTCATCCAGATCGAGGTGATGGCCGAAGAGCTGTCGCGCAATCGCCGCATCGATGTGCCGATCAGCGCCGATGCGGGACTCGCGGCAGGCCAGCTCGTGACGGCGCTCGAGCAACGCCGCGCACCCCGCGGCCTGCGCGCACTGTGGCTGCGCGAAAGACTGCAGCCGCGCCTGCGCTATCTCGACGACGTCGCGGCGCGCAGCGCCGACATCGTCCATCCGCTCGCGCTCGGTCGCGAACTCGCGAAGCGTCTGCCAGCGAATGCGATCGTCGTCGGCGATGGCGCGGATGTTCAGAACTGGATGTACGGCGCACTGCGCGTGCGCGAAGCGCCGGGCTTCCTCGATCACTATCCGATGGGCGCGATGGGCGTCGGCACGCCGCTGGCCGTCGGTGCGGCCGCGGCCGCGCGTGAACTCGCCGTAACGACCGGCGCCGCGTTGCGCCCCGTGCTGCTGACCACCGGCGATGGCTCCTTCGGCTTCTATCCGGCCGAGCTGCACGCCGCCGCACAGGCCGGCCTCAAGCTCGTGTGCGTGATCGGCAACGACGGCGCCTGGGGCACGGAACTGCATGGCCAGCTGCACGCCATCAAGCGATCCGTGAACACCGAGCTCGGCTTCCTGCGCTACGACCTCGTCGGCCAGGGATTCGGCTGCCACGGCGAATTCGTCGAGAAGCCCGCGCAGCTCGATGCGGCGCTGAACCGCGCATTCGCTGCGAATGGCCCCTCGGTCGTCAATGTCGTGATCGACCGGCAGGCCGGCATCCAGCTCAAGACCGATCCGCTCGCGCAGATGATCCTGTTCGACGATCTCGCCACGAATCTGAAAACGCAGCACAACTTCGCAGGATGACGATGACACAAGCGACGACCCCCGCGACGAATCCAGCGACCGAGACTCCCTATCCGCGCCCGGCCTATGCCTGGTACGTCGTCGTCGTGCTGCTGCTCGCCTACATCCTCGCGTTCATCGATCGCGAGGTCATCGCGCTGCTCGTGCCGGACATCAAGCGGGACCTCGGCATCTCCGATACCAAGATGAGCTTCCTGCTCGGTGGCGCATTCGCCGTGTTCTACACGTTCTTCGGCGTGCTGATCGCCTGGTTCGCGGATCGCGGCAATCGTCGCTGGCTGATTTTCGGCGGCGTGACGCTGTGGAGCCTCATGACCATGGCCTGCGGTCTCGCGTTCAGCTATCCGGCGCTGTTCGCGGCCCGCGTCGGCGTGGGCGCGGGCGAAGCGGCGCTGAACCCGCCAGCGCTGTCGATGCTGAAGGATTACTTCCCACCGGACCGGCTCGGGCGCGCGATCGGCCTCTATACCGCCGGCGTCTCGAGTGGCAGCGGCCTCGCGTTCATCATCGGCGGCACGGTGTATCCGACCGTGCACGCGGCCGGTGCCGTGGTCTGGCCGATCGTGGGCCTCGTGCAGCCCTGGCAGCAGATGTTCATCTGGGTCGGCATGCCCGGCCTGATCATCGCGCTGCTGATCCTGACCATCCGCGAGCCCGTGCGGCGCGAGTTCGCGCGGACCGGCGTCGTCGCCAAAGCAACGCCCGTGTGGGAGACGATGAAGTTCCTCGGCAATCGCTGGCGCGCGTTCATCGTGCTGTTCTTCGCGCTGTCGGTGCTCGCGATCATGGCCTACGGCATCGGCTTCTGGATTCCGGAATTCCTGCGCCGCACCTACGCGCTCAGCCCCGAGGAACTCGGCAGCTACATCCGCTGGCGCGGCGTCGTGACGATCGCGTTCGGACTGATCGGCGTGGTGGGCGGTGGCTGGCTGTGCGACGTCTTCCAGAAGAAATACGACGACGGCTACGTGCGCGTCTGCCTGATCTCGTTCGTGTTCATGGCCATCGGCTACTGCACGTTCGCACTGATGCCGACGCCGACCATGGCCATCGTGATGCTGATCCCGGCCAGCCTCGGCGCCGCGGCACCGACCGCCGCCGGTGCGGCTGCCGTGGTCGCGATCGCACCGCCGACGATGCGCGCGCAGATCACCGCGTTCTACTATTTCACGCTGAACCTGGTCGGCTTCTTCGTCGGTCCCACGGCCGTGGCGCTGGTGACGGACTATTACTTCGCCGACGAAGCGCAGCTGCGGTATTCGTTGACGGTCGTCGCCACGACGTTCTCGGCCATCGGCTTCGGCCTGCTGATCTTCAATCGCAAATACTTCGCTGAAAGCATCCGCGAAGCCCGCAGCTGGGCCGTCGGCTAGGGCCCAGCCAGCGGTATAATGCGGGCCATTCCCATTTTTGCCTGCGCAGGTCCCTGCGCCCGGCGCCGAGGTATTTCCGATGGCCAGAGCATTGAACCCGATCGATCTCTTCGACGTCCGCAGCAGCCTCAGCGAAGACGAGCAGATGGTGCAGGACTCGGTCGGCCGCTTCGTCGACGACTCCGTGCTGCCGGTGATCCGCAAGCACTTCGAGCAGCACACGTTTCCGCGTGAACTCGTCGCGGGGCTCGCGGACCTCGGCCTGCTGGGCTCCTCGCTGACGGGCTACGGCTGCGCGGGCATGAATGCGACGGCGTATGGCCTGATCTGCCAGGAGCTCGAGCGCGGCGATTCCGGCATCCGCAGCTTCGTCTCGGTGCAGAGCTCGCTGTGCATGTACCCGATCCACACCTATGGCAGCGACGCGCAGAAGGAAAAGTTCCTGCCGCGCATGGCGAAGGGCGAACTGATCGGCTGCTTCGGCCTGACGGAGCCGCATGGCGGCTCGGACCCGGCGAACATGAAGACGCACGCGAAGAAGCGCGGCAGCGACTGGGTCATCAACGGCTCGAAGATGTGGATCACGAACGCACCGATCGCGGATCTCGCCGTGGTCTGGGCGATGACGCCGGTCGGCATCCGCGGCTTCATCGTCGAGCGCGGCATGAAGGGCTTCAGCACGCCGGAGATCGAGAACAAGTTCAGCCTGCGGGCCTCTGCGACGGGCGCGCTGTTCTTCGAAGACGTTGTCGTGCCGGAAGAGAACATGCTGCCGGGCAGCACCGTGGGGCTGAAGGCGCCGCTGTCCTGCCTGACGCAGGCGCGCTATGGCATCACCTGGGGCGTGATCGGCGCGGCGCAGGCCTGCCTCGCGCAGCTGCTCGAGTACACGAAGGATCGCGTGATGTTCAACCGGCCGCTGGCCGCGAACCAGGCGATCCAGATCCGCCTCGCCGAGATGGCGCGGCAGATCACCACCTCGCAGCTGCTGTCGCTGCAGCTCGGCCGGCTGAAGGAAGCCGGCACGATGACGCCGACGCATGTGTCGATGGCGAAGTGGCACAACTGCCGCGCGGCGATCGAGGTCGCGCGCGATTGCCGCGACATGCTCGGCGGCGCCGGCATCAGCGCCGAGTACGTGCCGATCCGCCATGCGCTGAACCTCGAGAGCGTGATCACCTACGAGGGCACCGAGACGATCCACCAGCTCTCGGTCGGTCGCGAGCTCACGGGCATCAACGCGTTCTGACGCCGGGCCCGGCCGCGGCAACAGTGTCGGCGGGCTTTACAGTGGCTCGGCGGAACGGGAACCCGCACGAGCCACTTGATAGCTTATACCTCTTATAAACAAGGACTTATCCAGAGCCAGTGCATTCTGGCACGCAGCTTGCTTTGTCATGGTCACCTGATTGAACCTGACCACGAGAGATCTGCCATGAAGAGCCTGATGACCAAGACCCTGACCCTCGCCGTGCTGGCTGTTGCCGCGCTGAACGCGCCCGTGCAGGCCGCCCCGATCGACTCCGGCTGGTGCTCGAGCCAGGCTTCGCTCGGCAATCTGACGGCGCCGGACATCGCCGCCTTCGGCAACAGCTTCAACGCCCCGACGAACTTCAACGACTGCTACAGCTTCTCGCTGGACAGCTCGGCCAATGCGCTCGGCCTCACGTTCGAATGGGATCTGTCGCGCGCCCTGAACATCGATCTGCTCAGCGCCTCCATCTGGAACGCCAGCGGGTCGGTCGGAACGGTCGGTCTGCCGGACAGCACGCTGAACACCTTCGGCTTCAACGGCCTCGGCAGCGGCAGCTACTGGCTGGTCGTCAACGGCAACGTCTCCGACGTGAACGGCCGTGAGTCGAACTCAGGCAGCGTCGGCTACCTCGGCCTGATCGCCACCCAGCGCGCCACCGCGGTGCCGGAGCCGGGCACGCTCGCCCTGCTGGGCCTCGGCCTCGCCGCCGCGGGCTTCGCGCGTCGCCGTCGCGCCGCCTGACGCCAGCACCCCAGAGCAGGCCAGCGTAAAAGCTGGCCTCCAGTGAAAGGCCCCTGAGTCCACTCTGGGGCCTTTTGCTTTGGGTGACCGGAACGCCGCAGTCGATGCCGCTATCATTTGCCGCGCATTCACCACGGAGAGTTCCGATGTCCGAATCCCCCGCCAGCAAGCCGAGTGGTCTGCCGATCCTGCAACGCGATCACCGCAGCGTGATGGGCAAGGTGCTGTACACGAGCAAGAAGCCCGATCGCCTGAACCAGGAGCGTGGTCGCGAGTATTTCCGCATCGATATCCACGCCGACGGCACCCGCACCTGCACGGCGCACTGCGAAATCGACGATCGTCCCTCGGTGATGCGTGACATCACCTACACGCTGGACAAGAACTGGATGCCGACCGACTGCTTCGTGCGCATCTCTGTCGGCAGCAAGTTCATGGGCTCGGGCTGGTTCCGCTTCCATCCGAAGTACGCCGAATGCGAAGCCTGGACCTCGCTCGAAGGCCGTGTCTCGCAGACGATGGATGTCGATACGCCGCTGGTCACGTTCCAGAACCACGCGATCGCCTGCGACGCCTGGCATCTGCGCCTGATCGATCAGAACAAGCCGGGCGTGGTCCAGCGCATCAACCAGATCCTGCTGTCATCGCCCGACCATCGCGGCGCCACGGGCCCGATGCTGTACTCGATCGGCATGACCGTCGTGTTCGTCGGCCGCGAGAAAATCACGGTCGGCGCGGGCACGTTCGACGCACTGCACTTCCAGTTCGTCACGAACCCGGAACTGCCGCAGGAGCATCCGCCCTACGACGTCTGGTGCACGGCCGACGGCGAGTACCTGTTCCTGAAAGGCGGCGTCGCCGGCTACATGCAGACGCACTACGAACTGGTCGAGCTCTCGGTCGGCCCGCACTGGGGCAACTGAGTCGACGAGGCTTGCGCGCCGTGACCGGAGGCGGGCTGCGCGATCTGCGCATCCAGCGTCCAGGCGACGAACAGCGTGAGCAGGGCCAGCGCCGCGATGATCAGGTCGCGGCGCGTGGCTTCCAGGGATTCGCGGGCAGTGGTGTTTTCCATGGCGTCATTGCACCGCCGACGCGCGGCAAGGCCGGGCCCGGATCCGGCCTGCGCGCGGCCCGATTCTGACCAATGATGGCAATGCGCAGCGGACCAGTGCCGCCACGGTTTCGAGCCTATAAACTCAGGCCATGCGTAGAAGCATTGCCATCGTCGAAGACGAAGCCGCCATCCGCGACAACTATGCGGCCGCGTTCTCCCGTGAGGGATATCTGGTGCGCGGCTACGCGAACCGCAAGCAGGCGCTCGCCGCCTTTGCGGCACGCCTGCCGGATCTGGTCGTCATCGATATCTCGCTCGAGGACGAACCGGAAGGCGGCTTCGAACTGTGCCGTGAACTGCGCTCGCGCTCGCCGGAACTGCCGCTGATCTTCCTGACCGCACGCGATTCGGAGCTCGATGCGGTCTCCGGACTGCGCCTGGGCGCGGATGACTTCATGACGAAGGACCTGTCGATCGGCCACCTGATCGCGCGCATCAATGCGCTGTTCCGCCGCATCGATGCGCTGCGCCGTCCCGCCGAGGACCAGCAGATCATCCGCCGCGGCGCGCTGACGCTGGACACCGAGAGACTGCAGGTGGAGTGGAATGGCCAGGCGGTGCTGCTCTCGCTGACGGAGCTGTGGATCGTGCACGCGATCGCGAAGCATCCGGGTCACGTCAAGAACCGCCAGCAGCTGATGGATGCGGCAAACGTCGTGCTCGACGACGCGACGATCACGTCGCACATCAAGCGCATCCGCAAGAAATTCATCGCCGTGGATCCGGCCTTCGACGCGATCCACACTGCCTACGGCATGGGCTATCGCTGGGTGGAGTGAGCGACGCCACCGCGGCGACGCTTTCCTGACGTCACACCGATGCTGATCCGCACCCGCCTGCTGCTGCTCGGACTCGCCACCCTCGCCCTGCCGTGGGCAGGCTGCCAGTACGCGCGCGAGATGGAAGTGGCGCTGCGCTCGTCGGAACGGCAGTCGCTGCTCGCCATCGCGGAAACGATCGCCACCTCTCTGCAGGGGCGGCGCGACCTGCTGTCACGCAATGCGGACGGTGCCGGCAGCGCCGAACCGCCCGGCCCCTACGATCTCGAACCCGTGCCGCTGCGCGCGGAGCCAGAGCTCGATGCGCGCGCCGAAGAATGGCCCGTGGTGAAGCGCGCCTGGAAGCGTTTCGCGTCGCCGGAGCGCGGCCGTACACTCGAGGTGCTGGCCGGCAGCTACGAACGGCACGTCTATCTGCTGATCCGCTCGAACGATCCGCGCCTCGTCTTCGACCGCAGCGATTCGACGCCGCTGGATTCGGACACGATCGGCGATCGCCTGTGGCTCGGTTTCACCGATGCGGCGGGCGAGAACCGTCAGGTGTTCATCGCGGCGGGGGGCTCGGGCGCGGTCCGCGGTCGACGCATCGAGACGGCGGATCTCGGTCGCAGCATTGCCGTCGAGGAACGCCGCGTCGAGGGTGCCTGGCAACGCACGAAGAGCGGCTGGCAGGCGGAGCTGCGCATTCCGTTATCCATGCTCGGCGGCCGGCTCGGCGTGCTGGTCGACGACCGCGACCGTCGCGGCGAGACACCCGTCAGTTACGGCAGTCTGCGTCGGCAGAACCTCGTGCCAGTGGGTCGGTTGTTCGCGGCGGATCCGGATCTGTCCGGTTATCTCGCACGATTCCGCCAGAGCGGCGTGCGCATCGTCGCCGCGACCACCAGCGGCGCCGTCGTCGCCGAGACCAGCGCGTTGTCGGTGCCGTCCGAGAATTCGCCGTCGCAGGCGCTGCTGTCGCAGGTCTATCGCCGCTTCATGCAGCGCACCGCGCTGGCCGAACGCGTGACCGAGAACGAGCGCGGTCGTCTCGACGACCTGCAGGCACGCGACGCCGCGACAGGACGCAGCAGCAGCGCGCTGCTGGCGAGCGGCGCCGAAGGCCGCCTGATCGTGACCGCCGTCGCCCCGGTGTTCGATGCGGACCGGAGCCGCGTGATCGGCGTGCTGCAGGTGGCGCAGACCGCCGATCGCTGGCTGGTGCTGCGCGATCGGGCGCTGACGCGACTCCTGAACCTGACGCTCGGCGCATCCGCGTTCGTGATGCTGGCGACCTTCCTGTTCGGACTGTGGCTCGCGCGGCGGCTCGGTCGGTTGCGCGCCGCGAGCGAACGTTCGCTGCAGGATCCGGCGGGCCGCAGCGCGCTGCCAGTCGGCAGGCTGGCCGCGGATTTTCCGGACACGCAAGCCGCCGACGAACTGGGCGACGTCTCCCGCAGCTTCTCGCTGCTGTTGGCGCGGCTCGACGAATACACGCATTACCTGCGGACGCTCGCCGGCAAGCTTGCACACGAGATCCGCACACCGCTCGCGATCCTGCGCTCCTCGCTCGACAACCTCGAGACGGAACCGGTGAGCCCGACGGCCCGCACCTATCTCGCCCGCGCCCGCGAGGGCAGCGAGCGGCTGCATGGGATTCTCACCGCCATGGGCGCGGCGAGTCGCGTCGAGGAATCCATCCAGGGCGCGGAGCGGATCTCGTTCGATCTCGCTGCGATGCTGCGCGACGCGATCGGCGCGTATCGGATGACGTTTGCGCAGCATGAGTTCGTGCTCGTCGGTGCGGAGCAATCCTGCACGATCGACGGCGCGCCGGACCTGATCATGCAGATGTTCGACAAGCTGATCGACAACGCCGTGGACTTCAGCACGAAAGGCACGCCGATCACGATCACGCTGCTCTGCGAGGACCGTGACGCCGGGTGGGCAGCGCTCTCGGTCGAGAACCTCGGTCCGCCACTGCCGCCGAACGCGGACTCGCGCCTGTTCGAATCGCTTTGGCAATCGCGCACGGACTCGGATGCGCGACCGCATTTCGGGCTCGGTCTGTACATCGTGCGGCTGATCGCCGAGTTCCACGGGGGCCGCCCGGTGGCCGAGACGCTCGAGGGCGAACGCGGCGCGCGGTTCACGGTGCGGTTGCGTCGACAGACCTTGCCGGAATGAGACGTCTGTCGCACTTCGGAGACATGGCAAGCGTCGAAGCGTTGTTTATAATGCACACCAGTAGCGGCGGTGCATCATTTCCCAACCGGCTGTTTTGATTACCGAATCAGCTTCCCGGGGTGTGATGTGAGCTGGCCTGTTGGCAGCACGCAGCAACGGTTTTGCAACAGTTGAATACCAGAAAATCTGGCAATCGCAGCGGGCACGGGCAAACAGTCACCCTTTGTGTGGCTGTCCGGAACGGAAAACGCGTGAGTACACGCGGACCTGATTGGGTCGGGGCACTCCCCAGCGTTCCAACCGGGACATTTGGCTTCAGGTGAGATCGACCGGACATTGAAGACGATGATTGGCCCCGCTTCTGCGGGGCCTTTTGTTTTCAGGGCCCGAACCTTCGCACCGGCAGCGCCGCGTCAGCGTTTGCTGCCGCCCCGCAGCACCGTATTCACCAGCCGTGCGTTGTCCCAGTCGCTGACCTGCTGCCCGTGGCGGAAGATCACCAGCTGCTTTGATGGCACGATGAACACCGTGCGATTGCCGCCGCCTTCCATGATGCGCACGTCATCGGCCAGGAACGGCTCGGACTGCGGCACCACGCCGGGCTTGCCTTCGAAGTAGCTGCGCATCGGCACGAATGGCGTGCCGAGCCACAGGCCGATGCCGAAATTCGGATTGCGGGCCGAGGGCGTCGCCATCTCGCGGGCCCAGCCTGCCGGCAGTACCTGGCGTCCCTGCCATCGACCGTCCTGCGCGAGCAGCAGACCGACACGCGCCCAGTCCATCGGCGTCGCGCGCATGCAGCACATCACGCGCGCCACGCCACCGGGCCGGTCGAGCTGGAACGCGGCGTCACGCGCACCGATCGGCTTCCAGACACGCTCGGACAGCAGCGTCTGGATCGGCAAGCCCATCGCGCGCTCGATCACCAGCGCGAGCAGCTGCATGTTCTCCTGTGCCACCTCGAAGCGACTGCCGGGTGGCAGCACCTGCGGATAGTTCATCGCCGCGCGGACCACATCGCCGCAGTAGGCGAGACACAGATCCTTGTTGCCGTAGACGACCGACACGGGCAGCGAGGGCGCGACTTCGAGACCCGAGACGTTCTGCGCGAGCTGGCGCACGGTGATCGCGCCGCGCGGCTCGTCGCGCCATTCGGTGATGAATCGGCCGAGCGGATCGTCCAGCGTCAGTCGCCCGTCCGCCACCGCGAATCCGAGCAGCATCGGCGTGATCGTGCGCGTCAGCGCACGACCGTTCGCGAGCGCCTGCGGCTGCGTACCGTTCCAGTAACGCTCGAGCTGCACCACGCCCTTGTGGATCACGATCAGCGCATTGGACTTGTGGCTCCCGGCCCAGTCGGCGGCAGCCTCGAGATTGGCGACGGGCAACGTCGTACGCCCAGGGCGGGCGGCAGGCAACGGCGGGCCGTCGCTGCCGGCCACGACGCCGGCGGGCCAGTAGAAATAGGCGTCGGGTTCGTAGACGTCCTTCGGCAGCGAACTCATGCGCCACCAGAACACCGGATCGCGGTAGACAGGGTCTTCGATCGCGAGCAGCGGATCCGCGATGCCCGGCGGCATCACCGGCGCATCGGCCGCCGCGGCGACGCCAGCCGCCCCCAGCAGCAGCGCACGGAGTGGATGGACGAGAACTGAATTCCAGCGCGAAAGGTTCTGCATCGAAACCGCCTCCTGCGTGACCGCAGGAGGCAGTGTATCGGAGTCCCGCTACTCGCCCGCGGCCATCGCAGCCTTGCGTCCTTCGCGGCTCGGCAGCAGCGGCACGGCCTCGACCACCCAGTTGCCGGCCTCGCGGCGCCGCGGTGACGGGATCGCGAACGCCGTGTCCTTGCCATTGCGGCGCGTGAACTCGTCCCAGTTGATGCGCCAGCCCTTGTCGTCGAACTTCGCCAGCCACTCGCGATACGCGACGACGGCGCGGTCGGCGGGCATCAGCACTTCCTTCGTGTTGCTGATCGGCGTGCGCGGCGGATAGACGTTCACCAGGATGTTGATGTCCTGCTGCGCGACGACCTTGTTGCGCGCGTGGATCGGACCGTCGTGCTTCGCGTCGAGCATGAAGTTGCGCATGTTGACGAAGAATACCCGCGTCCTGTTCTGGTCGATCGGCTGCTCGATGAAGTACTGGCGGAACTTCTGGTTCGGGCCGACGTTGATCTCGGTGATCATCGTGTGCGGACCATGCGTACCGCTGCCCGCGTACATCCCGCCCGCCTTGGTCTGCGCCTCGTCCCAGGTCTTGTCCTTCAGGCCCGGCGCATCGAAGCGGTGCAGGAACCACATGCCCCAGCCCTGCGCATAGTCCACGACTTCATAGTCACGGACACGGTAGGTCTCGCGGTTGATGCCCTTGTAGCCGTGCGTCGGATGCACGAACTCGTTGTGCGCGGGATCGAGTCCGTTCTCGATCGAGCGTTCGTAGTAGTAGTCGAGGTCCAGCGTGATGACGGTGTTCGCGCGCCAGGCCGGGTCGTCCCACTCGGGCACTTCGAGCATCGGCGGCCGCTCGTTCTCGGGCAGATCGCCGAGGAAGGCGAACACGATGCCGTACTTCTCGACAGTGGGATACGAATCGACCTTCGCACGACCCGGTGGCTTCGTGCCGTAACCGATCGACGGGATGTTCACGCAGGCGCCATCGCCGTTGAACTCCCAGCCGTGATACGGGCAGACGATGCAGTCATCGACGATGCGCGGCGCATTGCCGAGCTCCCAGTGACCGCCGAGCGAGCCGCCGCGATGCACGCAGGTATCGCTCAACACGCGAGCTTCACCCTTGCCGTTGCGATAGACGGCGAAGTTCACGCCGAGAACCTTGACGCGCTCCGGCTTGTCCGGGCTCAGGTCCTCGCTGCGAATCATCGGATACCAGAAATTGATGTACATGTTCCCTCCCCTCGGGTCGAAGCTGAAATATCTTCGAAGCCCGAAAAAGCCGGAGTGAGCAGATGTACCTATGAATGCAGCGAAAACCGCCGCGTCGTCACCACACCGTGGTCCGCTGGAACGGAACCTGCGCGACTGTGGGGAAGACCCGCCGCGCAGATGCGAATGAACATCGATCAGGCCCGGCGCAGGACGCGCCGGGCGCATCAATCCATCACGGCAGCGCGGTCGTTCCCATCAGGTAGCGATCGCACTCGCGTGCGGCGCCGCGACCTTCGTTGATCGCCCATACGACGAGGCTCTGGCCACGACGGCAATCGCCGGCCGCGAACACGCCGCGCACGCTCGTGCTGAAGTCACCGTGCTCAGCGACGACGTTGCTGCGCGCATCGACGGCGACGCCGAGATCGCGCAGCAGGCTCTGCTCGGGACCGAGGAAGCCCATCGCGAGCAGCACCAGTTGCGCGGGCCGGGTCTGCTCGGTGCCGGGCACTTCGACCGGTGCCATCTGGCCGTTCACGTTGCGCTCCCACTTGAGCTGCACGGTGACGATTTCCTTCACCGCGCCCTGCTCGTCACCGATGAATTTCTTGACGGTGGTCAGGTAGGCGCGCGGATCCGTGCCGAATTTCGCCGCGGCCTCTTCCTGGCCGTAATCCATCTTGTAGACGCGCGGCCACTCCGGCCAGGGATTGTCGTCAGCACGCTCCATCGGCGGCTTCGGCATGATTTCGAACTGCGTCAGGCTGCGGCAACCCTGGCGCATCGCGGTGCCGACGCAGTCCGTGCCGGTATCGCCGCCACCGATCACGACCACGTCGAGACCCTTCGCGTTGATCGCGGCGGCTTCGCTGCTTGCGGCCTTCGGCTTCGCGGCCGTCTTGGCGGCGCTCTTCGAGCCGGACGCCGACGCCTTGCCCGAAGACTTCGCCGCCGCCTTCGCGGCAGACTGCGACATCAGCCACTGCGTGGCCTCGGTCAGGTAGTCCATCGCGAAGTGCACACCGGAGAGCTTGCGACCGTCCACCGGCAGATCACGCGGCACGGTCGCGCCGGTGCACAGCACGACCGCATCGAAGTCCTTGGTCAGCAGCATCGGCTCGACGTTGTCGCCGACGTTCGCGTTGCAGACGAACTTGATGCCCTCGGCTTCCATCAGCTTGACACGGCGCATGACGATGTCGGCCTTGTCGAGCTTCATGTTCGGAATGCCGTAGGTCAGCAGGCCGCCCGGCCGATCCGCACGCTCGAGCACCGTCACCGTGTGGCCGGCGCTGTTCAGCTGCGCCGCCGCAGCAAGGCCGGCAGGACCCGATCCGACCACGGCGACGTTCTTGCCGGTGCGCACCTTCGGCGGATTGGGCAGCACCCAGCCCTCTTCCCAGCCACGCTCGATGATCGTGTTCTCGATGTTCTTGATCGTGACCGGCGGCGCATTGATGCCGAGCACACAGGAACCTTCGCAGGGCGCCGGGCAGACGCGGCCCGTGAACTCCGGAAAATTGTTGGTGCGGTGCAGGCGATCGAGCGCTTCGCGCCACAGGCCGCGATAGACCAGATCGTTCCATTCCGGGATCAGGTTGTTGACCGGGCAGCCGGAGGCGCCGCCGCTCATCAATTTGCCGGTGTGACAGAACGGCACGCCGCAGTCCATGCAGCGCGCTGCCTGCTGGCGCAGGTGCTTGTCGTCCATGTGGTGATGGAATTCCTTCCAGTCACCCACACGCTCGGACGGGCTGCGATCGAGCGGCAGCTCGCGCAGGTATTCGATGAATCCGGTTGGCTTGCCCATGTTCGTTGCTCGACTCAGTTCCCGCCGACCCGCGCGAGATCGCGCGAGTTCTCTTCGAACGCTGCCATGACGGCTTCGTCGCCGGACAGCCCCTGGTCATGCGCCCGCTTCAGGCAGGCGAGCACGCGCTTGTAATCCTTCGGAATCACACGCGCGAACTTCGGCAGCGCCGTCGCCCAGGCATCGAGGATGCGCTGCGCCTTGGCACTGCCGGTCAGCTCCGCATGCCGCTGGATCAGCGCACGCAGCGCGGCGGCATCCTCTGCGTCCGTGACCCGATCGACGTCGACCATCTGCGGGTTCAGCCGCTTCAGGAAATCGCCGGTCTCGTCGAACACGTAGGCCGTGCCGCCCGACATGCCGGCGCCGAAATTGCGGCCCGTCGGCCCGAGCACCACGACACGGCCACCGGTCATGTATTCGCAGCCATGGTCACCCACGGCCTCGACGACCGCGTCGACGCCGCTGTTGCGCACCGCAAAGCGCTCGCCCGCCATGCCGCGCACGAACACCTCACCGGCGGTGGCGCCGTACAGCGCGACGTTGCCGATGATCATGTTGTCCTCGGCAGCAAACGTCGATTCGGCGGGCGGGCGAATCACGAGCTTGCCGCCCGAGAGGCCCTTGCCGACGTAGTCGTTCGCATCGCCATCGAGCGTGAAGCTCATGCCGCGAGGAATGAAGGCACCGAAGCTCTGGCCGGCAGAGCCGCTGAAGTGCAGGCGGATCGTGTCGTCCGGCAGTCCCGCCGCGCCGTGGCGGCGCGTGACCTCGCTGCCGGTGATCGTGCCGATCACGCGGTTGACGTTGCGCACCTTCACCTTGGCCTCGACCTTCGTACCGTTCTCGATCGCCGGCCGGCACAGATCCAGCAGGGTCGTGACGTCGAGCGACTTGTCGAGCCCGTGATCCTGGAACTGCGTCTGGAAGCGGCCGACCTCCGCGCCCATGTCCGGCGAGTACAGGATGTTGGTGAAGTCGAAGCCGCGCGCCTTCCAGTGATCGATCGCCGCCTTCGGCTCGAGCCGGTCGACGCGCCCGACCATCTCCTCGACCTTGCGGAAGCCGAGCTGCGCCATGATCTCGCGCAGGTGCTGCGCGACGAAGCGCATGAAGTTGACGACATGCTCCGGCTTGCCGGCGAACTTCTCGCGCAGCCGCGGATCCTGCGTGGCCACGCCGGCCGGGCAGGTGTTCAGGTGGCACACGCGCATCATGATGCAGCCGACCGTGACCAGCGGCGCGGTGGCAAAGCCGAACTCCTCGGCGCCGAGCAGCGCCGCGATGGCCACGTCGCGACCCGTCTTCAGCTGGCCATCCGTCTCGACGACGATGCGGCTGCGCAGGTTGTTCAGCACCAGCGTCTGGTGCGCCTCGGCGAGGCCGAGCTCCCAGGGCAGGCCGGCATGGGTGATCGAGGTCAGCGGCGAAGCGCCGGTGCCACCGTCGTAGCCGCTGATCAGCACGACGTCCGCGTGCGCCTTGGCGACGCCCGCGGCAATCGTGCCGACGCCGACCTCGGCCACCAGCTTCACGCTGATGCGCGCTTCGCGGTTGCCGTTCTTGAGATCGTGGATCAACTCGGCCAGATCCTCGATCGAGTAGATGTCGTGATGCGGCGGCGGCGAGATCAGGCCGACGCCCGCCGTCGTGTGCCGCGTCTTCGCGATCCACGGGTACACCTTCGTGCCGGGCAGCTGTCCGCCCTCGCCGGGCTTCGCGCCCTGCGCCATCTTGATCTGGATTTCCCTCGCGTTGACGAGGTACTCGCTGGTCACGCCGAAGCGACCCGAGGCCACCTGCTTGATCGCGGAGTTCTTCGAATCGCCATTCGGCATCGGCTTGTAGCGCTCGGGATCCTCGCCACCCTCGCCGGTGTTGCTCTTGCCGCCGACGCGGTTCATCGCGATGGCCAGCGTCTCGTGCGCTTCCTTCGAGATCGAGCCGTAGCTCATCGCGCCGGTCTTGAAGCGCTTCATGATGCTCTCGACCGATTCGACTTCGTCGATCGGGATCGACGCGCCCTTCTTGAAATCGAGCAGGCCGCGCAGCGTCGAGAGGTTCTTCGCGCGATCGTCGATCAGCTCGGCATAGGACTTGTACGTCGCATAGCTGCCGGTGCGCACGGACTTCTGCAGCCGGTGGATCGACTCGGGGTTGAAAAGATGAAACTCGCCATCCGAGCGCCACTGGTACTGGCCGCCCGTCGGCAGCACGCCGCCCTGCACCGGGCGATCCGGGAAGGCCGCGCGATGCCGCATCAGCACTTCCTCGGTCAGCACGTCGAGGCCGACGCCGCCGACGCGTGAGGACGTGCCGGTGAAGTACTCGTCGATGACGTCCTGGCGCAGGCCCACGGCTTCGAACACCTGCGCGCCGTGATAGCTCTGCACGGCGGAGATGCCCATCTTCGACATCACCTTGACCACGCCCTTGGTCGCGGCCTTGGCGAAGTTGATGCAGGCGATCTTGTGATCGACGTTCGGCAGCAGTTCCTCGCGGATCATGCCGTCCAGCGTCTCGAACGCGAGATACGGATTGATCACGCTGCAGCCGTAGCCGATCAGCAACGCGAAGTGATGCACCTCGCGCGCCTCGCCGGTCTCGATCGCGAGGCTGACGCGCATGCGCAGGCCTTCGCGGATCAGATAATGGTGCAGGCCGGACACGGCCAGCAGCGACGGAATCGCAGCGAACTCGGCGTTGACGCCGCGATCGCTGAGGATCAGGACATTGACCTCGTCCTCCTCGATCATGCGCCGCGCGGTCGTGCCGAGATCTTCCATCGCCTTGACGAGACCGTCTTCGCCGCGGGCGGCCCTGAACAGGATCGGCAGCACGCCGACCTTGATCCCCGGCAGCGACAGCCGGCGGATCTTCGCGAATTCCTCGTTGGTCAGCACCGGGCCCTTCAGCTCGATGCGGCGGCAGTCGGTCGGACTCGGCGCGAGCAGGTTGCCTTCCGAACCGAGCCAGACGTCCGACGACGTGACGATCTCTTCGCGGATGCAGTCGATCGGTGGATTCGTGACCTGCGCGAACAGCTGCTTGAAGTAATCGAACAGCAGCCGCGACTTCTCCGACAGCGCCGCGAGCGGCGTGTCGTTGCCCATCGAGCCGACGGCTTCGTTGCCATCGCGCGCCATCGGCGCCATCAGGATGCGCTGGTCTTCGAAGGTGTAGCCGAATGCGATCTGTCGCTGCAGCAGCGTGTCGGGCTCCGGCGTAGGCACCTCGGGCGCGGCCGGCAGATCCTTCAGGTTGACGAGGTGTTCCTTCAGCCACTCGCCGTACCGGCGCTCGCTGACCACCTGCCGCTTGATCTCCTCGTCCTCGATGATGCGGCCCTGCGTGGTGTCCACCAGGAACATGCGGCCTGGCTGCAGCCGGCCCTTGCGCAGGATGCGTTCGGCCGGGATGTCGAGCACGCCGGCCTCGGAAGACAGCACGACCAGGTCGTCCTTGGTCACATAGAAGCGACCCGGGCGCAGGCCGTTGCGGTCGAGCACCGCGCCGATCTGCTTGCCGTCCGTGAACGCGATCGCGGCCGGGCCATCCCAGGGCTCCATGATGCTGGAGTGGAACTGGTAGAACGCGCGGCGCGCCGGATCCATCGTCTCGTGCTTGGACCACGGCTCCGGGATCATCATCATCACGGCATGCGGCAGCGAGCGGCCGCCGAGCACCATCAGCTCGAGCACGTTGTCGAACATCGACGAGTCGCTGCCGTTGACGTTGACGATCGGTGTCAGCTTCTGCACGTCCTCGCCGAAGATCTCCGACTCGAGCAGCGCCTCGCGCGCCTTCATCCAGTTGATGTTGCCGCGCAGCGTGTTGATCTCGCCGTTGTGCGCGATATAGCGATACGGATGCGCGCGGTCCCAGCTCGGGAAGGTGTTGGTGCTGAAGCGCGAATGCACGAGGGCGATCGCGGTCTCCATCAGCGGGTTCTGCAGGTCGGGGAAGTACTCGTCGAGCTGCATCGTCGTCAGCATGCCCTTGTAGACCAGGGTCTTGTGCGACAGGCTCACGACGTACCAGTACTCGGCACCACCGACGGTCGAGACGCGGATCTCGCTGTAGGCACGCTTGCGGATCACATAGAGCTTGCGCTCGAAGGCCGCTTCGTCGGTCGTCTCCTCGCCGCGGCCGATGAACACCTGGCGGATGAACGGCTCGCTGCCCTTCGCGGTCTCGCCGAGCATGCTGTTGTTGGTCGGCACCGTGCGCGCGCCGAGATACACCTGGCCCTCGGACTGCACGACGCGCGCGAACACTTCTTCGATCTTGCGACGCTGCGTCGGGTTGCGCGGCATGAAGATCAGGCCGCAGGCGTACTGGCCCGCCTCGGGCAGGTCGATGTGCGCCTTTTTGGCGGCATCCTTCAGGAAGGCATGCGGCATCTGCATCAGCACGCCGGCGCCGTCGCCGGTGTTGATCTCGCAGCCGCAGGCACCGCGATGGTCAAGATTCTTCAGGACCTGGATGGCCTGCTTCAGGATCGCGTTGGACTTGCGCCCCTTGATGTCCACGACGAAGCCGACGCCGCAGGCGTCGTGTTCGAACTGCGGGTCATAGAGACCCTGCTTGCCCGGGCCGGTCAGGCGGGGCGCGTCGGTGGAACCGTCAGTCGAGCGGTCCGGGTCATACGTGTTCAAGGGCGAACTCCTGCGACTCTTCTGTTCTGGCGCGTTTTCTTTTGGATACTAGCGGCCGCGTGACGCCGGTCCAAGACATTCCGGTGATCTTTACTCATGCATATGAGTCATTCAAACTGCATGCATGACTAAGAGACTGCAGGTCCTGCTGGAAGAACCCGAGTACACCGCCCTGCAGCAGGCGGCGGCCGCCCGGGGGGTATCGGTCGCGGAATGGGTGCGCCAGGCACTGAATGCCGCCCACCGGCGCGAGTCCAGCGGCGATGTCGACCGCAAGCTCGACGCGATCCGCGCCGCGGTCCGGCATGCCGGTCCCACCGGCCCGGTCGAGCGGCTGACCGCCGACATCGAACGCAGCTACCTGACCGGGGTCGGCCCGGACGCCGGCTCGGGGGACTACTAGAAATGGTGTTCGTCGATGCGAATGTCGCGATGTATCTGGTCGGCGCAGCGCACCCGAACAAGGTCGACGCGCAGCGGCGCCTGGAACGCCTTGTCGTCGAACGCACCCGGCTCGTCACCGACGCCGAAGCGATGAACGAGATCCTGCATCGCTACACCGCGCTGGACCGCCGCGCGACGATCCAGCCCGCCTTCGATGCGATGCTCGGCGTCGTCGATGACGTGCTGCCGATCGGGCGCGAGACGCTGGAGCAGGCCAAGCAACTGGTGCTGCAGTACCCGACGCTGTCCGTGCGCACCGCGCTGCATGTGGCCGTGATGCAGCTGAACCGCATCGAGACCGCGCTGAGCTTCGACGTCGGCTTCGAGCGGGTGCCGGGGATCACGCGCCTGCGTTAGAAGGGCAGTGCGGTTCCGTCCCAGGCCCAGGCGCGGCCGCTGTCGGCGGGCCCGAGCGCGTCGAGCACGCCCAGCAGCTTTCCGGCAGAGTATTCCGCGGTGAACAGCTTCTCCGGCGCCACGCCGGCCTGGAACGGCCGCGACAGCCCGCTGTCCACCGTGCCCGGATGCAGCGCGACGCAGAGCGCGCCCGGGTTGCGCACGCGCAGCTCGATCGCGAGGCCGCGCAACAGCATGTGCAGCGCCGCCTTCGAGGCGCGGTAGGCGTGCCAGCCACCGAGCCGGTTGTCCTCGATCGAGCCGACGCGCGCCGACAACGCCGCGAACACGCTCTTGCGATCGCGCGCAAGCTGGCCGAGCGCGTGTTTGGCGATCAGCGACGGGCCGATGGCGTTGATCGCGAAGGCTTCCTGCAGCGCAGCCGGCGTCAGGCTGCGCCAGGTCTTCTCGGGCTGCAGTCGGGCGCCGTCATGCAGTACCCCGGTGGCGACGATGACGAGATCGAGGGGGCCCTCAGCCGCGGCGGCCGCGACCGCCGCCGCGATGCTCGGCTCATCCTCGAGATCGAACGGCAGCCAGCGGAGCTTCGCGTGCCCGGCTGAGGACTGCGCCGCATCCGTGCCGACGGGCGGGCGCCGCGCCGCGGCGTACACGCGGGCGATGCGCGGATCCTGTGCCAGCGCCGCGACGAAGGCCGCGCCGAGCGCGCCGGTGGCGCCGAACACCAGCGCGCGACTGCCGGGCGCGAAGCTGCCGAGATTCGAAATGCTGGACTCCTGCGTCATTGCGACCTGCGACACGAAACCGCTGCGGACAGCTTGCTGGCGCGGGCCGAGGGTCGCAAGCTCGGCCGGTGTCTACGTGACACTCGGAGAACCTCACATGCGGATCATCGGTGTACTGATCGCCCTGGCGCTGGTCGCCTGGCTCTCGATGAAGCAGTTCGGCGCCGTCGGCGATTCGACCCGCGACGCGGCCGCCACCGCCGGCATCGAACTCGAGGCCGACACGCAGCCGAGCGACGTCGCGCGGCAGGTCGGCGCGCAGGTGGATGCCACCGTCGCAGCGAGCAAGGCGCGCCTCGACGCGGCGGCCGACGCGGATTCCAGCGGCGATGACAGCGAGCGCGCCGACGCCGTCGACTGACAGTGCTGCGTGCGGCGCTTCTCAACGCCGAAAAAATTTTCGCCCAAGGTATTGCGCAGCGGGTCGCTGTGCCTTAAGTTTCGCGCGCGTCAAGTCTGGAGGTGATTCAACCGAGATGAAGAAGTCAGTCCTGTCTGTCCCGCCGCGCCTCTCCAAGGTCAACCTGTACCTCGAGAAGAACTTCCCGGATTTTTTTGCGGAAGCGCGGTTCCAGGTTGGCGATGACGACTACTTCCTCTACTCGCGTTTCGGCCAGTATCTGGCCCGCTCGATCGAGCACCGGCGTGCGCCTCGCGCCAAGATCAACCGCGGTTTCACGGTCCTGAACAAGATGGCCGCGCTGTCCCGCAAGGACCCCGCCGTGCGCCGTCTGCTGGTCTCGGGCCCGCTGGAACACCTGGTGGACGTGCCGCAGGCCCGCGCGATGGCGATGAAGCGCCTCTCGCCGGTCGCGCAGGGCTACATGGAAAGCCTCTGCGAGTAAGGCTCTCTGCCGGGTAGGATGGCGCATGGCCGCCATGGACCCCGCCCACCGCAAAGTCGTGTTCGCCTCCTCGCTCGGCACCGTGTTCGAGTGGTACGACTTCTATCTGTACGGCGCGCTGTCGGCGATCATCACGAAGCAGTTCTTCTCCGGCGTCAACGAGACCACGGGCTTCATCTTCGCGCTGCTGGCTTTCGCGGCCGGCTTCTTCGTCCGGCCTTTCGGCGCGCTGGTGTTCGGTCGGCTCGGCGATCTCGTCGGCCGCAAGCACACCTTCCTGATCACGATCCTGATCATGGGCCTGTCGACGGCGCTGGTCGGTCTGCTGCCGAGCTATGAATCCATCGGCGTCGCCGCGCCAGTCGCGCTGATCCTGCTGCGCCTCGCCCAGGGACTCGCGCTCGGCGGCGAGTACGGCGGTGCCGCCACGTACGTGGCAGAGCACGCGCCGCCGGGTCGGCGCGGCTTCTACACCAGCTGGATCCAGACCACCGCGACGATGGGCCTGTTCCTGTCGCTGCTGGTGATCCTCGGCTGCCGCGTCGCGCTCGGCGATCAGTTCGAGGTCTGGGGCTGGCGCATCCCGTTCCTGCTGTCGATCGTGCTGCTCGCGATCTCGGTCTACATCCGGCTGCAGCTCGAGGAGTCGCCCGCCTTCCTCGACATCAAGCAGTCCGGCAACCTCTCCAAGGCGCCGCTGACGGAAGCCTTCGGCAACTGGCGCAACCTGCGCATCGTGCTGCTGGCGCTGTTCGGCGCCACGGCCGGCCAGGCCGTGGTCTGGTACGGCGGCCAGTTCTACGCGCTGTTCTTCATCGAAAAGATCCTGCAGGTCGAGGCGCAGGCCGCGAACCTCGTGATCGCCGCCGCCCTGGTACTCGGCACGCCGTTCTTCATCGTGTTCGGCTCGCTGTCGGATCGCATCGGCCGCAAGCCCGTCGTGCTCGGCGGCTGCCTGCTCGCCGCGATCACGTATTTCCCGGTGTTCAAGGCGATCACCCACTACGCGAATCCGGCGCTCGAAGCCGCCGTCGCGAGCGCTCCGGTCACGGTGTTCGCGGATCCGGCGGACTGCTCGGTGCAGTTCGATCCCGTCGGGCGCAAGACCTTCACGAGCTCCTGCGACGTCGCCAAGAGCGCGCTCGCCAGGGCGGGTGTGCCGTATTCGAACGAGCCGGCGCCCGCGGGCACGATGGCCGAAGTGCGACTCGGCGATGGCGCGGACGCGACGCGCATCGTGTCGTTCGCAGGCAGCGCGCTCGCGAAGGACGATTTCAAGGCCGCGCAGAAGGAATTCAGCACCCGACTGCGCGCCGCGCTCGATAGCGCCGGCTATCCGCCGAAGGCCGACCTGTCGGCCGTGAACTATCCGATGCTGGTGCTGCTGTGCGCCTGGCTGGTCGTGCTCGTGACGATGGTCTACGGACCGATCGCCGCCTGGCTGGTCGAGCTGTTCCCGACCCGCATCCGCTACACCGCGATGTCGCTGCCGTATCACATCGGCAACGGCTGGTTCGGCGGCTTCCTGCCCGTGACCTCGTTCGCGATCGTGGCGGCCACCGGCAACATCTACAACGGCCTGTGGTATCCGATCATCGTCGCGCTGATGTCGGTCGTGATCGGCGGACTGTTCCTGCGCGAGACGCGCGGCACCGACTGACTGCGCCGCGCCCGCGGCCATTGAACATCTTGCGGTGACAATAAGCTGGCACGGCGAGAACCCGCCGGCAGTTCCTGGCCCGCGGCAGGCAATGGCCGCCCCACTCGCTCAAGATCGCGCCACGTCAGCCGTGCGGGCTGCTGCGAGGTCAGAACGATGTCGATCCGCCGATCCTTCCAGTGGGCTGCCGCCCTCGCCCTGACGGTGGCGAGCGGTGCCGCATGCTGCCAGGACAGCGACGCGCTGCGCGATGACGGCCTCTCGTTCAACGAGCGCCCGGCCTGGCAGGAGCGTCTCGACCGGATCGGCCGCAACGGCATGTCGTTCGTCCGCCTGCGCGAGAACCGCGAATCCAAACTCGTCTTCGGCATGCATCCAAAGGGTTACGTCGGCGTGTTCCTGCAGCCGAGGTCGAACAACGCCCCCTGACGCGCGTACCATGCGGGCTCGTCGTGGAGGGAACCGTGACAGCCCCGATTTCGAGCGCAGCCGCGCCCAGCGCAGAATCTCCGCGCGCCGACTACGGTCCGCGCGCCCGCGTCGGCATCGCCACGCCGCAGGCCAACCCGACCGTCGAGCCCGAGATGCGCGCGCTGTTGCCGGCGGACATCGGCGTATACGCCACCCGCCTGACGCATTCCTCGCCGCGCGTCGAGGAACGCATCGATCACTACGTGCGCCACATGCCGCAGGCCATCCGCAGCTTCGGCTCGCTGCGGCTTGCGGCCTTCGGTTTCGGTTGCACGGGCTCCTCGTATCGCGCCGGTACCGCGCTCGAAGATGAACTGACCGCCGCCGCCGCCCGCGAATGCGCGTTGCCGGTGATCACGGCGGCGCAGGCGATCCGCCTCACGCTCGCGACGCTGGGCGCACGCAGGATCGCGCTCGTATCACCCTATCCGGTGGACCTCGCCGAGGGCGGGTATCGCTACTGGGAATCGGCGGGCGTCGAGATCACCGCGAAGCTGCGCGTCGATACGGAGATCCGCGATACGCACCGCATCTACGAAATGACCAGCGACGATGCGCTCGCCGCACTGCGCAGCATCGACCTGCGCGGCGCCGACTGCGTGGTCGCGAGCGGCACCGGCATGCCGACCGTGCGCGCGCTGCGCACGTTCCAGCGCGAGTGCCCGCTGCCGGTGCTGTCCTCGAACCTCTGCCTCGCCTGGGCGCTGACGCGCGCCGCGGCGCCGGAACTCGCGCCCGCGCTGCCGGCCGGGCTGCTCGGGTCCTGAGCTGATGGATTCACTGTCGCAATACGTGCTCGGTGCCGGTCTCGGCGTGGCCGTCATGGGCCGGCGCACCTCGGTGTGGAAGGCCGCCCTTTGGGGCGGCATCGCGGGCACGATTCCGGATCTCGATGCGCTGATCGATCACGGCGATCCGATCCGCAACATGACCTTCCATCGTGCCGAGAGCCATTCGCTGCTGTACCTGACGATTCTCGCGCCAGCGCTGGCCGTCGGCGTCGCGAAACTGCACGGCGAGATGCAGAACTTCAAGCGATGGTGGCTGGCGCTGTGGCTCGCGCTGTTCACGCATCCGCTGCTCGACAACATGACGATCTACGGCACGCAGCTGCTGCAGCCGTTCACGGACCATCCGTATTTCATCGGCAGCATCTTCATCGTCGATCCGCTGTACACGCTGCCGCTGCTGCTCGGGCTGATCGCGACCGGCATCAGTCGCAAGCCCGATCGGCTGCGCTGGAACCGGCTCGGCGTGATCGTATCCACCGTGTATCTCGGCTGGAGCGTGCTCGCCCAGCAGATCGTGCAGCAGGTCGCGACACGCGAACTCGCGGCCCAGGGCATTGCGAGCGCGCAGCTCGTCGTCACGCCGACGCCGTTCAACACGCTGCTGTGGCGCGTGCTGTCGATGAACCCGGACGGCCGCAGCTATCACGAAGGCTTCTATTCGCTGTTCGACGGGCGCCGCGCGATCCGCTTCGACCGCTTCGAGCGCGACACGGACCTGCACGCCGCGCTGGCGGGGGACTGGAACGTCGCCCGCATGAGCTGGTTCAGCCACGGCTACTACCGCATGCGCGAGCGCGACGGCGTCGCCACGATCGCAGACCTGCGCATGGGCCAGGAGCCGTTCTACACCTTCGAGTTCACCGTCGCAGAGCGCGGCAGCGGCTGGCGCGCCATTCCGCCCGTGAACGTCGGCTGGCGCGGCGACGACCCCGGTGCCTCGCTGACGTGGCTGTGGCGCAGAATGTGGGGCGCGGATCTGCCGCCACCCAGGACCTGAGGTCGGCTGCGCCGCAGGAGTTGCCCATGATCAGACATCTGTTCGAAGGCCGGGTCCGTGACCTCGGCGGCTTCAGCGTCCGGCGCGTGCTGCCCGCGGTGGAGCAGCGCATGGTCGGTCCCTTCGTGTTCCTCGATCACATGGGACCGGTGGATCTGCCACCCGGTCCGCACATCAACGTGCGGCCACACCCGCATATCGGCCTCGCGACCGTCACCTACCTGTTCAGCGGCGAGATGCTGCATCGGGACAGTCTCGGCAGCCTGCAGGAAGTCCATGCCGGTGATGTGAACTGGATGACTGCGGGCCACGGCATCGTGCACTCCGAGCGATCCACGCCACGGGCACTGCGCGAAGGCATGCATCTGCACGGCCTGCAGTCCTGGATCGCGCTGCCGGATGGCATGGAAGACGTGGCGCCGGCGTTCAGTCATCACCCGGCCGCGACGCTGCCGCTGATCGAAACACCGACGGGCGCGCGGCTGCGGATCGTCGCGGGCGAGGCCTTCGGCCGACGCTCACCGGTCGCCACGCTCTGGCCGACGCTGTACGTCGATGCCGCGCTGCCCGCCGGCAGTCGCTTCGAACTGCAGGCCGAACACGAGGAACGCGCGTTGTACGTGGCGAGCGGCAGTGTGCGAATCGGCGACGATGGCGCGCGTGCACTGCAGATGGCCGTGCTCGAGCCGGGCGTCACGGTGCAGGTGACCGCACTCGAGGACAGCCGCGTCATGCTGCTCGGCGGCCAGGCCTTCGCGGCGCCACGCCACCTCTACTGGAACTTCGTCGCCTCGAGCCGCGAGCGACTCGACGCGGGCAAGCGTGACTGGGCGGATCAGAATCTCGCGCGATTTCCGAAAGTGCCCGGCGACGAGCTCGAATTCATTCCGCTGCCAGACTGACGCATGTTCCCGGAATCCTTCAGCCAGCCGCTGTTCCTGCTGGCCACGGCAGTGTTCTCAATCACGGGGGTGCTCGCCGCGGCGCGCCAGAACATGGACGTGCTCGGACTCGTGATCATCGGCATGGTGACAGCCATCGGCGGCGGCACGCTGCGCGACGTGATGCTGGACGTGCCGGTGTTCTGGCTCGCGGATCCGACCTACACCATCGTTGCCGCGGTGGCGGCCGCGCTGACGTTCTTTTTCGAGCGGCGCTTCCGCGCGACCGAACAGGTGCTGCTGTATCTCGACGGCATCGCGACGGCGCTGTTCGCCGTCATCGCCACGGCGAAGACGCAGGCGCTCGGCTTCAGTCCCGTCGTCGCACTGACGATGGGCGCCATCACAGGTGTGGGCGGTGGACTGATCCGCGATCTGCTGACCGGCCATCCGACGATCCTGCTGCGCCGCGAGCTGTACATCACGCCGCTGCTGCTGGGCGGCGCGCTGTACCTCGTGCTGGATCGGTACACGGAAGCGAGTGAGAACCTCGCGATGAACCTCGGCATGGTCTGCGCGGCCGGCATCCGCCTCGCAGCGGTGCGGCTGCACTGGCAGTTCCCGGACGAGCTGACCTACCGCGCGCGGCGCTGACCCCGCAGCACCGAACGCGCGTCGCCGTTCGTCATCCGGACCCTCGCGCCCTCAGAGGACTGCGGCAGGCTGCGGCTTCGTGGATTTTGCCGGCTTCTGCTTGCCCGGCTTTGCCGCCGGCGGCGCGAACGCAGCGCGCGCGAACTCGGCGAGTTCGCGATTGAAGCGCACCGGGTCTTCAGCGAACGGTGAGTGACCGGCGTCGGCATAGACGCTGACCGTCGCGGACTTCAGCTGCGCAGCGAGCTCGCGGGCCGTCGCTTCCGGCGTGCTCAGGTCCTTCGCGCCGACGTTCAGCAGTACCGGCACGCCGATCGTCGGGATCAGATCGGCGTTCGCGAGCTTGCGGTCGAACATCTGCTTTCGCGCATACATCGGCAGCATCATGCTGACCGCCGTGGCGCGGTCGTACCATTCCGCGCCCATGTCCTTCGCGGTCAGCATGCGCGCGCCGCCACGGGCGGCGGCCGCGTTGTCGGCAGGACTGCTGCTCATCTGCAGCGCACGCGTCCGTCCCATCATCTCAGCGATGGCGGGCGGTGCAGGCGGCGGCGGCGGCGTGAAGCCACCATAGGCCCCAACCAGCTCGATGCCGCGGATGCCGGCCGTGCCGTAGACACGGACGTAGTCGGCGACGACCAGCGTGCCGTACGACCAGCCGAGCAGCACGGGCCGGTCGAGCTTCAGCGCCTCGATGATCTTCGCGACGTCGCCGGCCCAGTTCGCGGAATCGCGGTAGTCGTTAGGGCCCCAGGGCTTGCCCGAGTTGCCGTGGCCGCGCAGGTCGAAAGTGACCACGTAGAACTCGTCGGTCAGCGGCGCCTGCAGCTGGTTTTCGAAACTGAGATGACTCTGGCCGATGCCATGGACCAGAAGGATCGCGGGCTTGGCAGGATCCCCGGCCGTGACGACATTCAACGGGACGTCGCCGGCGCCGAGGATGGTCTGGTACTGCACGGCGGGTGCGGCCACGGCCGAAGGCGCGACGGCGTGCGCAACGGCAGCCAGCAGCAGCGTGGCGAGCATTTTCTGGAACATGAGGGTGTCTCCGGTCAGGTCAGCGAGCGGGTCCGCGATCGGGTCTGCGCAATATTGCGCCGCTTTTCAGTTGCCGCCCAGCTTGTGATTCAATCACCCGCATGATGGGCAGACTCCTCAAGGCGCTGCATGAGATCGGCGCGATCGGCGTGATGGGCTCGATGGCCGCGTGCGTGGTGCTGATCGCCACGGCACCGCAGGATTCGCTGGTGCAGTACGCCGCGATCCGCGCCGGCATCCTCGCCATCACGAAATGGCTGGTCGTGCCGTCATTGCTGCTCGTGCTGACGACGGGACTGCTGTCGATCGCCGCGAACAACGCCTACAAGGACGCCGGCTGGGCCTGGATCAAGGCCTTCCTCGGCATCAGCATGTTCGAGGGCACGCTTCTGACCATCCAGGGGACCTCGCGCAAGCTCGCCGAGATGACGGCAGCGGCAGTGCAGAGCGGCGTCAGCGACGCGACCGCGCTGGAACCACTGCTGCGCACCGAGTGGTACGGCCTGTGGACGATGATCGCGCTGTCGACGGTCAACATCCTGCTCGCCGTCTGGCGCCCCCGGCTGCGGCGGCGACGGCCCGAGCTGGAGCCCAGCTGAGCCGACTCTCAGTTCAGGATGCGTAGCACCACGCGCCGGTTCTGCTGACGACCGGATTCCGTCCGGTTATCCGCAATCGGCTGGCCCTCGCCATAGCCACGCGCGGCCAGCGCATTGGTCGCGCCCTTCTCGCTGAGGTAGGCCCGCACGGCCTCGGCGCGCCGCTGTGACAGGGCACGGTTGTAGGCGTCGGCGCCGCGGCTGTCCGTATGTCCCGCGACTTCGATGCGCAGTTGCGGATAGCGCGCGAGCGTCGCCACCGCGCCGTCGAGCACAGCGAACGACTCCGGCAGCAATTGCGCCGAGTCCGTCGCGAACACGACACCCGGCAGGCGCAGCTCGTCCTTGAACTCGCAGCCCTCGGCATCGACGCGCGCCGGCGGCGGCGTGTTCGGGCAGCGGTCTTTCGAATTCGGCACACCGTCGCGGTCGTCGTCGCCATCCGGCGGCGGCAGCGGGCAACCGGTCGCGTCCACCGGCGTGCCACGCGGCGTGCCGGGGCAGCGGTCGACATCGTCGTAGACGCCATCGCCATCGGTATCGACGCGACAGGCCGCTGCGCGCGCTTCGCCCTCCGCAGCGAGCCGCTCGGCCTCGGCGATCGTGCCGCGCGCGTGGCGCCAGCCGGTCTCGTTGTATTCGTGGCCAGCGTGGTTCAGCACGACCTCGAGGCAGGCGGTCTGCGCGGTGGCGCAGGCCAGCCCCGGCGCTGCCTTCAGGCCCGCGAGCTTCGCCCACAGGTCCGGCCGCAGCGTCACGGAGGTCGCGATCGGGCTGTTGGTGGCCGGCGGCGTGGACTTGGCTTCGAGCGCCGCGACGACGCGTTGCGACTCCGTCAGCGCCGCCTCGATCACGCCGGTGCGATCGTTCTCGTGGTACTCCTCGAGACCGAAGGACAACCAGCACTGCGCACGCGCCAGCTGATAGTCCTCCACCGGAATGCCGCCGTCGTTCAGCGCCTTGATGCGGCCCTGCAGGCCCTCGATCCAGTCGAAATCCGCGCGGATCGCGCCATCGGTGATGCGCGTCTGCTCGGGCGTACTCGGCAACACTGCCGGTACGTCGGTCTTCGCCGGCACGTAGGTGGTGCTGGCACAGCCAGCGGAGAGTGCCGCGAGCAGGGTCACGGTACCGATCTGAAGATGTCGCAGTGTCATGCTGGATCCGCCTTTCACTTCTGCTGGCCATCCGCCGTCGTCGCGGACAGCGAGTTGTTCCACTGCCGGTCGCGGCCGCGGAACAGGGTCTCGTCGAACTTGAAGCGCAGCCGCAGGTACAGGCCGCGCCGGGTGTAATCGCTCTCGACCAGATCGTCGTCACTGAAGCCGATGAAGTTGAACCCCACCGACGCCCAGAGGTTGTCGACGATCGCGTAGCCGGTCTCGAGCCCGAGGCCGTACTGCCGGCCACTCGAGCTGAACAGGCCGCTGGCCTGCACGCCGAAGTCCCAGCGCTCGGTGATGTCGTACAGCACACGGACGCTGGCGAGCTGCGCTGCGAACGTCGCGCCGAACTGCGTCGTGCCGCTGCCGAAGTCCTCATCGACCCACTTGGCTGCGAGCTGGCCCGCGACCGTCAACGGACGGTTCGGGTGCCAGTTCGCATGCGCCGAGACGATGTGCACGTCGCGCTCGAACGGATCCGAGAGACCGTCGTCACGCTCGAGCTTCATCTCGTAGCGCATCAGCGCGTCCCACTGGTTGCGGTCCGTCTGCCGATACGCCAGGCCGACGATCGCGCGGTTCTGCAGCCGCGTGCCGAGCTGGACGTCGTCGTTCTCGATGTGGCTGAACAGGTTGCGGCCGAGCAGGCTCCAGTCGCGCGACAGCTTGCGCGTGTACGCGAGCGTCGAGAGCCATGAATCCGCCGCGTCGTCCGTGCGCCACTCGAACCGCGCGCTGCCCTTCGTGTTCTCGCGGCGCGTGTTCTCGACGCCGAAGGACACCGCCGTCGCGTCGCCGCGCACGCCGTCGAGCACCTGCACGCGCTCGAACGCCGTCGAGAACGCGAGGCCCGGCTTGACCGGCCACAGATTGCGCAGGCCCATCGCGGCCTCGGACTCGCGTCCCGGGATCGCGCTGCGCAGCCGGTATTCGCTGAACACCGTGCCGTCGTTCATGTAGGCCGAGTCGACACCGAACACAGTCGCGCGACGTGCCTCGCCATCATTGAGTCCGTACAGCGAGGACAGGCTCTTCGCAAATTCATGCCGCGCATAGAGCCGCGCCTTGTCGAGGATCTGGTAGTCGCCGCCCACCGCATAGGCGTAGGCATCGCTGTCGTCGATGCCCTGCTCGGCCTCGGCGTACAGCATCGACTTCTTCGTCACGTCGGCCGACAGCCGCAGGCGCGCCGTCGTGTTCTCGCCGGAGCTCGGCGTCGCACCGTTCACGAACGAGCCGGTGCCGATGCTGCCGGCGGGCAGCAGGTTGTACACCGAGCTGTAGGTCGTCACCGGGCCGGCGGCCGAGGTCGTGGAGACTTCGTCGTCGAACCAGCGCACGCCGCCCTCGAGGCGGAATACATCGTTGAAGCGATGGCCCAGCGTCACCGAGGCGCCCTGCCGCTGCGCACCGACGCGCGCGTCCTCGGACTGCAGCGCTTCGGCGCTGAGGTCCGTGGCCGCGGTGAAGCGCCAGGTCAGTTTGCCGCCCGCTTCGAGCCGACCGCCGTCCAGCGTCGCCGCCGGGTTGTCGAAGTCGAAGGTGCTGCGACCGTAGAATGCGCGCGCATCGAGCCGTTCGCCGAGATGGCGCAGCTCGGTGCGGAACGCATGGCCCTCGGCCTGCAGTTGCGTGACCGAAGCATCGCGATCGCTGCGCGCGGCTTCGGCGATCCAGACCGTGTTCGCGCCGAGCTTCCACGCCGCGTTCAGGCTGGTGAGCGCATAGGGCTCGGCCGGATCATCCGCGCTCGCGAACGAGCCACCGATCTCCAGCTTCTCGCCGAGCCGCACGCGGCCATTCACGCCGAAGACGTCGAACTCCGGACCGCCCTCGTCCACTTCATACGTCACGCGGATCGAGACGGGATTCAGGTTCGCATCCAGCGACGGCACAGGCTTGCGCAACAGCAGGCTGCCGGAGAACGGCTCGAACTCGTAATCCGTGAAGCGCTCGAGCGGCTGGCGCGACAGAATGATCGACGGCTGCGCACGATCACGGATCACGATCTCGACCTTCTCGCTGTTCGCGAGGCCGTTCGCACTCGAGAAGCGGTACGGGCCGGACGTACCGCGGCCCGGCTGCTCGTCGATGACCTGGCGCACGCTGTCGCGCGCGCCCCAGGCATTGACCTCGACTCGTCCCTGCTCGTAGTGGCCGCGCAGGCCGGTGAGGCTGCGGCTGTACAGGCCCAGGTTGCGCAGCTCGTTCGTGCCGCTCTCGGAATTGAAATCGCCGAACAGCAGGTTCGAGCGATCGAAGTCGAGCCGCAGATAGCCGCGGCGCGTCGACTGCGCCTCGAAGCCCTTCAGACTCGAGTCGCCGTAGATCGGGTAGAACTGGTCCGGCTGAATGTCGCGGAACAGCCGGATGCGGTCCTTGTCCGAGTCGTAGGCGGCCGTCAGCAGCGTACGCTCGGCGAGTGTGCCTTTGTAGAAGAACGCGGCACGGCCATTCATCGTCGTGCGCTCATTGCCGCTGACGTCTTCGGTCAGCTCGGACAACGTCGCTTCGAGGCCATCGTCCCGGATCGTCGGCGTGTTCGAATCCGCGTTCAGTCGCGACAGATTCACCTGGCCCTCGACGATGCCGACGACCAGCGACGGTCGCAGGTCCGGCACGAAGGACAGTGTGCCCTGCGCTTCGACATCACCCGACGTGATCCGCACGGTGACGTCGCCCGGTTCATGCGGCGCGACCAGCGTGAACTCGACGACGCCGCCGGCACTCGGCACCTGCACGCCCGGCTCGCGCCGGTCGCGGTCGGCGAGGAAGCGCTGTGTGCGTTTCGTGAACGTGTTGTCCTCGGTGACGACGCGGCCGCCGCTGGCCTCGATGGTGACTCGCGCTGCGTTCGCGAGCGGCGCACCATTGCGGTCCAGCAGCTTGACGCGCACGACGACGACGGACTGGCCATCCGCCGGCACGCCATCGCGATCGAAGCCGAGCTGCAGCACTTCGCCGCGCGTGCGGGACAGTATGTCGTCCGCATCGCGCACGCGCCGCAGCGGCCGCTCCGGCAGATTGCACAGACCGGACACTGCGGCCGGCACCGTGACGCCTTCATAACGGCCGGGCTGAAGATCGCACTGCGCAGCAGCCGCGGCTTCCGCCGCCATCGTTGTCGCCGGCAGTGCCGCGAAGCCCGCCACGCAGAGCGCGGCATGCACGCTGAACCGATTGATCGTGACGCGCTTCATCGCGGCACCTCCATGCCACGCGGATCCGGGCCGCTGCGTCTTTCGGGGGGTGCCGGACATTCGCCAACGGACTTCCGGTAAGCCTCGTCGGTCGCCCAGCGCGGATCGGCGCAGCGCGTCTCGCGCTCGGGATCGAGCGTCACGTTCGGCTTCGCCGGATCGCCCTTCTCGACCTCCGGTGCCACCACCTCGCCGACCGGACGCCGGCCGAACACCTGGTTGCGGACGTCCGTAGTGCACGAGGCGATGCGGAAGTCCGCGCGATGCAGTTCACCGTTGCGCAGGTCCACGAACAGCGAGTTCGGGTCGCCGACGTTGCGGCTGCCGGTCGTGCCGAGATGAGCACCCTTCGGCAATGTCGAGCGGTCGACCTTCAGCACGTGGGTGATCGGCTTCAGGCCGCAGTACGAATACTTGCCTTCGGAATCGGCGATCAGGTACGTGCCGTCCTCGAAGTACATGCGCACGCCCGGCACGCCGACCTCCTCGGGATCCTGGATCTGGTTCTCGTTGCAGTCGAGCCAGATCTTGCCGATCACGCAGGCTTCGGACGTGAACACGCCGGCGATCACGCGCACCTTCGCCTGCGCCGTGTTCGAGCTGATCACGCCGGAGCGCGCGGTCGCGCGGTTGACGCCATCCCCGTTCTGCGCGCCGATGCCGAGCTGAACGCGGTAATTGATCTCGATCGAAGCACCCGGCGCGAGCCCGGCTGCGATCGTGAACGTCAGCCGCGGGCCGACGCCACCGGCCGGATCCGCGAGCACGCTGGTCGCACCGGTCGGACCGCGCAGCCGCGCGCTGCCCGGCAGGTAGCGGAAGCCGAGCGGCAGGCGGTCCTCGATCTGCAGCAGCGGCAGGCGCGGACCCTGCACGTTGCGGATGCGCAGCGTGTAGCGGACGCTCTCGCCGATCTCGGATTCATCGCGGTCGACCAGCTTCTCGATCGCGAGCTGCGAGCCGATCAGCGTGTCGAGCGGGATGTGGTTGTGCACGACGTTGTTGCGCGCCGAGCCGATCACGAACTGCAGGTAGTACGTGGTGGACTGGCCGACCGACGGCGCCGACGCCTGCGGCTGGATCGCGGTCGTGCCGACGCCCGACGGCACGTCGAACCGGCCCGACGACGGAATCAGCGCGGATGGCGCGCGGTAGTCACCGGGCGGCGTGACGACGAGTTCGAACGTGCAGGCCGCCGGCGCGCTGGCCGTGAACAGGAACTGATAGAAGCCGTTGGCGCCAGTCGTCATCGAGATGCCGGTGCCGCTGATCGTGTAACCACCGGCGCTGGCGTTGACCAGATGCGTCGCGGGATTCCAGCCGGCGCAGGCGCCGACCGGCCGCAGCGTGACGATCGCGCCCGGGATCAGGTCGCGACTGACAGCGTCATACACGACGCCCGAAGGATCCACCGGCAGGCTCTGCTGCGGCAGCGTCTGCCCCGCGCTGATCGTCACCTGCAGCTGGCCACGCTCGTTGCCGGGCGCCGGCTGCGAACCCGGCTGCGCATTGCCCTGCTCGCCGTTGACCGGCGTGCCATAGACCACCTGCGAGGCGGGATCGCGGAACTGGATCAGGTAGTTGCCGGCGGGAACGTCCGTGAAGACATAGCTACCGGTGCTGTCGGTGGTCGTCGTGCGTACCGGCGCGCTGCCCGGCGGCAGCGCGGGATCGATCAGCTCGACGATCCAGCCGGCGAGCGGCTGATCGCCACCATCGCGCTGGCGGTTCGCGGAACCGATGTCGAACCACACCGAACCACTGACGCCACCGAGCGCCTGGTAGCCGACCGGCGGCGAGGGCGTCGGCGTCGGTGAGGCCGCGACGTTGATCGTCTGTGGATCGTTGGCGGTCGTCAGGCGCACGCCCGGCGGCGGCTGCACGTCGAGCGTCGCGGGACCCGGTGCGACGTCGGCGCGATAGTCACCGTTCTGGTCGGTCTGCACCGTCTGCACGGCACCGGTGCTGTCCGTGATCGTCACCGGCTGGTTCACGTAAGGCGGCTCGCGCGGATCGCGCACGCCATTGCCATTGCGATCTTCATAGACCGAGCCCGTGACCACGGCGAGTGCGACGACGCTGGCCGAAGCCTGATCGTCTTCGGCCGGAATGTTGTTGCCCGGCGTCGAATCCGGATCCGGCACGCCCGAGGCCGAGACCTCGGCCGTGTTCGTGTACGGACCGGTTGGCTGTGCGGTCGCCGTGATCGTCAGCGTCGCCACCTGCGCGTTCGCCACGGTGCCGAGCGTCCACAGTCCCGTCGCGCTGCTGTAGGTACCGAGGCTCGCGTTCGCACTGACGAACAGGAATCCGGCCGGCAGCTGATCGCGCACGGTCACGCCGGTCGCGAGCGTCGGGCCGCCGTTGGTCAGCGTGATGGTGAACGTGACGTTCTGGCCGATGTTCAGACGCGTCGGCGTCACCGTCTTGGTCAGCGACAGATCCGCGCGCAGCTCGCCGAAGTTGTAGCCCGTCGCGCTGGTGCCGCCGGGCAGCGGAATCGCGCTGATCGCGTCGTTCGCGATCGAGCCGCCGGCGCTGCCGGCCGTGGTGTTCGTCGCCGTGCTGGCATAACCCGCCGGCTGCGTCTCGGTGACGGTGTAGCCCTGCGCATTCGGCGTCGGCAGCTGCGTGAACGCATAGCTGCCATCGGCCTGGGTTGTCGTCGTGCGCGTGACCGGCGTGCCATCGACGGCGACGCCAGTGATCGTCACGCTGACACCGGCGATGCCGGTCTCGCCGACATCGCAGCCATCATTGTCCACGTCGACGCAGACGCGACCCGCGAGACCGGCAGACAGCTCGCCGAAGTTGTAGTTCGTGCCCGTACCGCCCGGCGGCACGGCGATATTGCTGATCGTGCTCGTGCCGGCACCACCGGCCGTGCCGACCGCGCCGCCGCCGATCGTGCCCGGTGCATCGATGCCGTCGGCGTAGTTCGCCGGCTGGGTCTGCGTCAGCGTGTAGGTGCCCGCCGGCAGGTTCGGGATGCTGTAGCTGCCGTCGGCGCCCGTCGTCACGCTGCAGCTCGGCAGGATCGTGCAGACGTTGCGGCCATCGGCGGTCGTACCGGAAATCGTGATCGTCACGCCGGCAATGCCCGGCTCGCCGGCATCTCGTACGCCGTCGTTGTCGAGATCGATGTAGGTCGCACCCGAGAGCCCGGCCGGACGCTCACCGAAGTTGTAGCCGAGACCGAGCTGGCCGACGCCGAGCACGACGCCCGAGATCACGTCGTTGCCGGCCGTGCCGCTCGCTGTACCGGCCACGGTGCCGACGGACTCCGTGCCATCGCCGTAGTTGGTCAGCGGCGCCGTGGTCTGCGCCTGCTCCGTCAGCGTGTAGCCCGCGCCGTTGCTGGCCGGCAGGTTCAGGAATTCGTAATTGCCATTCGCATCCGTGACCGCGGTGCACGGACTCGGGCTGATCACGACGCAGACGTTCTGCGCACCGGCCGTCGTGCCGGACAGCGTGACCGAGACGCCGGCGATGCCGGGCTCACCGACATCCCGCGTGCCATTGCCGTTGCTGTCGACATAGACCGCGCCGGAGAGGCCCTGGCCCTGCACGCCGAAGTTGTAGTTCGTCGCCGTATTGCCGGAGCCGATCGTGATGCTGCCGATGCTGCTCGCACCGGGCAGCGCCGTATTCGCCGGCTGGCCCGCGCCACCCTGGCTGCCCGAGAACGCGCCGGTGACCGTGAGGCCGCCGGGCGGTGTCACCGTCAGCGTGTACGAACCGGGCCGCAGCGTGCGGCACAGCGGATCCGTGCTCGTCGCGACCGGGAAGCTGTACGCGCCGTTCGCAGCCGTATCGACCGGGCAACTGATCGCCTGGCCGAGATCGTTGGTGCCGGTCAGCGTCACCGTGACGCCGGGCACGACCGCCGTTTCGCTGCCTTCGCGGATCGCGTTGGCATTCGGATCGACGTAGACGAAGCCGCTGAGCGTCGCGCCCTGCAGCTCGCCGAAGTTGCGCTCTGTCAGGTTCGCGCCGGCGGCGACCACGCCGACGACGATCGTTTCGCCGACCGCGCGACCCGCACTCGCGGCGATCACGTTGCCCGCACCCGCGCCGTTCTGGTCGCGACCATCGAAGAAGCCGGTCGGCTCGTTCACTTCCGTGATCGTGTAGCCGCTGGCATCACTCGGCGCGAGCCCGGTGAAGCTGTAGCCGCCGCTCGCGTTCGTGACCTGCGTGATGTTGACGGCGTTGCCGGCGAAGTCCGTGCCGGTGATGCGGATCGTCACGGGCGTGGTCGTGCCGTTGATGCCGGTCTCGCCGCCGCCGCGCTGGCCGTCGTTGTTGGCATCGACGTAGACGAAGCCCGACACCTGCGCGACCGTGATCTCCTGGAAGTTGTAGCCGGTGGCCTGCGTGTTGGCGGGCAGCGAGATCGCCGCGATCGTGTTCTGCGCATCGCCCGCGCCGCAATTCGCGGCCGGCGGACAGACGGAGCTCGCGATCGCCGTGTTCGCGGCGGTGGCGCCTGCGCCGACGCTGCCGGCGAACTCGGTGCTGTCGGCGCGGCCCGCGGGCTGCGTCTCGATGACCGTGTACGTACCCGGCGGCAGCCGATCGAAGAGGTAGTTGCCGCTGCCGTCCGTCGTCACGAACGTGTTGGCCGGAATCGCGTTGCCGTAAATGTCCGTGCCGGACAGCGTCACGCGCACGGCGGCGAGCTGCTCGCCCGCATCGAACGTGTTGTTGCGATTGTCGTCGGCATAGACGCGGCCGGCGAGGCTCGAGCGCTGCACCGTGACCGGCGAGGTCTGCTGGTTGTTCGCGGGATTGTTGTCGCGCGAGATCGGACTGCCGCCGGCATCGACGCCCGGCTGGATGGTCGCGGTGTTCGTCACCGCCGCGCCGAGCGTGCCGGCATACGGATACGCGGCGCGCGCCTCGATCGTCAGCGTCACCGTGTTGCCCGCGCCCGGCGGGAACAGACCGGCGAGATCGCAGGTCAGCGTCGAGGTGCCCGCGCAGCTGACCGGCGAGGTCACCGTGGCGGCACCAGCCGCGACGGCCGTGACCGCAGTCGCCGTGCGCACGAAGCCGCTCGGCAATGCATCGACGAGTCGCATGCCGGGCGTCGGCGACGGGCCATTGTTGCGCACCACCACCGAGTAGGTGATCGGCTGGTTGATGTTGACCGGCGATGCGGTGACCGTCGTCTTGCTGACCACTTCGAGATCCGTGCGCGGCAGCACCGTCGTGGTTTCGCCCTCGACGTTGTTGACCGTGTCGCGATCGAAGTTCGGTGCGCCGACTTCCGGCGATTCCAGCGACGCGACGCGCGCGGAATCCGAATACGTCAGCGATCCTGCCGGCGCCACGCCGGTGCTGGCGAAGGTCAGCTCCCAAAGCACGAATTCGCCGGTGTCGAGATAGCTGTCCGCCGCGTTCGCGTCGACGACGCAGCGCACCTGGTTCGCGGCCGGATCGTTCAGCGTGCAGACCGGCGTGCGGCCCGGCACGTTGCTCGACGCCGCGACCAGCACCGCCGAGGTCGGCGTCATCGTGTAGCCGACCGGCGGCGCCGGCGTATCCGTCATGCGCACTTCGGTGGCGCGCGACGGTCCGCCGTTCGTGATGCGCACGCGATAGACCAGCGGATCCTCGAACGCGAGCGGATCGCCGCCGACCGGCTCGACCTTGGTTACGAGCAGATCGAAGTCCGGCGCCAGCACCTGATGGGTGATGTCGTCGCTGTTGTTGCCGGCGTTCGACTCAGTGGTGCTGGTCTGGATGGTCGCCGTGTTCGTGTGGCTGATCGGGAAGGTCGTGCCGCCCGCGCCGAACGGATACAGCGGCCGCACCTGGAAGCTCATCTGGAAATTCTGGCCACGCGCCATCGTGCCCGCTTCGCAGGAGATGAACGGACCGGTCAGCGCACACTGCGGCGCGCCGCCCGGCGCAGGATCGGGTGCGGTCGTCGAGATCGATCCCGCAATCACTTCGAAGCGCGTCAGGTCGACCAGATCCGTGACCAGCACGTTGGCGGCCGGGTTCGGGCCGAGATTGCGATAGCTGATCGTGTAGGTCGCGACCTGTCCGACGACGACCGGGTCCGGATTGACGGACTTTCCGCCCGCCGGGATCGTGACGTCGGCAATCGGATCGGCATCGATCGTCGCCGTGTCCGAGTTGTTGCCCGGCGTGGAATCGACGGCATCCGGCGAACTGACGCTCGCCGTGTTGACGAAGCTGCCGCTCTCGAACGGCCGCTGCACGCGGATGATCACGCGCCGCGTGACACCCACCGCGAGCGGCGTGAACGTGCAGGTGACGGTCGCGCCGCTGCGCGAGCACGCGCCGCCATCGGTGGAGACGAAGGTCACCGTCGACGTGAAGCCCGCGTCGTCGAGGAAGTTCGGCAGCGTGTCCGTGATGACCGCCGTCGGCACCTCGTCGCCGCTGACATGCGTGAGCGAGAGACGGACGAAGTAGTCCGTGTCGCCGGTGCCGACGGTGACCGTCTCGCCCCACGCAGCGCCGCCATCCGTGTTCACTTCCTTGGCCAGCGACAGATCCGCGGCGCGCGTCGTCGACAGCACTCCGGCACTGGCGCAATCCGCGCCCTCGCCGCCGCTCGCCGGATCCGCGGGCGTGTGCAGCGAGCCAGCGCTGCTGCCGACGCAGGCCGTGTTGGTCAGCGTCGGAAACGGCGGCGTCGCGCCGATGTTCAGCGGCAGGGTGTTCAGCACGACGGACACCGAACCACCGATCGCGATCGAACCGGTCGTCGTCGAGCTGCAGGTGATGGTCGCGGGGCCCGGTACCGGCGAACCCGGAGAACCCGCCGGCGAGCAGGTCCAGCCGGCCGTGGCCACACCGGTGAACTGCTCGTTCGCGCCGATCTGGTCCGTGATCACGAGCGGCGTGGCCGGCGTGAATGCCGCGGCCGCGAGCGACGAGCCGCTGTTGCTGATCTGGATCGTCGAGGTCAGCGGCGAGCTCGGTCCGACGGGACCGCCGGTCTTGCTCTTCGCGGCGACGAGATCGGCGAATGGCGTCTGCACGGTGTAGGCGACGTTGGCGGCATCGTTGCCCGGCACGGGATCGGTGATGCCGGCCGGCGGCGACACCGTCGCCGTGTTCGTGCCCGACGTTCCCGCGGCCGGCGAGGTCAGCGGAATCGTGAAGGCCTGAGCGGCTCCGCCGCTGCCGGAAATCGTGCCCGAGGTGCAGGTGATCTGCTGGCCCGCAGCGACGCAGCCTGCGGGCAGCGTGCCGATGACGAAGCCCGCCGGCACGACATCGACGATGCGCGCGGCCGTGACGCTTGCGGGCCCGAGATTTCGGATCGTCAGCGTCAGCGTGACCGGCGTCGAGGTGGCGACCGGATTCGGCGCCATCGACTTCTCGGCGCGCAGATCCGCGCCGGGCGTCACGTTGACGACGATGTTGCCGGAGGAGTCGTTCGCCGCGTTGATCTCGAGCACCGTGCCCGAGGTGATCGTCGTGAACGCGGAATTGGTGATCGTGCCGGTGATGCCGCGCGCGACGCGGCCGCGGATCTGGAACGGCGGCAGGTCCACCACCGCGCCGCCAAAGCCGGGCGCCGCCGGCGCGGCGCCGGTGTAGTTGCAAACCACGTTCGGCACGCCCGTGTTGACCGAGCAGCTCCAGTTGGTCAGCGCGCCGCCGCCGACGTTCGTGACCGTGATGCTGTCGAGATCACTCTGCGGCGGCAGGTTGTCGGTGACGCGGATGCCGTTGGTCGTGTCGGGTCCGCCGAGCCGCGGCTGCAACGTATAGATGACCGTATCGCCGCCCGGATAGCTGGCGCGATCCGCGCTCTTCACCACGGACAGATCCGTGCCGGACTGCACGCTCGGAGTGATCTCGAGGAAATCGTTCGCCGGATTCGTGCCGGTGACGCCGGCGGGCGGCGCGATCGTGCTGCGTGTGGCAGGTGAACCGATCACGCGCGCGACGGCCTGATAGGTGAAGGTCAGGTCCGCGCCATTCGCGAACGCGGCCAGCGTGCACAGCAGCTGCTGCGAACCCACCGCGCCGGACAACGCGCAGTTCGACGGGAAGGCCGTGCCCGGATTGTTCAGGACCTCGAATGCCGGGGAGACCGCGATCGTGACCGTCGCGCCATTCGCGTTGGCCGCGCCATTGTTGGTCGCACGGATCGTGAAGGTTGCCGTGCCGCCACGGCCTACCGGACTCGGATCCGCGCTGTATTCGGAGACCTGCAGGTCCGCGGTCTGCGCCTGCGCTTCAGTACCCAGGGCGGCCGAGGCGAGCAGCAGCAGCGCAAACCCATACCGCGCGGCACGCGCAAACATGCTGCTCCGCAGCAGCGGATCATGATTCTGATTTGTGGGCACACGCCCTCCCCGAGCGGCGTGAAATTCTTGTTCGCGTGATCGAACCGCGAACACTAGGGGAGGCCCCGGATCAGGGCAAGCAGGAATCTGAAAATCTGCGGACAGATTTCGATTGCAGACCGGCCATCGGAATCATTCAGGTTGGGTTCAGGGTGACCGGACGGTCAATCCGGCAACGCGAAGGCCACCACGGCATCGCTGATCGCCGTGCCGACCTGCGCACTGCCGCCCGCCGCGATCACCACATATTGTCGACCGCCCGCCATATAGGTCATCGGCACAGCCATGCCGGGCGCGGGCAGATCCGCCTGCCAGAGTTCGCGCCCGCTGCGCAGATCGAGCGCCCGCAGTTTGGAATCCATCGAGGCGCCGATGAAGATCAGCCCACCGTCGGTCGTCATCGGACCGCCGACGTTCGGCGAGCCGAGACCCGCAGATTGCGGAATGTCGATGCCGGCCTTGCGGATCTGCCCGAGCGGAATCTGCCAGCGTGCCTTGCCGGTGCCGAGATCGATCGCGGTCAACGTGCCCCAGGGCGGCGGCGTACAGGGAATGCCGAGCGGCGAATTGAACAGTTCGCCCTCGATGCGATACGGCGTGCCCTGCAGCGTGCGCGTCAGGTAGTCGACGCCCGGCTTCGCATCCTCGGCCGCGATGTCGACCTTCGGCACCATCCGCAGCACCGTGGCGAGATTCTCGGCCTTGATGATCAGCAGATTGCTGGAGGGGTCGTACGACGCACCGCCCCAGTTGCCACCGCCGAGCGCCGACGGGAACAGCAATGAACCGCGCTGCGAAGGCGGCGTGTACATGCCTTCGTAGCGCAGTTCGTCGAAACGGCGCTGGCAGGCGAGACGGTCCAGCGGCGTGAGGCCGAACAGATCCTCACGCTTCATCGTCTGGCGTGCAAAGGGCACCATGCCGGTTGGCACGGGCTGGGTTTTTGATGCCAGTTCACCGCGTACGTCGGATGCCGGTACCGGCCTCTCGACGATCGGCCACAACGGCTTGCCGCTTTCGCGCTCGAAACCATAGAGCCAGCCCATCTTGGTCTGCAGCAACGCGGCCGGCACCGTGCGGCCATCGCGGCGGATGTCGACCAGCAGCGGATGCCCGACGAGATCGTAGTCGAACAGATCGTGATGCACGACCTGCCGGCTCCACTTCACGGCGCCGGTGGTGCCATCGAGCGCCACGATGGAGTTCGCGAGCGGAATGTCGAAGCGGCGGCCGCCGCCGTAGTAATCCGTCGACGGACTCGTCGTCGGCAGGAACACCAGATTGCGCTGCGGATCGACGCTGATCGTCGACCACACGTTCGCGGCACCCGTCTGGTCGCGCTTGTCGGCGGGAATGGGATTGAATTCCCAGCGCACTTCACCGCTGCGTGCGTCGAACGCGCGCACGATGCCGTCCTTTGCGTTCGCGACGCCATCGTTGACCGACGTCCCCGAGATCACGAGATCACCGAGCACGGCCGGCGGCGAACTCGCCGAACCCACGAGGCTTTCGCCATAGCCGGGATAGTCGGCGTGCGCCACATACCCCGGATGTCCCTTCGCGGCGCCGAAGTCACGGCACAGTGCGCCGGTGTCGGCGTCGAGCGCGTAGACGCGGCCGCCCTCGCCATTCTTGAAGATGCGCTTCGTGCAGGCGGTAGCCGCCGCGGGCGCACCGGCGCGCACAGCGGATGGTGCGGTGTCCTGCCAGTACGCCACGCCACGACAGCGACCCGGCATGCGTGCGGCCGTGTTGGTCGGCTTGCCCGTGACCGGATCGACGCGGAAAGGATCGAACACCCAGCGCTCGCGACCCGTCGCGGGATCCAGTGCGAAGACGCGATGCAGCGGCGTACAGAAATACAGCGTGCCGTTGACGTGCAGCGGTGTCGCCTGGAACACCGTGCCCTTCGGCAGCGCGGCGTCGACGAAGTCGCCGGAACGATGCACCCAGGCAACCCTCAATTTCGAGACGTTCGCCGTATTGATCGTCTTCAGCGGCGAATGCTGACTGCCACCCGCGTCACGCCCGAAGGCCGGCCAGTCGCCGGAATCGGCCGCTGCGACCACGGTCGAGAGCATCGCAAAGGCCAGCCATGCTGCGGCACGCGGCAGCGTCGGCAGGGATCTCATTACCGCGTCGGCTCCGGCGCAGGACTCAGGGCGCTCTGCACCTCGTCGAGGAAGCGTTTGCGCTCGCGCGCGAGACGCTCCTTCACCGCGGCTGTCGGCTGCCAGGCATCGATCAGCTGGCTGCTGGTGATGCCCTTCTCGGCAAGCATCGCCTCGAGCACGATCTGCCGATCCCGCAGCAACCACAGTTCTTTCGCGAGCGTGAGGGCGAGCTGCGCCGCCGGATCGGCGCGCACCGACTGATCGCGGGCCAGCAACGCTGCGGGGTCTGTGGGATTCATGCGGGTTTGTGACCGTAGACGAACCAGGGGTACTTCGCGCCGCGGAAGCCTTCCGAGCGCACGTTGACGAAGCCGGCCTCTTCCGCGGCCTGCTTCAGATCCAGCCGCGCGGCCTCGCGCCAGAACGGCTCGCCACCGTTGATCGCGGTGTATTCCGCCCAGAACTCACCGGCACGATCGAGCGCCGCGTAACGCGTGACGTCGGTGAACAGCAGATCGCCGCCCGGGCGCAGGATGCGGAAGGCCTCACGCATGTGTGCTCGAGTGATGTCTGCGGGCACCTCGTGCATGACGATATATGACGTGACGAGATCGACGCAGGCAGGCTCGAAGCCGGTATCTTCGCCGGCCATCTGGAACAGTTTCCAGGCGAGGCCGCGCTCGTTGGCGACGCGCTGCGCCTGCTCGAGCATGCGCAGGCTGAGATCGCAGCCCCAGATTTCGGCCTGCGGGAATGTTGCTGCGATCTGCTGCGTGTAGTGCGCGCTGCTGGTGCCGATCTCGAAGATCCGCGGGTAGTCCTTGCGCGGCAGCACGCCGAGGATCTCGCGGCGCTGCGCGAAGATATCGCCCGGATAGTTGCGGGCAACATATTCGCGGTGGATCAGCTCGCCATGCACGAAGCCCTGGTAGTCGTGCCCGTCCCAGCCACCGGTGGTACGGTGGATCCAGTGATGGAAGTAATGCGGCAACGGGCCACGCATCCGCCGCTCGATCGTCGTCGGGCCGCGCTGCTGCAACGATTCGAGTTTCGGCTGCAGGTCCGGACGCAGTTCATCGAATGCGGACTGCGCGATGCGGCCATGGTTGCGCCCGCTCCACTCCGTCAGCATCGCGAACGCCGCATAGGCCGTGGAATCGGCCAGCGTCCTGTCCACCTGCGCGAGGCGCTCGTCCAGATCCGCCGCGAGCGTCTGCTCGGTCAGGCCACGGGCCGCCATCTCGGCATTGACCTGCGCCCGCACGCGCGCACCGATTCCGCCAAAGTCTCCGGCGAATTCCATCGCCGCCCGACCCGTCTGCTTCAGTGAATAGTCCATCTCAGCGGCCTCCCTGCTCCGCGATCGAGTCTAACGCCGCAGGGCCTGTTAACGCTAAGAACGGCGCGGCGACGGCGGTCCTCGCGGCGCAGCGCAAGGCGGGACGAGCGAAGTGTACTGAATGTCCACGAGCGAGGACCAACGCCGCGATGCGCCGCGCGGGCGCCGTCCCTGCGGGTTGCTCGCACAGCGATTTCCCGCTGCGTTGCTCGGCCCTGACGTGGACCCACCACGTTGCGGGCCTCGCGCCTTGCCGGAAATCGCTGTGCTGGCAACGCCGCGCTGTTCATAGTGTTAACAGGCCCTGGGCCCCGGCGAACTGAACTTCGGCATCCCACACTTGCTGCGGTACGGGCAGCCCGACGAGCGCCGCCGGATCCAGCCGCGGCGCGCGAGCGAGCAGCAGCACCGCCGACGCGATGTGATCGAGTTGCCGGGCATGCTGCGCGACGTGCCAGGCCGTGCGCTCCAGCACCTCGTGCAGCGGCCGATCGCCGTAATAGGTCCGCACCGACTCCGACGGTGCGCGCGCCTGCAAGCGCGGCAGGGCCTGCTCGAGCGCGAGACGTGTGCCGCGCAGTTCGCGCGCCAGCGCAGCGGGATCGTCCGCCACCGCGGGCGCCGGCAATCGCTCGAAATGCGCGTAGGTCAGTTCCGCATCGCGCTGCGGATCGGCGGCATCGAGGAACCCTTCGACGATCATGCCGACGTGGAAGCACAGATCGGCATAACGCCGCGGCCGCGTCGGGATGTGATCGGCCAGCCGCGCCGGCGGGATCGATTCCGTCACGAACGCCGCAAAATCCAGCAAGGCGCGCAGCCGCTGCAGCAGCACACGCGGCGCCAGTCGCACCGGCGTCATCGGAACCCCGATGAAACGCGCCACGTCCGACAGCTCCTGCGCAAACACGAAGCGATCGCCGCGCGCGACGACGGGCACGGAGCGCGCGCCGTGCCGCGCCAGATCGGCGGCGGCGGCGGAATTCCCGATCACATTGATCGACTCGAACTCGATGCCGTGGGTCTGCAGGAACTCGCGCGTGCGCAGGCAGCTCGTGCAGCCGGGCATCCAGTACAGGCGAAGCGTCTGCGGCGTGGTCATGCGTCGATCTTCCTCACGCACGATCATAGACCGGGGCGGAGAGTCGCGGGGTTCGGAGCGGCAGGCTCGGTCGAGGCGTGACCGCTGCTATCCTTCGCCCATGGACCAGGCACGCACCCTGCTCGATTTCTGGTTCGGCCCGCGGCCCTACAGCGCCGCCGGCCTGCAGCAACGCATGCGCTTCTGGTTCGGCGGCGACGAACCGCGCGAGATCCTCGATGCCCGCGACCGTGACATCGACCGGCGTTTCGGTTCCTGGATCCCTCGTGCGCACGGCGGCGAGTTCGATGCCTGGGCCGACAGTCCACGCCGACGGCTCGCATTGATCCTGCTGCTCGACCAGTTGCCGCGCAACGTGCACCGTGGCACGGCCGCCGCCTTCGGCGGTGATGCCCAGGCGGAGCGGCTCGCGCTGGACGGGCTGGAACAGGCCGCCGATGCGGCACTGCATGCCGTCGAGCGGATCTTCTTCTACATGCCGCTGCAGCATTCGGAATCGCGCCACGTCCAGGACGTTTCCGTGACGTCGTTCCGGCGGCTGCGTGACGACGCCCCCGCAGCGCTGGCCAGCCTGTTCGAATCCACGCTCGACTACGCGATCCTGCACCGCGACATCGTCGAGCGCTTCGGTCGCTTCCCGCACCGCAACGCTGCCCTCGGACGTGACAGCACCGTCGAAGAGTCAGACTGGCTGCGTGAACAGGGGCTCAGCTTCGGTCAGTGAGCGGTGGCGGCGAAGTCCTCCGCCGCCAGCGGCAGTTCGACCACGCTGCCATAGCCACGCGCCGTCTCGCGGATCTTTGCCGCATCGCCGATCATCACGATGACCAGGTCTTCGGGTTTGGGATAGGCCGCCGCGATCACCGCGCGCGCAGCCGGCAGATCCACGGCGCCGAGTGCCGGACCATAGGATTCGATGTAGCTGCGGTCGAGGCCGAAGAACTCGAGGTCGGCCAGCACGCCGGCCCAGTTCACCGCCGTCTCCAGGCTGGTCGGATACTGACCGAGCACATAGGAGCGCGCCGAGTCGAGCATCGGTGCGTCCACGCCGTCGCGCGTGAGCGTTCCCAGCGTCGCGAGCGCGAGATCGATCGCCTTGCCGGTGTTTTCGGTGACCGTGAATGACTCGATCGCGAACTCGCCGGGCACCGTGCCGCGATTGAAGCCGGAGCTCGCGCCATAGGACAGCCCGGACTTGATGCGCAGCTCCGTGTTCAGGATCGACGTGAAGCGACCGCCGTAGAGCGTGTTGACCACATCGAGCGCAGCGCGCTGCGGAAAGCGGCGCGACACGCCGACATTGGCGATCCAGAAATACGTCTGCGACGAGCCCGGCGAATCGACGAGCAGCACGCGCCGTCCCGTGACACGCACCGGCTCGGCCAGCGTCGGCGGCGGTGCGCTGGCACGCGCCCATTGGCCGAACGCGCGCTGCACGGCGGCGCGGATCCACACCGGATCGACATCACCGGCGAACACCAGCGTCGCACGATCGGCACCGAAATTGGCGCGCACGTAGTCGAGCACGTCGCGATGCGTCAGCGTCGCGAGTGACTGCTCGCTGCCACTGACCGCACGCGCATACGGATGCGCGCCGAACAGGAAGGCACGGCCATAGCTCGACAGCAGCGAGGACGGATCCGAATCCTTCGCTGCCTTGATGAATTCGATCTGGCGCGCGCGCAGCGTCTCGAACTCGCGTGACTCGAGGCGCGGCCGCAGCAGCGCGTCTGCGAGCAGGTCGACCATCAGCTGTCGATCGCGCGCGAGGAACTGGCCGGAGATCCGCAGCGTCTCCGTGCCGGCACCGGCGCCGAAGCTGCCGCCGACGTTCGCGACCGCATCCGCGAACTGGAACGCGTCGCGCGGCCCCGCGCCCTTCTCGAGCAGATTCGCCGCCAGCGACGCGAGCCCGGCCTTGCCGGCAGGTTCGCCGAGCGCGCCGCCGCGCAGCACGACGCTGAAGGCCGCGAGCGGCACCTCGGGGCGCCGCATGATCACGAGCGTGAGTCCATTCGGCAGCACGTGCCGTTCGAACGCGGGCACGCGCATGGCTGCGACGGTCGCCGCCTGCGCCGCGTCCGCGGCGTGCAGGGGAACGGCGCAGAGCATCAGTGCAGTGACACAGAACCCGTGCAGCATTCGACGCATCAGCAGGCGGATCACGGTGTGTCTCCCGGCTGCAGGAAGCCGACAGTGCGCCGTCTCTGCTGCAGCAGTTCCGTGGCGACCTTCTGCACGTCCTCCCGCGTCACGGCGTCGATGCGCGCAGGCTCGTCGAACAGTTTGCGGTAATCGCCATGCACCACTTCGAATTCGCCGAGCAGGCGCGCCTTGCCGTTGATCGTCGCCAGCGTCTTCCACAATCCCGTCGCGGCGAGATTCTTTGCGCGCTGCAGTTCGACATCGGTCACGCCTTCGCGGCCGACGCGGGCGAGTTCCTCATCGAGCAGCTTGCCGACGGCTGCCACGTCGCCGCCTTCCGGCAGGTTCAGCATGAACCACAGCAGCGACGGATCGAAGCCTTCGTCCCAGTAGCCGCCGACGCTGATCGCGACCTGCTTCTGCTCGACCAGCAGCCGGTGCAGGCGGGAAGAATCGCCTTCCGTCAGGATCGACACCAGCATCTCGATGGCGGGCGCGCGCGGGTCGGTTGCCTCGGGCGCCTTGTACGCATATTGCAGCAGCGGCGTCTGCGCCTTGCGCTCGATCTGCACGCGCTTCTCGCCGAGCTGCTCCGGCTCGCGGGTGCGGACGGCGGGCGGCACCGGCTGGCGCGGAATCGGTTCGAAGTACTTGCGCGCCAGCGCGAAACCTTCCTCCGGTGTCAGATCACCCACCAGAATGACGGTGCAGTTGTTCGGCGCGTAATAGGTGCGGAAGAACTGCTGCAGGTCTTCGATGCGCCAGCCGCGGATGTCCGACGGCCAGCCGAGCGTCGGGATCTGGTAGGGATGCGCGACGAAAGCCGTCGACTGCACCTGCTCGAACAGGAACGACTCGTTGCTGTCTTCGACGCGCAGGCGTCTCTCCGAGAACACGACGCCGCGCTCGCTCTCGATGACCTTCGGATCGAAGGCAAGATTCGCGAGCCGATCGGCTTCGAGTTCGAACACCAGATCCAGCGCGGATCGCGGGAACCAGTCCTGGTACACCGTCACGTCGCTCGACGTGAACGCGTTGTTCGCACCGCCCTGCGCTTCCATCTGCCGGTCGAACTCGCCCGGCGCACGCTTCGCCGTGCCGTTGAACATCATGTGCTCGAAGAAATGCGCGAGACCCGTGATGCCGGGCGCCTCGTTGCGACTGCCGACGCGCACCCAGTTGTACAGCGTGACGTTCGGAATGTCGTGATCGCTCCAGACGATCACGCGCATGCCATTGGCCAGGGTGGTGGCCTGGACCGCGTCGGCACCCGGAATCGCAGGACGCGCCGGCGGCTTGGCGCCCTGCACGACGGGTGACAGCAGCAGCGCCAGGAGTGCGGTGCACAGCCGGCCACCGCGACGCAGTGTCGATGATCTGACGGGAGACATTTTCATGCGCGACATGATCGACGATCCGTCGTGCCCGGGCAAAAAAAACGCCGCGGCGGAGGGTATCCATCGCGGCGTCGAGGGTTGCGAACACCGGGGAGGCAGTTCGCGTCAGGGTCGAGACAGAAATCGTGGACGCGTCAGTCGGAGCGCTGCACCTGCAGCGCCGCAGCCCGTGCGAGGCGCGCGTCGATCGGCGCAAGGCGCAGCGTGCCGTCGCGCCGTCGGACCAGCTGGGCCGCGCGCAGCGGCGCGCGCGCCGCACCCGGCGAGACCGGAACGGACGGCAGCAGGATTGCCCAGGGGGTTGTCGGCATCGCATCCTCAGGCGCGGGTTCGCGCTTTCGGGATGTCATGAAGCAAGGCCCATGCCAGATGCATGGGCCTTTGATTTCAGTGATTTAGCGTTGAGCCGGACTCAGGCGCAGCGCGTCGCATGACGCAAATTGTCAGTTGCCGACGCGATCAGCGCGGCGGCACGAAGATGCAGGCCTGGCCACCGGCCTTCAGACGGGTGCACAGCTCCCGCGCCGCACCTTCGCTGGCGAGGCCCGCCTGCAGTCGATACAGCTTGCCCGAACCCGTCTGCACCGCCGTGACTAGGGGCGTCAGCGACTTCAGATCGCCGAAGCGCGCGGCGACGCGTCGCCATTCCGCACGCGCCGTGTCCTCCGATGAAAAAGCACCGAGTTGCACGCGATAGCTGCCAGCAGCCGACGGCTTCGCCGCCGGCGCGGCGTCGGGCTTCGCAGCAGCCGCGGGTTTGGGTGCAGCGGCGGGAGCAGGCTTTGGTGCTGCGGCCGCCTTCGGCTCGGCACTCGGCTTCGGCGCAGCGACCGGCTTCGGCTCGGCCTTTGGCTCGGGCTTCGATTCCGGCTTCGCTGTCGCGGCAGCCGCAGCGGACGGCGCGGCAGGTGTCGGAGCCGGTGCAGCCTCTTCGGTCGGGGCCGCAGGTGGCGTGGTGGCTGCGGCCGGTGCCGCACCGCCTTCCATCACGTTGAAGTTCTCGATGCGGACGCGCGCTTCCTGCGCCCACTTGCCCTCGGGGTACTGCGTCAGGAACTGCTGGTAGGCATCGGCCGTATCCGCCTGCGTCGCGACCTGCCAGTCCCGTTCTTCGGCGAGCTGCTTGGTGCGCTCGAGTGCCTGAGCCGCGAACTCGCTCTGCGGATGCTGCTTGAGGAAGCCTTCGTAGGCTTCGATCGTGTCGGTGCCCTGCGCGCTCTTCCAGTCGCCGGACTCGCGGCTGCAACCTCCGAGCACGAGCACCGTGCCGAGCACGGCCACCGGGACCATCGAACTCCAGACTCTGCGCGCAGCGTGACCCATGACCCCTCCCAGGGCTTTGCAGGCCGCCTATTGTAGGCGCGTCGTCGGCGGACGGCTAATTGCAGCTGGTCAGCGAGTCGATCCAGGTGGCGAGCACGGCGACGCCGGCCGTATCGACCAGCGTGCTCGTGATCGGCGGCATCGCGGCCGCATCGCGCCGCGATGCACGTGCATGGATGATCGAGCGCGCTGCACTGCCTGGTGCGATCAGGCGCGCATTCGCGATGCCGAGAGCGCCGGCCTGGGGCGCAACGTCGCAGGCATTGGTCTGCGCCAGTGCCGTGCCGAAGCGCAGATCGAGCTGTGACGGCGTGCCGCCACCTGGCCGATGGCAATGCGAACAATTGGTGTGCAGCCAGGCGCGCGCGCGCGTCGCAGCGGTACCCGCAGTTCCGTAGGGATCCGGCATCGATGGCAACGTCGCCGGTGCCGCTGTGATCGGCGGGCTCAGCGTGCCGATGCCGTTCAGCGTGACGATCTGATTCGCCGTGCGGCCCGTCGCCGTGTACAGCAGGTCGCGATTCAGCTGCGCCGTCTCGAGACCCAGGCTGCGACCCGAGGCCTGCGTGTGGCAGGCGAAGCACTGCGCCTCGCTCGGGAATACCCAGTTCTGGCCAGAGACTGCCACCGTCTTGCCGCCAATCACGCGTGTCGCGTCGGTGCCCTGCGCATTCCACTCGTAGGTGTATCCGCCCCAATTGCCGTTCGTGTGGCGCATGAACAGCCGCGTCTCGACCAGCCTCGAGCCGATCGCAAAATTTTTCACCAGCACCGTGCCGTTCGGGAAATCCCAGTCGTTGTCGGCTCCGACAGTGATGTTCTGGCCGTTGGGCAGAGCGATGTAGCGCGTCTTCGTCGCGCCATCGGACCAGAACGATGCATTCGGCGCGTAGGGAATCAACCCTGCGGCCGGCTGGGTCGGATTCGAAGCCGACACACAACCCGTTGCCGAGAGCTGCGTCGGGATGTTGCCGCCACCGCCGCCGCCGCCCGTGCCGGCCACGATGCGCCACAGTGTGCCCGCGCCGTATTGCGAATAGATCAGCTCGCCGTCCACGCCTTCGCCGAACGCCGAGATCAGGATCTCGGCGTCGAGCCCGGTGGTGACGCGCAGCGTCGGCTGCGTGTCACGCGCGATGTGCCAGATGCGACCGCTGCCAAAGTCGCCGAACACATAGCGCCCGACCAGCGCTGGAATCCGGTTGCCCCGATACACGTGTCCGCCAGTGATCGAAGAACCGTCGGCATGGGAGTATTCGGCCACGGGCTCGATGAGGTTCTGCGCCGGACCGCAATTCGCATTGAACGGATGTGCCCCTTCCCGACAGCGCCAGCCATAGTTGCCGCCGCGCACGACGCGATTGACCTCTTCCCATTCGTTCTGGCCGACGTCACCGAGCCACAGCTCGCCGCTGACGCGGTCGAAGGTGAACTTCCAGGGATTGCGAAAGCCGTACGCATAGATTTCAGGACAGTTCTGGGTACCGCCGCCCGCACTGCACAAGGCGTTTCCGACATAGGGATTGTCGGCCGGTATGCGATAGCGGGCCGCGCCCGTCGTGCCGCTGATGTCGATGCGCAGCACCTTGCCGAGCAGGGTCTGCAGATTCTGGCCGTTGCCGATCGGTGCGAAGTCGTCGTTCGAACCACCGCCGTCACCGAAGCCGATGTACAGGAAGCCATCGGGGCCAAAGGCGATGTGGCCGCCGTTGTGGTTGTCGAACGGCTGATTCACCGTCAGAAGGATCTGCTCGCTCGCGGGATCGATGGTGGTACCGCCATCCGTTGTGCGGAACTCCGAAATTCGCGAGACCAGCTGCGGGCTGCCCGTCGTGTAGGACAGATAGACGCGCGGATTGGCGGGAAAGCCCGGATGGAAGGCCATGCCCAGCAGGCCGCCCTCGCCGACGGCACGTACCCGGCTACGAAGGTCGATGAAAGTTGCCAGCGCAGCGACCGAGTCCACGTTCTCGAACGCGAGGATGCGACCAGCCTGCTCCACGGCAAACCAGCGCGACGAATCGCCGGGAGCCTGGAAAAGGCCCGTGATGCCACCGATGAAAACGTTCGGGAACGCCCGTTGGCTGGCAATGGATACCGACGTCACGGGTGCATCGCCGGCGAGGCAGCTGGTGTTGCTGGGCCGTTCGTTGAGACCGACCGTTGCGACGGGCGGGGGCGGCGGTGGTGGTGGCGGATCGGGATCCACGCCTTGGGACGACGGACCGCTGCAGCCCGCCAGCGTGATGACCCCGAGAATCAGAAATCGACGAATCGTTTGCACGCGCCACCTTCCGTATGCTGCGATGCTGATCCACATGTTGGCACATCTCACTCTACTGCTGTCGCCTCGCGCCCGTCCGCGATCGGCGACAGGCTGGTGGCGGCATTGAAGCGCATGTCGCCCGTCGAACTGATCGCCCACCGCGGCAATGCCGCAGAGTTTCCCGAGAACACGCTGCCGGCGCTGCGATCGGCGCTCGAACTCGGGCTGCGACACCTGCAGATCGACGTGCAGCTGACCCGTGACGGTGAACCCGTCGTCATCCACGACCACGAGCTCGTGCGCACGGCCGGGACCGAGGGAAGCGTACTCGATCTGTCGCTGGCCGAGGCGGTTACCGTCGAAGTCGCCGAGCGCGACCGCTTCAGCGATCGCTTCGCGGGCACGCGCATGCCACGCCTGGCAGACGTCGCGCGACTGCTCGGGGACTGGCCCGATGCGACGCTTTTCATCGCGCTGCGGCGTGCGAGCCTGGCGCGACACGGCGCGGACAAATTCGTCACGGCGGTGCTGGCAGCGCTGCGCGACTGCGCGGATCGCAGCGTGCCGATTTCACCGGATCTGCCCGCGATCGAACTGGCCCGGGCGCGGGGTGCCGCGCGCGTCGGCTGGGTGGTTTCGGCCTATGACACCCACTCGCAGTTGAAATGCGAAGCGCTGCGGCCGGACTACGTGTTCATCGACGAACGCGCGCTGCCGGCCGGCGTGCCGCTGTGGCGCGGACCGTGGCGCTGGGCAGTCTATGAAGTGGCGGCATTGCCGCAGGCGCTGGTACTGGCCTCGCGCGGCGCGACATTGATCGAGACGATGCGGGTGCGCGCGCTGGCGCGCGAATTCACGTCGCGAGCGTCCTGACGGGTGGATCCTCGGCGAGCCGCGCCACGAGCCCGGACTGCTCGAGCTCGCGCAGGATGAAATCATCGACCCAGCTGTGCGAGCCGAGATTCTCGAGGAAGCCACAGTGGCCGCCGGTCGGCGTCGTCACGACGCGCAGCGACGGCGTCGACGGCAGACGCTCGAGGTCCGCCGGCGTGATCATCGGATCGTCGAGCGCCGTGACGATCATGCAGGGCACAGTGAGACCGGCGAGGCGGTCGCCCGTGATTGCGTAGCCGCGCAGATAGCTGTGCAGGTCGCGGTATTCGGTGTGCTGCAGCACGAGATCTTCGGTCATGCGCCGCAGGTTGCGGCTGCGCAGCAGCTTGCCGAAGCGATACGTGTCGGGCCAGGCAGCCTGCTTGCGCCGCAGCGAGCGCGTCCATTTCATGACGAAGTAGGAGTGGTAGATCCACAGGCCGTTCTCGATCGCGTCCAGCGTGGTCGCGGGATCCAGCAGGGCCGACACAGCGATCACACGTTCGATCTCGAGTCCGGCCTGCGGCGCCTCGGCCGCGACCCGCAGCATGAAATTGCCGCCCAGCGAATAGCCGATGAGCACGCGGCGGCGGCCGGGGAACAGGCGCTGCAGCTGCTGCATCGCGCCGACGACTTCGGGCAGCCGGCAGGAATGAAACAGCTCGCGGTTGAGATGATGCGTATCGCCGTGATCACGCAGGTTCAGGCGTACGACGTCACAGCCGCGTGCGAGCAGCATGTCGGCCAGCGACAGGATGTACTGCGACTCTGCGCTGCCTTCCCAGCCATGCAGCAGCACGGCGAGGGGACGCTCCGTCCGGGGCGAGGGTGCGATGGAATGGAATGCCTGCAGCGTGACGCCGTCACCGCAGTCGAGCAGCAGTTCGCGGCTGCGCTGCCGCCAGTGCGCGGTGCGGCGCTCGATGAGCAGGCGGCGAACGGGCAGGCTCGGCAGGATCGACTGGGAATGAGTGCTCCGCAGCCACCACTGCGGACGAAACGGCCGATTTTCCATGGCAGTGGCGCGGCGCTTCAGGCTTCCGGTCGGACGCGCACTTCGACGCGATTGTTGCCCTGGGCAGCGCGGTTCCAGTCGGCGGCGGTCGCATTGGCCGTCGCGGCGGGATACGCGGCAGCGCGCGCGGATTCCGCGCCGGTGACCAGCTTCACCTCGAAGCGCCCTTCGCTCTGCCGGCGGATCGCGCCGATCAGGTTGGCGAGGGCCAGCGGTTCGCGCTGCGACATCGTCAGTGCTTCATCGAAAGGATTGCCGACCAGTTCGCAGCCCGCCACCGGCGTCGCGTCCGCGGCGGGCGAGTAGCCCTCCGTCGGGTTGCCGGCCAGGCAGAATTTTCCCGGCACCGAGGTCACCGTGACGGTGCCGCGAAATCCCTGCGCGAGCAGGCTGTTCAGCAGAGCGCGCAGCGACTCCAGGCGCTCGCCGGACAGCGGCACTTCACCATACGGCACGAGCTGCAGGATCTGGCTGTCCGCGCGACGTGCAGCGGGCGCCGGCGACGACACGGCCACGAGACCTGATGCAGCACTCGCGCCAGCCTCGCCGGCGGTTCCCGTCGCACCGTCGAGACCGGACGCCAGCGCCTGGGCGGTGTCCGCCGATGCGGCAGCCGAATCGGCCGCGGCAGCACGGACCGCCGCCGCGTTGCGCTCCGAGGCGCGCTGCGTCGCGGTGACATTCCCCTCGACCAGTCGCGCGGCGAGCAGCTGGGTCTGCGCGGCCTCGCGCCACCACAGCACGGCGAACGCCGCGGCGGCGATCGATGCGGCGGCCGCGACGAGCCAGGGCGCGCGCGATGGCGGAACGGGTTCCGGCAGCGGCGGCGGAGGCGGCTGCTGCGGCACGAGATCCGTGACCGCGGCGCGCACGTCGCCCAGCAGACGCTCGGACTGCAGATCGAGGCTGGCGCTGATGCTGCGGCGGAAATCACCGAGCTCGGCGCGGACGAAGGATTCGAGTTGCTGACGCAGGTCCGCGATCGCAGCCGTATCCGTTGCGGACGCCGCGGCGGCAGCGGCCGGCTCGGCGCCTTCGCCGACCGGCGCCTCGACCGGCAGCAGCGTCGGCGCAACCTTGCGCGTCGCCTCGACAGCCGCCTCGTTGACCGGCGTGAACGCGCTCTGCCGACCCTGGCGGCGATCCGGCACCAGGTGCAGCTGGTGCAGCACCGTCGACACTTCGGTCGGCTTGATCTGCTTGGGCAGCACGCCCACCGCCCCGAGCGCGCGGGCCTGGCCCAGGTACAGCTCACCTTCCTGCGAGGTGTACATCATGATCGGGATCATGGCGGTGGTCGGATTGTTCTTGATCGACTGCACGGCCTGGAATCCGTCCATGCCCGGCATCATGTGATCCATGAAGATCACGTCCGGGCGCGACTTCGACAGGTACTCGATGGCGAGCTCCGCGGTCTCCGCGGTATCGACTTCGATGTCGTACTTCTCGAGGATCCGCGCGAGGAAACTGCGGGCGGAACGGGAATCGTCGACGATGAGGGCGCGCTTGGCAGACATGCTCGCTATCCGATCGGGCCGTGACGAAAGTGTGACGATCAAATTGTAGCGCACAACTTCGCGCGTGCAGGTCCTATTGGCGGCCGCGGACCGGCGCCGTCCACCGCCGCTTATGTCCGGATGCGATCCGCGGGCCGATGCACGGTCGCAGCCTGTCAACGCAGGCCCGCAACGCCCGTTATCCGGCCTGTCACCACAGATGCCACCGGCCGACGCCGGTCGGCGACACACCAGGAGGATTCGCACCATGTCCCGCAACCCGATCCGTTTCACCGCCCTGACAGCCGCGACTGCGTTCGCGCTGCTGCTCAGCATCCAGACCGATTCCGTCGAAGCCCGCGAACGCCCGGGCGCCGCAGCACGCGGCGGCGGTGCCGCGGCTGGCGCCATGCAGCGGCGTCAGATGCCGCGCAATGGCACGCTGACCCGCACGACCGACACGCGTCGCACGGACACAGGCTATGTGCGCAACACGACCGTCACGAATGGCCAGGGCGACACGGCGACGCGTGAACGCACCGTGGTCAACGATCGCGAGGCCGGCACGCACAGCGTCGACGTCACGCGTACGGGGTTCGACGGCAAGACCCGCTCGACGAGCCTCGACGTACAGCGCACGGAGGATGGTCACACCGCCTCGCGCACGCTGACCAATGCCGAGGGCCAGACCGCCACGCGCAACACGACCGTCAGCAACGATCGCGAGGCGGGCGTCCGCACGCGTGACTCGGAGTTCACGACCTTTGATGGCCGCAGCGGCAGCAGCTCGACCACGACGACCCGTACCGACAACGGCTTCACGCGTGAGACCAGCGCGACGCTGCCGAACGGTCAGACCGTCGAGCGCAGCGTCACCAAGGAATGCGACCGCTCCGCCGGCAAGTGCACGACGACCGTCGTGAACAACCCTTAAGGACGCGCCGCCACCGACTGACCGGCGAGCTCGCGGAAATCGCGCGCGTAGCCGGTCAGTTTCTCCGCAAGGCGCGCGCGCTGGCGCGGCGTCAGCGCCGCATCGAGGTCGACCAGCAGCGCGATGACGGCATCCCGATTGAACTCGAATATCGCGCGGTACCCGGGATCCCAGCGCTCTTCCGGATTGCTGAGCAGGCGTCCCACCCGCTCGGCATAGGCAGGATCCGTCGCTCCCGACTCCACCAGATCCCGCAGATCCTGGCGGAACTGCACACGGCTCTCCACCCAGGCGCAGCCACTGGGCCGCAGCGGCGCGAGCCCGCGACGGACCAGCTCGAGCTGCGCCGGCGTCAGCCGCCCGACCCAGTCCTCGGCGGAATCCACGACCGTCCTGAACTGCCGCTCACGCCGCTTCTTCTCAGGCGCGTCGCAGAATTCCTCGCGCACGTCCGCATCGTCTTCGGCCAGGTTCATGAACAACTCGTCGCGCTGTTTCGCGTCGAGGCCGGCCAGAAATCGCGCCGCATCGGGCGCTCCCCGTGCAACCGAGCCGCGCCACAACGCCTCGATCTCCAGTCGTGCACGATCGATGCGGGCACGGCCCAGCGGCCGCGCCGCATCGCGGGCCAGCGCAGCTGCGAAATCCGCATAGCGCGGCAGTTCAGTGCGGCGGTGCCAGGCCAGGAAGCCGCGCAGCGAATCGCGCAGCTGCTGCGACTGCAGGTCCTCGAGCGATACCTGCGTCTTCACGTACAGCCAGGCCACGGTGTCCAGGCGGTTGTAGAGGAACTGCGCGCCGCAGCCGACCAGCGCGACGCAGGCCAGCGCGAGCCAGGCCGCGCGCGCCGACCGTCGGGGCCGCGGGCCGCATCCGGCGTCAGCAGCCAGCCTGGGTTCAGCGGCCATGGGCTTAGAATGGGAAGACATGAAGTTCACGACCCAGAGCATGCCAGCGCGCAGCGCGCAGTGTCACCGGCGTTCGTCGGATCGCCGGCCCGTGCTTGCGCTGCTGTGGGCGAGCATGGCCGCCTGGGTCGCGACCGCCGGGACCGCACAGGCCGTGTCAGCGATCGTGATCGAGGCTCGTGAAATCGACGCGCCGGGTCTCGCGCTGAAGAACCTGCGCCTGCGTCTCGACATCCCTGCCGCAGGCGAAGCGCCGGCGCTTCGCGTCGAGACGCGCATCGGCGAGCTCGATCTCGGCAACACGATCGGCCGCTATCTCGACCTCACCGTGCGCTGCGCCGATGCGGTGCTGGATGAACCCGTGTTCGGCTGTCGCGCCACCGAACTGCGCGGCCGCGGCGCACCGCAGGCGCTGCTCGCGGAGCTCTCCGCCACGACGGCACTCGAGTGGAACCTCGAGACCGGCGCGCTCGGTGCACGCGGGCTGTGGCGGCTTGCGCCGGGCCTCGCGCTGAATTTCGTCGCGCAAGACACGGCAGCGGGCTGGAATGCCCGCGCGAACTTCGACAGTGCCTCCGTCGCCGCGATGCGCGGACTGCTCACGCCCTGGGTTGCGCTGCCCACCGACGTCACGCTCGAAGGACGACTCACCGCCACGTTCGACGCACGCGGGCGCGACAGTGTGGATGCCGCGAACCTCACAATGGACCTGCGCGACGTCAACCTCTCGAACGAGGCCGGCACCGTCGTCGGCGAGAACGTGGACCTCAGCCTGCGCGGCAGCCTGCGCGCGCGCGGCAACGCCCACGCGGTCGAGCTGCGTCTGGAGGGCGCCCGCGGCCAGGCGCTGGCCGGCCCGGTGCTGCTCGATTTCGGCGCCAATCCGCTTTCCGCCGCAGCCCGCGGCACGCTGCGTGGCGGCGTGCTGGAGTTCGATGATCTGTCGCTGCAACAGCGCAATCTGTCCGACGTGCGCGGGATCGCCACCGTGGCGCTGCAGCCGAAGCTTTCCATCCGCAGCGCCGAGATCGACCTGCGCGACCTGCAGCTGCCGGCCGCCTACACCAGCTTCCTGCAGATCGCGCTCGCGGCAACGGACTTCGGCACGCTGCAGACCTCCGGGCGCATCACCGGCGCGGCGCAGATCGAGAACGATGCGCTGATCGCACTGCGCGCGCGGCTGCTCGGCCTCGAACTCGTCGACACGCGCGGCAAGTTCTCGATGCGCAACCTGCGCGGCGATCTGTTCTGGGCGCCGGCCGGACGCAAAGACGCGGCGGCTGCGGATCAGGTGCAGCGCTCGGTGCTCACCTGGACCGAAGGCAGTGCCTACGGACTCTCCGGCGGCAGCGCGCGCGTCGAACTGCTTGCGCAGGGTGACGGCATCGCGCTCGCTGCGCCGACGCGCCTGCCGATCTTCGACGGCGCGCTGAACGTACGCACGCTGTCCGTGGAAAAGCTCGGCAGCGAGAACCCGGCGTTGCAGTTCGAAGCGGACATCGAACCGATCAGCCTGCAGAAGCTCGCGCCGGCCTTCGGCTGGCCGGAACTGGCCGGCAAGCTGTCCGGGCGCATCCCGAAGATCGACTATCGCGACAAGCTGCTGACCGTGGCCGGCGATGTCGAGGCGCGCGTGTTCGGCGGCCGCATCGTCGGCAGCGGCCTCAAGCTGCAGGATCCGCTCGGCCCCTGGCCGCGCCTGTTCGCCGACGTGCGCGCCTACGATCTGGACCTCGCCGAAGTGACGCAGACATTTTCGATCGGCAGCATCACCGGCCGGCTCGAGGGTCACGTGCTCGGCCTCGAGCTGTTCAACTGGTCACCGGTCGCGTTCGAAGCACTGCTGCAGACACCAAAGGGTGATCGCGGCTCGCATCGCATCAGCGCCCGCGCGGTCGGCAACCTGTCGAACATCGGCGGTGGTGGCGGCGGCGTCGTGAAGGCACTGCAGTCCGGCGCGTTCAAGATGTTCGACGAGTACGACTACGACCGCATCGGCATCCGCTGCCGCCTTGCCAACGATGTCTGCGACATGGCCGGCATCGAGCAGGCGGGCATCGGCTACTACATCCTCAAGGGCAAGGGTCTGCCGCGGATCAACATCGTGGGCAACGCCGGACGCGTCAGCTGGCCACAACTGGTCCAGCAGGTCGGCACGCAGATGCGCGGCGAAGGTGAGCTGCGCATTGAATAACCCGTCAGCGCGGCCGATCATTGTCAAATGGCCCCGGTTAAGGCAGCGTTCATCGATCCGATCCACAATGAAGGCGTGCGAGAAATGGTTCCCGCAAAAAGGAAAGCAGTCATGCGTCGTTTTCTGAATCTCAACGTTGCCCTGTCTACCCTGGCCTTTGCGGCCTGCGTGACGATCAACGTCTATTTCCCGGCCGCCTCGGCCGAGAAGGCCGCCGACCAGATCATCGACACCGTGACCAGCGGCGGTTCCGCAGCGCCGGCCGCCCCGGCGCCCAGTACTGCGCCGACCAGCACGCCGCCGCAGACGCGCCTTGCGCCGCCGGCCGATCCGCAGCGGAAGTCCGGTCAGGTGGAATCGCTGCAGCCCGTCGCCTGGCTGGGTCGTGCGGCGGGCCTCGCGCTCGAAGCCATGGTGCCGGCTGCGCAGGCCCAGTCCAATGCGAACATCGACATCTCCACGCCGGAGATTCGCGCGATCACCGCTTCGATGCAGGCACGCTTCGAGCAGCTGCAGAAGTATTTCGCCTCGGGTGCCGTCGGCCTGACGTCCAACGGTCTGGTCGAACTGCGTGACCAGGCGAGCGTCGCACTGGCCGAACGCGCCATCGTCAAGCGCCTGGTCGCCGAAGACAATCGTGACCGCAGCACGCTGTACGCGGAGATCGCGAAGGCCAACGGTCACCCGGAGTGGGAAGCGGACATCCGCGGCATCTTCGCGCGTCGCTGGATCCAGCGCGGTGCGCAGCCGGGCTGGTTCTACCAGGACGCCGACGGCAGCTGGAAGCAGAAGTAATCAGTCGACCCTGGCGGACGTGAGCATGATCCTCGTGCTCACGTCCCGCTCGGCAGGACCAGATCCGGCCCCTCGTTGCGCGCGTTGTTGACGCGCCGACTCACAGGCTCCGCCACCATCGAGCCGGCCACGGGCGGAGACAGCAGCCCCAGCAGCGCCTCCACTTCGGGCTCGCGCGATTCAAGCCAGAGCGCAAGGGCGGGTTCGGGCAGGACCACCGGAACGCGGTGATGGATGCGATCCAGCGGCGGCGCAGCTTCCGTCGTGATGATCGTGCAGGACTCCAGCGGCGGCTCACCCGGCGTCTCGATCCAGCTCTCCCACAATCCCGCCATCGCAAACGGATCACCGTCGACGCGTCGGATGAAATAGGGTTGCTTGCCCTCGGGCGTCGCCTGCCATTCGTAATAGCCACTGGCGAGTACCAGACAGCGGCGCCGGCGCAGGGCCGTGCGGAACGACGGCTTCTCGGCCACGGTCTCGGCGCGGGCGTTGATCATCCGCGCACCGATCGCGCGCTCCTTGGCCCAGCCGGGAACCAGTCCCCAGTACAGCAGCGCCAGCCGCCGCACGCCGTCGTGATCGACGCGCACCGTCGGCACGTACTGCGTCGGCGCGATGTTCCAGCGCGGCTCGACCGCCGCCGTTCCCGGAGGCAGGCCGAACAGACGGATCATCGCCTCGTGCGATGAGAAGAATGCGAAGCGGCCGCACATGCCGGTACTCTATTGCACATGATCGGAAATAGAACACGCTACTGGCCCGCCCTGGCCGCCATCGCCCTGCTGCTGCCAATCTGGGCGCCGGGAGCCGGCGCTGCGGACTCGGGCAGCATCCCCCCTGACCTCGCACGGTGGCGGGAACAGCGCGTGGCGGCCCTGACCAGCGAGACCGGCTATCTGACGCTGGTCGGACTCTACTGGCTCGAGCCCGGTCGCAGCAGTTTCGGCCGGTCGAAGCGCAGCACGTTTGCGCTCGATCATCAGGCGATGGCGCCGCGTGTCGGGGAGTTCCTGCTGAGCGGCAATACCGTCGAATTCGTCGCGGCGCGACGCAGTCGCGTGCTGCACGACGGGGAGCTCGTGTCGCGCATCGCGCTGGCGCCGGACACGAGCGGCAAGCCCACCATCCTGAGTCTGGGTACGCTGCAGTTCTTCGCCATCGAACGCGATGGCAAGCTCGGTATCCGCGTGCGCGACACGGACAGTGCGCGCCGGCGCGCATTTCCCGGGCTGCAGTATTTCGATGCAGATTCGTCCTGGACCCTCGACGCGCGCTTCGAGCCCTACGTGCCGGCGCGCACGATCCCGATCATGAACATCCTCGGCATGGAGCTCGAGATGCCCTCGCCGGGCGCGCTGGTATTCGAGCGAGATGGCCAGACCTGGCGGCTCGATACGATCGACGAGGACCCTTCCGCGCCGACGCTGTTCGTGATGTTCGCGGATGGAACGACCGGCCGCGAAACCTACGGCGCCGGACGTTTCCTGGATGTGCCCCGGCCCGTGGCCGGCCACGTCACAGTGGACTTCAACCGTGCCTTCAACCCGCCCTGCGCGTTCAACATCTTCGCAACCTGTCCGTTGCCGCCGCCGCAGAACAAGCTCGAATTGCGGATACCCGCGGGAGAACTGAAATTCCCCCCCGCGGGGAGTCCGGACGCGCACTAAGCGCGGGCTTACTGCCCGCGGTAGCCCATGAACGCGCGGGCTTACTGCCGCGGTAGCCCATGAACGCGCGGGCTTACTGCCCGCGCGTGACCAGCACTTTCTTCACCCAGCCGCTGGCCGCGCCGCCCTGCACGTTGATGTAGCCGTTCTTTTCCGGCCCGATCACGACGAGCTCTTCGCCGCGCGTCAGATTGCCGACGACGGCCGAACCGTCTGCCGCCGCCTTCAGCAGCTTGACGTTCGCGATCTTCGGCACGACGACGTCGCCTTCATTGAAGACTTCGCCGGCCTGAGTTTTCTTGCCGGCTTCCTGCTTCAGCGTGCCGACGTCGCGCTGCAGCGATTCGTCATTTCGCACGACGCCGACGATCTTGTTGTAGTTGTCCATGAAGGCGGCGGCGATGATCTTGCCTTCGTTGGTGTTGCCGTAGCCGCCGATCGCGCCGCCACCGCCCGAGCCGAACAGCGCGCCACCGAGGGCGAGATCTGCCTTCTTCGTGCTGCCCTCGGCAGCAGCCACCTGCACGCCCGAGCGCGCATCCGCCAGCAGCATGCTGGTCTGCGCTTCCTTGAACTTGAGGCCACCGGCCACGGCACCGAGCAGCGGGGCCTTGCGGCTGAGTACGCCGCCCAGCACGCCGCCGAAGCCGCCGGCATTGCCTTCGGAGAACACGACGTTCGGCGTCAGGATGAAGTCCGCCGCGACCATCTGGCCGCCGCCCATGTTCGAGCCAGAGCGGGCCTGGCCCGACGAGGCGAGCTGACGTTCCTGCATCATGTTCTGCATGCCGACGCCGCGCTCGACGATGATGAAGCAGTTCGACTGCTGGATCATCATGCGGATCAGCGGCACCGGCGACTGCAGGCCGAACTGCGTCAGCGACTGCACGACGATGTCCTGCGGCTCGACGACGGCCATGGCGCCCATCGGCTTCTCGCACTTCTCGATGCCGGAATCGCCGGCCGAGCCGCTGGTGCCTGCGGCGCCGGTGACGGGACCTGCGCCCTTGCCCTGCTTGTAGCCGGTGACGCTGTTGCCGATGGTCTGCGCGAACGAGGCCGTGGCCGCGATCGTGAGTCCGGTTGCGGCCAGTGTGCACATCGCCAGCGCGCGCAGCGCCGCCGGCAGTTTCTCAACGTTCGAGCGTTTCATATCGCGACCCCTCGTGAATAGTCCCGCAATCCAGAATCCTGCGGGCAATCAGTCCCGCATGCCGATGCCGCGCTCCATCAGCGCGATCGCAATGACGAACAATACTACCGCAGAGATCCCCATCATGAGGAAGGCCACCGCGATGCTGACGTCGGAGTCACCGAGAAAGCCGTAGCGGAAGGCATTGACCATGTGCAGGATCGGATTTGCCAGCGACAGCTTCTGCGCCCACTCGGGCAGCATCGAAACCGAATAGAAGACGCCGCCGAAGTACGTCAGTGGCGTCAGCACGAAAGCCGGCACCCAGTTCACCTGATCGAAGGTCTTCGCGAACACGGCATTGATGAATCCGCCCACCGAGAACACGAACGCCGTCAGAAGCGCCGCCGCGAGGATCACGAACAGGTGGTGCACCGGCAGGTGGGTGAAGAACAGCGAGACGAGCGTGACGACCGCACCGACCAGCAGGCCGCGCAGCACGCCGCCACCGACATAGCCGAGCACGATCACCCAGCTCGGCTGCGGCGAGACGCTGATCTCCTCGAGGAAGCGCTGCATCTTCGCGCCGAAGAACGATGACACCGTGTTCGCGTAGGCGTTGGTGATCACCGCCATCATGATCAGGCCGGGCGCGATGTACTGCATGTAGTCGACGCCGCCCATCTGGCCGATGCGCTTGCCGATCAGGCTGCCGAAGATCAGGAAATAGAGTATGGAAGTGACCGCGGACGGGACGATGGTCTGGCCCCAGATGCGCAGGATGCGGTGTGTCTCGCGCATGACGATCGTCTTGAAACCGATCCAGCGCACGCGTCCCGGCGGTCGCGCGGGCCCCGCGGCGGCTTCCAGCGCGGCCGGATCGCCTGCGTCCATGCCTGGCAGCGGCGTGCTCATGGGTGCGCCACCTTCGAGGGGGCGGAGTCGTCACGCGGCGGTCCGCCCGCGCCGGACTTGTCCGTCAGGCGCATGAAGATCTCTTCGAGGCGATTGACCTTGTTGCGCATCGAGACCACTTCGATCTGCTGCGCGGACAACTGCGCGAATACCTCGTTCAGGTTCTGCGTCTTCGCGATTTCCACTTCGAGCGTGTGATCGTCCGGCATCTGCACGCCATAGCCCGGCAGCGCCGGTGCGGACGCCAGCGCGGCACGCGTATTGAGCACGAAGGTCTCGGTCTGCAGCTGGCGCAGCAGCTTGTCCATGCGATCGCGCGTCGCGATGCGGCCGCCATCGATGATCGCGATGTTGCGGCACAGCGCCTCGGCTTCTTCGAGGTAGTGCGTCGTGAGGATGATCGTGGTGCCCTGCTCGTTCAGTTCGCGCAGGAAATCCCACATCGAGCGCCGGATTTCGATATCCACGCCCGCTGTCGGCTCATCGAGGATCAGCAGCTGCGGCTCATGCATCAGCGCGCGCGCGATCATCAGTCGGCGCTTCATGCCACCCGACAGCGATCGCACCGTCTTGCCGCGCTTGTCCCACAGCGACAGCTGCGTCAGGTATTTCTGCGCGCGTTCGCGTGCGAGCGCACGCGGGATTCCGTAGAAACCCGCCTGGTTGACGACGATGGTCTCCGGGGTCTCGAACTGGTTCAGGTTGATTTCCTGCGGCACCACGCCGATGCAGGCCTTGGCCGCCTCGAGCGAGCGGTCGATGTCGTGCCCGAACACGCTGAGCCTGCCGGAGGATTTCGTGACCAGCGAGGTGATGATGCCGATCAGCGTGGTCTTGCCGGCGCCGTTCGGCCCGAGCATCGCGAAGAAGTCTCCGCGTTCGACGTCGAGGTCGATGCCCTTGAGGGCCTGCACGCCGTTCTTGTAGGTCTTGACGAGATTTCGAACGGTCAGCGCATTCATGAATGACGGCATTTTATCACAGCGGTCCCCGGCGCTGGCCGTCGCCGGACGACGCGCCTGGCACCGACGTCGCCCGACGGGCCAGAGAGACACCGGCCAGACGCTGCAGCACCCGCAGACGGGCCGCGCGCAATTGCGCCGCCTCTGCGCCGGATCGGGCGACGCGCAGCAGCTCGGTCCAGAGCGCCGGACTGTCTTCCCAACGCAGCCGCAGCCAGTGCGGGTTGCGCTGCGCGAGTTCATCGACCTGCTGCAGGCTGAGGCTGCGCAGCACCTCGGCCGTGGCGGGGGCCATGCCCGCGACAACCACGGCCGTCAACGGCGCCGTTCGCGCCAGGAACCAGGAGTAGTGGAACAGGGTGCCGGCAAACTGGGCGGCGATCCGGCCGCTGAACGGGCCGGCGCCGGCGACTGACTCGTCGCCGACGGCGGGCGTCCGCGCGGCGTGCCAGCGCAGTGGATCGTCCAGGCCGATGTCGAACAGCAGAAAGGGCTGCTCCGCCAGCCGGGCGAGACCGGCAGGCTCGATCGAGCCCCACGGGGCGAGTTCCCGCGGCGAGCCCGGCGGCGGCCCGCTGCCAGCCCCCGCGTTCAACGGGCTCTGCAGCAGCTGCAGGCCCCGCAGGTTGATCGAGTGGACCTCCCGCAGCAGGGCGTCGTCGAGTACGTCGATGGTGTTCATCCGCCATTCCTCCCGTTTCCCGGCAGATATCCTGCCTCGCCGGGACTGGCAAAGCTTCTCTCATTTTGGGATATTTTTCCCACAAAGACGGCGCATCCAGCGCCGCTGTCAGGGGAGCCACCAGCCATGCGCGTATCCGACGATCGCTACAGCCGGGACAGACTGCGTCTAGATCTCGCCGTCCGCTTCATCCGCCACGAGGCGCGGACCCAGACCATCCGCCGCTGGACGGGCCTGACGGACGACCGCATCCGCAAGCTTTACCGCAGCTATCTACTCGACGCCTCGCAGCCAGTCGTCGCACGTCACCGCGGCAAGTCCCCGCAGCAGGCGGCGTACTTCACACGCTCGCAGGAGCTGCGCGAGGACGCGGCGGCGCTCGCATCGATGCTGCAGCTCTACGGTGTGCTGCCGCGCCAACCGCTACCCGATGCGGGCCGCGTGCTGCCCTGTCCGGCGCGCGGTGAACTGCTGTGCAACGCCTACGAAAGCTTCCAGCGCATCCGGCCGGATTCACGCGTCAGCTTCGAGCATGCGGTGTTCCTGGCCGTCGCCCTGGCGCGCGCAGACGAACTGCAATCCATCGTCTGCGCCGAATGTTCCAGCTTCGGCCTGATCGATCCGCTGGCCGTCCGGGCCTCGCGCTGCCTCGCCTGCGACGCCGTGCTCGCGCCCGGGCTCGCGGACCGCGCCGCCCGGGCGAGCCCGTTCCCGGCGACCCGCGGCGCCGTGACCCGCGGTGCTAGAATCCCGGCCGGATCGTAGGCGTCGCCGTCGTGGCGCTGGTGCGCGCTGGTGCGCGCTGGGCGAGTGCGATCCGTTCTTCCGCGGATCAGTTTCACGCACGCACAAGCCTCCCCATGCACAAGCCGCATAGCGCAGTGAATTTCCTCGCCGGCCCCTATCTGGACCGGCGCGCGATGTTGCGCGAGGACGCGGGCTGGCATGACGCTGCGCGGCAGGACCCGGACACGCTGTTCCTGCTCGCGCGGGGTACCTCGCAGCTGGTCCTGACGGAGCCGGCACCGCGGATCGCGTTCGTTTCGGCAGCACATCCGCTCGTGCACACCGCAGCCGAGCACTCGATGCTGCTGCTCGGCTGGTACCGCGACGTGCGCTGCGTGATGGTCGAGGTCGGTGATGATGCGGCGGCCGGCGCGGCGCTGCCGCCCGGCGCTCGCTTCGAGGAACTGCGGCCGCTGACGCCGCTGCTCGATGCCGATGAAGCCGGCCTGCTGGCGTACGCGCGGGCGCTGTCCTGGTGGCGAACGCGGCATCGATTCTGCAGCGTCTGCGGCTCGCCTTCGGTGCCGCAACGTGCCGGCCACACGATCCGCTGCACGTCGGAGAGCTGCCGTGCCGAAGTCTTTCCGCGCATCGATCCCGCGATCATCGTGCTGGTCCACGATGGCGAGCGCGCGCTGCTCGGTCGTCAGGCGAGCTGGCCTCCCGGCCGCTATTCGACCATCGCCGGCTTCGTCGAACCGGGCGAGAGCCTGGAAGATGCCGTCGCGCGCGAAGTCGCCGAGGAGACCGGCGTTCGGGTCACTTCGGCGCGCTATCACTCCTCGCAGCCCTGGCCGTTTCCGTCGTCGCTGATGCTGGGCTTCACGGCCGAAGCGGCGCCGGGCGAAATCGCCTGTGCGGATGCGGAACTCGAGGACGCACGCTGGTTCACGCGCGAGCAGATCGCGCGCGGAGAACCGTTGCTGCCACCGCACACCTCGATCTCGTGGCGATTGATCGAACAGTGGTTCGACGCCGGCTCCGATGTCCCGCTCGCTGCCAGTCAGTCGCGCCCGTGGTAGGCGCACCGTGATGAGTGCACCGTGCTGAGCGGCCCGCCGCTCGACATCCTGCTGTCCATCGCACTCGGTATCGGCCTCGCGGCCGCCGTCGGACTGCGCGTATTCCTGCCTTTGCTGGTGCTCGCCGTCGCGGCCTACAACGACTTCGTCGATCTCGCGCCGTCGTTCGCGTGGCTCGCCACGCTGCCCGCCATCGTGATGCTCGGCGTGGCCGCCGTCATCGAAGTGCTGGCCTATTACCTGCCCGGCATCGACAACCTGCTCGATGCGCTTGCGACGCCGGCCGCGCTGGTCGCCGGCACCGTCGCAGCAGCAGCCGTCATCACGGATCTGCCACCGATCGTGCGCTGGACCACGGCGGTGATCGCCGGCGGTGGCGCAGCAGGCCTGACCCAGGGCATCACGTCACTGCTGCGTGCGAAGTCGACGATCACGACCGGAGGCCTCGGCAACGTGGTGATCGCCACCGGCGAGCTCGGCGGAGCCACGCTGCTCGCCACGCTCGCGATCGCCGCGCCGATCGTGGCCTTGGGCGGCGTCGTGCTGCTGTCCTGGATAGCGTTCCGGCTGCTGCGACGAGTGCTGCGCCGACCGACAGCAAACCCGCCCTCGTGACGGCGCACCGCTGATGTGCCTGCTGGTCGTCGCCTGGGATCGCCACACCACGCATCGCGTCGTGCTCGCGGCGAATCGCGACGAGTACCACGGCCGCGCTGCGGTACCGATGCGGATCTGGGACTCGGCGCCGCACATCCTCGCAGGACGCGATCTGCAGGCCGGCGGCGCCTGGCTCGGTGTCGATCGACGGCGCCGCTTCGGCGTGATCACGAACTTCCGCGAGATGACGCGCGCGGCCGCGGGCGCGCCCTCGCGCGGTGAGCTGATTCCCGGTTATCTCGCGAGTCGCGCGGGCGCAGGCGAGTATCTGGCTCGACTGCACCGGGGTGCGGAACGTTACGCCGGCTTCAGTCTGCTGCTCGGCGACGGTGACGAACTCTGGTACGCCTCGAACCGCAGCGAGCCGTTCGCACGGCGCCTCGAACCCGGCGTCTACGGACTCAGCAACCACTTCCTGGATACGCCGTGGCCGAAGCTGCTGCGGGTCCGGGCAGGCATGCAGGCCGCGATGGAGGAACCTGCGGCGGAGGTCTTCACCGAGCGTCTGTTCGCAGCGCTCGAGGATCGCACGCCCGCAGAGCTGCACGACCTGCCGGACACGGGCGTGCCGCCCGAATGGGAGCTCAGGCTGTCCTCACCGTTCATCGTGCACCCGGAATATGGAACCCGCTGCGCGACCGTGGCGCTGCTCGGCAGCGAACGGCACGACCGCGTGATCGAGCGTCGCTACGATCCGCGCGGCGATCGGCTCGGCGAAGATGAATTCCAGCTGAATGAACTACCGTGGCGGGAACCTGCCGGCCTGCAGCCACTCTGAGTAGAATCCCAGAGATCAACGGCTCGTCCACGGCATCCGGCTTGATGGCATCCGGTCAAATCCTTCACGCGAACACACGCCCCCGGGGCGTGCGTGCGTGCGGCCGTCTGCTGCTCGCCTGCGCGGTGGCGCTGCTGTGGCCGTCGGCGCCGGCCCGCGCCGACATCTCCATCGACATCCGCGGTGTCGATGACGAGATCCAGGCCAATGTGCTCGTGTTCCTGAGTCTCGAGCGCTACAAGCTGCGTGACGACCTCGACCCGCAGCTGCTCGAGCGCCTGCAGGAGCGCGCCGAGCGCGAGGTCGCTTCAGCGCTGCGGCCCTTCGGCTATTACGAACCGAAGGTGCGCACCGAAATCACCACGGTCTCCGCCAAGAGCTGGCGCGCCCGGATCGACATCGAACCCGGCAGGCCGGTCATGCTCGAGGACATCGATCTCGTGATCGATGGCGACGGCGCGAACGATCCCGCCTTCGTCGCGATCCGGCAGAACACCGCGCTGCGCGTCGGCGCGCAGCTGCGCCACGCGGATTACGACGCTACCAAGAGCGGCCTGCTGCGCACGGCGGCCACGCTCGGCTACCTCGATGCGAAACTGACGCGCTCCGAACTGCGCGTCGATCCGGCGGGATATGTGGCCGTTGCCTCGCTGCACATGACGACCGGCGTGCGCTACCGCTTCGGCGCGACGACACTCGAGCAGGACACGATCAACGACGCGCTGGCGCGCCGCTTCCTGCGCTATCGCGAAGCGGATGAATTCGACGCGACGGAACTCCTGCGCACGCAGTTCGCGCTCGACGACAGCCAGTACTTCTCGACCGTCGAAGTGCTGCCCGGCGATCCGGATCGCGAGGCGCATACGGTGCCGATCAGCATCCGCGCCGAAGCAAATCGGCGCGATCGGTATCAGTTCGGCGTCGGTTACGGCACGGACACGCGAGCGCGCGGCACTGTCACCTGGGACAACCGCCGCGTGAATGCACGCGGGCACCGCTTCCGCATCGAGGCCAAGGCGGCGACGGCCGTGCAATCGCTCGACGCGCGCTATGTCATCCCGATAGGCGATCCGGCGGTCGAGAAATTCAGCACGCGTCTGACGGCAGACAACGAAGAACTCGCTGACATCCGCGCGCGCAGCCTCGAGTTCGAGCCGAGCATCACCGACGTGCTCGGTCGCTGGCAGCGAGTGTTCTTCGGCACCTTCGTGCGCACCCGCACCATCGAGCCCGCCTCGGCAACGCGCGCCGAGACGCGCCGCACCGACACGCTGCTGATTCCGGGCGTCAGCTATGCCTCGGTGCCGCAGGGCTATCTCGGTGAGCCGCTGTTCAGTCGCACGCTGTACGCAGAGCTGCGCGGCTCCACCGGATTCCTCGGCTCGGATTCGAACTTCCTGCAGCTGCGCTTAGAGGCGGAGCGTGTGCTCGACTTCGGCGCGAAGTGGCACCTGCTGCTGCGCGGCCAGATCGGCGCGAGCGTCGTCGGCGAATTCGATTCATTGCCCGGCTCGCAGCGCTTCTTCGCCGGCGGCGACCGCAGCGTGCGCGGCTTCGGCTTCAACGAACTGTCGCCGCTCGAGGATGGCATCAAGGTCGGCGGCAAGCACCTGCTGACCGGCACCGTCGAACTCGAACGGGATCTGCCGCGCAATCTCGGCATTGCCGTGTTTGCGGACATGGGCAATGCCTTCAACACCTTCGGTGATCCGCTGCAATTCTCGGTCGGCGTCGGCTTCCGCTGGCGGCTGCCGGTCGTCACGCTCGGCATCGACGTCGCGCAGCCGCTGACGAACCCGAGCTGTCGCACCGAGAATCCGGATATCCGCTGCACGACCATACCCGGATTCGACGATCCGCCGGGACCGCGGCTCCACTTCAATTTCTCGCCGAAGCTCTGACGTGGTCCGCAAGATCACCTGGTCGTTCGCGATCCTCGTCGCCCTGGTGCTGGCCATCCCGACCGTCGGCTTCTATGTGCTCGGTTATACCGAAGGCGGTCTGCGCTTCGTCATCGAAAACCTGCCGAAGAAAGTGGGCCGCGTCACCATGCACGCGGAGGGCGTGACCGGCACGCTCAGCGGCGGCTTCACGCTGAAGCTGTTCACGCTCGAGCACGAGCGCGTGTCTCTGCGCTTCGAGGATGCGAGTGGGCGGATAGCGATGCTGCCGCTGCTCTGGCAGACCATCGAAACGCACGACCTGCGCATCCGCTATGGCTATGCCGGCATCCATCCGCGCATCACTCCGCCGCCGGTGTATACGCCGCGCTTCCTGCCGCGATTCCTGACGATCGCCGGCGACGACATCCGCGTCGACCACGCCGAGGTGAAGCTCATCAACGGCTTCGTGCTGGACGGTCGCGACGTGCGCGCCTCGGGCATCGCGCGACACAAGACCATCCGTTTCACCCAATCACATGCGTTCATCGGAGACCTCGAGGGCACGGGTACCGCGCTGCTGACCGCGGCCGATCCGATGCAGCTCGAGGGCGCGACACACTGGCGCTATACGCCGCGCAATCAACCGCCGTGGGTCGCTACGGCGGATCTGCGTGGCGACCTCGACAAACTGCCGTTCACCGTGCAGATCACGGAGCCGATGACGTCGGACATCGCTGGCGAACTGCTGACGCTGACCAAGCAGTGGCACTGGATCGGGCGTGCGCGCGTGTCGAACTTCGACCTGCGCGCCTGGGGCGCGGGCGGTGCGCTCGGCCGGATCACGGGCGATCTGAAGCTCTCGGGCAATCGAGACGGATTCCGCGCAGAGGGCCCGCTCGATTCCGCCGGACTCGCGGCGGGCAAGTTCGATGCGCTGTTCGAAGGCAACTGGGTCCGCGGTGCACTGCGCACAGACCGGATTCGACTCGTGCACCAGGGATCACGCAGCACGCTGAACGCGAAAGGCGAGATCCGCGTCGTCGAGAACGGCCCGCAGCTGGATCTCGCCGGCGACTGGTCGCAGCTGCGCTGGCCGCTGGTCGGCGCCGCACCAGCCATCGTCGCGAGCGGCGGCAAGTTCACGCTGGGTGGCGTCTGGCCCTATGCGATCACAGCCGGTGGTCAGTTCGAGTCACCGGATCTCGGCGAGACGATTCCCTTCAACATGAGCGGTCAGCTCGCCAAGAAAGGACTCACGATCGAGAAAGGCGACGCGAAACTCTATGACGGCACCGCGCAGCTGCGCGGCCAGGTCGACTGGGCGCCGGCAGAACGCTGGCAGCTCGCGGGAACGATGCGTGGCCTGAATCCTGCCCGGCTTCGGCCCGCGTTGCCCGGCAGCGTCGGATTCGAATTCTCGATGAGCGGCGATGCGTTTGGCGCGAAAGCCAATCTCGACGCCGAGTTCCGCAACCTGCAGGGTCGTCTGCGCGGCGCAGCCGCGCGTGGTCGCGGCCGCATCCAGCGCCAGGGCCAGGGGGCCAACCTGCGCTGGCTGTTCGAAGGCATCAATGTCGCGGCGGGCGGCCTGCGCCTCGGCGCCGACGGCTGGCTCAGTGACACCAGCTACAACCTCGATTTCCGCCTCGACGCCGATGACCTCGGCGTACTCAGTGCTCGCAGCCGCGGCACGCTGAACGCGCGCGGCACCCTCGGCGGAACGCTGCGCGAACCACTGCTGCGCGGCACGGCCACCGGACGCGCGATCGAGATCGAGGGCCTGAAGCTCGGCTCGCTCGATGCGGACGTCGACTTCGATCCGCGTGCCGGCAAGACCTCGAACGTGCGCATCGAAGCGCGCAATCTCGAAGCCTTCGGCCGGGCGGCGAGTCGCCTCGACTTCACACTGCGGGGCCAGACGGAACAGCACGCCGTGACGCTCGATGCGGCCGCACCGAACGGCCGACTGCGCCTGCGGGCCGACGGCGGATTCACGTCAGGCGTGTGGCGTGGCAACTGGCGCGAATTGAATGTCGACGACGATGCGCAGCTGCACCTTAAGCTGGAGAAGCCAGCGGCGATCGAAGCCTCCATCGATCGTGGCAAGCTGGACCTGTTCTGCCTGCGCGGCGAGCAGGCCAGGCTATGCAGTTCGGCGGACTGGAACGCGGAACGCTGGATCGCTGCGGTGAACGCCGACGAGCTGCCGATCGCGGCGCTGACGGCGGGGCTCACGCCGAAGGTGGTTTACGAGGGCAAGCTCGACATCAAGGCCAGCGCCTTCGGTCCCACCGGCAAGCCGGTGCAGGGTACGTTGCGCGCGGATCTCAGCGGTGCGCAGTTGCGCCGCACGCGTGCAAACGGTCGCCAGGACCTGATCAAGCTCGGCTCCGGGTTCGTGACCGCGGAGGCCACTGCCGACGCGTTCAGCGGACGCCTCGAGCTCGACGCCGGCGAGACCGGCACGATCAGCGGCGATGCGCGTGTGACCCGCACCGGCAGCGAACTCGATGCGATGCCGCTGCGCGCGTCGCTGCGTGCCTCGACGACGGCGCTCGGCTTCGTCAACCTCTACGTGCCCGACATCGACCGCACGGCCGGCCGGCTCGATGCGGATCTGGCGATCGGTGGCACCGTCGGTGCGCCGCTGATCAACGGCGTCGCACGATTGCGCAACGGTGAGATGGATCTCTATCAGGTGAATCTCGCGCTGCGCGATGCGGAGCTCGAGGCGCGCCTGATCGACAGCGGCGTCACGTTCAAGGGATCCGCCAAAGCCGGTAATGGCCAGCTCGCGACGAACGGCAGCGTGCAGTGGCGCGAGTCGCTTCCGTACGGCAACATTTCGATCAAGGGCGACGACCTGCTGCTCGTGAACGTGCCGGAAGCGCGGATCACCGCCTCGCCGGCGCTCGATTTCAAGATTGTCGGCCGCCGCATCGACATCACCGGCGAAGTGCGCATCCCGCAGGCCGCAATCCAGCCCGCGGATCTGACCGGCGCTGTGCTTTCATCCAGCGACGAGGTGATCCTCAGCGAGGTGCCGCGCGATCCGGAGCAAACCTTCCGCATCGCGAGCCGCGTGCGCATGGTGCTCGGCGACAAGGTGAGCCTCGACACCTTCGGCCTCTCGGGCCGACTGACCGGCAGCCTGACCGTGGACACCGGCATCGACGGCATCAGCCGCGGTACCGGCGAACTCGCCGTCGCAGACGGCAAGTACGCCGCGCTCGGTCGACGCCTCGACATCCAGCGCGGCCGGCTGATCTTCAGCGGTGGACTGCTGGCCGATCCCGGCATCGATCTGCGCGCACAGAAGCAGTTCCCCGACGTCATCGCCGGCGTCAACGTACGCGGCACGTTGCGCGATCCGCGCATGACGTTCTTTTCGGAACCGTCGCTGCCGCAGTCTCAGATCGTGTCGCTGATCCTCGCAGGTGGCACGTTCGAGTCTGCGCAGAGCGCCGATCGTGACGCGGCATCACGCCGCAGTGAAGTGCTCGCCCAGGGTGGTGCGATCCTCGCGCAGCAGCTCGGGGCGAAGGTCGGCATCGAGGACATCGGCATCGAGCAGAACCTGTCCAACGAGACATCGCTGGTGCTCGGCAAGTATCTGTCGCCGCGGCTCTACATCAGCTACGGCATCTCGCTGGCCGAATCGATCAACACGATCAAGATGCGCTACACGCTCGGCGATCGTTGGACGCTGCGCACCGAGGCCGGCAAGGAACGCAGCGCCGAGATCGTCTACACGATCGAGAAGTAGCGTCGGCGGGCGGTACGCGCCGGCCTCAGGGCATCGCGCCCAGCACCTTGGCCGGATCGTCCAGCAGATCGGCGTCGTGCTTCTGAACCAGTTCGAGGAATCGCGGTGGCAGGTCTTCGTTGCGGCGCGCACGACCGCCGCGGCCGTTCTGCAACGTGTTGCCGTTGACGCCATCCATCTTCATCCACGGCCGGAACGCCGCGATGGCCGAATACTGCAGGGTCGAATCGACGTACTTCAGCTTCGGGTTCTGCACGTCCTTCCAGTTCGCGCGGGTGATCGTCCACTCCGAATAGAAGAAGATCGGCTTGCCGCCCTCGCCCGTCGTCACGCGTGAGCCCTGGTCCTCGCGCACGAAGAAATCCTCGCCTTCGCGCATCGGCTGCGACAGCGCCTGGTGGCGCATCGTCTGGCCTGAGCGGAAAAAGTTCGATCCATTGCGCGACTCATCCGCCATGCGGAACGCCCCGGCTTCCTCTTCGCGCACGCCGAGTGAGGCTTTCGAGGGCCCCGCGCGGTAGGTCTTGACCGGTACGACCGTGCCGGTCACCGGCATCTTGAGTTCGGTCAGCAGTTCATCCGTCTTCGGATCGAAGAAATACGCGGTTTCGATCGTACGACCAACGAAATGCAGGTCGTCGACGCGACGCATGCGTACCCAGGTGCCAGCGCGCAGCCGGTACAGCGGGTAGGTGGCGCCGTCGATGAAGGCATAGGTGATCGCATCGACCCAACCCATCGTGACCCGATCGTCCAGTGCATAGCGGGTCTTCGCAAACGCAGTGAGCAGATCCACATCGCTCATCGTGACGGCGGTGCCGCCGGTCGGCGCAGGGGTGGACCGCGCCTGGGCGGAAAAAGCGGAACCAGCGCCGAGCACGGCGGCGGTCGACAACAGGGCATCACGGCGATTGATGTTCATGCGGGAAAAGCTATCACACCTGCGCGCCCCGCTTGCGCTACTAATGCGCCCTCAGTCCGCCAGCAGGCGATAGCCCACACCGGCTTCGGTCGTGAGGTAGCGCGGTCGCGAAGGATCCGGTTCAAGCTTCTGGCGCAACATCTTGATGTAGGCACGCAGGCCACGCGAATCGACCACGCGGTCCGGACCCCAGACCGCGCGCATCAGCTGCTCCTGGGTCACGACGACGCCGCGACTGCGCGCGAGGCACTCGAGCACGCGAAACTCCAGCGGCGTGAAATGGACCGGCCCGTCCGGACCTTGCGCATCGCGCTGCGCCAGATTGATGTGGATTGCGCCGATAGCCACCGCCTCGGACTGCTCCGCCGTTCGCACGCTGCGTCGCAGTGCGGCACGGACCCGCGCCAGCAGTTCACCGGCGTTGAATGGCTTCGTGACGTAGTCGTCCGCGCCATGATCGAGCGCGATGATCTTCTGCGTCTCGCCGCTGCGTGCCGACAGAACGATGATCGGCACCGTAGAGAACGCCCGGATTTCGCGTATCACCTGCTGACCATCGCGGTCCGGCAGGCCGAGATCGACGATCACGACATCCGGGCGCTGTGCTCGCGCATCGAGGATCGCCCGCTGGCCCGTGCCCGCCGTGACGACCCGGAATCCCTCGGCTTCGAGCAGGGTCCGCACGACCGCACAGATGTCGGCGTCGTCTTCCACGACCAGCGCGCGGAACATCGCGTTCGTCACGCGCCCGGCTCCTGCAGCGGCAACGTGAACTCGAAGCGCGCGCCGCCGGTCTCGCGATTCCTTGCGTGGATTCCCCCGCCGTGCATTACCGCGATCGCGCGGCAGATGGCCAGGCCCAACCCAACGCCCGGAACGTCACCTTCATCACGACCACGCTGGAACTTGATGAAAACGCGTTCGGGACTGCCGGCAGGCAATCCCGGACCGTCATCCTCGACGAGCACGCGAACGTCCTGTGAATCAGCCAGAGCCGTGATCGTCACAGGGGTTCCCGAGGGCGTGTGCCGCGTCACGTTCTCCAGCAGGTTCGTCAACAGCTGCACGATCAGCGCCGCATCGACGTTCACGGGCGGCAGGTCGTCGGGGAGTCGTATCGTCACGGGATGATCCTGGAGCGCGCTGGCTGTCCGGCTGAGCGCGAGGCCGACGAGATCGTCGAGCATCTCCCAGTTGCGTCGCAGCGTCACCCGCCCCGTCTCGAACCGCATCAGGTCGAGCACGTTGGAGATCAGCTGGGCCATGTCGGTCGACTTCTCCGCGATCGACGTTGCGAGCCGCGCGCGCGTCGCATCGTCCATCTTCAGCGAAGGATCCGCCAGCGCCGTGCTCGCGCCCGTGATGACGGCGAGCGGCGTGCGCAGATCATGCGAGATCGAGGCCAGCAGCGTGTTCCGCAGTGCCTCGGTCTCGGCGGAAATGCTTGCGGCCTGCGCCGACTCAGCCAGTTGCGCACGCTCGATCGCGAGCGCCACCTGTCCGGCGAACGTCTCGAGCAGGTGCCGCTGTTCCGGCAGCAGCACCCGACGCTGATTCGACGGCAGCGCGGCGAGCACGCCGAGCGAGCCGCGCGAGCCCGACAACGGCAGATAGATCGCGGGCGCTCCCGGCAGCGCATCGGTTCCCAGTCCGGCTGCCCGTCCGTGATCGAACACCCACTGGGCGATTGACACATCCGCCAGACGATAGGCAGTCGGGTCGTCGCTATCCGTCGGCGCAACGACACGCCGCTCCGCATCCGGAAACAGCAAGGCCACCTGACTCCCGAACGCGTCGGCGACATGGCGCATCGCTATCCATCGCATCGACTCGAGGCCACGCGCCGCGGCCAGCTCACGGCTCATGCCATACAGCATCGCTGTGCGCCGCTCGCGCGCACCGGCCACGCGGGTCTGCTGGCGGACGTTCGCAGCCAGCGTCGCGATCGTCAGCGCGACGACCAGCATGACCACGAAAGTCACCACGTACTGCGCGTCGGACACGGCAAACGTCATCCGCGGCGGAATGAAGAAGAAGTTGAAGCAGGCGATGTTCAAACTGGCCGTCAGCGCGGCAGGACCACGCCCCAGGCGCAATCCGGCAATGGCCGCACCGAGCAGATACACCATCACGAGGTTCGTGACGCTGAAGAACGGATCCATGATCGCCGAGATCAACGTGCTGACTGCTGTCAGCGCTGCGGCCCAGCCGTAGCGGCTCCAGCGGACCGGAGCCTCGGCCCGCATTCGCTCACCGTCGCTGGCGCGGCGGCCGCCCCTGCCCTGCAACGCCGCATCATCCCGGGCAGCGATGATCGATAGGTCCACTCCGACGGCACGCCGCATCAGAGCGGCACCGGTCGGCGGATTCAACCAGGCGCCAAGGCCGCGACGCTTCGATTCACCGACGACAATGCGCGTGGCATTGCGCAACCGCGCGTACTCGATGATCGCGTCCGCGGCCGTCGGACCGTCGAGCGTCACGGTTTCGGCGCCCAGAGATTCCGCCAGCCGCAGGATCTCGATGCGCCGGTCGCGGGCCGATTCGCCGAGCCGCAGCATCGCCGGCGTTTCCACCGAAACGACTGTCCACTGCGCATCGAGGGCGTCGGCAAAACGCTTGCCGACGCGCACCAGGCCTTCCGCCTGGTCATCGGGTGCAACGGCGACCAGAAAACGGTCCCTGGCCAGCAGCGGACGCGACGCCGAATCGCCACGCGCATACTCGCGCGCGGAGGCATCGACGCGATCGGCGGTGCGTCGCAACGCGAGTTCGCGCAGCGCGATCAGGTTCGGCTTGCGGAAGAAGCGATCGAGCGCGGTGCGGGCCTGCTCGGGCACGTAGACCTTGCCCGCCTTCAGGCGCTCGAGCAGATCGTCGGGCGGGAGATCGATCAATTCGACCTCGGCGGCTTCGTCGAAGACCTTGTCCGGCACCGTCTCCTGCTGACGGACCCCGGTGATCCCGGCGACGACATCGTTCAGGCTTTCGATGTGCTGGACGTTCACCGTCGACCAGACATCGAGCCCGGCCTCGAGCATCTCTTCGATGTCCTGCCAGCGCTTGGGATGCCGCGGCGGCGGCACCCCTTCCATCGGATTCGAATGTGCGAGCTCATCGACCAGCGTGATGCCGGCTCGGCGGCGCAGCGCGGCATCGAGATCGAACTCCCGACGCACGACGCCACGGTAGTTGACCGGCAGCGTCGGCAGTCGCTCGAGCCCTTCGACCAGACTCTCGGTCTCGATACGGCCGTGCGGTTCGACGTAGCCGACGACGACGTCCGCCCCGCGCGCCTTGGCGGCGCGAGCGGACTCGAGCATCGAGTATGTCTTGCCAACTCCGGCGGACGCTCCGAAGAACAGATGCAGCCTGCCGCGCTTCGCGCGCGACTCTTCCCGAACGACCTGCGCGAGCAGCTGGTCCGGGTCGGGTCTGCGTTCGCGGTCGATCACACGCCCCCGGCGTCCAGCGCGAGATTCAGCTCGAGAACGTGTACGCGCGGCTCGCCGAGGATGCCGAGGGTTCGACTCTCCGTATGCTCGGCAACGAGCGCCTCGACGGTCGCGATATCGAGGCCGCGCGCGCGCGCGACTCGCGCAACCTGAAACGCCGCTGCCGCCGGCGAGATATGCGGATCGAGCCCGCTCGCGGAAGCCGTCACGAGGTCCACCGGAACCGGCGCCGTATTCGAGGGATCCGCTGCGCGCAGCGCCGCGACACGCGCCGCCACGGCATCGATCAGTGCGGGGTTGGTGGTGGCCTGATTGCTGCCACTCGACGCGGCACCGTTGTAGGGCTGCGGCCCGGTCGCCGAGGGCCGACTCCAGAAGTACTTCGGACTCGAGAACGACTGCCCGAGCAGGGTCGAACCGACGGGCTTGCCGAGTTGCACGATGACGCTACCGTCGGCCTCGACCGGGAACATCAGCTTCGCTGCGCCGGTCACCAGCAGTGGATACAGGACACCCGTGATCAGAGTCAGCAGCAGGAAGACAACTGAGACACGCCGAAGCAGCATGATCATGACGATACCTCAAATGAATCCGAGCGACGTCGTGAGCACGTCGATCAGTTTGATACCGATGAACGGCACGATGATGCCGCCGAGACCGTAGATCAGCAGGTTGCGGCGCAGCAGCACTGCGGCCGACGCCGCGCGCGTCCTGACGCCGCGCAGCGCCAGCGGCACCAGCGCGACGATGATCAGGGCATTGAAGATCACCGCTGACAGGATTGCGCTCTCCGGACTCTCGAGCCGCATGATGTTGAGCGCATTCAGCGAAGGATAGGTGGCCGCAAACGCAGCGGGAATGATCGCGAAGTACTTTGCCACGTCGTTCGCGATCGAGAACGTGGTCAGCGCGCCGCGCGTGACCAGCATCTGCTTGCCGACATCCACGACCTCGATCAGCTTGGTCGGATTGGAGTCGAGGTCGACCATGTTGCCGGCTTCCTTCGCCGCCTGCGTGCCCGAGTTCATCGCGACTGCGACGTCCGCCTGCGCGAGAGCCGGCGCGTCGTTCGTCCCATCGCCGCACATCGCGACGAGATGTCCTTCGGCCTGATAGCGGCGGATCAGGGCGAGTTTTGCCTCCGGCGTTGCCTCGGCCAGGAAATCGTCCACGCCCGCCTCGGCCGCGATGGCGGCCGCGGTGAGACGGTTGTCGCCCGTGACCATGACGGTCCGGATGCCCATCTGCCGAAGCTCGGCGAAGCGCTCGCGGATCCCGCCCTTCACGACGTCACGCAGCTCGACGACGCCGAGCACGCGTGCGCCATCCGCGACCACGAGCGGTGTCGCGCCCTCGCGTGCCACGTCCTCGACCGTGCGCGTCACCGCCGCCGGCCACGTGCCGTGTTCGGACTCCACGAAGCGACGGATCGCGTCCGCGGCGCCCTTGCGCAGGCGGCGACCCTCGAAGTCCACGCCACTGGTGCGGGTCTGAGCGGTGAACTTGTGGAAGGTATGCGACTGGCTCGACAGCTCCCGACCGCGCAGCTGGAACTGCTGCTTCGCCAGGACGACGATCGAACGCCCTTCCGGCGTTTCGTCCGCGAGAGACGCCAACTGGGCGACATCGGCGAGCTCCTGAGGCGTAACGCCGGGCGCCGCGTGGAATGCCGCGGCCTGGCGGTCGCCGAGCGTGATCGTGCCGGTCTTGTCGAGCAGCAGCACGTCGACGTCGCCGGCTGCTTCGATCGCTCGACCTGACGTCGCGATCACGTTCGCGCGCACCATCCGGTCCATGCCTGCGATGCCGATCGCGGACAGCAGTCCGCCGATGGTGGTCGGGATCAGGCACACCAGCAGCGCGACCAGCACGACGATCGGTACAGCGACGCCTGCACCGGAACTCGCGACGGCGTACTCGGAGAACGGCGCGAGTGTCGCCGTTGCCAGCAGGAACACCAGCGTGAGCATCGCGAGCAGGATCGACAGCGCGATCTCGTTCGGCGTACGACCACGCGATGCGCCCTCGACCATCGAGATCATCCGATCCAGAAAGGACTCGCCGGGGTTGTGCGTGACCTGCACGACCAGCCAGTCCGAGAGAACGCGCGTACCGCCGGTTACGGACGAGAAGTCACTGCCGGCCTCGCGCAGCACCGGGGCAGATTCGCCGGTGATCGCGCTCTCGTCGACGGAGGCCACGCCCACCACCACTTCACCGTCCGCCGGGATGACGTCCTGCGCTTCGACCAGGAAGAACTGGCCGCGGCGCAGTTCGCTGGCGGCCACGGAGCGGATCGCGCCGTTTCGGTCGGCGGACTCGAGCTGCCTCGCCTGAACCTGTCGACGCGTCGCACGCAGCGCGGCGGCCTGCGCCTTGCCGCGCCCCTCGGCGAGTGCCTCGGCGAAGTTGGCGAACAGGACCGTCAACCACAGCCACGCGGCAATCCCGAGCACGAAGCTCGCGTCGGCTTCGTCGCTGCCGAGCGCCGACACTCCGATGCCGGTCGTAAGAAGGCTGCCCAGGTACACGACGAACATGACGGGATTGCGGATCTGCACGCGCGGGTCGAGCTTGCGGAACGCATCAACCACACCGGCAGCCAGCAGCGTAGTGGGCCCCTTCATCGGACGACTCCCAGCAACTGCTCCGCCACAGGCCCGAGCGCGAGCGCCGGCACGAACGTCAACGCGCCTACCAGCAGCACGACGCCCACCAGCATGGCGATGAACAGCGGCGTGTGGGTCGGCAGGGTGCCGTTCGACGCGGCGACGCGTCGTTTGGCCGCGAGACTGCCGGCAAGCGCCAGCACCGGAATGATCAACCAGAAGCGCGAGATCCACATCGCAGCGCCGAGAGCGAGGTTGTAGAACGGGTTGTTTGCCGACAGACCGCCGAACGCACTGCCGTTGTTGTTGCCGGCCGAGCTGAACGCATACAGGATCTCCGAGAAGCCATGCGGCCCAGGATTCCCGACCTTGCTTGCCGCATCCGGCACGACGCTCGCAATGGCCGTACCGATCAGCACGACGGCGCACGGAATCAGCAGCACCAGCGAGGCCATCTTCACCTCGTACGCCTCGATCTTCTTGCCGAGGTACTCGGGCGTACGGCCCACCATCAGTCCAGCCATGAACACTGCGACGATCGCGAACATCAGCAAGCCGTACAATCCGCTGCCGACGCCGCCGAACACGACTTCGCCGAGCTGCATCAGCCACATCGGCACGAGCCCGCCGACTGGCGTGAATGAACCGTGCATCGCGTTCACCGAGCCGTTGGAGGCCGCGGTCGTCGCTGTGGCCCAGAGCGCAGAGTTCGCGATGCCGAAGCGAACCTCCTTGCCCTCCATGTTGCCGCCCGATTGCAGCTCGGACGCGGATTGGTCGACCGACGCGAGATGCGGATTGCCCGCCTGTTCGGCCGCGTAGTCGCCGAGCGTCAGGGGCACGAAGATCACGAGCATCGCGATCAGCAAGGCCCAGCCCTGCCGCGTGTCGCCGATCATCCGGCCGAAGGTGTAGCACAGCGCCGCCGGGATCAGCAGGATGGACAACAGCTGCAGGAAATTCGACAGGGGCGTCGGATTCTCGAGCGGGTGGGCGGAGTTTGCGTTGAAGAATCCACCGCCATTCGTGCCGAGCTGCTTGATCGCGATCTGGCTGGCTGCGGGTCCGAGCGGAACCGTCTGTTCGGACACGGTCGTCTGCGTGGCCGCGATCGTGACCGGCTCGAGAAGCGTCACGGTGCGATAGGGCGAGAAGCTCTGCACGACACCCTGGCTGACCAGCACGGTGGCCAGCAGCAGCGACAGCGGCAGCAGGATGTGCAGCGTGCCGCGCGTCAGGTCGACCCAGAAGTTGCCGAGACCTGCAGCCTCGCGCCGCTCGAATCCGCGGATCAACGCGACCAGCACCGCCATCCCGCAGGCCGCCGAAACGAAATTCTGCACCCCGAGTCCGAGCATCTGGGTCAGATAGCTCAGTGTCGTCTCGCCGCCATAACCCTGCCAGTTGGTGTTGGACGCGAAGCTGATGGCCGTATTGAAAGAAGAATCTGCCGATACGGCCGCGAAGCCCTGCGGATTCAGCGGCAGCCAGTGCTGGGCGCGATGCAGCAGGTACACGACGACGAAGCCGAGCGCGTTGAACGCCAGGACGGCGATGGTGTACTGCTTCCAGGTCTGTTCCTCGGCGGAATCCACGGCCGCAGCACGGTAGATCCCGCGCTCGACGGGGCCGAGCAGCGGTGACAGGAATGTCCGATTTCCCTCGAACACGCGCGCCATGTAGCCGCCCAGGGGCTTCACCAGCGCCACCAGCACGCCGAGGTAGAGCAGGATCTGAACGACTCCTGGCACAGTCACTGGAATTTCTCCGGACGCAGCAGCGCGACGCACAGGTAGGCGCCGAGCCCGACGGCCAGCAGCAGGGCGATCAGTTCCAGCGCGTTCACGACGGGTCCTTCAGGGCGATCACCAGGCGATAGAGGGCCCAGGTCCCGAGGGAGAGCAGCAGCGTCGTGGCAATGACCTGAATTTCCATGGACAGCCCATCCGGTCTCCCGGCGCAGCGTGCCGGCACCCCGCATGCTCCTCGTCCCGGTGCAGCCGCGGCAGGCCGAATCCTGTGAAAAAACGGGGTGTGAACCGGGCGCTTGACGTGTCTGCATTTTTATGCAGAATACGCGGCTGATTATGCATACCGACCTCCACAGCGGCACCCGCCGTGACGCCATCCTGCGCATCCTGCGCGGCACACCCGTGCGAAAGCAGGACGAGCTCGTGCGCCTGCTGCGGCGCGAAGGGCACGAGGTCACACAGTCCTCGATCAGCCGGGATCTGCGCGAGCTCGGCGTGCTGAAGGCCTCCGGGCGGTACCTGCCGCCGACGGCACTGGCCGTCAACACGCACAGCGATTTCCACATGCTGCGTCAGTTCGTGCGCAGCATCGCGACGGCCGGTCCCTCGCTGATCGTCGTCAAGACCACCATCGGCGCGGCGCAGAGCGTCGCGGCCGCCATCGACAAGGCCGAATGGCCGGAGATCGTCGGCACCATTTCGGGCGACGACACCATTTTCCTCGCCACCGACACCGCCCGCGCCCAGGCGCAGGCCGTCACCCGCCTGCGCGACCTCTTCCGCGGCTAGCGCTCGTTTTCACGAGCCCCAGCCTCCCTCCACTCCCGAGCATTGACCCTCCGAGCATCGACATGACCCAGCCCATTGTTCTCGCTTATTCCGGTGGCCTCGACACCTCCTTCCTCGTGCCCTGGCTGAAGGAGAACTATCAGCGCCCGATCATCACGGTCACGGTGGATACCGGGGGCATCGACGCGGCCGCGGCGAAGACGCTGCATGAACGTGCACTGGCCCTCGGTGCCGTCGAGCATCACCAGGTCGACGCGCGCGCCGATTATTTCGAGCAGGTGCTGAAGTACCTGATCATCGGCAACGTGCGCCGCGGCCAGCTCTATCCGCTGTGCGTCGGCGCCGAGCGCGTGATGCAGGCGCAGACGATGGCACTGATGGCGCGCAAGCTCGGCAGCGGCAGCATCGCGCACGGCTGCACGGCCGCCGGCAACGACCAGGTCCGCTTCGAAGTCGCGCTGCGCACGCTGGCGCCGGATCTGGAAGTGATCGCACCCGTGCGCGATCGCACGTTCAAGCGCCAGGAAGAACTCGAGTTCCTGCAGCAGCGCAAGCTGCCCGTACCGCCGTTCGGCGCGGCGTACTCGATCAATCGCGGCCTGTGGGGCGTGACGATCGGCGGCAAGGAAACGCTGACGTCGACCGGCAGCATTCCGGAAGATGCGTGGGTGCTGTCGAAGGACGCGTTCACGAAGCCGCGCGCTGCGGAGAAGCATACGATCCATTTCGAGCGCGGCATTCCGGTCGGACTCGACGGCAAGACCATGACGCCGGTCGAAGTGATCGAAGCGCTGGAACTGATCGCCGGCCCGTTCGGCATCGGCCGTGGCATCCACCTGGGCGACACGATCATCGGCACCAAGGGCCGCGTCGCGTTCGAAGCGCCCGCCGCCGAGACGCTGCTCAACGCGCATCGCGAGCTCGAGAAGCTCGTGCTGACCGGCCGTCAGCAGCGCATCAAGGAAACGCTCGCCGGCCCCTACGGCGACTGGGTCCACGAAGGCCAGCTGCTGGATCCCGTCTGCCGCGACATCGAAGCGCTGTTCCGCGAATCGCAGGAACGCGTGACCGGCGTCGTGCACGTGCTGCTGCGCCCGGGCTCGCTGTTCATCGAAGGCGTCGAATCGCCTTACTCGCTGATGGCGGCCTCGAAGGGCGTCTACGGCGAGGCCGTGGGCGAGTGGTCGGCGGCCGATGCGCTGGGCTTCTCGCGAATCGTCGGACTTCCCGGTGTTTTCCATCGCCGCGCGGGTGCGCAGGCCGAGCAACTGAAGGCAAAGAAATGAGAACAGTCGTCGTCGACAAGATCGCCTCCGTCACGCAGGCCTGCGGCCTCGGCCACGAGGTGCGCCTGGAAACGGACAACATTCCTTCCGAGGAAGGCGTCGTCGTGGTCGTCGAGGTGCTGACGAACAAGTCCACGTACAACACGCTGGAGCTGACCAGCGGTCGCATGGCCAAGGTCAACAAGGGCGACATCGTCGCGGGCGCACTCGGCCATCGCAAGGCGCTGTTCGGCTATTCCGGCCACGTGCCCGAAGCCGTCAAGGCCGGCGACATCATCCAGATGCTGAACATCGGTGGCGTGCTCGGCATCTGCGATTCGGCCAATCCGGATCGCGGCAAACCGTTCGACTGCCGCGTGCTCGGCGTCGTGCTGCAGTTCCCGTATCTGGGCGAGCGTATCGGCGTGCCCGCGCGGGCCGGCTATCGCAAGCTCGACTACTCGGCCGGCCTCGATACCCGCGGCGTTCCCGTGATCGCCCTCGCCGGCACCTGCATGGAAGCAGGCAAGACGGCAGCCGCCTGCGCGATGGTCAGCCGCATGCGGCATCGCGGCCTGATCGTCGATGCGTTCAAGGCCACCGGCGTCTCGCTGCGTCGTGACATCCTCGCGATGGAAGATGCCGGCGCGCGCAATTCGATGATCTTCACGGATCTCGGCGTCATCACGACGACGCGCAAGACCGGACCCGCTCTGACGCGCACGATGCTGACCGAGCTCGCGGCCAACAAGCCGGACGCCATCGTGTTCGAACTCGGCGACGGCATCCTCGGCACCTATGGCGTGGACTCGATCCTCGAGGATGAAGAGATCCGCAAGTCGCTGACCGGCGTTGTTCTCTCCGCCAACGATCCGGTCGCTGCCTGGGGTGGCGTCAAGCTGCTGCGCGAGCGCTTCCTGATCGAGCCGTGTGCGGTCACCGGCCCCGCCACAGACAACGCCGTCGGCGTCGAGATCATCGAGCAGCAGATGAACGTCAAGGCGTTCAACGCGCTCTCGAGTGGTGCCGCACTCGGCGACTGCGTGATCGATGCCATCGGTCTCAGCCAGAAGTTTCCGGCTACCCCGACGGCCTGAGGACGAAACGAAAGATCATGAGCAACGTCAGCTCCAGGATTCCCACGCTCGTGCTCGGTGGCACGGGTTACGTCGCGGGCGAAGTGATTCGCCTCGTGCTCGGGCATCCGCAGCTCGAGCTCGCCGGCGTGATGTCGGACTCGCAGCCCGGCGAACCCGTCGGCAAGGCGTTCCCGCATCTCGCCGCCGTGCTGGGCCAAGGCGAGCAGCAGGTGCGATTCAAGTCGCAGGCCGAGATCGAGTCGCTCGTCGCGACGCTGCCGAAGTCCGCGATCTTCTCGGCCGCGCCGCATGGTGTGAGCGCGGCGCTGATCGATGAACTGCTGAAGAAGAGCGAGGCTGCGGGCACGGACGCGCGCGTCGTCGACATCTCCGCCGACTACCGCTACAGCACGGCGGATGCGTACGTCGCGGTGTACAAACACGCCCATGGCGCGCCCGTGCGGCTCAAGAACTTCACCTGCGCTGTGCCCGAGCATCTCGCGAAGGCACCGACGAAACATGTTGCCCATCCCGGCTGCTTCGCCACCGCGACGCTGCTGGCCTCGGTGCCGCTGCTGGCGATGAAACTCGCCACGCCGACGCTGTTCGTGTCCGGCGTCACCGGCAGCACTGGCTCCGGCCGCAAGCCCGTCGACGGTACGCACCACCCCACGCGCCACAGCGATCTGTATTCGTACAACGCGCTGGTGCACCGGCACATTCCCGAGATCACCGCCTGCGCCGCGGCTGCGAGCGGCGTCACCGCCGACTTCGCGTTCGTGCCGCATTCCGGTCCGTTCGCGCGCGGCATCCACGTCACCGTGCAGGCCACGCTCGCCCAGCCGCTCGACACCGCTGCCGTGCTCGCGAAGCTGCGAGAGTTCTATGCGAACGCGCCGTTCATCCGCGTGCTCGATGCCGCGCCGCGCGTGAAAGACATCGTGGCCAGCAACTACGCGCACCTCTCTGCCGCCGCGAATGGCCGTACCGTCGCCGTCATGTGCGTCGTCGACAACCTGAACAAGGGAGCCGCCGGCGGCGCGATGCAGTGGATGAACCGTCTGCTCGGCTTCGAGGAGACAGCGGGGCTCGTGGCGCCAGCGGCGGGGTGGACCTGACGTGCTGCGAACGAAGGTGGCATCGTCAGTTATTTGGGCGGCCTCACTGGTGAGTGAACAGCCCTTTCCGGAACGCCGTGAACCCGGCGTCGCGCCGCAGCAGACGCTGCGTTACGCGGCTCGCAAGCAACGTCTGCGTTGTCGGCGCGAAGTGGGCGAGCCGGGCTCCGGGCGCGACGTCCTGTCGCGCACGGTCCGGAAAGGGCTGTTCACTCACCCGCGCGGCCGCTCCAATCCACGGCCGCTCTCGCCTTCGTTCGCAGCGCGCGAGGTCCAGCCCGGTGGTGGCATGCAGGGTTGCGGTTGCCGCCAGTCCGCGACGCCGCGGCGCGAGTCCGGCGCTCTTCGAACCCGGACGCAACGGTCGGGAGGCCATGCGGACGCGGAAGCGCCTGCGCGCACGAAAAGGTCCTTTCGGGGCCGTGCGCGACAGGACGTCGCGCCCGGAGGCTCCAGGGATGGATTTACGCCGTCCCCGAAAGGACCTTTTCGTGCGCGCAAGCGCATCAGCCGTTTTCATGACCTCCAGACCCTGAGCGCCCTGGTATGAACGCCGAACTCAAAAGCACCTCCCCGGCCGACCACCTGGCCCCCGTCTTCGCGCAGTACCCAATCGAAGTGGTGCACGCCGAAGGCGTCTGGCTGCATACGAAGGACGGGCGCCGCATCCTCGATCTGTACGGCGGTCATGCGGTCGCGGCGCTGGGCTACGGTCACGCAGGCTGGACGCGCGCGCTGCAGGAACAGGCGGCGAGCTGCAATTTCCAGAGCAACGCGGTGCCGATGGATGTCCGTGTGCGCGCGGCGACGCGGCTCGCGAAGTTCGCGGGCGGCGCGTACGACAGCGTCTTCTTCGTGAACTCGGGTGCGGAGGCGAACGAGAACGCGCTGCGCATGGCGTTCAAGATGACGCGGCGCACGCATGTCGCGGCGATCGAAGGCGCGTTCCATGGTCGCACGGCTGCGGCCGGCGCGGTGACCTGGGGCGCGGACAAGAAATGGTATGAGTTCCCGCGCGCGCCGTTCGACGTCAGCTACATCCCGAAACGGGACATCGCGGCCATCGCGCAGCACGTCACCGAGAACACGGCCGCGGTGATCGTCGAACCGGTGCAGGGCGTCGGCGGCGCGTTCGACATGGGCGCGGAATTCCTCGCCGCGCTGCGCACGCGCTGCGATCAGGTCGGCGCGCTGCTGATCTTCGACGAAGTACAGATCGGCGTGGGTCGCAGCGGCCAGCCGTTTGCGGCGAATCTCTACGGCGTCACGCCGGACATGATCACGACGGCCAAGGCGCTCGGCAATGGCTTTCCCTGCGCAGCGCTGTTGATGACGCCGCGCGTCACCGGAGCGATCAAGCTCGAGGGTCTCGGCACGACCTTCGGCGGTGGGCCGATGGCCTGCGCGGTCATCGAAGCCGTCATCGAGGCGATCGAATCCGAAGACCTGATGGCGAATGTGCGGCGCGTATCGGCCTACATCCGCAATACCTGCACGGTCGGCCCGGTCGTGGGTCACCAGGGCGCGGGCTTCCTGCATGGCCTGCGTACGTCACGCCCGGCCAAGGAAGTCCAGGCCGCCCTGCTGGCGCGCAACATCCTCGCCGGTACCAGCGGTGATCCGAACGTCGTGCGGCTGCTGCCGCCCTACGTGCTGCAGGAGCAGCACGTGGACCTGCTGCGGGAAGCGCTCAGCGCGCTCTGACACCATCATGCAAAGATTCCTGGACCTCGCTGATTTCAGCCGCGACGAGATCGTGGACCTGCTCGCGCTCGCGAGCCGGCTGGAAACTCATCCAGAGCCGCAGGCGCTGGTCGGCAGGATCCTCGGCCTGGTGCTGTTCAATCCGTCGCTGCGCACGCTGTCCTCGTTCCAGGCCGGCATGGCGCGACTCGGCGGCACGTCGTTCGTGATCACGCCCGGCCAGGGCACCTGGCAGCTCGAGTCGCGGCTCGGCGCAGTCATGAATGGCGCGGCGGCGGAACATGTGCGCGAAGGCATTCCCGTGCTCGCCGGCTACTGCGATGCGCTCGGCATCCGCGCGTTTGCCGATGGCAAGGACCTGCGCCACGACCTGGCCGAGACGAACTTCCGCGCGATGGCGAGCCTGGTCGACAAGCCGCTGATCAACCTCGAGTCCGCGGTCAATCATCCCTGCCAGGCCCTCGCGGACTGGAAGACGCTGGACGATCTCGCGGTACCGCAGCGGGCAAAGTTCGTGTTGTCCTGGGTGAACCATCCTCGCGCGCTGCCGCTCGCCGTACCTTCCGCGACGCTGCACATGGCCGCGCATCGCGGCATGGATGTCGTCGTGCTGCGCCCTGAAGGTTATGCACTGCCGCACGAGATCATGGATCGCGCGCGACACGCGGCGGCGCTGTCCGGCGGATCGGTGCGCGAAACGGACCAGCGCGACGACGCGCTCGACGGCGCACACGTCATCTACGCCAAGGAATGGGGCTCGACCACGCACTACGGCGATGTCGAGGGCGATGCACGCCTGCGCAGCCAGCTCGGCGGCTGGTGCGTGCGCAACGACTGGTTCGAGCGCATGCACGCCGATGCACGCTTCATGCACTGCCTGCCGGTGCGTCGCAACGTGGCCGTCGCCGACGAAGTGCTCGACGGACCGCGCAGCGTCGTGCAGCGCGAAGCCCACAACCGCCTTACCGTCCAGATGGCCGTGCTGCACAGCCTGCTGGCTGGCAACCACCGTCCCTGACCGCGACACACTGAATTTGAGTCGCGGGCAACGTCCGTTCATTCTCTGATTTCACCGGGAGCACCCACACAGATGATCATGCATCGCACCGATCAGGCCGCCGCGATCCGCGCACTGCGCAATGCCGCGCCCTACATGCGCCTCTACAAGGGCAAGACCTTCGTCGTGAAGGCCGGCGGCGGCGTATTCGGCGACGCGGAGACGACCCGCGGCCTGATCGAACAGATCGCGATCCTGCATTACTTCGGCGTGCGCGTGATCTTCGTGCACGGTGGCGGCCCGCAGCTGACGGAACTGACGGACAAGCTCGGAGTGCCAACGCGCATGGTGCAGGGCCGTCGTGTGACGGACCAGGGCTCGATCGATGCCACCTCGATGGTGCTGAACGGCCTGATCAACACGCGCATCCTCGCGATCTGCCGCGACCTGAACCTGAACGCGGTCGGCGTCAGCGGCGTCGATGCCGGTCTCGTGCGCGCGCACAAGCGCGCGCCGGTCAAGTTGACGGACGGCAGCGGCGAGACCGTCGATTACGGCTTCGTCGGCGACATCGACATGGTCGATACCGATGTGCTGAGCAAGCTGCTCGACAACGGCCTGATGCCGGTGGTCAGCCCGCTCTCGTCGGACGACAACGGCACGCTGCTGAACATCAACGCGGACACCGTGGCGGCGGCGATCGGCGCGGCGCTCGGCGCCGAGAAGCTGATTCTCTGTACCGGTGCGCCGGGCATCCTGCAGAACGTTGCGGATCCCACCTCGCTGATCTCGTACACGGACCTCGCGGGCCTGAAGAAGCTGCGCGAGGACGGTGCGATCGTCGACGGCATGCTGCCGAAGGCCAAGGCCATCGAGGATGCGCTGCGCGGCGGCGTGCGCCGCGTGCACGTGATCTCTTACAAGTCGCCCGAGGGCATCCTCGCGGAAGTCTTCACCAACGAAGGCTCGGGTACGCTGGTGGTCGCGGACATCAAGGCACTGGCGCCGGCGGAAGTCGCGGCGGGCCCATGACGCGTCTTTGGGACAAGGGTCAGCCACTCGACGACCGCGTACTCGCATACACGGCCGGAGAGGATCATGCGCTTGACGATCGGCTCGTCGCCCACGACGTGCGCGCCTCGGTCGCGCACGCCGAGATGCTGAACCAGCAGGGCCTCCTGGCCGCTGCGGACCTCGACGCGATCCGCCCTGCCCTGCTGGCCATCGGTGCCGAACACGCGCGCGGTGAGTGGCGCGTCGAACTCGCTGATGAAGACGGCCAGACCGCGCTCGAGAAGCGCCTGACCGCGCGGATCGGCGACGCCGGCGGGCGCGTCCATCTCGGCCGCTCACGCAATGACCAGGTACTGACCGCCGTCCGGCTCTACCTGCGCGACGTCGTCGACACGCTTTCTGCGCAGACGCTCACGGTCGCCGAAGCGCTGGATGCACTGGCAGCGCGCGAAGGCGGCGTCACGCTGCCCGGCTACACGCACATGCAGCAGGCCATGCCGAGCTCCGTCGCGCTGTGGGCCGGCGGATTCGCCGCCGAACTGCGCGACGACGCGACCGGCCTGCGCAGCGTGCAGCGCCGGCTCGGTCGCAGCCCGCTGGGCTCCGCCGCAGGCTACGGCACGCCGGGCCTGCCACTCGACCGCGAAGCCACGCGGGCCAAGCTCGAATTCGATTCGGTGCAGGAACCGGTCACGGCAGTGCAGCTTTCGCGCGGCAAGGCCGAATCCCAGCTGCTGTTCGAAATCGCGCTGCTGATGCAGGATCTGGGCCGCATCGCGGCCGACGTACTGCTGTTCTACACGCAGGAATTCGCATTCGTCGAATTGCCGGAAGCCTTCACCACAGGCTCCTCGATCATGCCGCAGAAGCGCAATCCCGACGTGTTCGAGCTGGTGCGCGGCCGCACCGCGACGGCGCACGGCTGCCTGATCGAGGCGCTCGGCATTTTCGCGAAGTTGCCCTCGGGATATCAGCGTGACCTGCAGCTGCTGAAGCTGCCGCTGTTCCGCGGCATCGATCTGGCCATCGCGACCACCGACATCATGAGCGCCGGCATCGCCGCGCTGCATTTCAATCCGGTCAGTATCGAGCTCGATCCGGCGATCCATGCCGCCGAAGAGGCGAACGCGCTGGTCGTCAAGGAAGGCATTCCGTTCCGCGAAGCGTATCGGCGCGTCGGCGCGAGACTGCGCAAATGAGCCTCTGGTACGGCGACGTCTCGCTCGACTGGTTCAACCGCCTGCAGGCGGACACGATGGTCGACTTCGTCGGCATCAGGATCACGGAAATCGGCGCGGACTTCCTGCGGGGAACCATGACGGTGACCGACAAGACGATCCAGCCCGCGCGCATCCTGCACGGCGGCGCGTCCGTGGTGTTCGCGGAGACGCTCGCGAGCTGCGCCACGGCCGCCACCGTCGATCGCGAGCGCTACATCGCACTCGGTCAGGAGATCAACGCGAACCATCTGCGCCCCGCGCCGCTCGGCACGAAGCTGATTGGCACGACGCGCCCCTACCATGTCGGGCGCCGCAGCCAGGTCTGGGGCATCGAGATCGTCAACGAGCAGGGCCAGATGATCTGCATCTCGCGCATCACGATGGCCGTGGTCGAGCGCCGGCCAGCCGGTCAGACGGCCGCGCCGTGACGCTGTCCCGCGCGGACTACGTGGCGCTGGTCGAGGACCGCTACTTCGGCAATGTGACGCTCGAGCGGCTGGCCGACGTCGTGGGCTGCTTCACCGCCGACGCCGAGATCCTGATCCGCCACGGAGACAACCCCACGCGCGTGATGAAGGCCAATCCGCGGCCTGGCGAGGCGCACATCAGCGAGTTCTGGAAGCACCTGAACGCGAACTACCACGCGAGCTTCGACGACTTCGACCACTTCATCGACCTGGACGCCAACCGCTGCGCCGCCACTTTCCGCGTCACGCTCGCGCCCAAGCCCGGCTCCGCGTACGCTCCGAGCGGCACGCTGACATTGCAGAACTGCAACTTCTTCTGGCTTGAAAATGGAAAAATCGCCCGCATGATCGTGTACTACGCCAATCCGGACACGGGTGGGGCGAGTGCGGGCAAGCCCACGGGCTACCCGAAGAGTGTTTGAGAGCTGCTGTTCGAAGATGGCTGTTTGACAAGGAGTCAACGATGGCCCAGACGTACACGATGAACGCCGATGGCACCCGCGCGATCGATCCCTCGCTGGTGACCTACACCCACATCATCTACGGCCTGCATGCGCTGTCGGTGCTGATCGGCATCACCGGTCCGGCCACCGTGGTCGGCAGCTTCGTGTTCGGCGTTCCGTCGATCATCGCGGTCATCATGAATTACGCACGCCGCAGCGATACGACGGGCTCGTATCTGGAATCCCATTTCAGCTGGCAGATCCGCACGTTCTGGCTGGCCCTGGCGTGGATGGCGCTGGCCGCCATCGTCTCGGCACCGCTCGTACTGCTGTTCGGACTCGGCATCTTCACGTTCTTCATCGCGGCGGCCATCGTCGGCCTGTGGGTGATCTACCGCGTCGCCCGCGGCTGGCTCGCGCTGCGCGATGGGCGCGGCATCGCATGAGCACGGCCGCGTTGGGCATCGGCCCGCTGCGCGTGGCCATCGTGACGCTCGCCGCGTTGGCGTGCGCAACGCTGGCCGGCTGCGGTCAGAAGGGCGCGCTCTATCTGCCGGAGGCCAGCGGCGAAGTGATCACCCGGCCGACGCAGACACCCGAGCCATCGGCAACGCCCGTGCCTGCGTCAGCGCCGCCCGCTGCGGACGCGCCGCCTTCTGACAACAGGAAGCCCGCGACCGCGCCGGCGACACCGCCAGCCACGCCCTGACCCCGGAGCCCGCCATGCATCCTTTCCCGCATCTCTACACCGTCACCGCCCAGTGCCAGACCAGTGGCAATGTGACGCTCGCGTCTGCAGGCCTCGCGAATCTGCCGAGTGCGCCGCCGGCAGAGTTCGACGGACCTGGCGATCAATGGTCACCGGAAACGCTGCTCTGCGCCGCCGTCGCTGACTGCTTCAACCTGAGCTTCCGCGCAGTGGCCACGGCCTCGAAGTTCGCCTGGGAATCGCTCGACTGCGAGGTGCGCGGCACGCTCGATCGTATCGAGCGCGTCAGCCAGTTCACCCGCTTCGACATCCAGGCCACGTTGAAGCTGCCGGCCGGAGCCGATGCGGCGCGCGCGCAGCAGCTGCTGGAAAAGTCCAAACAGGTCTGCCTGATCTCGAACTCGCTGAAAGGCGAGTTCCACCTGACGACGCAGATCACGACCTGACGTGACGACGGCCGAACCTTCCGGCGTCGCCGGCATCGCGCAGCTGATCCAGCTCGCGCTCGGCCCCGTGTTCCTGATCTCCGGCGTCGGCGTGACGCTGAACGTCCTGACGAGCCGGCTCGCCCGCATCGTCGATCGGGCGCGCAACATCGAGGCTCAGCTCGAGACGACGACGGACGAACTTCGGCAACGCCAGCACAACGAGTCGCTGGACGTCGCCGCGCGCCGTACACGCCTGATCAACGCGGCCATCACGCTGACCACGCTGTCCGCGCTGTTCACGGCCATCGTCGTCGTGATGCTGTTCTCCAGCGCCTTCACGACCATCGACTTCTCGACGGCCATCGCAGCACTGTTCGTCACCTCGATGCTGTGCCTCGCGGCCGCATTCCTGGTGTTCCTGGTCGAAGTGCGCGTCGCCACGGCTGCGCTGCGCATCGGCAGGCGCTGAGCCGAGCGCATCCCGCGTCAGGCGCGGATCAAATCCTCGAGGGGCCGCACAGGTCCACTGTCCGGAAAGATCGTCGTGTCGAGCGCGGCGGCCGGCACCTGCAGATGGTCGCGCAGCACGCCCTTGAACGCGCTGCGCAGGTCCAGGGTCGGCCGCAGATCGCGCCCTTCGTACAGCGCACTGGCAGCGAGTCCCGGCCAGTCTGCGCGTACCCGCCCGCCCTGCACCGCACCACCGAGCACGAAGGCCGCAGCGCCGGTGCCATGGTCGGTACCGCGCGTGCCGTTGACGGCCACGGTGCGCCCGAACTCCGTCACCAGCATCACGACGCTCCGCGACCACACCGGACCGAGCGAGTTCTTCAGAGTCTCGAGCCCGGAATCGAGCGCCGCGAGGCGCACGGCCAGCTGGCCTTCGGCGCCGCCTTCATTGGCGTGCGTGTCCCACCCCGTCGTCTCGAACACCGCGACCCGCGGACCGTCTTCACGCACCAGGAATCCTGCGGCGGCGCGTACGGTTTCGAGGTAACGCGCAGCGCCATTGCGCTGGGCGCCGCCCGCAGCAGACGGCTGCCCGCCCTGCGCACTCTGCGCGCTCTGCGCAATGGCATCGGTCGACAGCGCGTCCGCGAATCGCCCGGCCAGCAGAGGGTCCATGCTGTACAGATCTGCAATGCGCTGTAACGTGTCGTCGTCCAGCGCGGCGAGTCGGGTCGGCGACCAGGACGCGACGTCCGCCGGTCCGCGCATGACGAGCGGCACATTGGCGCCCAGCGCCACGCCACGCTGCGTGCGCGAATCTGGGGGCAGCGCGGTGAGCGTGCGATTGAGCCAGCCGGTCTGCAGCGCGTGGGCACGCGTCGCGCCATTCTCGAGCACGTCCTGGGCATCGAAGTGCGAGCGCTCGCGGTACGGTGTCGCGACGGCGTGCAGCACCGAGAGTTCACGAGCCTGGAAGGATCGGTGCAGGAATCCGAGAGACGGATGCAGGCCGAAATCCGCATCGAGCGGCAGCGCGCCCTGCGCACTGCCCGGCTTCGCGATCGCGAGCTGGCCGCGCAGCGCCGCGTAGTTCGGATCTCCATGGGGCGGCACGGCCGCGAGGCCATCGAGCGCACCCCGCAGGATGATCAGCACGAATCGCGCGTCACCGGCAGTGCGCGCCATCGCGAACCGCGTGGTCAGCAGGCCCGCAGCGCCGAGCGCCAGCGAGTGGCCGAGGAAACGGCGGCGTGAAGTGGCAGACATCGTACGACTCCTGTGATCCGTGCTAAGCCGCTCAACGACGCATGAATTCGGGTGAGGCCAGCATCAGCGTCAGCGCCTGCGTGCCGCTCTCGGCCCGACCGATTGCCGTGCGAGTCGCACTGCTGAGCGCGCCACCCAGCACATCGGGTGCAAGCTCGCGCGCATTGCGGCTCGCACCGAGTCGCTGTGCCACCGCATCCGCCCATTCGATTTTCTTCAGCACGGCGGAGGATCCATCCCAGTCCGCACTGCGATCCGGCCAGCCGGCAGGCGAGCCCGGGGCGAAGCAGCGCTGGCCGAGCGCTTCGAACGGCAACAGCGCGCGGCGCGAATCGGGCACCGGCACGCCGAGCGCGCGGTAGCTCGAGTGGATGTAGTCGGCCGGCGTCTTGAACTTCGTCAGCGCCGATTGCCAGGGCTCATCGGCGGCGATCAGCGCACGATAGACGCTGGGCAGATCACCGCGTGAGTCGAGATAGGCCCGCGTCAGCCTGTCGACCAGCGCGGGCGGCGGCTCATCGGCGACGAAATGCCGTGCAAGCTTCGTGCAGAGGTGTCGCGCGGTCTGTGGCCGCAGCGCCAGCCAGCGCAGCACCTGCTCGCCCTGACGCAGGCCTTCGTCGGCGAAGCGCTGGCCCAGCAGCGACTTCGCGCCCGGCTCATGGAACGCTTCGCGGAAAAAGAATTCGCCCGTCTCGCCGCTCGGCAGCCGCGCGCGCCCACCGCCTGCGCCACGGATCGGCCCGCCGATGGACCAGCCCGAAATCACCTCGGCGAAAGTCGTGACGTCCTGCTGCGTATAGCCGCCGTCGACGCCGAGCGTGTGCAGCTCGAGGATCTCGCGCGCGAGATTCTCGTTGATGCCGAGCCGGCGCTCACCGCCGCGCCGGTTGACGAAACGCGCTGCCGCCGAACCTGCCCCGACCGACAGATGATTGTCGAGATAGATCAGCATCGCCGGATGCTGCTCGACCGCCCGCAGCAGGTCCGCGAAATTGCCGAGTACATGCGGGCGGATCGCCTCACGCTCGAACGGTCCGGCCAGGCCCAGCACGGCGATCTTGTCGATCGAGATCGCAAAGTGATTGGACCAGAAATGCACCAGGCGCTCGACGAACGGCCGCTCACTCGCCACCGCTGCGCTGAAGCGCGCAGCGACCTCGCCGGCATAGGCCGGACGGTACAACTCGCCGATCTTCATCGCGACCTCGGCATCGGGACCGCTGCGCTTCTGTTCGCGGCGTTCGTCACGCAACTCGACGGCTTCACGCAACAGGTCCGCGGACCCGCGCAGATCGCGCTCGTCGAGGCGCGGTGCGCCACCGGCCAGCTGGCCCACCAGCCAGTCGCGTCCGCCCGAGCCAATGCGGGCGAGATCGCCCGGACGTGCGCCGAGACCGAAGCGATTGGCGGCGACGGCGGCCGCCCAGGGTTGAGAAATAGCCATGGCAAATGGACTCCTGACATGGCTGAACGTCGCACATCCCGGAAGGTTGACCGGGGTGACGCCGTTATACTCCGCGGGTCCGCTGGCCCCCCACTTTCCCCGCAGTGAGCACTCCCGCCGTGAGCCCAGACCTGAACACTCATGCCGATCTGGTCCTGATCGACGGCTCCTCCTACCTGTATCGGGCCTTCCACGCACTACCTCCGCTGACCGGCCCGCAGGGCGAGCCGACCGGCGCCGTGCACGGCGTGCTGAACATGCTGCTGAAGTTCCTGCGCGAACATCGGCCGAAACACATCGCGGTGGTGTTCGATGCGCCGGGCAAGACTTTCCGTGACGAGCTGTTCGACCAGTACAAGGCGCACCGCCCGCCGATGCCGGACGATCTGCGCAGCCAGATCGCGCCGCTGCTCGAGGCGGTCCAGGCGCTGGGTCTGCCCTTGCTGCGGATTTCAGGCGTCGAGGCGGACGACGTGATCGGAACGCTGGCACGCCGCGGCGCCGCGCGCGGTCTCTCCGTGCTGATCTCGACCGGCGACAAGGACATGGCCCAGCTGGTCGATGGCCAGGTGAAGCTGATCAACACGATGAGCGACTCGCGCTACGACCGGGACGGCGTGAAAGCCAAGTTCGACGTCTGGCCTGAGCAGATCATCGACTACCTCGCGCTGGTCGGGGATAGCTCGGACAACATCCCCGGCATCGACAAGGTGGGCCCAAAGACTGCGGCCAAATGGCTGAACCAGTACCAGACGCTCGACAACCTGATCGCGAACGCCGCGGAAGTGCCGGGCAAGGTCGGCGAGAACCTGCGCGCCGGACTCGAGACGCTCGCACTGTCGCGCCAGCTCGCGACGATCCGCTGCGACGTCGAGCTGCCGCTCGACATCGATCAGCTGCAGCAGGGCGAAATGGATGTCGCAACGCTGCGCGCGCTGTACACGCGGCTCGGCATGCGGTCATTCCTCAAGAGCCTGCCAGGCGGTGACTCGGCCGGCGGCGGTGCCGCAGGTGCCGCCCCGGGCGTACCGGAAGTCTCTGCCACTTCACCGGCGGCCAGCTTCGGCGGTGCGTCGAGCGGCGCCGCGGACGCGCTCGAGACGCGACCCGAAGTCATCAACGCGCCGCGCGAGTACGAAACGATCCTCGACGAAGCTGCGCTCGATCGCTGGATCGGCGCATTGTCCGCTGCCGAGCTGTTCGCGTTCGATACGGAGACGACCAGCCTCGATTACATGCAGGCCGAGATCGTCGGCGCTTCGTTCTGCATCGAGCCCGGCAAGGCCGCCTACATTCCGCTCGCGCACGACTATCCCGGCGCACCGGATCAACTCAATCGCGAGCAGACGCTCGCGCGCCTGAAGCCGCTGCTCGAGGACCCGAAGCTCGGCAAGATTGGCCATCATCTGAAGTACGACGCGCACGTGCTGCTGAACCACGGCATCGCGCTCGCCGGCATGCGTTACGACACCATGCTCGAGTCCTACGTCTGGAACAGCGTCGCGACACGCCACGACATGGACTCCGCGGCCGAGCGCTATCTCGGCATCAAGACCATCCACTACGAAGACGTCGCCGGCAAGGGTGCGAAGCAGATTCCGTTCAGTCAGGTGGCGCTCGAGCAGGCGTCCGAGTACGCGGCCGAGGATGCGGACGTCACGCTGCGGCTGCATCGCACGCTGTGGCCGGCGATCTCGCATGAGCCGATGCTGAAGCGACTGTACGAGGATTTCGAGCAGCCGCTCGTGCCGGTACTGCTCGGCATGGAGCACCGCGGCGTACTGCTCGATCGAGAATTGCTGCGCGCGCAGAGCACCGAGATCGCGAAAAAGCTGCAGCAGCTGGAAATCGACGCGCACGGCGCGGCCGGTCAGCCGTTCAATCTCGATTCGCCGAAGCAGCTGCAGCACATCCTGTACGAGAAGATGCAGATCCCGGTGCTGCGCAAGACCCCCACCGGCCAGCCGAGCACCGCCGAAGACGTGCTCGAGGAACTCGCAGAAGCGCACGCTCTGCCGAAGCTGATCCTCGAGTATCGCGGTCTCGCCAAGCTGAAGAGCACCTACACCGACAAACTGCCCGAGCAGATCAACGAGCGCACCGGTCGCGTGCATACGTCCTATCACCAGGCCGTCGCGCAGACCGGCAGGCTCTCGTCGACGGACCCGAACCTGCAGAACATTCCGATCCGCACGCAGGAAGGCCGGCGCATCCGCCAGGCCTTCATCGCGCCGCCGGGGCATGTGCTGCTCGCCGCGGACTATTCGCAGATCGAGCTGCGCATCATGGCGCATCTCTCGGGCGACGAAGGCCTGTTGCGCGCCTTCGCCGAGGATCGCGACGTGCATCAGGCGACCGCGGCCGAAGTGTTCGGTCTCGAGGCAGACCAGGTCACCGGCGATCAGCGTCGCTCCGCCAAGGCCATCAATTTCGGCCTGATCTACGGCATGTCCGCGTTTGGCCTGGCGCGCCAGCTCGGCATCGAGCGCGGTGCGGCTGCGCAGTATGTCGATCTGTATTTCGCGCGTTACCCCGGCGTGAAGCGATACATGGATGAGACGCGCGAGCGCGCGAAGTCGCTCGGTTATGTCGAAACGGTGTTCGGCCGCCGGCTGTATCTGCCCGAGATCCGCTCGCGCAACCGCGCAATGCAGCAATACGCCGAGCGCAGTGCGATCAACGCACCGATGCAGGGCACGGCCGCGGACATCATCAAGCTCGCGATGATTTCAGTGGATCCCTGGTGCGCAGCGCGCGCCGATCGCGTGCGCCTGATCATGCAGGTGCACGACGAGCTCGTGTTCGAGGTGCGCGAGGATGCCGTCGCGGAAGTCACGGCCGAGGTGCGGCAGCGCATGGCCGCCGCCGGCGCGGATGCCTTGAAGGTGCCGCTGAAAATCGAGATCGGCACCGGCCTGAACTGGGACGAGGCGCACTGATCTAGCCGCGTTTCCGGCGCGGCGCTTCGCTCGCGGTCGGCCGAAGCGCCGTCAGCAGCCGCGCCAGCGATTCCATCACCTGCTCGAGCCCCAGCCGCGGCCGCCGGTGTTCGCCGAGCCACAACGCCGCTTCATACATCGCGCCGTTGAGCAGGCGAGCGGTGGATTCGATATCCAGCCTGCCGATCTCGCCACTGGCCGACATCTGCTGCAGCGCCGCCTTGATCGGGCGGATCGAGGAGACTTCGTCCATCTCCCTGGCACGCCGATAACCGACCACCGCAGGGAAGTCGATCAGCAGGATGCGGCACACGCCGGGCTCCAGCGTCGCCTCGAGAAAAGTACGGCAGGCTGCGACGAACTCGGCCATCGTCACCGGCTCGCCAGGTGCCGCGTCATGCACGCGCTTCATGATGTCTGCGTCGATCGCCTGAGCCACGGCAACGAACAGGCCTTCCTTGCTGCCAAAGTGGTGGTAGAGGGCTCCCTTGGTCAAGCCGAGGCCGCGCACCAGACTTTCGATCGGAGCATCCGCATAGCCGTGTTCAGCAAACGCAGTTCGCGCTGCGTCGAGCAGTGCGTGGCGTGTGGACTCCGTGAGTTCTGCGTTGCTGCGTCGCGCCATGGGAAATCTCCGGACAGTTGACGTACATACCGACGGTATGTAATTATGCATACCGTTGGTATGTAAATTAGCGCAACCGGCGGTTCAATTCCAGCTGCGACAGGAGCGGACGATGGCACCCCTTGATCTGACTTCCGGCATCGACCTCGCCGCCACGGCTTTGGGTGCGGTCATCGCAGTGATGCTTCCCTGGGAGATCTGGCGTTACCGCAGGGCGGGTCAGCTCGATCGGAATCGCATCCTGGAAATGCTTGCGAGCATCAGTCCGCTGCTGCCGACGTTGGCGGTCGCAGGCCTGATCACGTCGTTCTTCGTGGCGCTGTTCAACGTTGCCGCCGGTCTCGCACCCTGGCGCATTCCCGTCACCTGGTGGTCGGCTCTGCTCGCACTGCTGACCGTGGACTTCATGTACTACTGGGACCACCGCACGGCACACCGCAACCGCACGTACTGGGCGCTCGCTCATTCGGTGCATCACAGCTCGCGGCAATACGACCAGACCACCGGTCTGCGTGTTTCATTCATGGATGGGCTGTTTTCGCCGTGGTTCTACCTGCCACCGGTCCTGCTGGGGTTCGATCCCGTTCTGGTCGGCGCCTGCTTTGCATTCATCCTGGGATATCAGCAGTGGCTGCACACCGAGGCGATCGGCGCCCTGCCCAGGCTCGACGGCTGGCTCAACACGCCTGCGAATCATCGCGTCCATCACGGCGTTCAGCCGCAGTATCAGGATCGCAACTACGGTGCCGTGCTGATCGTGTGGGACAGATTGTTCGGAACCTGGGCTCGCGAGACTGAACCCGTCCGCTACGGGCTCACGCACCCGCTTCGCAGCAGTCACCCTGTCGCCATCCACCTGCATGAGGCACGGCTGCTGTGGGCGGATCTGCGCGCCACGCCCGGCTGGCGCAATCGAATCCGACGCCTTTGGCACGCGCCCGACTGGGTCCCTCGCGCGCCAGATCGGCTTCGCTAACCGATCGCTGCGAATTCAAGCGTTCATGCCCCGTTCATGGACACGCGGCGATAGTTGCCTCCATGAAATGTCGCCCGCAGCACTTCTCCCTCGTGCTGATTCTTTTGGCCGCCGCGCAGGTGCATGCCGATGCGCTCGAGGTCGTCAACGATCTGCGCGATGGCGGCTGCCGCGGCGCGCCAGCGCTGCCGCCCCTCGCGCGGAGCGCAAAGCTCGATCAGGTCGCCAAACTGTTCTCGCAGGGCGTCGCGCTCGGCGAGGCACTGGAACGTGGCGGCAACGCCGCCACGCAGGCCGCCGGAATCCAGATCGAGTCGACCGCGCTCGACGACGACGCGATCTTCGAGATGCTCGCGGAGCGATTCTGCAGTCGAATCACGGACCCCGAACTGCGCGAGGCCGGCTTCGTGCAGCGTGAGGACCGGCTGTGGCTGGTCGTCGGCGAACCAGACGACGCGCGCGCGGCAGCGCCCATCCCCGCGAAGCCATCCAGGCCTTCCACGCCGGCGAAGCCTGATGTGCCGGCCACACCGCTGCCGCCGCCGATCCCGCGCGTGTCGGATGGTCCCGCCGACGAGCGCGAAGACGAGACGACGAATGAAGTGATCGACCGGATCAATGACGCGCGGGCGCAGTCGCGACGTTGCGGCTCGAAGCAATACGACGCCGTGCCGCCACTGCAGTACTCCGCACTGCTCAGCGAAGCTTCCCGCGCGCATGCCGAGGACATGGCGGAGCGCGGCTACTTCGACCACAAGACACCGGAAGGCATCACGCCGACGCAGCGTCTTGCGAAGACCGGTTACCAGTGGAGCCTGACCGGCGAGAACATCGCGCGGGGTCAGATGTCTGCGAGGGAGGCGGTCGAGGGTTGGCTCGCCAGCCCCGGACATTGCGCGAACATCATGGAGCCGCGCTTCAGCGAGACGGGATTCGCGCTCGCCGAAGAAGGCGGCCGCGAAGGTGCACTCTATTGGGTGCAGACCTTCGCGGCGCCCCGCTGACCCCCCTCTCAGAATCCTCAGCGTCGATCAGAAGCGATAACGGACCCGCGCGCCCCAGCTGCCCGGGCGATCGAGGAACTGGAACGGACCCAGCGCCGACATCGCATAGGCCTTGTCCGCGCAGTTGCGGCAATCGACCGTCAGCTGCAGGTTCGGCACCGCATCCCATTCCACTGAAACCTGCGCATTGAGATAGGTCTGCGCCTTGGTCCACGTGCCGTTGGTCGACTGCGGGCTGCCCGTCGTGCCGATCGCGTACTCGTCCGAGTAGTTGACGCCGATCGTCGGCGACAGCTTGACCGTGCCGAGCTGCAGGCGATACGTGGCGCTGAGGCTGGCCGTCAGGTCCGGCGCACGCACCGGCGTCGCGATGTTGCCGAACTGGTCGACGAAGTTCGCGTTGCAGGCCGGAGCCCCGTTGAACTGACCGAGCGGATTCGCACGGCAGACGGCAGCCTGGGCGAGCACGACGGCCGCGATGTTCTCGTACTCGGCCTTCTGGTTGCCGAGTCCGACCGTCATCGAGAACTTCTCGTTCGGCGCCCACTCGGCATCCACTTCGACACCGCGGTTCTTCAGGTCCGCCGGGTTCGTGGTCGTCGAGATCTGCACGCCGTTGACGTCGATGCGCGCCGGGATCTGGATGTCGTCGGTGACCGAATAGAAGCCAGTGACGTTCATGCGCAACGTGTTGTCGAAGAACTGGCCACGCAGACCCACTTCATGCGACCAGATCTTCTCGGGCTTGAACGGAATGAACGCATTGTTCGCCGTCGCACGCGCCGGCCAGCCGCCGGACTTGAAGCCGTTGGTCGACGACACGAAGAAGCTGACGTCCTCGTTCAGCGCGAAGTTCAGCGCGACGCGCGGCGTCCACACCTGCTCTTCGAGCTTGAGCGGAATACCCGCCGCCTGGATGGCCGCAGACGACAGCGCTGCACCGGCCGCACCGGGGTTACGGTTGATGTAGAAGTCCTTGGTCTCTTCCGTGTAGCGCAGGCCCAGCGTCGCGGTCCAGCGATCGGCGAACTTGATGTCACCCTGGAAATAGGCGGCCGTGGTGTCGAGGCCGTTCACCATCGTGCGGTCCGCAGCAACCGTGATGTTGCCAGTCGTCGTGTTCAGCGTGCCGTTGGCGAAATCGGTGACGTTGTTCTCCGTCAGCACGTACAGGCCCGCCACCCAGTTGAGGTTGCCGTTGTCGCCGTTCAGGCGCAGTTCCTGCGACTTCTGCTCATGGTCACCCATGTTCACGAGCGGCGTGAAGCCGCGCGTGTTGCTGAGGCGCGGCAGTTCGCCGCCCGAGTCGACGAGGAAGTCGTGCTCGGTCATGCGGTAACCGCTGATCGACGTCAGCGACAGGCTGTCGTTGATGTCCCACTTGACGTTCAGCGTCACGGCATCCGTCTGCGCCTGGTTGCCCAGCGGCAATCCAGCCTTTTCGCCGCGGAAGGTGCCGATCAGCCCGCCTTCGATCAGGCGGTTGTTGATGATGCGGTTGTCGTTGGCATCGAGCACGTTCAGGAAATTGGTGTTCTGGTCGTCGACCCACTCGACCACGAGATCCGCTGTCAGCGAATCACTGAACAGATAGCGCATGTCGATGCGCGCACCGGAAGCGTCACGATCGTTCAGCATGTTGCCGGTCGAGATCTGGCGGGCATAGCCATCGTCCTTGACCTTGTAGGCCGAGAACTTGGTCAGGAATTTGTCGCTCCACGGCAGATCCACCGAGCCGCGCACCTGCCAGAGGCCGAAGCGGCCGACGCCGCCTTCGACGAAGCCCTTCACTTCATTGCCGGGCTTCTTCATCACGATGTTGATCGCGCCACCGGTGGTGTTGCGGCCGAACAGCGTGCCCTGCGGACCACGCAGCACTTCGATGCGTTCGACGTCGAACATGCTGAAGTTGTTGTGGTTCTGGCGTGAGATGTAGACGTCGTCCACATAGGTGCCGACCGGCACGTCGAACGTGGCGATCGATTCGGCGTTGCCGATGCCGCGGATGTACAACGAGCTCGAGGTACCCACGCCAACGTTCGCATTGCCGGTGAGGTTCGGAATGTTGCGCACGAGGTCGTAGGTGTCGACGATGTTGCGCGTCGCGAGCAGTTCGGCCGAGAACGCGGTGATCGCGAGCGGCACGTCCTGCAGGCTCTGCTCACGGCGCTGTGCCGTGACCGTCACCTCATCGAGTCCGCCCGCGTCCTGTGCCGCGGCCTGACCCGCGGCCGTCACTGCCAGTGCAGCGATCAGCAGTTTGTCTATTTTCATTGTGCTCCCCTGTGAATCGAAAAAACCTGTCATACCCGTTTCGAAATCGGCAGCCGCTCACCGAGCAGCCGCCCGAATGTCAGCGCCGGCGTCAGCATCATGCCGGCCGCGAACGCATTGCCGATCGTCGCACCGCTGCCGAGGATTTCGCCCGCAGCATAGAGATTCGGCACGACCTTGCCGTCACCGCGCACGACGCGCAGCTGACGATCGACCGTGACGCCGCTCGACGACGTGGCCGAATGCCCCTGGTGTCGGATCGCATAGAACGGTCCGCGGGCGATGGCGCGCGGCCGATGCGTGCGTCCGAACGGATCGGCGCGACCTTCCGCCAGCGCGGCATTGTAGTCACGCACGGTGCGTTCGAGACCTTCCGCCGGGATGCCGCAGCGCTCCGCGAGGCCGGCGAGCGTGTCCGCACGCTTGAAGCTCGGATGTACGTCGAACGCGGCCAGCATCTGCTCGCGCGTCCAGTCCTTCACGCCCGGCGGCGCCGCCGCGAAGATGTCGGCATCGAAGATGATCCAGTAGCGCGCTTCAGGCTGTTTCAGCAGCGCGTGCTCACGGCCCAGCGGGCGCGGCTCATCCTCGGCGACGAAGCGCTCGCCGCGCAGGTTCACGTAGATCTCCCAGGGCGGGCGCGTCTGCGGCGAGGTCACGAAGCGGCCCGTGATCCTGGCCGGCCAGACATCGCCTTCCAGGATGGAGCCGAAACCCATCCGGTACAGTTCGCGGCCGCGCAGGTAACCCCCCACGGACACGGCCAGATCGAGCCCATCACCCTGCGACTGCGGCCAGGAGCCACCGGCGTAGTTCGGGAAACCCGAGAGTCTGCGGAACATCGCATTGTTCGAGGCGTAGCCGCCCGTCGTCAGCAGCACATGGCGCCCGTGGAACAGCCGCGCGCGGCCGTCGCCCTGCTCTGCGCGCACGCCGATCACCGCGCCGGCGGCATCGGTGATCAGCTCCGTCACTCGCGTATTCAGCTGCACGCCGACGCGCCCGCTGGCGAGTTCCGGTGCGAGCTCGCGATTGACCACGTCGAGAATCGCCTTGCCCTCACGCTGGGCCCACAGATAGCGGCGGCGCGAATACATCGGCCGGCCCGGCGCCTCGCCCGTGACCGGATGCCCGGGCAGCGGCACGAGACCCGCCTGGTCGAGCCAGTCCAGCGTGGCCGCAGCGTTGTCGACCGTCAGCCGCACGACGTCCGGATCCGGCTGACGGTTCGTCACGCGCATCACGTCGTCGTAGAATCGATCCGGCGTGTCGTCGATGCCGAGCGAGCGCTGAAAACGCGTACCGGCGCCACTGATCTGTCCGTTGGCCAGATGCAGAGTGCCGCCCACTTCACTCGCGGCATCGATCAGCAGCACACGCGCACCGCGGCGCGACGCGAAGATCGCGGCCGGCAGGCCGGCCGTGCCGGCGCCGACGATCAGGAAGTCGTAGGGATTTTCATCCGCCTGTGACGTGCGCATCATGAATCCATTGATCGCGAGCAAAGCGCTGGCTGCAGCGCTGTGACGCAGGAACTGTCGACGCGGCAGGGAGCGATGACGACTCACGCGCGGCTCACTCTTCGACCAGTTCGACGAGTTCGCCGGCGGCGCCGCGCAGCGTGGCCGAGCGACGCCCGCCGTAGGCGAGGCCCGTCTGGACCCGCGGTGGCGTGATGAACGTCGCCTTGATGTCATCGAGACTGCGCACGCTGGCCGTCGTGATGGCCACGCCGGGCGGCAGCTCGCCGCGGCGCACCGGTCGTGTCGTACCGACTTCCGAGTAGCCATCGAGTTCGAGCAGATTGCCCTGCTGCGCGAGACGCATCGTGGTCAACGGCAGCGCACGATCCGGCGGCAATCCCTGGGCACGCTGCAGCACACCGACCGGACGCTGGCGCACCGGGTTCTTCGCGAGACCGAACGTGCTGGCGTACCACTCGACCATCGCGTCGACGTCGGGGCCGGCCACGACCATGATGAACACGCGGCCGATCGCGCCATTCGGCGGAGGCAGCGGCGACTTGCTTCGATCGCCGGTCTCGCTGGTCAGATACAGCACTTCGCGCGAACGACCCTGAACCTGGAACGCACGGATACTCGGATAGCCGCTGAGATTGGCCGGCTCACCGATGATCCGGAACGGGCCATCCGCGCCCTTGGGGCCCGCGATGACATTGCGGCAAGTGCCGTCGGTATCGTCGACGACGATCTCGATCGCGTTCCAGCCCCAGGTCGTCAGCGGCCGGTACTCAGGTGCGGCGGGCGCACGAACCGCGCGGATGTAGACGTCGGGCGCCGCATCGGAGCTCATCAGCACGTACCCGCGCCCGGCAGCGCGCGGCGCACCCCACGACTGCGCCAGCGCAGCGGACACACGGCCCCGCTCGCGCACCCGGTAGCCGAGGTAGCGGCCATAATCCTGCTCGACGCGCTTGAGATCGGGCGTCGTCAGCGTGGCGACGCGGAAGCGCTGCAGCAACGGCTCGGCACGGGCGCCAGCGCCGACCAGCGACGCCAGCACGAGCAGCGTCGCGCACAGCGCGAAACGGACGTGGCGGGCAGCATGCCCAGCCAAGAGGTGGTTACCCGGCATTGTCCGGACATGCTATCAGTATAATGTTTGGCGAGACAACGAGGAGACAGCGCCGTGGTTGACCATATCCGGGCCGAAGACGTGAAGCTCCCGCGGGAGACCCGTGGCAAGCGGCCGCATTTTTTCGAGGACCCTGCGCTCGACCAGATGATGACCTTCATGATCGAGCTGACCACCGAAGTCTCGGTCATGCGCGAGCGGCTGGATACGGTGGAGCGGCTGCTCGAAACGGACGGGAAAGTCACCCGAGCCAACCTCGAAGCCTATCGGGCTCCGCCTGAGGTGGAAGCCGAGCGCGCCGCCTGGCGCGACGCCTACCTGAAGCGGGTCTTCCGCATGCACCCCGCCGAGTGAGTGCCACACCCGCCCTGCCCTGGCCGAGTCCGCGCTATGCGTGGTTCGTCGTCTCGCTGCTCGTGCTCGCCTATGCGTTCGGCGTCGTCGACCGCATCGTCATCGGGCTGCTGACCCAGTCGATCAAGGCGGACCTGTCACTCAGCGATACCGAACTGGGCCTGATCCAGGGCCTCGCGTTCAGCCTGTTCTACGCGCTGTTCGGGCTGCCGGTCGGACTGCTGGTCGACCGCTGGAAACGTGTCCCCGTGCTCTGGTCCGGCGTCTTCATCTGGAGCCTCGCCACCGTAGCCTGCGGTTTTGCAGGCGGCTTCGCCACGCTGTTCCTCGCGCGCGTATTCGTGGGTGCCGGCGAATCGACCACGACGCCCGGCTCCTCGTCGATCATCTCCGACTATTTCCCGCCCGCCGAACGTGCGCGCGCCTATGGCGTATTCAACATGGGCGGCTCGATCGGTATCGGCATCGCCTATCTGCTCGGCAGCGTCGCGATCGAACTCGCCGCCAGCATCCAGTCGCTCGCGCCCGCCGCGTTCGGTGGATTCCGGCAATGGCAGATCGTGTTCTTCATCGTCGGCGCGCCGGGCATGCTGCTGGCGTTGCTGATGGCGGTCGCGATCCGCGAACCGGCACGCCGCGGCGGCGCCCCGACGACGGCGAAGATCTCGCTCGTGCCGTTGTGGCGCGAGATGCGCACGAATCGCGTCGCGCTGATCGCGATCATGTTCGGCGCGGTCATGAACGTGATGATCGTGAACGCGCAGCTCGCGTGGTTCCCGACGCTGTTCTTCCGCGTGCACGAATGGACGCCGGCGCAGGTGGGCAAGGCCCTCGCGCTGGTGGGCGTGCCGTTCGGGCTGTTCAGCGCCGTCACGGCGGGCTGGGTCCTGTCATGGCTGGTCAAGCGCGGCCGCGATGACGGTCCGATCCTCGTGATGGGCCTGCAGTGCACGATCTGGGCGATCTTCGGGCCGCTCAAATGCTTCGCGCCGACGCCGGAGCTCGCGCTGGCCGGACATGTCGTGACCTCCCTGTTTGCCACCTGGGCCGTCACCGCTGCACTGACCGCCCTGAACCTGGTCACGCCCAACCAGCTGCGCGGCCAGATCGTCGCGGTCTATATGCTGCTGTTCGCGTTCGCCGGCGTCGCCGTCGGCTCGGTGACCGTGGGCGTGCTGAATGACCACGTCTTCACGGGGTTAACCGGCGTGGCCTCGAGCCTCGCACTGGTGTGCGCCGCAGGCGGCCTGATCGGCATCGGGCTGCTGCTGTACGGCAGAACGGCTTATATTGAGGCGGTCAGCCGCTCCCGCGGATTCGGAGACTCGAACGCATGAGACATAAACCCTGCCTGACGACCTCCGACATTCGCGTCATGGCCGCGGCGGCCCAGGCCGAAGCACAGCGCAACGGCTGGATCGTCACGATCGCGATCGTGGACGATGGCGGCCATCTGCTGTACCTGGAGCGCGATGGCGCGAAGGTGATCACCGCCGATGTCGCCACGCGCAAGGCGCGCACTGCCGCCCTGACGCACAACCCGAGCGGCAGCCTGCAGGACCGGATCAAGGACAATCCGCATTTGCTGGCGCTCGATGCACTGCCACTGCAGGGCGGCCTGCCGATCGTCCATGGCGGCGAATGCATCGGTGGCATCGGCGTGTCGGGCGTGCTCGCGGAACAGGACGAGCAGGTCTGCCGCGTCGCACTTGATGCACTCGCCAAGCTGTCGTAGAACTCGTACTGCACCGACCGGCCAGGGAGGCCCGCCATGACCGCACCCGCTTCGATCGAAGAGCTGTATCGCCCGACGCACGACGAGCGCGCCCGGCAGAGTTTCGTCAGCATGCTGCGCAAGCACGCCGTCATCGACATGCGTCGCGACATGAAGCAGGACTACGAGCAGCGCGTCGAGCCTGCCCTCGCCGCGCGGAACCAGGCGCCGCAGACCTGGCGCGAAATCGAAACGGTGATGCAGAAGCAACCGCTCTACCGGTTCTACAGTTCGCTGCGCTACAACGCGCAGGAAATGTGCTACCTCTCGGTGCAGCCCGCCATCGAACGCGCGCTGCCGGCGATGATCGACCAGGCTCGCGGCACGGCCGCAAAACGCAGCGCCGGTGGCTCGCTGCGCCTGAATCCGGGACTCGAAGTGCCGCGCTACGTCACCGCGCTCGACGTACACCTGGCGCCCGGCTGCTTCCATCGCGAGTACACGGCGGATGACATCGCGCAGGGCGCGGTCGTGTCCTTCGGCGGCAAGGTGTTCACCGGCCAGCATCCGTACCGCAAGCGCCCCGGCGTCATCGGTGAATCGATCGGCCAGTGGCTGCATCGCAGCCGGCCGTCCTGGAAGCCGCGGCGCGTGCTGGATCTCGGCACGACCAGTGGCAAGAACCTGACGCCCTACGCGTCCATCTTTCCCGGCATCGAATCCTACGGCGTGGATGTCGGCGCGCCGGTGCTGCGCTTCGGCCACGCGCTGGCGGAGGAACAGGGCATCGCCGTGCACTTCAGCCAGCAGAACGCCGAATCGATGGATTTTCCGGACGGACATTTCGACCTGATCGTCTCCAGCTTCTTCTTCCACGAAGTGCCGCTGAAATCCACTCGTCGCATCCTGCGCGAATGCCGCCGGCTGCTCGCGCCGGGCGGCATCATGGTGCACATGGAACTGCCGCACGACGAAGTGATCAGCGCCTATGAGAACTTCTTCTGGAACTGGGACACCATGAACAACAACGAGCCGAACTACACGGTGTTCCGCGCGCAGAACCCGCACGCGCTGTGTGCCGAAGCCGGCTTTGCACCGGGCAGCACGTTCGCGCACATGATCCCGGACTTCGCCACCTTCGGCGAAGACAGGTTCAATGCGTTCGTCCGCGGCGACATCCCGGCGCCCGCGCATGGCATGGGCGGCTGGTTCGTGTTCGGCGCACGCGCGGACTGAGCGCGGACGCGCCGCCGCTGCGGCAAATCTCCGCCGGCGTCAGCCTTTGAGGCTGGCGCGCCAGGCTTCGAGCGTGATGCGCTCTTTCTCCACGTCGAGCCCTGCGCGCAGCTTCGCCTGTCGCTCGGCCGGCCGCGTCCGATGCCAGGCGAGCGTGTCGCGGACGGTGTCGGCCAGCGGCCGGATGCGCAGGCCCGCAGCGCGGGCGCGATCCGTCGGAGACAGCGACGCTCCCGCGAAATCACCGGTCATTGGCGACCAGGGCGGCAGGTCCACGTCCTCGGGTTTCCATTGCTTCATCAGGAAGTCTTCCGAAACCCATGTCACCTTGGTATCGGCCTCCCTCGCGGCCTTCACGCTCGCCGTGACGACATCGCCGATCGTGAACTGCCGCGGCGCCGAGATCGCATTGAAGTAGCCGAGCGTTCGCCGCTCGACGAGCTTGATCATCCACGCCGCGAGATCGCGCACGTCGATGATCTGCACCGGATCGCGCGGCGTACCGGGCGCGAGCATCTCGCCGCCGCGCGCGGCGCGCACTGGCCAGTAGGTGAAGCGATCGCTGTTGTCGAGCGGCCCCACGATGTAGCCGGGACGCACCACGCTCGCGCGGCCCGCGAAAGCCTGCATCGTGTACTGCTCGCACAGCGCCTTCATCGGCCCGTAGCTCTCGTTGGTGATCTTGTCGGTCTCGGCATCATCGAGCTTGCCGAGTGGTGCGGACTCGTCATTCGGCTTCGCGAAGCTCGCATAGGCCGAGATGCTGGAAATGAACAGGCAGTAGCCGACGTTCGGTGCGAGCATCTCCGTCGACGCCTTGACGTACTTCGGCACGTAACCCGTGTTGTCGACCACGGCATCCCAGCGCCGGCCGCGCAGTGATTCGAGATCGCCGCTGCGATCGCCGTTCAAGGTCTCGACGCCCGGCACACCATCAGGATCACGCTTGCCGCGATTGAAATGCGTGACTTTCCAGCCACGACGCAGTGCGGCTTCCGTCAGGTGCGGGCCGATGAATCCCGTGCCGCCGAGGATCAGCAGCGTGCCGCGCGTCGATTCGGCCGAAAGACTGCGTTGTGCCGCTGCGATTGCAGCGCCGCCGAGACCGATCTTCATCATGTCGCGTCGATTCAGCATCTGGGTCGTCTCCCGGTGTGGTGCGTTGCGATTTGTCTGGCTTGCCCGGGACCGGGCCTGTATGGTGCGCACGCGGCCTGTTGTCGCAGGGTTACCGCAATGGTCAGTTACAGTCTCTCGAGTGCGTACGCCAGCTTCGGCGCGACGCCTCTCAGCAAGCTTCGCGCATTGTCGGCCATGGCCGCAGACGGCTCAATGGTCATGAGCTGTGCTCCCCCTTACTTCGTGCGCTCGGCGCCGGGTGTCCTGCGCTATGAGGACAAACTGACGCGGACACCGGACGATGTCCGCGGACGCAAGCTGCTGGGCGAACACCTGACGCTCGCGCGCGATGGCTCGTTGCCGGTCCGGATGGTCGTCGTTGCACCTCCGCCGCGCGGCCGCACGAGCCGCAGCGTGCACGTGCGCGCGGACCTGATCGGCAAGGTCACGCAGTTCGACGGCGACCACTTCATCGTGGATTTCATGCGGCCGGAAGAGCCGGAAGAGATCAAGCCCAAGCGCAAACGCCCGCGCGACTGACTGCGCGCCGCAGCCTACTCGCCAGGGCGAGTCGGACCTGTCTATCGATGGTTTTATCGCGTCTTCGAGTCGAGCTGGCGCTTGAGCCAGGCGACGTGCTTGCGAAGATGCAGGTTTTCGACACTCACCTCCTTCCAGCGCTTGCCCAGGTAAAAGGCAAGCACCAGAAGGACGGCGATGATCGCTTCAGCGATCATTGAGCGTCAGCGGCGTCTCAGCGACGCGGCCCACGCGACGGCGAGCGCTCACGATCCTGCGCTTCGCTGATCTTCAGCGAACGACCTTCGAAGTCGGCGCCATTCAGCGCCTGCATCGCACGCGATGCATCGCTGTCGGACATTTCGACGAAACCGAAGCCACGCGGGCGGCCGGTATCGCGATCGTTGATCAGTGCAACCTTGTCGACCGAGCCATGCGTGGCGAACAGCGCGCGGACTCCGTCTTCGGTGGCGGTAAAGGGAAGATTTCCAACGTAAAGTTTAGTCAATTGATGTACTCAGGAAAAATAAGGCGTCGACACGGTAGCGCACATCCTCCCGCACCGCTTGGATTTCGCCGGCGGGCGACGCTGCGGCGCCCGCTTTCGCCATGCGGGGGCCCGGCAGGGCCGAAGCAATGTGCGCTAGCGCCCGAAGAACCAGTACGCGAGCGCGGCGGCGAAGATCAGCTCGCCGACCACGAGCCATTTGACGAACTGGCCGCGCTGCTCGCGCTGGCGCTGTGCCACGAGTTCCTTCAGTACCGGATTCTGCGCGATGTGGGCATCTACCCGCGCCTTGGCTTCCGCGAGGCTCAAGCCGTCGCGTTCGCGCACCAGCTTGATCGCCTCGATGATGTTGCCGTCCTGGATCGCGAGACTTGCCTCGATCGACAGCGGCTGGATCTTGCGTGCGGGCTTGTTGGCCATGTGGAGGAACTTACCTAGAACCAGCTGTAGTTGAAACTGACGCTGACGCGTTCCCGCTCGGACGGATTCGGCACGACTTCATGCCGCAGCCAGCTTTCGAACAGCACGACGCTGCCAGGCTGCGCTGCAATCGTGACCCAGCTCGACGTCGCCGCATCCGCACGTCGCGGTGGCGCCGCCATGAAGCGATCGAGTCGCGGATCCTCGAACTTGATACCGGGCGCGCCGCGCGGAATCTGCAGATAGTAGGTGCCACTGATCGTCGACAGCGGATGCAGATGCAGGCTGTGGACCGTCTGGTGACCCATGATGTTGATCCAGCAATCCGTCATCGTGAGCCGGCGCCCGGTCAGATCGAATTCCAGCGCGTCCGCAAACCGACGCACGTGGCGAGCCAGTCTATTCTCGAGCAGCGCGAAGCCCGGGGTCTGCTGATGCAGCCGGCTGAGCGATCCGTACGACGTGTATCCGCCGGGATAGCTCTTCGCCGACCAGCGCCGTCCGGCCGCATCGTCGTGGCGAATCTGTTCGCACTCCCGCAACAACCGACGGTTGAATTCGCGCGTGCCGTTGCGCTGCAGAGCTGCGGTATAGATCTGCGTCGGGAAAAAGGACTTCACGCTCATCCTGGAAGCCCGGTGTTGTGTCTCATGTACATCTTCACACCCTGCCACATCGCGCGGGCGCCGCTCAAGGCGCGGACGCGAAAGCGTATCGGGTATACGCTGAGCGGCAGCCACGCAGAGCGGCGCCCGCCCGGTGCGGCCCGGCGGGAGCCTCGCGGACGATGCGCGCGAGCGTTGCACCTCGTCGGCGAGGCTCAGGGTGTCAAGATGTACATGAGACACGACACTGGCCGGGGACGAGGTCCGCAGGGAAGCGGCTGCGGTCTGCGGTAGAGTGCGCTCATGTGGCGCGTGCTGCGAATCGCGGTCCTGATGCTGATCCTCGTGCTCGTCGCGGGCGGCACGCTGCTCGATCGCTGGCGGACCACGGACTGGGACAGTCCGCTGCGGGTCGGGGTGTTCCCGATCAACGCTGATGGTCGGCGTGCCACCGCGGACTACATCGAGAACCTCGACATCGACTCCTTCACGCCGATCGAGAAATTCTTCCATCGTGAGGCGCATCGTTTCGGTGTCCAGATCGATCGCCCCATCGATCTGACGCTCTATCCCGAAAGCCCTGATCGCCCGCCGCAGATCGAACAGGGCGCAGGTCCGCTCGGCACGATGCTGTGGAGCCTCAAGCTGCGCTGGTACAACTGGCGAGTCGGTGGCGGCAGCGGCGAACAGATCCGGATCTACGTGATGTACCACGATCCCGACACTACCCAGAGCGTGCCGCATTCGCTCGGTCTGCAGAAGGGCTTGGTCGGCGTCGTCTACGCCTACGCGGCCGCGCACATGAATGGGCAAAACAACATCGTGATCGCACACGAGTTGCTGCACACGCTCGGTGCGACCGACAAATACGATGCGGACACGAACCTGCCGATGTTTCCTGACGGGTACGGCGATCCGGACGCGGAGCCGCGCTTTCCGCAGGACAGCGCAGAGCTCATGGCCGGTCGTCGCATGCAGAGCGAAGACGAGGCGGAGATGCCGCTGGATCTGGATGGCGTGGTGATCGGTGACGCCACGGCCGCGGAGATCAACTGGCTCGCGCGCTGACGCGCCTATTCAGCTCACCGCATAGCTCAGTGAGCCGCCCTGCTCGATCACACAGCCATCGGCGATCAGCGCCGAGATCAGCCGATCGATCTGCTCATTGCCGGGCTTCTGCGCCGCGAAATACGAGGCGAGCATCGCCGCCAACCGCTTGCGTTTGCTCGGCCGGTTCTTGACCGGAGTCTTGCGCAGCAGCGCACGCGCCCGTTCGAAATCGACGCCAGTGGCCGCCGCCGGAGCCGTACGCCTCGACGTCTTCGCCGGCGACGGGGCCGCAGCCGCGACCTTGGCGCTGCCGGCCCGCGCCGCTGGGGCTCGCCCCGGACGCGCGCGCGGTGGTGCCGTGGTCTGGACGACCGCGGCAGGCGTGGCCTGGAACGCCTCACCGATGCTGCCGACCCGACGCACGCGAAAGCCCCGCCCGACCAGGTGTCGCACCAGCGGATCGAATCCCTTGTCGCGCGAGAGGATCACGCACTCGGCACCGGGCGCCGCCTGCAGGTACTCACCCAGATAGAACGCGATGTGGAAATCGAGCGCGTTCTTGCCCTGGGCTTCGATGTCGATCGGCAGGAATCGCGGGCCGAGCTTCAGCGCTTCTTTCAGGAACGCCGTCGGGACGGTGCGCTGGGAGGCGCCGAAGAAGAACGGTACCGTCACGTCCACGGGTAGCGCCGAAAGATCCACCTTGGGCACGTTCTCGAAATCGACCAGCAACAGCTTCTTCATTGACCACGCTCGTGCGCCGCGGCGACGCGCAGCAGCAGACCTTCGGAGAATGGACGGCCGACCAGCTGCACGCTTGTCGGCAAACCGTTGGTCGCGAGTCCACCCGGTACTGAAACGGCTGGCAGTCCGAGGAAATTGAACGGTGCCGTGCAGTACACCAGTCGACTCAGGGTCCGCCACAGTGCTTCACCGCCGCCGACGTCGGTCTCGGCCATGGTCGGCGTCGGGATCGGCAGCGTCGGCGTGTGCAGCACATCGCAACGCGAGAATACTTCCGCAACGAAGCGCCGCAGCAGTGGCATGCGCAGCAGCAACGCTTCGACATAAACGGACGCTGGGATACCCAGACCCGTGGACGCGCGCACGCGCACCTGCGGTGAATAGAGCTGCGGTCGATCCCGAAGCCAGTGGCCGTGCAGACCCGTGGCCTCGGAATAAACGATGGCACGGCTCAGCTCCGCCATCGGAGCGACATCCGGTACGTCGATCTCCACGATGAGCGCGCCTTCCGCGCGCAGCGCCGCGAGACTCTGCTGCATCGCGGCGCGGACATCATCCGTCACGACGTCATAGAAGTAGTTGCGCGGCACACCGACTTTCAGGCCCTTGACGCCTTGAGACAGCGCGGCCTCATAGTCCGGCACGGGCAGGCGCGAGCTGGCCGAGTCGCGCGGATCATGACCGGCGATCAGGCCCAGCAGTCGGGCGCTGTCGCGCACGGTGCGGGCGAGCGGTCCGATGACGTCGATCGAAGGCGCAAGTCGCATCGCGCCGCTGCGCGGCACGCGACCGTAAGTTGGCTTGATCCCGACGACGCCATTCGCCGCAGCGGGAATCCGCACGGAACCGCCGGTGTCGGAGCCGAGAGCGCCGTACGCCGCGAAAGCACCGACCGCCGCGCCCGAGCCGCTCGACGATCCGCCAGCGATGTAGGCCGGATTCAGCGCGTTGCGGCAATCGCCACGACTGCCGTTGTGCCCGGTTGGCCCGAGCGCAAACTCGCTCATGTTCAACGCGCCGATCCGGATGGCACCTGCTGCGTCGAGTCGCTCGAGCACGGTCGCCGTCGTCGCCGGTACATGTTCGCCGCGCACTTTCGATCCGTAGCGGACGCGCTGGCCGGCGATATCGAACATGTCCTTGTGCGCAAGCGGCACACCATGCAGCGGCCCGAGTGCAGTGCCGCTCGCGCGCAGTCGGTCCGCATGCGCGGCGGCGCGCATCGCGCCCTCCGCGTCGATCTCGAGGAAGCAGTGGCTGCGCGCTTCGGCAGCGTGAGCGCGTTCCAGCACCGCAGCTGTGACAGCCGTGCTGCTCACCGAGCCCTCGCGGATCTGCGCGGCGACTTCGACCAGGCTCAGTGCAGCAAGGTCGCTCATGAACGGCCCTGCGCAGAATGTCCGTCCTGCGGCGTACCGGCACTGGGCTGCGCGAGTTCCTCGAGCGTTGGCAGAAAATCTGCAGGCTCGAGGTCGAACAGCGTCTCGCGCACCGACAGCCGCACGGCATCGACCGCCGACTGTGCGCCTGCGGCGATGCGGGCTGCCATGTTCTCATCGGCAAGCGGCATGCCCGCGGCACCCGCCAGCGTGATCACCGCCGCGGCATCAATGGGAGTGTTGGACATTTCGGGAAGCCCTCAGGAACAGTTCTGTGCCATGCGAAGCGTACGGCGTTCGATCTCGGCAGCCATGTCTGCCTGTTCGCCCGCTGCCAGCACGCGTTCGCCGTCGCCACGCTGAAGACGCCGAAGCGCCTCGATCTCGTCGCGCATCTGCATGCAATCGGCAGCGATCACGGTCGCGCGCTCGGCATCGACGCGAGCGGCAGCGGTACCGTCGGCCTCCGCAAGACTCCCCGCTGCAACATCGGCCTGCAGCGACATCACGTCTTCCGCGAGCGACTCCGCCACCGCGCGCCGCTCGGCAGGATCGGTTGACTGGTCCGCCAAGATACCGGCTTCGAATCGGTCGGCGAGCGCGTCCCGCTGCTGATCGCGATCGCTGCAGCCGCTCACCGCGACCGCGCAGATGACGAGCAGCGCTCGCATGAACGGCGACAGGAAGGGATGCAGCATCATCGTCGCATTCTAGCCAACTGCACTCCTCTCGCGTGTGCATTCCTGGCCCGTGACGCACCGAATCGGCGAAGATAGAGCGGATGAAGGGACGTCTGGCCGCGGTGCCACCGATTTTCGTTGCGCTGTTCCTGCAACTTGCAGCGGCGTTGCTGGTCCTCGGCGTCGTGCGAGGCACGGGCGCCGCGCTGCACATCGGCGTCGCTGTCGCAGCCTGCGGCGTAGTCGCCATGACTCTCGGATATGCCGTGGGCCTGGAGCGGTGGTGGCTGCCGATCCAGCTGCTGTTCGCGCCTGCGCTGTGGCTGATGCTCACATTCGACGTTCATCCCTTTGTGTACGGGGGAATCTTCGCGGCGCTTGTGCTGGTGTACTGGAGTACGTTCCGCACCCGCGTCCCGCTGTATCTGTCGAACGAAGCGACATGGCGGGCCATCGAGTCACTGCTGCCCGCGCCGGACTCCACACGACCGCTGAGCTTCATCGATGTCGGTTGTGGCCTCGGCGGACTGCTCGCGTATCTCGGTGCGCGCCGCCCGCAGGATCGCTTCATCGGCGTGGAACTTGCGCCTCTGCCCGCGCTGATCGGCGCGCTGCGCACTGCGCATCGCGCGAATTGCTCGATCCGCTGGGGCAGCTTCTGGAAGACTGACCTCGCCGAGCATGACGTCGTGTTCGCTTTCCTGTCACCCGTGCCGATGCCGGATCTGTGGAGCAAGGCCCGTGCCGAAATGCGCCCGGGCAGCCTGTTCATCAGCAGCAGCTTCGGTGTTCCGGGGCAGACACCGGATCGGATCGTGGAAGTGGGCGACACCCGTCAGACCCGTCTGCTGGTGTGGAAAATGGCAGTAGATTCAGGGATTTCCTGACCCCGCCAAGCTCAAGGGCGCCAGCACCTCGCCGCTAGCGCGGTATGTTCCCCCGGAAACCGTCGTCGCAACTGTTGGTCTGCGGCCTGGCGCTGCTCGCGCTCAGCCTCGGCAGTTGCTCGACTGAACGCGCGCATCCGACGCCGCTGCGCATCGGGATCAATGCCTGGCCGGGCTACGAATTCCTGTACCTCGCACAGGAGAAGGGATTCTTTCGTGAAGCGGGCGTCGAGGTCCAGCTGATCGAATTCAATTCGCTCAGCGATGTGCGCAGGAGCTTCGAGCGCAATCAGATCGATGGCTTCGCCGGCACGATGGTCGAGCTGATCCAGGCGACCTATCAGTCGAGTCGTCAGCCGCAGGCTTCCATGGTCATCGACTACTCGAACGGCGCGGACGTGATCCTGCTGCAGCCGCAGCTGCCCGCCGCAGCCTCCCTGAAGCACCTCCGCATCGGCGTCGAAGTCGGATCACTCGGCACTTATCTGCTGGCACGTGCGCTCGATGCGCAGCACCTGAAGTGGTCCGACGTGACCCTCGCGCCCGGGGATCAGTTGACCCTCGAGGCAGAGTTCCGCCGAGGCAGCCTCGATGCCATCGTCACGTATCCACCGACGTCAGCGAAACTGCAGCGAGACGCGGCGGCGCGGGTCGCATACTCGAGCGATCGCATCAAGGGTGAGATCGTTGACCTTCTGGTCTTCGATCGCAGCGTGATCGAGCAGAACGCGGCGGGCGTGGAGAAGGTCCTGCAGTCCTTCGAACGCGCCATGCAGTTCCACCGTGAACATCCGCTCGAGGCAAGCGCGATCATGGGACGCCGCGAAGGAATCAGCGCGGAAGCCTTCGAGGCATCGCTGCGCACCGGCGTCGAACTCGTGGCATCCGACGGTCAGTTGGCCTACTTCGGACCGAAAGGTATGTTGCCCGAACTGCTGGCGCGCGCCGAGCGAGTCATGCGCGAGACTGGCCAGGTCCGTGAGGCATCGAAACCGACGTCGCTGATCGCAACTCTGCAACGTTCGCCATGAAGACGCCGAGCCTTCTGCGGGCGCTGGTCGTACCGATCGCCCTGATCTCGGTCGCAGCGATGGCATTGCTGGGCTACTCGGAACACCTCACCCTGCAATCGCGCCTCGACCGGACGATTGCCGAGCGCGCCGAGACGATCGCCAACATGATCGGCTACGCCGCGGAAACCGTCGGGGAACGCGGCGAAGTGCATCGCATCGTCAGCGCGGCCGGGGCGGAGCGCGAGATCCGCCAGATCCTGGTGATCGCCGGCCGGCCCGCGCGGATCGTTGCATCCACCCGCCACGAGTGGCTCGGCAAGTCCGTCACGGCACTGCCCGATCTGAAAGTTCGCGAGGCCCTGATCGGCGCGGCCGACAGCCACTCCAGCGTGCAGTGGATTGATCGGGCGAATGAAGCCTATTACTACGCCACGCCGATCATGCTGGCGCAGTCGGAACTGATCAGCACGACGCTGTCCAAGGGCGCCGTCCTGGTCGAAGTGGATCTCTCGAGCGGCCACGCGGACGTCATCCGCAGCGCATGGCTGACCTTCCTGGGACGAGCACTGCTGCTGCTGATCACGATCGCCACGATCATGCTGCTGCTGAGGCATCACGTTCTGAAGCCCGTCAATGCGATCCAGTCTGTACTGAAGCGTCGTGCTGAAGGCCTGGAATCCGATCGTGTGCCCGCGCAGGGAACGGCCGAACTCAGCGCACTGTCCGCTCGCCTGAACGACTCATTCGATGCGGTGGAGGAGAGTCGCCGTCAACTGCGAACTGCCGAGGAATTCATGCGCTCCGTCCTCGACCAGATCCCGGCGATGGTGGCCGTGAAGGATTCTGACGACCGCTACGTGCTCGTCAATCGTGCACGGGCGACCTTCCTCGAGACTTCAGAAGAGTCGCTCGTCGGCATGATCGACACGGGATTGTCGGCGTCACGTGAGCGGGATCGCATGGTGCTGGACGGCACCGTCGAGATCGACATCACGGAAGAGAGGATGATCGATCGCAAGGGCCACACGCGCTGGCTGCATACGACCCGACGGCGACTGCCGCGTGCGGACGGGCGCGCGTTGCTGCTGGTGATGTCGTTCGAGACGACGGAACGCAAGCGTGTACTGCAGGAACTGCAACAGGCGAAAGACGCTGCGGAAGCCGCCAATCGCACCAAGAGCGAGTTCCTGGCGACCATGAGCCACGAAATCCGCACACCGATGAATGGCGTGCTCGGCTTCAGCGAACTGTTGCTGCAGATGCCGCTGACTGCGGATCAGCGCGAATGCGTCGAGACGATCCACAGTTCCGGTGAGAATCTGCTCGGGGTGATCAACGACATCCTCGACTTCTCGAAGATGGAGGCCGGCAAGCTCGCACCCGAGCGCGTGCCGTTCGACGCGAGCGCCGTGGTGGAGAAGGTGGCCTCACTCGTCCGTCCGCGATTCTCGGCCAAAGGTCTTCAATTGAGCGTGGACTACCCGCAAGACTGCCCACGGATGCTCGACGGCGACGCGATGCGGGTTCGTCAGGTGCTTCTGAATCTGGTCGGCAACGCGCTGAAGTTCACGGAACGGGGCAGTGTCAGCATCACGGCCAGGCCTGACGGTGACGACGGCGTCGTCATCCAAGTCACGGACACGGGCATCGGGATTCCAGAGGCCGCCCGGGACGGCCTGTTCGAGAAGTTCTTCCAGGCCGATTCGACCACCACTCGCCGATTCGGTGGCACCGGCCTGGGTCTCGCGATCTCAAAGCAGTTGATCGATCTGATGGGCGGCGCCATCGGTGCAGACAGCATCTGCGGCCAGGGATCGACGTTCTGGTTCCGTTTACCACGTGCCACCCGGCAGGAGGACAGCATGACTGCAGACAAGCCACCGACGACTTCGAGCAGCCCGGATGCACTTCTCGGTGCGGGCTGCACAGCACTGCTGGTCGAGGATCATCCGGTCAACATGATGCTCGCCAGGCGATTCCTGGAGCAGCTTGGCCTCCGCGTCGACTGTGTCGCTGACGGTCAGCTGGCCGTCGAACGAGCGCGCGAGCAGCACTATTCCATGATCTTCATGGATTGCCACATGCCCGAGCTGGACGGCTTCGCCGCCACGGAAGCCATCCGCAAACATGATCGCGAACTCGGCCAATACACGCCGATCGTCGCGATCACCGCGAGCGCAATGCCCGCCGACCGCGAGCGCTGCTTCGCAGTCGGCATGGATGACTTCATTTCGAAGCCGGTCAGCGCGAAGCGCATGCGCGAAGTTGTCGCTGCCGTCATCGCGCGTCGCGGTGTCGCTGACGCTACATCTCGGGTCGAGCCTGATCGCGTGGCGTCATCGCACAGTTGACGAGCATCCACTTGAGGTTGTCGCCGATGCGCGTGGCGTCGGCGTCCGTGAACGCATAGCCGTGCTCCTTGACGCTGCCGTCCGGAAGCTTCTCCATTGCGTACAGCACGAGCGAGTTGCGGTTGAAGTGATTGCCCTTCTCGTTGAGCACGTGCCAGGTCACAGCCTGCAGCCGGATGCCGAGTTCGCGCGGCTCCGTATCGCCCGGCACGCCGGTCGGCGTGGTCTTGAACCAGTAGGTGCCGCCCTTGTCATGCAGCGGAACATCGCCATACCGATGGAACGGAATGTCGTGTCCGCCACCGACGCCAGGCACATCCGCGTAGCAATGGAAGATGCGTGCGCGTTCCAGCCAGAATGGTTCGCCTGAGCCCACGCCCGTGATCCGCTTGCCCGTCTTGATCACGAACTTGTGATCGACGAACCACAGGCTCGTCTTCGACACCTGGATCTCGTTGTCGGTGTAGACGTCCTGCCCGTCCCATTTGAACCGGCAGGCTTTCGCGGCCTGCACGCCGCGGAACTGGTCGGCGCGGCGTTTGAACACGTAGTCGCAACCCTCGGTGCGTCGCAGATCGGTTGGCTTCAGCGTGGCGAGTTCGTCTTCGGCGATTGCGCCCTCCATGCGCAGGTAGTGCTTCATCGTCACGTCATCGACGCCGGGGCCGGCTTCGAGCGTCGCGATGCGATACGAGACCAGTTCACCGGCCACTGTGGTGCTGCGGTTGACCCACAGGAACACCTGCGCGCCGAACGCGGGTGCCATCACGCGCGTGATCGTCGTGTTGATGCGTGCATGCCGATCCGCTTCCGGCAGCTTTCGTCGCACGTCGAAATAGTTCTGGTTGACGTTGTCTTAGATGCCGGGCAGCAGCTCCGCCATGATCAGCAGACTGCGTTCACCGAGCGTCGAATCCTGGCCCTGCGAGAAGGCCGGCGGCGCCAGCACGGCCGTCCCGAGCAGCAGCGCTGCGAATGCGAACCGACCTGCTTCAGCGCCGCGGCTGCTGCACGAGCCAGGGTCCGAGTCGCGCGATCGCGCGGTCCACATCGTGCGCGCTGCCCGCAAAAGAAATGCGTACATGTCGGTTCCCCTCTTTCGTATCGAAGTCGATGCCCGGTGTGATCGCAACGCCCGTCTCGGCGAGCAGCTGGCGACAGAATGCGAGACTGTCATCCGTGTACTGCGACACATCCACGTAGAGATAGAACGCGCCATCCGGCTGGCTGAGACCAGTCAGTCCCATCTGCGGCAGCGCCTGCAGCAGGCGGCGCCGATTGTCTGCATAGCCCGCCACCGCACTGAGCAGATCGTCAGCAGCATCCATCGCCGCCAGCGCGGCGTGCTGCGAGATGGACGGTGCGGTCAGGAAAAGGTTGATCAGGTGCGTCCTGAACCGGTCGATCAACGACTCCGGTACGACCAGCCAGCCGAGGCGCCAGCCGGGCATGCGATAGAGCTTCGAGAAGCTGTTGACGACGATGGCCTGCGGGTCGACTTCGAGCGCGCTGACCGCGCGCGCGCCGTAGGTGATGCCGTGATAGATCTCGTCCGAAATCAGCCACGTGCCCTGGCGCCGACACCACTGCGCGATGGCCCCGAGCTCACCGCGATCCAGCACGATACCGGTCGGGTTGCCGGGACTCGCGACGATCAGGCCCTGCAGGGACAGTGCCAGCGCGTCCAGCGCATCGACCGACAATCGATAGCCCACCGCTGCCCCGCAATCCACCTCGACCACGTCGCGCTGCAGCGCGTTCAGCGCGTTGCGATAGGCGGGGTAGCCGGGACGCGTGAGACCGACACGATCACCCGCGCCGAACAGCACGGTGAACGCCGCGACCAGCCCGGCGCTCGCGCCCTGCGTCAGCAGGATGCGCTGCGGCTCCACGACCACGCCGTACTCGTCGAGGTAATGCCGGGCAATCCGCTGCTGCAGCGCGTCAGACGCCCAGTAGGCATGGGTGCTGGGCTCGCCGCCCTGCGCTGCCTGACGGGCAGCGGCCAGCGCGGCCTCGGGCGGCGCGAGCCGCGGCTCCCCGAAATGCATCGGCACGATGTCAGCCCCGGCGCGCTGCAGCGCCGCAGCCTCGCGCGCAATCTCACCCGCGTAGAACGGCGGGACGACGGCGCCTCGGGGGTGCCGCGGCGGGGCAGCGTAGGACATGCCGGGCAGCTTAGTCGTGATCAACATGGACCGGCAACGGAATCGCCCTACAATCGGGCAGACACTCACGGAGCAGCAGCCATGCCCTACGTCGACGGATTCGTCCTGGCGATACCGAAGCGGAACATGAAAGCCTATCGCGTGATGGCGCTGAAGGCCGGCAAGGTGTGGCGCGAGCACGGCGCGCTCGAGTATCGCGAGTGCATGGGCGACGACACTCCGCTCGGCAAGCTGACCTCCTTCCCGCGCAGCGTCAAACTGAAGCGTGGTGAAGTCGTCGTGTTCTCGTGGATCACCTACAAATCCCGCAAGGATCGCGACCGCATCAATGCACTCGTGATGGCGGATTCACGACTCGCGAAGATGATGGATCCGAAGAAGCTGCCGTTCGACGCGAAGCGGATGATCTGGGGCGGCTTCAAGACCTTCGTCGCGCTCTGATTCCCGTGGTCGCGGCGGATCAATGTCCGCCCTGTACGAACAGACCCTCGGCCCGCAGCGCTTCGGCCATCCGCTCCTCGATGTCGGCGGCGCTACTGCGGGTGATGCCTTGCAGGTGCAGTACCGGCCCGGTCAGCACCTCGAGCCCGCGATGCAGCACGCTGCCGGCATGCCGGATACCCGCCTTGTGCTGATCGAAGCGCTCTGCCGGTGAGTACTTCGTCATGCCGACGTAGACGCCGTGCGGATCGTCGCGGCTGTCCGAGTAGTCGAGCAGCACCAGATACAGGTTGAACCGGCCGCGCTTCGGCGCGCTGAAACGCGCGCAGACTTCATACGCCAGTGGCAGCCATTCGATGTGCCGCATCGGCAACCAGTCCGGCACGGTGGCCGCCGCGGCCTGCCAGAGCCGCGCCAGCATCGCTTCGATGTTCACGGCCATGTCGCCGCGCATCCAGCACTCATGCACGGCCTGCGCACCGGCCAATCCGTCGCGCTCGCCCAGCGCCGCTTCGAACCGGCGTTGCAGATCGGCCGTCGCGGCGCTGCGCAGCGGCCGACTCGCGGGAAGTTCCGACGGACGGGTTTTCACCCGCGCGAGTATTCCACAGCTGCGCTCAGAGCAGCGTCGCGTCCACCGAGCGTTCGCCGGACTGACCCGCCGTCCCCGAATCGGGCGACAGCGTGGATTCACCGAGCAGGTCCAGCAGCACGCGTGCGGCGGGGCCGGCCGAGCCCGGATTCTGTCCGGTGATCAGCAGGCCATCCGAGACCACGTGGGAACGCCAGTCGCCGCGCCGCGTGAACATGCCGCCTTTGGCGCGCAGCATGTCCTCCACCAGGAAGGGCACGGCATCGAGCAGGCCAGCGGAAGCTTCCTCGGAATTCGTGAATCCCGTGACGGCCCGGCCGTTCAGGATCGACGAACCATCGGGATGGCGTACATCGCGCAGCACGGCAGGGCCGTGGCAGACCGCCGCGACCGGCTTACCTTCTCGCAGCATCGTCTCGATCAACCGGATCGAGTCGGCATCGCTGACCAGATCCCACAGCGGACCGTGACCGCCCGGATAGAACACCGCGTCGAAGTCCATCGCGTTCATCGCGCGCAGCGGACGCGTCGCGGCAAACGCCGCCTGCGCGGCCGCGTCGGCCTTGAAGCGCAGCGTGGCGGCGGACTGCGCGTCGGCGACATCGCTGCTCGGGTCGACCGGCGGCTGGCCACCTTTCGGCGAAGCCAGCGTGACGGTCGCGCCGGCATCCGTGAACAGGTAGTACGGCGCGGCGAATTCGTCGAGCCACAGACCGGTCTTGCGACCGGTCTGTCCCAGCTCGTCGTGCGACGTGAGCACCATCAGGATATTCACGCGCGCGGTTCGCCCTGGCTGTTGACGGAGATCGTCCGACCCGGCTCATACGTCGTCTGCACGCGATGCTCCTGGCCACGATAGTTGTACGTCACGTCCCAGTAGTCCGGGGTTCCCGAACCTGAATCGCTGGTGCAGCGCTCGACGTCGCGACTGTAGTCGTCGCCGCGATCGCGATTCGTGTTGTAGCCGATCGCACCTCCGGCCACGGCGCCGCCGACGGTCGCAATGTCCTTGCCGCGCCCGCCACCGATCTGGTGACCGAGGACGCCGCCCAGGACCGCGCCAAGCACAGCGCCACCGACGTTGCCGGTGCGACGACTGTCGACCTGTTCGCGCTCCACCCAGCACCGCTGGTTATCGCGACCCATCACGGCATGGGCAGACGTGACGTTCGCCTGGTACAGCCGCTCGCGACCGCGACGACGGTTGTCATACACCGGCTGCGGATTCGGTGCGTAGCGACTGTCATCGTATTGATTGCGCGAACCGACGCTTCGAGCGGACGAGACGCGATCGTTCAGTCCCATGGCCGCGAGCGACGGGTACCGACCCTGGCGCAGCACGATGCAGCGCCCGTTGTACTTCGCACCGTCACAGACTTCCCAGCGATCGGAGAGCACGACGACCGACGAGGCCCTGTCGTTGAATCCGTACTGGTTGAAGTTCGGGACCTGTCGCTGCGTGCTGAAGGAACGACCGGAATAGTTGTCGCCCTGGTAGAAGACGACCTGGGCATAGGCCTGGGACGAGAATGCGAGGGCCGCGACAATCGCAGCCGTTCTGGTGAAATCAAGCATGAGGAAGCTCCTTCCGCGAATCGGGTTCGCCGTGTGGAAGGAGTCTCGGCTGTTCCGCGCGCCGCGCCGAGCGGCGGCGCCATGATTGAGCCGTAGTCGGCGTCCTACGTGACGACGATGGCGATCTCTTCGGAATCGAGATCGAACACGATCTGCGCCTCGCCCCGCTGCAACTGCCGCAGCACCTGCGACACTTTCACGTCGAGCGATACATCGCGCTCACCGTATTCCGTGCCCTCTCGCAACACGAAGGCCTCGATCACGCCGCGCAGCGCCTCGGGCGAGAGCTCTTCATGCGGTACGACGATGGGTGGTTCTGGCGTGGGCTTGTCGTCAGTCAATCGGATTCATCCGGTTCGCAATGTCGTGGTCCGGCCGCGGGACCGCAGTCCTATTGTATCCGCGGCGTTGCCCTCCGACTTCCCGAACTGTCCGCGCACGGACAGTCGGACATGACCGGACGGCCCCGCAGGCCATCACCGCAGGCCTCATTGCGCGAAACACGCGCCCGCTGGACTCCTCGGCGCTCGAAGGAATCTGGCACGGGAACTGCAAACGTTTCGATGCCCCTTGCATCTATCCATACGCACGACTGATTCAACAGGAGATCGGAACATGACCACGCAGAACCCCGCCTTCGCCGCATCCCGATTCATTTCGCTGCTGCTGCTGACGACCCTCGCGGCCGCCGCCAGCGCTTCGAGCGTTGCCGCCCCGCCGACCGACACGCGGCAAACCGTGCTGAACTACTCGGACCTGAACCTGAGTTCGATCTCAGGCGTGCGCAGCGTCTATGCACGCATTCGCAAAGCCGCCGAGACCGTCTGCGGAGATCGCCATGCGTCCGGCTCGCGCATCACGCAGCAGGACTGGCGTGACTGCTACGACCGTGCCGTCGCCGATGCCGTCGCCCGGCTCGACAAGCCCGCCCTCAATGCGTATCACCAGCGGCGCGCGGGCGCAGCGAGTTGAGTTCCTGCAGCAGTGCCGCCTGCGCGAGCCCGAACTCGCGCAGGCTGGCCTGCTTCACGTGACCAAATCCGCGGATCCGGGCAGGCAGTGCCGCGAGGCGGATGGCGAGCGGATGCGTGTCTGCGTCGAGCCGACGGCACAAATCCGCGATCATTGCTTCATAGTCGGTAATCAGACGACGCTCCTGGCGGCGTTCGTCGCTGCGCCCGAACGGATCGAACGCCGTGCCACGCACTCGCCGAAGTCGCGCCAGCATCCGGAACACCGGCAGCATCCAGACGCCGACGGCCATCTTGCGCGGCAGACCGGTGTCGGGATCCGGTCGCGCGAACCACGGCGGGGCCAAGTGGAACTGCAGCTGGTAGTCCCCCTCGAACTGCGCCTCGAGTCGCGCGCGAAACGCCGACTGTGAGTGCAGCCGCGCCACTTCGTATTCGTCCTTGTAGGCCATCAGGCGAAATGCCGTCCAGGCCACCGCCTGCGTGAGCTGCTCGCTGCCCGGCAGCGCGGCGGATTCCGCGGCGCGCGCCTGCTCGACGAGGCGCAGATATCGCTGCGCGTAGCGTTCATCCTGGTAGTCGTGCAGATAGGCACGACGCTGCTCGATACGCGCGTCGAGCGATTCGGGCATCGTTGACACGAGCCCGAGTTCCGACGCGGCGGCGGGATCCGCCGCGAGACGCCGACCCCAGCGAAACGCGGCGGTGTTGCGCTCCACCGCGACCTGGTTCAGCCGGATGGCCTCTTCGATGGACTCTGCGCGCAGCGGAACTCTGCCAACCTGCAGGGCGTAACCGGTCATCAGCAGACCCGCTGCGACGGGATCGCCCACCGCCGCCATTGCGGCCTGCAGTGCCGGCACGGACTCGATCGCGCTGACGCGTGGCCTCAATCGCTCGATCAGGGCCTGGCTGTCGATGACCGCATCGGCGTCCCGCGTGAAGCGCCCGGTCTGCGTCGCGTCGAGATTCGCAATGGCATGCGTGCGCGGTCCGAGGCGCGACATCGCATCCGGCATGGTCGCCACGACGAGGTCGATCGCCAGCAGCAGATCCGCAGCACCCACGGCGATGCGTTCGCCGGCCAGTTCGCTCGCGTTGCGCGCGATCTGCACATGGCCGAGCACGGGCCCGCCCTTCTGCGCCATGCCGGTCACGTCGTTCACGCTCGCGGCGAGGCCTTCGATCCTCGCCGCCGTGCCGAGCAATGCACCGACCGTCACGACACCCGTTCCACCGATCCCCGCGAGCAGAATGCGACAGACCTCTCGCGGATTCGTGACCGGCGCTGGCAGCGCGCCAACCGGCAGCGCCCGGCGCGGCTTCAACTGACCGCCCAGCACGGTCACGAAGCTTGGGCAGAAGCCCTTCACGCAGGAAAAATCCTTGTTGCAGGACTGCTGATCGATCTGGCGTTTGCGTCCGAACGCCGTCTCCACCGGTACGATCGACAGGCAGTTCGACTGCACGCCGCAGTCGCCACAGCCCTCGCAGACGAGTTCGTTGATGACGACGCGCCGCGCGGGATCGGGGAATGCCCCCACCTTGCGGCGTCGCCGCTTCTCCGCGGCGCAGGTCTGGTCGTAGACGAGCGCCGTCACACCCGGGACCGTCTGCAATTCGCGCTGCAGTCGATCCAGCGCATCCCGGTGATGCACGGTCACACCGGGTGCGAAAGGATCTTCAGCGTGATATTTGTCCGGCTCGTCGGTGACGACCATGATCCGCGCGACGCCTTCCGCAGCGAGTTGCCGCGTCATGCGAGGCACCGATGGCAGGCCTTCGACCGCCTGACCGCCGGTCATCGCGACCGCATCGTTGTAGAGGATCTTGAACGTGATCGTGACGCGCGCGGCCACGGCGGCGCGGATGCCGAGATAGCCGGAGTGCTGATAGGTCCCGTCGCCGAGATTCTGGAAGACGTGCTCGTGCCCGGAGAATGGCGCGATACCGATCCAGGTCGCGCCCTCGCCGCCCATGTGGGAGAACGTCAGCATGCCGCGATCCATGCCCATCGCCAGCGTGTGGCAACCGATGCCACCGATCGCGATGGCATCCTGCGGAACTCGGGTCGAAGTATTGTGCGGGCAACCCGAACAGAAGTACGGCAGACGAACCTGCGCGGGCGCCACGCGGCGCTGCGCGAGCCGGGCGCCGATCTGCTCGCAGCGCTCTGCGGCCATTCCGATGCGCTGCGCAATGGCCAGCGCGATCTCGAGCGCGTCCACCTCGCCGCTCTCCGGCAGCAGCGGCTGGCCGTGCTCGTCACGCTTGCCGATGACGCGCGTCGTGCTGCCCGGGCGCCGGTCATGCAGCAGGACCTTGACCTGGTCCTCGACCAGCGGGCGCTTGTCCTCGACGACGAGCACGGTCGGCAGATCCCGCAGGAATTCCAGCAACTTCTCCGGCTCGAGCGGCCAGACCATCGCCGGCCGGTACATCCGCAGACCCAGCGAAGAGAGATCCCGATCTGCGATGCCGAGTTCGTGCAGTGCGAGCCGGACCTGCTGATAGGCTCGCCCGGGTGCAATGATGCCAAGTCGAGCGGGCGCCGCGCGGTCCGCCGCAGCACCGAACTGTCGATCGATACCTGCGGCGCGCGCAAACGCCTGTGCTGCAGGCAACTTGATGGCCTTGGCGCGCGCTTCCATGGCATCCGGCGCCTCGGGCCAGCGCAGGTGTACGCCGTCGGCTGGCAGCGCGAAATCCGTCGGCCGCGGAAACGCCAGATCGGCATCGGGCAGCGTAATCAGCGCCGAAGACTCGCAGATCGAACCCGCGAGCTTGAAGCCGACCCACGACCCGCAGTAACGCGACAGCGCCCATCCGAACAGACCCAACGGCAGAATGTCCTCGACATCCGATGGCGCGAGTACCGGCATCAGGCAATCGACGAAGCCGTATTCGGACTGATGGCCGAAGGCAGACGACTTCGCCAGATGATCGTCACCCGCCACGGCGAGCACACCGCCGAGCGGGGAGGAACCGGCATGGGAGCCATGCTTGATCGCATCCATCGAGCGATCGAGCCCCGGATTCTTGCCGTACCAGAGCGAGAACACGCCGTCGTACTTCGGCTTTGGAAAGAGTCCGACCTGCTGGGTGCCCCAACAGGCCGTCGCCGCCAGATCCTCGTTCAGGCCCGGCTCGAAACGGATGTCATGCTGCTGCAACAGTGTGCGAGCGCGCATCACTTCACGATCGAATCCACCGATCGGTGAGCCGCGGTACCCGCTGATGAAGCCGGCCGTGCGATGGCCGGCAAGACGATCGCGCTCGCGCTGCAGCAGCGTCAGTCGCACGAGCGCCTGCATCGCAGACAGATACACCGAACCCGCAGGCTGCAGATATTTGTCATCGAGGCTGACGGGAGACGCTGCGCTCATACCGATCGCCTCCCTGCGTCAGACCCGCGCGACCGACGCCGCAGAGCGCCGGAAGTGCGGCAGCCCCCACCACAGCACCAGTGCCGCCAGCGGCGCGACGAGACCATTGGCCAGTGCGAGTGATTTTCCGACGGCGAGATCGTTCTGAAACAGATAGTCCGTGAACAGCGCCACGACGGTCGAGCCGCCGCCGAGACCGATCAGATTCAGGCAGCACAGATAGAGGGATGAGGCGGTCGCGCGCATCCGCGCAGGTGTCACGAGCTGGATCGCAGTCGCTGCGGCGCCGTACGGCATGCTGGTGAAGAACATCAGAACGGCGAAGCCGATCAGGCAGAGCGTGAACGACGACGTCAGTGTCGTGCCGATACCGAATGGCAGCGCGCAGAGTGCGCTGATCAGTCCGACTCGCATGCTCGAATCGAGCTGTCCGCGCTGGCGTCCACGATCGGTCAGCCAGCCGCCGACCAGCACACCCAGCGTACCGAAGACCAGCAACAGGGAACCGATCCAGAACCCCGACCGCGCCGGCGGCACGGCGAACACCCGCGTCAGGTACGCCGGAAACCACGACATGGTCGCGTTGAACACGACCCCGAGCAGCGAGAAGCCGAGCAGATGAGCGAGGTACGTCTGCCGGTTGCTGCGCATGTGAATCAGCAGCGCTCCGAACGCGGCTCGCATCCCCGATGCTTCCACGGTGGCGCGCGCACCGCGGCGTCGCGGTTCCGGCAGCGTCATCACCCACAGTGCAATCGGCAGACCCGGAATGCCCACGATCAGGAACACGAGCTGCCACGGGCGAACCTCACCCAGCAGCGGCAGCGTCACCGCCGCACCGGTCGAGACGCTGCCGATGACCGCGCCCCCGATCAGGAACGCAAGACCCGCGCCCGCGAACGCGCCGACGGTGTACACGGCCAGCGCACGGCCCAACCGCTGCGGTGGAAACAGATCGGAAATCATCGAATAGACAGACGGCGACAGCACCGCTTCTCCGACGCCGACGCCGACCCGCGCCGCGAACAGCTGGCCGTAGGATTTCGCCAGACCGCACAGCATCGTTGCCGCGCTCCAGAACACGATGCCGGCCGCAATGATGTTGCGCCGGTTCAATCGATCGGCGAGCAACGCCATCGGTATGCCCAGCGTCGTGAAGAAGATCGCGAACGCGAAGCCCTGCAGCAGACTCAGCTGCGTGTCGGAGACGCCGAGATCGGCGCGGATCGGACCCACCAGCAGCGCGATGATCGAGCGATCGATGAACGAGAGGATGTAGGCGATCGTCAGCACGCCGACGGAATACCAGCCGATGGCCGGTCGAGGCCAGGGCTCTACGCCTTCACCATCGGCGGTCGCCTGCACCTGCCGCTCGCTCACGAGAGCTTGCGCAGTTCGTTCTTCAGAACCTTGCCGGATGCGCCGCGGGGCAGCGCCTCCACGAGCCGGAACTCGCGCGGCACCTTGTAGCCGGCGAGCACCGCCCGGCAGTGTTGCTCGAGTTGCGACGGATCCAGCGCCGCCCCGGGCCGCGCGACCACGAAGGCGCGCAATCGCTCGCCCCACTGCTCGTCAGGCACGCCGACGACGGCTGCCTCGCTGATCGATGCATGGCCGTGCAGCACTTCCTCGATCTCGCGCGGATAGATGTTCAAGCCACCCGAAATCACCATGTCCTTCTTGCGATCGACGATGTACAGATAGCCATCTTCATCGCGCCGGGCGAGATCACCCACGCTGAGCCAACCTTCGCGCAACGCCTCGCGCGTCGCCTCAGGTCGTCGGAAGTAGCCGTTGAACAGGAACGGCGAACTGGAATACAGCTCACCGACATCGCCGTCCTGGACGTTCCGTCCCTGTTCATCGAGCAGACGGATCTGCGTGCAGGTGAACGGCTTGCCCACGCACTGGATCTTGCGCAACTGGTCCCGCGGTCGCAGGTTCGTCACGACGCCGCCTTCGGTCGAGCCGTAGGTTTCGTGCAGCAGCCCCTCTCCCCAGTACGCCACGATCTTTTCCTTCACGGACTGCGGCAATGCCGAGGCGTTCGAGATGATCGAGCGCAGCGCCGGCGTCGAGTTGCGATATCGATCGAGAGTCGCCTCCCCCAGTGAAAAGATGGTCTGGTAGTGGGTCGGCACCATGAACGTGCCCGTGAACGCACCGCTACCCAGCGTGCGCAGCACGATCTCCGGGTCGAACTTCGGCAATACTTCGACATAGCCACCGAAGAACAGCGGCGCCATCGTGAACGCGAAACCGGCGCCATGCGCCATCGGCGCCATCGCCAGATGACGATCGTCCGGCCCGAAGCAGCCGAATTCCATCGCCATGCCATAGAACGTCAGCACACGCGAGCGATGCGACAGCACGACGCCCTTGGGCTCACCCGTGGTGCCGCTGGTGTAGACCAGCGCGAAACCATCTTCCTCGCGCAGTCCCGGGTCGATGCCGCAAGGTTCGCTCGCTGCGATCCAGCTTTCGTACTCAGGGCCGAGCACGATGATCTTCTCGACCGTCGGCAGCGTCGCTGCCCGCACGACAGACTCGAGTGAGGGATGCACGATCAGCAGGCGCGGCTCGCAGTCGCGCGCGAGGATCGTCAGTTCGTGCGCGGTGCAACGTGGATTGGCTGTGGAGACGAGCAGACCCACGTCGCCGAGCCCACAGATGATTTCCGGATACTCGATGCAGTTCGGGGCGAGCAGCACGGCCCGCTCACCGAGCGTGCGGCCCAGCAAGGCGCGCGCGGCACCCGCCACCTTGCGGATCCGCGCGCCGATCTCGCCATAGGTCATCAGGCGCTCGCCAACCCGCAGGGCCGGCCTGCGCGGGTCAGCTGCCGCGATGGCGTGAACGCCGCCCGAGATCGTCAGGATCTGCGGGGGCGGCATGCCGAAGGATGTGCTCGTCATCTCTTGCGGGCGCCGCGCTTGCGCAGCTTGGTGAACACCGCCAGCGCGTTGTCGCGCATCAGCTTCTGCTTGGCCTCCGGCCGGAAGCCGAGCGCATCGACCTCGCGCACCGCCCGCTCCGGATCGATTACCGGCCAGTCCGTGCCGAACAACACCTTGTGACTGCCGTAGGTGTTGGCGTAATGGACGAAGGGCTTCGGCCAGTGCTTCGGCGCATACGCATCGCCTGCCAGATAGATGTTCTCGTGCTTCCAGGCCATCGAGATCGCCTCGTCCGTCCATGGAACGCCGATGTGGATGCCGATCAGCTTCAGTTCGGGGAAGTCGATCGCCACCTGATCGAGGCAGATGGGTCGGCCGACGCTCGGCAGGCGACGCTCGCGCGAGTACACGAGGTTGTGACCGATCTGCATCATGATCGGAATGTCGAGTTCACAGCACTTCGCGTAGTACGGGTAGTACTTGGCATGGTCCGGCGGCAGACCGAACCAGTGCGGATACAGATGTGCCCCGACGAAGCCGAGCTTCTTCACCGCATGCTCGAGATCCCGCAGTCCCTGCATGCCGCGGAACGGATCTACGCCCGCCAGTCCCGAAAACCGGTCCGGATAGCGCTCGCAGATCTCGTGGACGCGGGCGTAGGGCAGCTCGAAAGAGCCGCGCACGTTCAAATCGCCGGCGCGCACCGCGATCAGCAGCGAACGCTCGATTCCCGCACGGTCCATGCGCTTGAGGTACTGCGGCATCGTGACGCCGCCGCGGATCGCGGGATCCATGCGGACCTGCTTCTTGAACTCATCATCGAGGCCGTTCTGCTTCAACCGCACGGACGTGGGATCGAACAGATTGCAGACGATGTCGATGTATCCAGCCATGGAGGAGCGTCCTGTGCAGCGTGTGAGGTCAGACTTGCGGTGCGGGCGGCGATTCGCCCCGCACGATTCGCTTGACCATGTGCAGACGGCCCTCTGCCAGTGCCGCGCGCGCCTGCTCCGTCATGCGCTCTTCCGTCCAGCCCGGCCGCCATTCCGGCACGACGCGAACATGCCGGAACCGGTCGAGCGCGAGCAGGCGGTCCTCGATGCTGCTGATCACGCGATGCGTGAACTGGCAGCCGACTTCCGTGAACGTGATTCGCAACTCGATCGTCTCGCCCTCTTCGGTGACACCCGACACGAGACCCAGATCGAGAATCGACATCGGATGACCGCTGGCGGCGAGGCAAGGATCCATCACGCCCTGCAATGCGGCCCAGACATCGGGCGCACAGTCGACTGAATGAATCGGCTTACCCATGGCTGCGGCTCGCCGCGGCACGGTACGCACGAGCACTGCTCCAGGGCGCGCGCAGACCCTCCTTGCCACGCGCCAGCTCGAACCGGTCCTTGTTCAGCGCCTCTTTGCGCTGATCGACATCGATGCCGTGCAGACGAGCAAGATTCCCACCCATGATCAGCGCGCGGGCCTGCTCGGTGAGCTGGAAGGGATTGCCCTGCGGCATCTGGAAGTTGGCGAGTGCGTCGAGGACGATCTGCGGGTGGGGGTTCACGGCAGCGGAGGCATAGATCACGCGTTCGAATCCGCCAGAGCCGAAGAACTCCGAGAACAGGCGCACCTGTTCCATGGGATTGAGGATCGAAAACAGCATCGAGGCTTCCATCGTCGCATAGATGTTCGGATGGTTCATCATCAGCATCTTCGTCTCGTCGACGAACATGAAGCCGGCGTGAACGATCTGGAAGTTGATCTCCTGGTAGCGATTGGCTGCGGCGGAGATGTCATCGACGCGCATGCCCTCGCTGTTGATCGGGCCGAGCGGCAGCGCCTTGTGCACCGCGATGTTGCGGATACCGTACTTGCGCGCGAGCTCGAACACCGGAAACGCGACCTCGCGCGAATCCATGCGCCAGCTCTCGGTGAACCCATCGACGTACCGGGACGGATACAGCTTGATGCCGTCCGCGCCCTTCGCGATGTTCTCCTCCAGCGTGCGCTGGACCTTCTTCGGATCTTCGAAAAGATCCACGCAGGTGTACCAGAGCACGCGGTCCGCATACTTCTGCTTGAGGTAGGCGCCCTTCTCGTTGGAGACGAGGCCATCGGCATAGGCGTCGTAGATCGGGGTCGAGTGCACCGCGCAGATGTCCGTCCAGCTCTCGAGCAGCATCGTCTCGATGAACTCTTCCGGCTGCCAGTCGCTCTCCCATTCCTCACGGGTCATCGCCTTGCCCGGCGGATTCACGAGCGGATGAAAGCTGTGCATCACATCATTGAAGATGCGGCCGAATCTGCCGTTGAGATTCTTCGGTTCGAAGTTGTAGGGATGGCAGACACCATCGATCACGAATGGCCTGGACATTGGATACTCCGCTCTATTGCCTTGATTCACGTATGTGAACGGCGGTAACTTGGGGGCCATGTACCGAGCTGCCCCGGCACCCGCCAATTCCGTCGTCAAGAGTGTCGGGCGCGTGCTGGCCGTGTTCGAGCACCTGCGCGAAGTCGGCAAGCCGATGACCGCTACTGAAATCGGTCGCGCACTGGAGTATCCGAAGTCCAGCACCAATGCGCTGCTGAAGAGCCTCGTCACGCTCGGCTATCTGTCGTTCGATCGCGAGTCGCTGCTTTACTTTCCGACGCTGCGCCTGACACATCTCGGTGACTGGCTGCCCGCGTCGCTGGTGGGCAGCCCGAACACGCTGAATCTGCTCGAGGCCCTGCACGAAGCTACCGGCGAGACCATCACCCTTTCGATGCAGAACGATTTCTCGATGCAGTTCCTGCGCGTGATCACCGGCTCCTTCCCGATCTCGCTGCGCATCGGTGAGGGCTATATGGTGCCGCTGTTCGGCACGGGCGTCGGAACCTCGTTGCTGGCCAGCAAGACGGATCCGGAGATCCGCACGCTCGTGCAAAGAGCCAACTCGCGCATCCGCCGCCGCGCGGATCGCATCGATCTCGACAAGACGCTGACCGAGGTGCAGCGAACCCGTCGTCAGGGGTACTGTGCCGCCTACGATCGCCTGCTGGCCCATACCGGCGCGATTTCGATGCCGCTCCCGGCGACCGTCGATGGCAGCGCACTCGTGGTCGCCGTCGCGGGACTTGGGGATCGCATCCAGCGCAACGAAGCCCAGATCATCCGCACGATGCGCCGCCTGATGACGCGCCACTTTCCAGGAAGACAGATCGCCTGACGGCCAGGCCACCGCGAAGGAAGGCATGCTCACCCTCCCGCGCGCGCCGCCGTCATGACGCCGCGCCCCAGGCCTTCTCGACGTCCGCCACCTTGGTCGTGTGCGCGAACAGCATGCCCATCGAGCGCAACGCGACGTTGTGGCGTTCTTCGTCGAACTCAGCCGTGGCGTCTTCGACGACGAACGTACGGATGTCGCGCTGGCTCGCATCGCGGACCGTGGTCTCCACGCAGCAGTTGGTCGTGACGCCGCAGACCACGAGTTCCTTCGTGCCGAGTCCTTTCAGCCAGGACTCCAGCGGCGTGCCGTAGAACGAGCTCGGCCGGTTCTTGTCGAGCACGTAGTCGTCGGGCTGCGGAGTCAGCGCCTGAACGATGGCTGCATCCTCGCTGCCGACCACGAGCGCGTTGTGCTCGCGCAGCGCCGGCATCAGTTCATCGACCAGCAGGCCGCCATCGCGGAAATCCGCGCGATAGACGTAGCGCGTGAAGATGATCGGCACGCCGGCGCGACGCGCCGCGGCGACCAGCCGTCGACAGGGCTCGACGGCCGGCGCGAGTCGCTCCACCGGCAGACCGATCCGGTCGCAGGAGCCGCCCTTGTTGCAGAAGCCGTTCTGCATGTCGATGACGATCAATGCGGAATGCTGTGTGCCTGGCAACATGGGTCGTCTCCTGCAGGATCGCTGAACTAGAACTTCGCCTTGACGCCGAGCAACCAGGTGCGCGGATCGCCCGGATACACCTCGACGAAGCCGATGCCCGCGAAGTCGAAGGACTGCGCGAGATAGCGGTTGTCGAAGCAGTTCTTGCATGAAGCCGAGATCTGATACTTGCCGTCGTCGATCTCATACGCCAGCAGCGCGTTCCAGATCTCCACGTTGCCCGAGGCGCCGAGCGGCGAGTTCTGCAGGTTCGTGAAATGATCCTTCAGGAAGTTGTAGTCCACCGTCAGGCGCAGGGCGTTGGTGCCCTGGATCGGCTTGAGGTACGTGGCGCCCACCTTCGTGGACCACTTCGGCATGCGCTGCGGGACCTCGCCGATGGCCGTACCGAACACCAGCGGTGACACGCCCTTGTATTCGCCGTCCTGGAAGCCCAGTGCGGCGAACACGTCGATCGTGCTGGACACGCGGCCGGTGGCTTCGAACTCGAGACCGTAGAATTCGGCGTCCTGGGTCGTGACGATGAAATTGCCGTTGGTACCGGTCGCCGTCGCGAAGAAGTCCGTGTAGTCGTAGTAGAAGGCCGTGTAGTTCAGGCGGGCACGGCCGTCGAACACCGTCGTCTTCAGACCGATTTCATACGAATCCAGGAACTCCGGATCGAAGTCGACGAATTCCGACGCGGTGTTCGTGCGCGCCGACCAGCCGCCGCTCTTGTAGCCCTGCGCGTAGGTGAAGTACGCGAGGATGTCGTCGGAGAACTTGTACTGCAGACCGGCCTTGATGGAGAAGTTGTCATCCTTGATGTCCATCGGAATGCCGAGTGCTTCGAGCGTCGCGTTGTTGTAACCCTGGCCGCCGCCGCCCGGCGGCGAGAACGCGAACGGACCGCCGATCCACTGCTCGATGTCCAGCGACTTGTCGTCCTCCGTGTACCGACCACCGAACGTGATCGTGAACTTGTCCGTGATGTCGTAGTTCACTTCGGCAAACGCGGCATAGCTCGTGACGTCCACGTCGTAGTAGCGACGGAAGAATGGCAGCGGGATGCGCACGCCCGGAGCTGGATTCAGGTTGATCTGGTCACCGATGAAGGCCTTGCTCTTCTCGTCGTAGTAGTACGCGCCGACCACGTACTTCAGGCGGTTGTCCTGCGCATTGCCACTCAGGCGGAATTCCTGCGTGATCTGGTCCGTATCGTTCTCGGTCCAGAGTTTGAAGATCGGCACGGGCTGGTCGGTGAAGTCCAGTTCGTACTTCTGGTAGATGTTGCGCACGCCCGTGATCGAGGTGAAGTCCAGCGTGTCGCTGATCTTCCAGTCCACGGTCAGCGAGCCGCCATTCGTGTGGCTGATGTTGTAGGTCTCGTCACCACTGGTCGAGATGAAGTAGTCGCGCGCCGCGGGGCGGACGATGCCGGCAATGTCGTAACCGTACACGCCGTTGTTCTCTGCGCGGTAGTAGTCATAAGCGAAGTTTACTTCAACCGCATCCGCCGGCAGCCAGCGGAACGCCGCACGAGCGCCCCAGTTGTCCCGATCGTTCACGTCCTTGTTCAGGATGACGTTCTTCGTGATGCCGTCGCCCTGCTCCACCAGCGCGCTGAAGCGCCCCTGGAAGGTGTCGCTGAACGGCACGTTGACCGAACCACGCAGTGACCAGCGATCGAACTCGCCGTAGTTGGCTTCCACTTCGCCGGCGAAATCATTGTTCGGTCGCTTGGTGATCACGCGCACTGCGCCGCCGGACGTGTTGCGGCCGTACAGCGTGCCCTGCGGACCACGCAGCACCTCGATGCGCTCGACGTCGAACAGGCTCAGGTTGTTGACGCCCTGTCGCGCGAAGTAGATGTCGTCGAGATAGAAGCCGATGGCGGTATCGAGCGTGACGATCGATTCAGTGCTGCCGATGCCGCGCAGGAAGATCGTCGTCGAGGCCGCCTGACCGGGATTGTTGCTGACGAACAGGTTCGGCACGTTCGTGACCACGTCGATGACGTTGAACGCCTGGCGACGCTCCAGCTCCACCTGATCGAATGCGGAGACGGCTGCAGGCACGTCCTGAACGTTCGACTCGCGGCGCTCCGCGGTCACGATCACTTCTTCCAGGGCCAGCGAGTCCGCAGGTTGTTCCTGCGCTGCGGTCACGCCCGATGCCATCACGGCACCCACCGTGCCAGCGGCCACGAATAGTTTCGAAACCAGTTTCATGATGACTCCCCGAACTTGCCAAGTTTTCAGTAAGGCCCGCTGCAATGACGGGCACGACCGAAAATAGAACCGGCCGCCTCGGGGTGTCAACACATTGTCCCGAGTAGTGAACCGGCGGTTCATGGATATGAACCTGTTGCGTTAAATCATCGCCCCCGTTGCGGTGGCAAGCCGTTCTGGTCGCCGCCCGGGCGCTGTGCGATGCTGAAAGCACCATGATTCATTCAATGCCTCTCACCGGTGCCTGGCACGAAGCGGTGCTCTGCGTCCGCGATCTCGAGCGCTGGATCACGGCCCTGGACCATCTGCTCGGCTGGACCGTGCAGATGCGGGACGACGTCGATCCGCGCCTGCTCGCCGCCTGGGGCCTGCCCGCGGCCGCGCGCGGCCGCGAGGCGCTGCTGGTCAATCCCGCCGATCCGCCGCGCTGCGTGCGACTGATGCAGCTCTCCGGTGTTCCGCAGGTGGAGATCCGCTCGAGCGGCAACCACTGGGACACCGGCGGAATCTTCTCGCTGCTGGCCTATGTACGGGACGTCGAGGCCACGTTCGCCGCGGCACAGCGGCTCGGCTGGACGGCGTTTCATGATCCGGTGGACATGCACTTCGGCGAACGCGTGCTGCGCAATGTCGTGCTGCGCGGTTGGGACGGCGTGAACTTCGGGCTGTATCGGATTCTGCAGCCCGTACCACCCGATCCCGATTACGCCAAGGCCGCAATGGCCTTCAACGCGCAGCAGTCCGTGCGGGATATCGAACCCGCACGCCGGTTCTGGCGCGATGTGCTCGGCTGGCAGGCCTGGTTCGATGGCGTCACGCACCTCGCCTGCAACAACTTCGGTATGCCCGAGAACTTCGTTGGCAGGATGCCGAAGAACGTCATCATCTCGGCCGGCGGCAAGGAGCTGGACGGCAGCTGGGCGCATGGCCAGGTGGAACTCGTCCAGTGGGTCGATTTCACCGGGCAGGATTTTGCGTCGCGCGCCGTGCCACCGAATCTCGGCATTCTCGCGATGCGGATTCCCGTCGACGATGCCGCCGCGAAGGCACAGGAACTCGTCGCGCGCGGTGGCACGCTATACATGCCGCCCACGCGCCTGACGCTCGCACCGCATGGCGAAGTCGTGATGTGCAGCCTGCGTTCCCCCGATGGCGCGATGATCGAGTTCTTTTCGAAGCTCTGACCACGCAGTCGATCAAGCAATCAATCGCGCGATTGTCGTGCCGATTGCGAATTGCCCCGGACAGGGTGCGCGCGGCCTACTGGCACGCGTGACTCCATGCCACGTCCTCAATTGCATTCGCGTCTCCGCAGCGCTCGGCCTCGCGGCACTCGCCACGAGCTCGCCACCGTCGATCGCCGCAGCGCCAGACGTATATGAATGCAGGGAAGGCAACACCCGCATCCTGACGGACCGACCCTGCGGCGAGGGTGGGTCGCGTCGCGCGCTCGATCTGCGGGACTTGAACCGCTACACACCCGTGCCACTCTCCACCACGACCTCCGATTTCCGTGCGCCTCGCAAGGCCGGCACGCGGCACGCAGCGCAACCGACCGGACCCGCCGCGATGCCGCCGACTGGAACGCCGCGCGCACGCAAGGCGCGCAGTTGCTGGGACATCCAGAACGAGATCGACCGGATCGATTCGCGCATGCGGCTGGGCTACGCGGGCAAGGTTGGCGAGAAGCTGCGCTCGCAGCGCCGACAGCTCAAGGATCAGTACGCGGGCCAGCGCTGCAACACGACATCCCGTCAGCCACCCTCGTAGCGGATCGCGTAGCCTCGCAACTCCTGCATCAGTTCATCGATCGTCATCATCCCGATGCACGGCATGGCCCCGCGCAGCGTCAGCGGTGCGTGTCCGCCCAGGCCGAGCAGCTTCTTGACGAGGACCACGGCCGGCGTCGCCGGAATCTGCGGGCCATCGGCACGCTCGGCGATCAACAGGCCGGTGTGTATGCGGCTCGAGTGCTCGACGCGAACATGCATCGCCCCGGTATCGGTGCCGAAGGATTCCAGCCGATCCGCGATCCACAGCATCGGCGCCGCAAAGCGATCGAGGCCCGGCAGTACACCGGCCCGCACGCCCCGCGAGAGCATCGACAGCGCGAGGTGCAGCAACCCGAGCTCGAGCCCGGCACGGATGCTCGCCCGCTCGAGCGCCGGGAATCGCGCCGCCCACAGCGCGCGCTCCGGCGTATCCACATCCGACATCCAGCGCCTGCCCACCGGCTGCGGGTAGTCGAAGCGCGTCAATCCGCCCCAGCCATACTCCGGTGCCTCACCCGTGATCGCCGGAATGGGCTGCCCGCAATAGCTCAAGATCGCACGCACCGTTGCGAGCCCGCGAGGCGCCCGATTGCCGGGCGAGATGCCGACGTCGATGCTGACGACTTCCGCCAGGCGATCTCCGGATTGCTGCACCAACGCCTCGACCATCGCCGTGCTGATCGCCGGCACCGTCGACGCACCGCTGACGATCAACACATCCTTCGACCGCGCGAGTGCATCGAGCTGAACGATGCCCGCAACCCGCGCGCGATCATCGGCGATATCGACATAGTGGATGCCCGCCGCGGCGCAGCGTCGCGGCAGCGTGAGGTCGCGGGACTGGAACGGCCCGACCGTATCGATGAGCACCGCGGGCGCATGCTCGATCAATCGATCGATGCCATCCGGTGCGGTGAGGTCGACCGCCAGGCCCTCGACGCGAGCGCCATCCTGCGTGGCATGCGCCCGCGCACGACGGCCCGCCACGGTCACGGCGATGTCCGGATCACGCGCGAGCTGCCGGACGATACGCGCCCCGAACACGCCCTGCCCGCCGAGCACCAGCAGCTGCGCACTCACGGGCAGTTCCTCAGGTCTCGCTCGCGCTGCCCGGCTCCGTCTGCAGTTCGAGCCCTGGCACCGAATCCTGCGCCAGCCCCTGGATCTCGCCACCGATCCCGAGCAAGGAAGCCACGCCCGCCTGCAGCTGCTTCTCGCGACGCGCCCAGCGCTGCTGTGTGGTGTTGCGTTCGGATTCGAGTTCGTCGCGCATCTTCTGGAACGTGTCGTAAACAGCCTTCAGCTTCTGGGCAAATTGCGGCGAGGTCACGTAGTCGTACAGCGCCTCCATCTTCTCGCCCTTGCCGGCCGAGACGAGCCGCTGCTTGTGCACATCGAGCAATGCGCTGCGCAGCACTTCGGCCAGCTGCAGCGCCGTACCCCAGGTGGAGACCCAGATGTCCTCGTGCAGGCCAAACTGCTGGCCCGGCGCCCATTCCTTCGGCACCGCCGTGGGCATCGTCACCAGCACGCCGACGTCCGCGCCCGCCACCCGCATGTCTTCCTTCAGCTTCGTGGCCCACTGCGCGCTCCAGTCCTTCGCGCGCTTGGTTTCCCACAGCACGACGCCGGCGATCTGGCCGCTGCGTGAGGTCACGCGCTGGATGACGTCGCCACCGCGCTGACCCTTCTTGACCTCCTCGATCACGTCCATCGGGAAGCCGCGCCGCAGGCCTTCTTCGATCGCGAGCTCCAGCACCTCGCCCTGCAGCTGCTGTGATCCCTGTTCCGCCTTGCGCTGCGCATCGGCGAGTTGCGAGCTCAGGTCATCGAGCTTCTTCTGCAGCTCCGCTTCGCGCAGTTTCGCGCGGTCCGTCTCCTGCGCGCGCACGGCGGCCTCGCGCTGCGCGACGAGATGATCCACCTGCTTCTGCACTTCGAGCGCGAGCGCTTCCTTTTCGTCCTTCAGCTTCTGCCGCTCTTCGCGCAGCGCCACCTGCTCCGCACGCAGCTGCGAGACCTGCGCGGACTGCGCGGCGAGCTGCTTCTCCCAGCTCTCGCGCTCGCCGGCCACCATCTCCGCCGCGCGGGTCGACGCCGCTTCCGCGACGCGGGACTCGATCGACTTCTCGCGCGCTGCGAGCGCCGCCTCGCGCTGATCCATCTGAGAGAGTTTGGTCTGGCTATCGGCCAGTTGTGATTTCAGTGCCTCGAGCTGTGGCCGCACCGACTGCTCCGTCAGCTTGCGCACTTCGGCCAGCGAGCGCTCATGCGCGGCCGCCTGCTCCGCCATCAGTTTGCGTAGGTCCTCGGCCTGCTGCTGCGCCGCACGTTCACGCTCCGAGGCGAGCTCGCGTGCCCGCTTCTCGACGGCCGCACGCTCCTGCTCACGCACCGCCGCCAGCGACTGCGCACTCGAAGCCTCCAGGGATTCCAGCGCCTTGCGCGCAAAGCCCTGTTCGAGCGAGAAACCATGCTCGCACTTCGGGCAGGTGACGGCGGTATCGGTCGGCAGCAGCAGGGTCTGTTCCATACCCCGCATGATCGGTCAGTCCCCGCCTCCACCACAACCGCCGCTGCAGCCACCGTCGCCACCGGAATCGCCACCGGCATCGGTGCCCGCACCCGCACCGTCGCCGAAGCCGTCCGTGCCGCCGTCGTAGCTTGAATCGCTCATGCTCGTCGCACAGTGGCTCGATCCTCCATCCCCTCGCTGCCGGGACGTGCAGTCGAGTTCATAGACGAATCCATCGCCGATGCCGAGCTTGCGGTCGATCGCGAACAGCAGCGGCAGTCGCGTTGCCTTGCGTGGATCGATGTTCTCCTCGCGACAGCAGTACCACCACACGCGGCGCAGGCCCTCGTTGTCCGTCTTGACCGACCCGAGCACCACCGCGGGCGTGTGATGCAGGAATCGGCCGAACGCCTGATCGCAGAACTGCTGGTAGTTACGCGTATAGAGAATGAACTCGTGCCAGAGATCATCGACGACCTGCGACGGCATCGACACCCGACGCCGCCCGCTCTTGAGATAGGCGAGGAAGAACTGCTTCAGCGCCCGGCCGACCAGCTGCTGCTCTTTCGGCCCGAGCGTCGGCCGCTTCACCGCAAGCTTCGTGAACAGGCCCGGCGGAAAACGATATTGGCGAATGAAGGCTTCGCGCTGGGCTTCGCGCCTCGCCTGCCACGCGTAGGCCGCGACCGCGAGCGCGATCACAGCAAGCGTCCATCCGATCACTGTGCTAATCGGTGCACTCCAGATTATTCTGTTCCTTGAACTGGCGCGCCGCTTCCGGCGTCTCGTGCACCAGCAGCGCACAGGCCGTGAAGTTGCCCTTCAGCTTGCCCGTACCGGCATCGACATAGGTCCAGTCGTAGATGTCCTCGCGCGAGAACTTGTACCGCTGGCCGAACCGGACGTTCGTGACCAGACGCGGCTCGTTCGCGAGATATCCGACAAAGCCCTTGCCGCTGCGCGAGAACTCTGTGACCCAGAAATACTCGACATCGCCGCGATGCTCGATCTTCACTTTCAAGGCGGGAGATTCGACAGAGGCATCCTTGCGGTCCATCTGCGCCAAGAACCCGTCGAGTGTAGATCGTGCCTTTTCGAACGCACGCAGCATCGTTGCGTCGTCCTTGTCCACCATCGTGACTTCGTCGTTCGCGACCTTGTCGCTGATGGATTGGGCCAGCACCGTACCCATCGGCGCGCCGCAAAGAAGAGCGGTAGCGGCGATGGCGGGAGATATCGGCATGGCGCCTCCAGACGCGGGAGTAGTGAAGAAAGCCTAGCAACGTGGGCGGTCTGACTCCACCGGAATTGCGTCGCGTCTGACCCCATTCGCAGCGCACCTGCGTTCCTCATGGGCAGGAGGACCCCAACATGCTTCCAAAACCCGAGATGAACACCACCCCGCTGATCGACGTCCTGCTGGTGCTGCTCGTGCTGTTCATCCTGACCGTACCGGCCGTCACCCATCGCACCGCGCTCGATCTGCCACAGGGCGGAAACGCTGCGACCGTGACGCCCGTGCTGCTCGACATCGATTTCGATGGCCGCATGTACTGGGACGGCGAGCCCGTGGCCAACCTGGCCGCGCTCGAGCAGAAACTGCGGGCGCTGGCCAATCGGCCCGCGACGCCGCTGCGGGTGCATGCGGATCGCCGCGCGCGGTACGAGCCCGTGGCCCAGGCCCTGGCGCTCGCCCAGCGCAGCGGCGTGAGCCGGGTCGGCGTGGATGCCGTGCCCGACTGAGCCTCAATTTGGAATTCGCTCGGTTGCGGGGCTAACCTGTGACGACAGGAGGGCCGCGACATGGCCAACGGCTGGGCCGGAGACGGTGCGGTGCAGGAACAGATCGATGCGACCGTGAAGGACGGCATCCGCCGCGCGCAGAGCCGGCTCGCCGCCGGGCCTTCGCTGACGCATTGCGAGCACTGCTCGGCAGAGATTCCCGAGGCGCGCCGCCAGGCGCTGCCCGGCGTGCGCCTGTGCGTGCCCTGCCAGGAACAGGAAGACCGCGAAGCGACCCAGAGCAGCGGCTACAACCGGCGCGGGTCGAAGGACAGTCAGCTGCGGTGACGGTCGCGGGGCAACAAGCCCCGTTTCGCCAACCGCGTCTCAGTCCCGGCTCGAGTCCCGCGCGACACTCGGGGCCTCATTCATCGAGGCCACACCATGAACACCCTGCGTTCGACCCTTGCCTGCACTGCGCTCGTCGCCGCCCTGTCCAGCGCGCCACTCGCCGCTGCGGACGTTTACCTGAAGATCGAAGGTGTGGACGGCGAGAGCGCCACGGCCAGCCGCAGCGCACCTGTCGAGATCAGTTCGTTCTCGTTCGGCGCGAGCAATCCGGGCACCGCGCAGCCCACCTCGAACAAAGGCGGCGGCAAGGTTTCGTTGTCTGATCTGTCCATGTCCTTACCCGCGTCGCGCGTCGTGTCGCCGCGCGACCCGCAGAGCGGACTGCCCACCGGCCAGCGCATGCACAAGCCGATGACCGCTGCTCCCGTCGCGGGTGGCGACACAGGCGCCAGCGCGGCCGACGTGCAGACCGTCACCGTCGTGCTGCCGGCCGCGGAGACCGAGACCTCACGTACGCTCGACAGAGCCTGCGCACAAGGCACGCACATCAAGGACGCCCATTTGCGAAGCAGCGCGCAGCAGCTGTCACTCAGCGATGTGGTCGTGTCGTCCTGCACGGTCAGCAGCAGCGAGCGTCGCTACGAATTCCGCGGGCATGTCACGCTGATGAAATAGCCGCGCTCCAATCCGGAAGCTGGCCGCCTTTCAAGATCAGCGCACCCAGCACCACGAGATTGACGATCACGCAGATCCAGAACTCGATCTGGAAGGAGCGCTTGCTCGTCTTGTGACGCAGCATCTGCTGCGCGATCCACGCGCCGGGCCAGCCTCCGAGCACAGCCAGAAAATGCAGCGTCTTTTCCGTTACACGCCAGCGATTGCGTTCGGCGGCACCCTTGTCCCGTACGTACGCGATGAATGTCAGCAGGCTCAGCGCGACATACCACGGCAGGACAATCCAGGTCAGGCGCTTGAGCAGCACGACAGTCGCGAGCAGGACCGCGAAGATGCCCGATATCGTGACCGCGCGCGACACGTGGGGTTGCAAGCTGGTCGGCGCGGGTTTGCGGCTGCGGACGGACATCGACAGCCAGACGTCCTCAGCTCGAGGCCGGCTCATCTCGCCCGATGCGATTCACTGCCGACCTCGGCTCACTACTCCGCAGCCTCTCGCGCCTTCTGCAGCTGACGATGCTCGAATTTGTGCATGCCCACATCCGCGAGCGTCTTCAGCACTGAAAACGCGATGATGGTGCCGGCGCCGCCGCCGCGCGCGGCGCCGAACAGGATCACGAGATGCATCGGGATGATGCGCAGGTACGGCATGAACATCAGCGCGCCCAGGTTGGGTTTGGAAGCGAGGTCTGCTTCGACATGCTCGCGGTGCGATCGTCCATGGGTCAGCAGGAACGCGAGACCGACGACAACGGCCATCAGCCCATCGATCTGCGTCGGCGGATGTCCGGATTCCACGCTGCCCTGGTAAAGGAACACGAAATAACCGAAATGAAAGAAGCCATAGTGCAGGGCAAAGAAATTCGCGGCGCTCTTCTGCGACTGCTCGGTGGCAGGCGTCGGGTCGCCGTCCTCGTTGGAGAGCCCTTCGGTGCTGAAATCCCGCAGCGCGAGCATGCGCCGGCGCGCGTAGAAACCGATCACGACACTCTGGATGAAATACGGCCACAGCAGCTCGCGCACGTCCCAACGCAATGCGAGCGCCACGATCATGGCGAGCACGTTGCTGGCGATGATGCCCCACATCGCCTGATCGGTCTGTCGGTCGTCGGCGTTCACGCGGAGTCTCTACGCGGTTTGACTGCCATCCAGCGTACCGGCTGTGGCCACCAGGCGTCGAGGCCGGCCACCGGTGGCTGCAGCCCGAACCCCATGAGACGATTGCGCTCCGATGCAGCAGATCGACTCTTTCACGCTCGCCCAGCACAGCGGCCCTTACAGGGAGTGGCCCGCACTGACGACGCTGCTGCGCGATGGCGCGCCAACGGGTGCGGAGATACCGGGCTACGTGATCGAAGCGCAGTACCGCTGCGAGTACGGCCTGCTGCTGATCACCTCTTACGACTGCATGTTCGAGGAGTCGAACGATTTTCTGTTGCTGGATGATGAGTATCGGATCCTGGCGCGAAGATCCCTGATGGTGCCGTACGGATCCTTTCTGCTGAACGCGCACTGGCCGGTATCGGCACACTCACTGCGCCTGCACTACTACACGCGCCTGTTCTATGTGCTGACCATCAAGCCGCCGGGCAGGCTGCTCAGGCACGCATATTCATTCGAACTCGACTGCGATCACGACGCGAATCGAGATCCGCGCTCGATGGCGTCGGTAGCGGAGCTCGATGCGCGCGTCGCAGCGATTGCCGGCGATCGCCCTTCGCGAGACTGATCAAGCCGTCGCGCCCGCATCCACTGGCAGACAGGCCCCGCTGATCGCGCCAGCCTCGTCCGAACACAGGAACACGGCGGCGCGCGCGATGTCTTCGGCAGCGGCGAGTCGGCCGAGCGGGTGATGTGCGCGCATCACTTCGATGAACTCGGCCTCGGTCTGACCGGGCAGGATGTTCCCGCGCAGCATGTCCGTGGGCACGGCGCCGGGCAGGATCGCATTCACGCGAACGCCCTGGGGCCCGCCGGCCTTGGCGGCCACGCGCGTCAGCATCAGCATCGCGGCCTTCGATGCACAGTACGCGCCGCCCTGCGGAAATGCGCTGACGCCCGCGCCGGAGGCAATGTTCAGGATCACGCCGCCGCGCCCTTCCATCGAACGCAGCGCTTCTCGGCAGCCGAGGAAGGCGCCATCGGCGTTGATCTCGAAATGCCGTCGCCAGATCGCGAGCGACATGTCCTTCAATGGAATATTCGGCCGATACCAGCCGGCGTTGTTGACGAGCACGTTGACGGCACCGGGTCCGACCGCGGCGAACGCGAACGCCGCTGTCCAGTCGCTCTCGCTGGTCACATCGAGCCGGATGAAGCTCGCTCGCCCCGTTTCGCTTCCCAATTCGCGCGCGAGCGCACGACCCTGATCCTCATGTACGTCCGTAACGATGACGTGCGCGCCGGCGGCAGCGAAGTGGCGCGCCATGCAGGAGCCGAGGCCGCCCGCCGCACCGGTGATCAGGACGATTTTTCTCGCCGCGTTGCTCAAGGCGTGTCTCCTCGGGACGTCTGTCAATTTCGGACCGCAGCCGAATCATCCGGCTTTCGCCCCCCACTCTCCAGACAGTCCTGCATCGAGCGATACGCACGGAAGTAGAGCAACTGCAGATAGGTGCCGTCGCTCGCGTCATAGCAGATCCCACTCCGCGACCTGCGCACGAAGCCTGGATCATCGGTGTCGAATACGGCGAGATCCCGCTTTGAATCCCCCGGCACGGCGACTGGCGCGTTAGCAGCCTTCGTCGGGCGCCCGCCGGATGCAACACACTGCTCGATGCTGGCGAATGCATCGTATCGCTGCGTCTGCTCGTATCCCGCAGTGCCGCGAAGATGACAGATCCCCGCGCGGGATTTCTTGACGGCCGGCGCATCCGGCGTCTCAGCGATGGCCGCAGATTCGGTGGCGGGCTGGCACGCCGCGATTCCGCCGGCGAACCAGATTGCGATCAGCACCGCCGTCAGCATCTGTCTTGACGAGTTCATGCTTCGCTCCGCAGATATCCGCTTTCGATTCTCAATACCACACGCGCTGCGCGGCAACCAGTAAACTCGGGGCTGCGATCCCGCTCGCCAGCCGCGAGTCCCGATGTCCGAAGACGACCTCCGCTCCCGTTCCATCGCCCGCGTTCTCGAGGTGCTTGAGCAACTCAGCGTGGCGCCGCAGCCCTTGTCCAATCACACGCTCGCGCGCCGGCTCGGCGTGCCGGCATCTTCGATGTTCCGGCTGCTGCAGAAGCTCGCAGAACTCGGCTACGTGGACTTCGACGATTCGGGCGCGACGTACGCAGTCTCGGGTCGACTCGGTGAGCTCGGCGAGCGGCTTGCGGATGCGGGCTGCCGCTCGCTGCCAATGCGCAATCTGCTGATGGGGCTGCGCGATCTCACGGGCTACAACGCGATGGTGTGGGTACCCAGCGGTATTCACGTCCGACTCGCGGCGATCGTCTCGGGCAAGATCGAGCGCGGCCTGGCGGCGATTCCAGGCGAACTCAGCCCGCCGTTCGACACACCGGGCCTCGCCATCGCTCTGACCTATACGGACGCGGAAGTACGCGCCGTCGCGCGGCAATGCCGGCGTCGCGGCATCGAGTTCGGCCAGCGATTTCGCACGACGGCAGAAGTGCTGCAGGGCCTGCGCTCGCTGCGACCTCGCGGTCATGTACCGGGCTACAACATCATGGCGGACGGCTGGGCGATGCTCGCCTGGCCGATTCCAATCCCGGTGCGGCTCGATCCAAATCGAGTGGGTGCCGTAGCGCTCGGTTCGCGTGTGCCGATGATGCGGCGCGATGAAAGACGCATCCTGCAGCTGGCGGAGCCGCTGCTCGCGGAGTATCGCAGCGCAGTCATGAAGGACAATCCGCTGCCGGCGAGCTAGCGAACCCACGCCCAGATCGCTGGCCCGCAATATCGCGCACCCACAAAAAAGGGCCGGGACCTTTCGGCCCCGGCCCTTCGATCAACTGCCTGCTTACTCGAACGTGTAGACGGCGGTCAGACCAAACGTGGCCTTCTCACCCTGGCTGACGTTCGGCAGGAACAGCAGCGGAGCACCCGACGGGAGATTCGGCGGCTGGTTGATGACGGCCGACACATACTCCTTGTCAAAGATGTTGCGGCCCCACAGCGCCACATCCAGCGGACCGCGACGCACGCCGATGCGCGCATTCGCGAGCGTGCGCGACGGGATGTAGGTCAGCGGCACGCTGAGCACCGTGGCCTCACCCGTGTAGCTGACGTCGCCACGCGCGTAGAACGACCAGTCGCTGTTCAGCTGCGTGTCGAAGCTCGCATACGCACTGGCCAGCTTGTTCGGCGAGCGCGGCAGCGCTTCACCGGAAACGTCCGGCTGCAGCACGCCGCGGAAGGTCAGCGACGGGCAGAAGCCGAGGCCCAGGCCGATCGTGCCACCGCAGTAACGTCCGGCACCCGGATCGATCGTGCCGTCGTCGAACTCCGTTGGCGAGTACGAGTAGGTCATGCCCACGCGCAGCTTCTCGTTGACCGCGTAGTTCAGCGCAAGCTCGAAGCCCTTGGCTTCGGCGCCACCCAGGTTCTGGATCAGGTTGCCGATCAGTCCCGACCCGGCAGGCGGCGACGCCGAGATCTGGATGTCGGTGTAGTCGATCAGGAACAGCGACAGTTCGCTGGTCAGACGACGATCGAGCCACTCGGCCTTCCAGCCGATTTCGTAGGTCTTGTTCTTCGCGGGGTCGTACTTCTGAAGATCGACCGGGATCGGCAGACGCGCCGTGGCGTCGAACGTCGCATTGAAGTAGCCCGAGATCACGCCCTTCGCGGCCGACACATAGAACCGCTGCGAGGGGTTCAGCTCGTAGTCCGCGTGCACGCGCCAGGTGCTGTAGTTGAAGTCCCTCTGCTGCAGCGACGCCAGACGGGCCGCCTCAGTCGCTGCGAGGGCGCTGTACTGCTGACGATCTTCCTCGTCCCAGCGCAGTTCGGCACCGAAGGTGATCTTGTCCGTGATGTCGATTTCGCCGGAGCCGAAGTACGCACGCTGCTTGTCCTCGCGTTCCAGGTTCGCAAGCGTCAGCATGTTGTTGCGCGGATCCGTGTACGCCACGCCGCCCGGGATCAGACCGAAGGCGAACGTATCGAGCGGCACTTCGCCGACCGCCAGTCGGCGGCCGTCGAACACGACGCGCTGCAGGTTGTTGTACTGGTTCTTGTAATTGAATACACCGAGCGACCAGCGCGCCTTGCCGTCCTGGCGGCTCTCGAGGCGCAGCTCCTGGCTGTCCGTGTCGGTGCGTCCCTTGCCCGAGCCGATGAAGTACGGAACCGTCTGCGTGCGCAGGATCGTCATCGGCGCGGCGATGTTGACGATCGAGTACGTGTACCCGCCGTTCGCTGCACCGAGGGTCGAGTCGGAGAAGTTGTCCGTGTCGGCCTTGTACTTCGCAATCTGTCCCTTCAGCGAGACAGGACCGAAGTCATAGCTGAGATCCAGCGATCCGAGCGTGACCTTGCGCGAGAACGCAAGCGAGTCCGGATTCGCGCCGAGCGAGCTGCGCGCCGGCAGGTCGCCGCAGATCGCGCTGAGCGGTCGGCCGGTCGGGCCGCAGGTGAAGCCGGACGCGAAATACGTGGTCGACGATTCGCGCGTGTCGTCGGTGTGATAACCGAACAGACGGGCGTTGAACTCATCCGTGGGCTTCCACTCCAGCATGCCCGAGACGTTCTTCGTCTTGTAGCCGCCGATGTTGTCGCTGGAGTCGAGTGCGTTTTCCCAGCTGCCGTCGAAGGTGTTGTAGCTGACGGCGATGCGGCCGCTGAAGGTGTCGCTGATCGGTCCGGAGACCATCAGCTTCGCTTCATAGCGCTCGTCGGTGCCGATCGTTCCCGTGACCGTTGACTTGAACGCCTTGGTCGGCGCCGCCGGCACGTAGTTGATCGCGCCGTTGAAGGCGTTGCGGCCGTACAGCGCGGACTGCGGACCCTTGACGACTTCGATGCGCTCGACATCGAGGATCTCGAGGTTGGTCGCGTTGAGGTTCGAGAGATACACGCCGCCGTAGAACACCGCGACGTTGCGGTCAGGGCTGGCCAGGTTCGTCTGCGACAGGCCGCGGATGACGGGCGTGCCGAGCTGGTTCTGGATCGCGTCGAAGTAGCTGAGACCCGGAGTGAACAACGCCACGTCCGACAAATTCTGGATGCCGCGCTGCTGGATGTCTTCGCTGGTCAGCACCGACACCGCGACGGGCACTTCGATCAGCGTTTCCTGGCGCTTGCGCGCAGTGATCACGATCTCCTCGAGACCGACGGCGTCGCTGCCTTCCTGTTGCGCGACTGCCATCGGCACGGTGCTCGCGCCCACGGCCATGCAGCCCACGGCTGCCAGCCACTTCCTTTGCTTAATCATGATTCTCCCTCGGACGATTGTTATCCAGACCCTGCTGCATACTGCAGCGAGACGCGACTGGCGGGTGTTGTTTTTCTGCCAATCCTGCCCCGCCACCCAGCTTCCAACGCTCGCGCAACATGGCGACGGCGGCAGGCTCGATGGCGGTTTGCTGGCGGATTATTCCAATATTGACATAGGTAGACAAGACGGCGGGCACGCCCGGTCCGCTCGGGGTGAGTCGCTCCCGCCGGCACCGCTGGCCACCCCGCGGCCGTGCTGATCCGCATACTCCACGCATGACCCAGCACAACACCCGTGGCCGCATCGCCTATCTCGATCCAGCCCGCAACCAGACCGGCAGCGAATGGTTCTCGGTCACGCGCTATGCAGACGGGAGCCGCACTGCGCGCTGCGAGTGTCACTTCGATGACGTCGGCCTGGTACGCGACGTCACGCTGACGCTCGATGCCGCCTGGCGTCCGCGCGATGCCTACCTGCACATCAACCATCAGGGCCGCTCGCTGGGTGCCGGCTGGTTCCGCTTTGAGGGTGACAGCGTGTTCTGCGAATCGGTGGATCCGCGCGGCGCCGCGCGCAGCCTGTCGCGTCAGTTCGCCGCGCCGCCGCCAACGTTCGGCGCGCATCCGATCCTGAACGATGGTTACTGGACGGCGCTGTTCGATCTGCGCCGACCGAACGAAGTACAGCGCCTTGCGAATTGCATCACCTATTCGAAGGAGATGATCGGCAAGGAGACCATCGGCCTCGAGACCTTCGATCTCGACATCTCCTATCTCGGCGAGCAGAACCTGACCGTACCGGCGGGCACCTTCAGATGCCGCGCGTTCGCCGTGCAACTCGTCGGCCTCGCCGCGCCGTTCATGATCTCGACGTGGAGCGACGACTACATCGTCGTCAAGGAAACCTGGGCCGAGATGCCCGGCAGCTTCGAACTCGCTGAACTGGTGCTGCCATGAAGTGCTACATGATCGTGCTCGGCGCATTCACGGACCGTGAGCGCTTCATGGCGACTTACCAGCAGGCCGTCGGCCCGATGGTCGAAAGATTCGGCGGCCGCTACGTACTGATGGGCGGCAATACCCAGGTGCTCGAAGGCGCCTGGACCGATGGCGGTGGCGCGGTGATCTCGGAGTGGCCAGATCGCGCGACGGCGCTGCGATTCTGGAACTCGCCGGAGTACGTCGAGGCGAAGAAGCTGCGCGCCGGCACGGGCACGTTCCAGGTGGTGATGATCGATTCGAACGGCGTGATCGCCGCGGACGCGGGCTGATGGATCGGCGCGAGTACTGCGCGGGAACGTTCGGCCAGATGCATTTCCGCGTGGCGGGCAAAGGACGGCCGCTCGTGATGTGCCATCAGTCGCCAAGTTCGCTGCATCAGTTCGATGCGGCCTACTCGCGCCTCGCCGCGCTCGGCATCCAGGCCATCGGCATCGATACGCCGGGCTTCGGCCAGTCCGATGCACCGCCTGCACCGCCGACGATCGAGGACTACGCTGACAACGTCGTCGCGGTGCTCGATCATCTGAAGCTCGCAGAGGCCGACATCCTCGGCCAGCACACCGGCTCCATGACCGCGATGTGCGCGACGATTCGCCATCCCTCGCGCTTTCGCCGGCTGATCCTCAACAGCCCGACGCCGTTCAGCGCCGAACAGCGGCGTGAGTGGATCGATACGCTCGTCGCGAAGCAGCGCGCCTGGCAGCTGAAACCCGACGGCTCGCATCTGCAGGAGATGTGGGACCGGCGTGTACGCGTGACGCCCGGCTGGACCAATCTGCCGGCCGTGCATCGCAACGTCATCGACATGCTGCTCGCCGGCGACACGCTCTGGTACGGCCACCATGCGTCGCTGGTCTACGACCAGCTCGGCAACCTGCCGCGCATCTCGCATCGCACGCTGCTGCTGAACAACACAGGCGATGCGCTGTACAAGCTTTGCCTCAGCGCACGATCACTCCGGCCGGACTTCGACTACGCCGAGCTCGAGGGTGGCACGCACGACATCGTCGACGAGCAGCCGGACGCCTGGTGTGCGGCGGTGGCGAGGTTCCTGCTCGCCACCTGACCGGCATCTGCAATACTTGCATCCTCGCAGTCTGGAGTCCGACGTCATGACACATCGTCTCGCCCCGCATGCCGCCCTGTTCGTCGCGCTCGTCGCGGTCCCGCTCGCGGGCTGCATGCGGCAGCCGCCGTCCGATGCGGACAGCGCTTCCAGCGGTCCGAGCGCGACCACTGAAGCCGCGCCGACTCCGAACTGGACCACGGATGCACCCGCCGGCGAGTACAAGGTGGAGCCTTCACACGCCAGCGTGACGCTGCGCGTCGATCATCTCGGCTTCTCGAAGTACACGGCGCGCTTCAAGAAGCTCGATGGCACGCTGCAGTTCGATCCGGCGGATCCTGCGAAATCCAGTATCGAAGCGGCAATCGACGTCACCTCGCTCGAAACCGACTTCCCGTTTCCCGAGAAGGTGAACTTCAATGCGGAGCTGACGGGTCCGAGCTGGCTCGACGCGAAGCAGTTTCCGCAGATCACGTTCCGCTCCACGCGCATCGACCTGACCGGCGAGCGCACGATGGACCTGCAGGGCGACCTGACGATGCGTGGCATCACCAAGCCGGTGACGCTGCAGGCCACGTTCAATGGCGGCTACGCCGGCCACCCGATGGATCCGAACGCGCGCATCGGCTTCTCGGCGCGCGGCCGGATCAAGCGCTCGGACTTCGGCGTCAGCTACGGCATTCCGGCACCGGGCACGACGATGGGCGTCGGTGACGACGTCGAGATCTGGATCGAGGTCGAGTTCACCGGCCCGCCGCTGCCGAAGGTCGAAGCAGCCTCTACTTCGCCGCCAGCTTCGTCATGAACAGCTGGTGCATGGCACCGATGTACTGACTCGCGTTGTCGTAGTACAGCGCTTCGCTGAACGAGATCGAGGCGCTGCGGCACGATCGACTGCTTCAGCCAGAGGCGTGCGCCGCGCGCCTGCAAAATCTGGCAAATGCGACAGATTGCGATCTCGCCGCTTCTATAATGCGTCGATCATCCTTCGTGGACACTCCGATGCCGCATGCATTCCGTCACGTCTGGGCGTCCCTGGTAGCGGTCACAGTCGCCGCCTGCGCCCACACCCCGAATCCGATCGAGCCGAATACCATGAATCAGTCCGCCCGCCCTGCGCTCGCTGCCTCGCCGCCCACTGCCACGCCCAAGCCCTACGATGTCCCGTCACCGAACGGCGCGCGCGCGGATGAGTACTACTGGCTGCGCGACGACACGCGCGAGAACAAAGAGATGCTCGCGCATCTGGCGGCCGAGAATGCCTGGACGGATTCGCAGCTCGCACCGATCAAGCCGCTGCAGGACAAGCTGTACGCAGAGATCGTCAGTCGGATCAAGCAGGACGATTCGAGCGTGCCGTATCGCAAGGGCGGCTACTGGTATTACACGCGCTATGAAACCGGTCTCGAGTATCCGATCCACGCGCGGCGCCGCGGCACGATGGAAGCACCCGAAGAGATCCTGCTGAACGTCAACGAGATGGCGAAGGGCCATGACTTCTTCGACGTCGCGGAACTCTCGGTGAGTCCGGATGGCCGCATGCTGGCCTGGGCCGAGGATGCCGTCGGCCGTCGCCAGTTCGTGCTGCGCGTCAAGGATCTGCAGACGGGTGTCACGCTGCCGGATCGCATCGAAAACACCGAGGGCGATGTCGAGTGGGCGGCGGACAACCAGACCTTTCTCTATGTGGAGAAGGACCCCGTCACGCTGCTGGGCTACAAGGTGCGCAAGCACCGCCTCGGCACGGAACCAAAACAGGATTCCCTCGTCTGGGAGCAGACGGACGAGAGCTTCTACACCGGCGTCGGCAAGACCAAGGACGACAAATACCTGCTGATCGGTACGCAGAGCACGGTCTCCAGCGAGTACTGGTACGCCGATGCCGCAGATCCGAAGCTCGAGTTCAAGCTGTTCGCACCGCGCGAGCGCGACCACGAGTACCAGATCGAACACTTCGACGGGCGCTGGATCGTGCGCACGAACTGGCAGGCGAAGAACTTCCGCATCGTCGAGGTTTCGCCCGGAGATGAGACGCGGCGCGACCGCTGGCGGGATCTCGTGCCGCACAACCCGCAGGGCTTCGTGCACGGTTTCGACATCTTCCGTCACTTCATGGCGGTCGAGGAGCGTGCGGGTGGCCTGCGCACGATCCGCATCCGCCCCTGGAAAGCGCCGGCCGTCGTCGGGGCACGCGGCCTGCGCGAAACCTTCATCACGGCGGACCAGCCGACCTACGCGATGTCGCTGGGCACCAACGAGGAGATCGACACGGACGTGGTCCGCTACGTCTACACCTCGCTGACGACACCGCGCACCACCTTCGATCTCGACACCCGCAGCGGCGCGAAGACGCTGCTGAAGCGCGAGCCCGTGCTCGGTGATTTCCAGCCGGAGAACTACGCCAGCGAGTACGTCTGGATCCCCGCTCGCGACGGTACGAAGGTGCCGGTCTCGCTCGTGTATCGCAAAGGCACGCCGCGCGATGGCACGGCACCGATGCTGCAGTACGGCTACGGATCCTACGGCCTGTCGCAGGAGCCGGCGTTTTCGATTCCGGTGCTGTCGCTGCTCGATCGCGGTTTCGTCTACGCGATCGCGCACATCCGCGGTGGCCAGGAGATGGGCCGCGCCTGGTACGAGAACGGCAAACTGCTGAACAAGATGAATACCTTCACGGATTTCGTCGACGTCACGCGCGGGCTGGTCGCACAGAAGTATGCAGACCCGAAGCGCGTGTTCGCGCGCGGCGGCTCCGCGGGTGGGCTGCTGATGGGAGCGGTGGCGAATCTCGCTCCGTCGGACTATCGCGGCATGGTCTCCCTCGTGCCCTTCGTCGATGTGGTCACGACGATGCTCGATGAAAGCATCCCGCTGACCACCAACGAATTCGATGAATGGGGCAATCCGAAGGAAAAAAAGTTCTACGACTACATGCTGTCGTATTCACCGTACGACAACATCACGCGCAAGGACTATCCGGCGATCTACGTCGGCACCGGACTGTGGGACAGCCAGGTGCAGTACTGGGAGCCGGCCAAATACGTCGCACGTCTTCGTGCGCGCAAGACGGACTCGAACATGCTGGTGTTCCGCGTGAACCTCGAAGCGGGACACGGCGGCAAATCCGGACGACTGCAGCGCTATGCCGAGATCGCCGAGCAGTACGCGTTCGTGCTGAACCAGGCGGGTGTGACTCAATAGCCGCGCAGGGCGTCATCGCAGACACCAGTACCTGACGCCCTCCGCGTCGAGGAACGCTTCCGCGCCCGCGCCCTGCAGCATCGCAAGCGTCGAATAGCTGCCCGCCTGCGAGCAGGTGTCCGCAGCCACCGTGATCGATCGCGGCGTGCCGGGTGCCGGCCAGCCGGTGCGTGCATCGAGCACATGGCCGACGCGTCGCCCTTCAATCATGATGTGGCGACGCGCGTCGCCGCTGGTCGCGAGCGCGCCCGATTTCAGTTCGATGCGCCGCACGGATTCGCCGAACTGCGCGATGGACTCGATGCCGACCTGCCACGCGCCGCTGGCCGGTGCAGCACCCACGCAGCGCAGGTCACCGCCGAAGTTCACCAGCACCGGCGCGGTGGTTTGGCTTGCGGACCAGTCGGCGACGCGATCGACGGCGTATTCCTTGCCGATGCCGCCGAAGTCGATCTCCATCCCCTCGGGCAGGGTCAGCATCGGGGGGTTCCACTGGACATGCTGCCAGCCGATGTGCAGCAGCAATTCGACGAGATGTGCGGGATCGGGAGCCACCGCCGTCCGGCCGGCCGCAAAGCTCCACGCATGCCGCAGCAAGCCGGAGGTCAGATCGAATCGGCCCTCGCTGATGCGCCACAGCGCTCCACCGAAACTGAGCAGCCTCGCGGTCTCGTCGTCGACTTCGATCGGCTCGCCGCGCTGCGCATGGATCGCGTGCACGACGCTGTCCTCGCGATAGCGACTGAATTTCTGTTCGATGCGCTGCGCCTCACTCACGGCGAAGCGGGCCAGCCGCTGCGCGAGCTCTGCGTCATCGGTTTCGCAGAGCAGCTCGCAGGGACTGGCCATGGCCTGGAACTCGCAGCGCCACAGGCCGCGCTCGCGTTCGAGACTAAAGGGAGAACTTGTATCCAAACTGGACGATCACGGCAGTCAGCGGCGGGACCAGATCGTACCCCGCGAGAGCGCCCACGGCTGAGCCAGGCGACGCATCGGCGGTCTGGCGGTAGTACTCGAGCCGCACCGAGAACTCACCGGCCTGGGTGCGCCGGCCGTACTTGAAGCCGGCGGTCATCGCATTGCCATCCGCCAGGCGATAGTCCGCAGAGGCATAAGTCGGCAGCGGCGCGCCGCTGAACAGCACAGTGCGATAGAAGTCTGCCGCGCCCTGCTTGTAGTAGCGGACGTGCGGTTCGATGTAGTCGTTGGCGGTGCGGTTCCAGCGATAGCGCGCATCGACGGTATGCGAGACCACACCCCAGTCGTCATCCATCAATCGATAGCTCAGGGCCATCGAGTCGCGGTCGAGTGCGTAGCGCCACTCGGCGAACAGGCTCTGCTTGGTGCGCGCGTCCGGTCGCTTCTCGAACAGATACAGATTGCGGCCGCTGCCCGTCGGGCCGGCCACCGGCACGCCGGAGACCGGATCGACGACCGACAGCACCTTGTACGGATCGCTCAGGTAGCCATCGGCCTTGCCGTAGGAGTACGAGAACTCGACCAGCGAGCGACGGCTGACGACCTGGGTCACGCCGAACAGCACGTCGATCACGTCCTTCGATTCGCTGCCGAGCTTCTCGCGGTCATCGTTCAGGCCGCGCATCGGCGCGAGGCCGATCGGCGCGCCGCCGACAGGCTTGACGTCATCCTTGCCGTAGGCGGCGCCGACATACACGGTCGTGTTGCGCAGGTTGAAATCGCGCTCGAGCCGGCCGTTCACGCCGAAGTGTTGATAGTCGTACTCGTGCGACGCACTGGCGCCCACGTCCCAGCGCATGTGTTCGCCGAGCGACTGGCGCCAGCCGCCAGACAAGGCGACGCGCGTGTCCTTGAAACTGTCATCGAGCGGCGCAGCGCCGGCCGCGACGCGATACGAATCATTGCCGGAGGGTCGCGTGAAGGTCTGCACGCTTGCGCTCGGCACGGCGCCGGACGGCGATGCACCGGTCAGGGTATCGAGCGTGGCGGTGATGTTGAACGAGCGGTCCTCGTCGAGTGCGCAGCGTACGGCCGCGGTGATGCTGGCGTCCTTGACGCGCCCATCGTTCTCGCCCCAGTACAGCAATGCAGTGTCGACCTGCCACTTCGGGGCCTCTTCGGCCTGCACGGAAGCGGCCGGCAGCGCGCCGAGCAGTCCGCAGGTAGCCGCGGCGAGTGATGCGCCGATGGATTTCTTCAGTTGCATCCGCAGCCTCCGCCAGCGAAGCCACGTCCACCGGACGAGGCTTCCTTGCTGAAATAGATGTGATCGTCGATAGCTGCATCGAGCTCACTCGGCCGCATGTCCTCGCGCGCCTGCAGGTCGCGCTGCCAGGGCTGAACGCCGAGAGAGGCGCAGCCGCCGAGCGTCACGGCACCGAGGCAGAGCGCAGGGATGAACAGGATTCTTCGTCGCATCACGTGGCGCTCTCCTCGAGAAGTTGCTGGATCTGGGTTTCGCGTTCGGCGCGCTGCGCCTCGCGGAAGCCGGCATGCCGCACGCGCAGCGTGCCGCGTCGATCGATCAGGAAGCTGGTCGGCATCGCCTGAACGTGGAACTGCTCGGCCAGTGCGCCGGCGGGGTCGTATTCGAGTCGGAACGAGACGGGAATCTCACGGATGAAGGCATTCGCCAGCGCTCGATCGCGGTCCACGTTCACGGCGACCACGACAAGTCCCTGCGCGGCGTGCCGCTGCTGCAGTTCGTTCATCCAGGGGAAAGAGCGCCGGCAGGGCGCGCACCACGACGCCCAGAAGTCCACCAGCACGACCTTGCCGTGCAGCGACTGCAGCAGGGGCCAGCGCGGCGCTTCCAGCGGCATGGCAGCCGATGCGGCATCGGTGTGCTGCGAACGTAGCGCGCCGAACACGACAGCGGCCGCGATCGGCAGCGCTGTCAGCAATCGGCGACGGTTGAACGCAGGCGGGGCACTGCTCGGCAAGATGACGACTCCACGCGACTGGGGACTGCTGGGTCAGACAGTCGCCATCCGTGGAATCAATCGTTCATCAGGCAGAAATAGGGTATTCCCCCGCAAAGTTCAGTTCGATCTTGAGACCCACCGGATCGTGCACGACGATCTGTGTGACGCCCATCTCGGGATACGCCTTCACCTGACAGGCCACACGCGCGCTCTCGAAGCGTGCGCGCATCGCCGCGAGATCCGTGCAGCTGAATGCGATGTGATCGACCACACCGCCACTCGCCTTCGGCGGCGCGCCGTCCGGCAGCACCGTCAGATGCACGAGGGCGCGCTCGCCACGCCACAGCCACAGCAATCGCCCGTTCTGGCGGAACTGGAAATCGAGCATGCGCTCGTAGAAATCGATCACGCGCGCCTGAGCTGCTGCCGGCACGCAGAGGTTGTAGTGATTGAGCTCGCTGACGGGCATGATGATCCCCTCTTCACGTCTGTCTGCGGAGCATGCCATGACTGATGTACACGCGAGTCGCCGACACTTTCTCGCGGCCTCGACCGCGCTGACCGGCGCGCTGCTGATGAGCAAGTCGCCACCCGTCCAGGCAAGCGCGACCCCCGAGCGCGTCGTGAACCGAGCCAAGCCGGCAGCTGCCGCCGGCGTGCTGTGGCTGGGCGGCGACTTCGAAGTGGCGCGCATGGGCTTCGGCGCGATGCGCATCACCGGCGACGGCATCTGGGGCGAGCCGCGCGATCAGCGCGAGGCGCGTGCCGTGCTGCGTCGCGCCGCGGAACTCGGCGTCAACTTCATCGACACTGCGGATGCCTACGGCCCCGACGTCAGCGAGCGGCTGATCAAGGAAGCGCTGCATCCGTACGAGCGCGGCCTGATCGTCGCCACCAAGGGCGGCATGACGCGCCAGGGCCCGAATCGCTGGGCACCCGATTGCCGGCCGGAGCATCTGCGCGCCGCCTGCGAGGCGAGCCTGAAACGCCTCAAGCTCGAGGCGCACGCGCTGTACCAGCTGCATGCGGTCGATGCGAAAGTCCCCTATGCGGATTCGGTCGGTGAACTCGCGAAGCTGCAGCAGGAAGGCAAGATCCATCACATCGGCGTGTCGAACGTGAATGTCGAACAGCTCGCGCAGGCGCGCTCGATCGTCAAGGTGGTGTCGGTGCAGAACCGCTACTCCGTCGCGACGCGCACGTCGCAGCCGGTGCTCGACATCTGCGAACGCGACGGCATCGCGTTCATCCCCTGGGGACCGCTGGCCACCCGCGAACAGCAGACCGGCAGCGGCGATGCGTCTTTCACGGCGCTGCAGGCGCTCGCGAGCGAGCGCGGCATGACGATGTCGCAGGCCGCACTCGGCTGGCTGCTGGCGAAATCAACGGTGATGCTGCCGATTCCCGGCACCTCGAAGACGAAGCATCTCGAGGAAAACGTCGCTGCCGCGAAACTGAAATTCAGCGCGGCGGAGATGCGGCGGATCGGCTGATCGGGCAGCGCGAGGGCTCCGGTCGCAACGACAGGAACAGGCACAGGCCACCGAGGCCCAGGCCGACGAGCACGGACACGGTGGTGAAGCCGACGAAGCCGAGCGTGATCACGTAGCCCGTGACGATCGTGCCGATGCACTGCCATTTCGCGAGCCGTGTCATCGCGCGCTGTTCGACCCAGTTCGTCAGTGCCGGGCCGAACGTCGGATGCGCCAGCAGCTTGGCGCGCAGCTCCGGCGAGCCCTTGCCGTAGGCCCAGACGCCGATGATCAGGAAGATCGTCGTCGGCAGCAGCGGCACGAAGGCGTTGAACAGGCCGATGGCCACGCTGGCCGTGCCGAGACCCCGCCAGATGCGGGCCGCCCGCGCGGAAATGGCGCGGGTCGGAGCGGCGGGCGGTGTGATCTCGGGATCCATGGGGCGCAGTCTAGGCCTGCCCGCACCGGTTCGCCCAATACAAATTTTCGATCGGGTCGCAGAACGAGGGTTTTCAGGGTCCGGTGGAGTCGTACTTGCGGGCGCTGCCCTTCGACCGCTCGACCGGATACTTGAGCGCATTGCGCGCGATCTTGTCGTGCGCGGACGCGATGAGGTCGACATCGAGCTTGTCGGCCAGCCGCACGAGGTACAGCAGGACGTCTGCCATTTCCTCCCGCACCGCGGCAAGTTGTTCGGGCGTCAGCCGTGCTGACTCTTCCGGCGTGAGCCACTGGAACGGTTCGAGCAGTTCCGCCGCCTCGACGGCCAGTGCCGCGGCGAGATTCTTCGGCGTGTGGAACTGGTCCCAGTCGCGCTCGGCTGCGAATGCGCGCTGCGCGTCGCGCAGGCTCGTCAGCGAATGCGGGACCTTTGACTCGTCATGGCTCATGCGAACACTCCCGTCACGTCTCGTCGCGCGCGATCCACTTCTCGACGACCGGCGGCTCCCAGGCTTCGAAGCGCGCGAGCAGCGTCTCGATCGTGGGCTCGACGATCAGCATGCCGCGCTGTTCGGCGCGGATGAATCCGCTGGCGCTCGCATGATCGACGAAGCGCACGAGCTCATCGAAGTATCCGCCGACATTCAGCAGACCCACCGGTTTGCCGTGCAGGCCGAGCTGCGCCCAGGTCCAGATCTCGAAGATCTCCTCGAGCGTGCCGACGCCGCCGGGCAACGCGACGAACCCTTCCGAGAGTTCGGCCATCTTCGCCTTGCGCGCATGCATCGACGAGGTGATGTGCAGTGCGGTCAGATGCCGATGCGCGAGCTCCTTGCGCACGAGCTGCTGCGGGATCACGCCGATCACGCGGCCGCCGCCGGCGAGCGCGGCATCGGCCACCATCCCCATCAGCCCGACATGCGCGCCGCCGTAGATCACCTCGATGCCGCGCCGCGCGAGTTCCGCGCCGACGCTGCGTGCGGCGTCCGCATGCGCCGGATCCTTGCCCGGGCTCGAACCACAATAGATGCAGACACTGCGCGGCGATCGAGGCAACACGGCGTCAGGTCTTCGGCTTCAACAGCAAGGTGAGCCGATCGGCCACGCCGTCGACCCGCAGCAGATGCGGATAGCGGATGCCGCCGCGATACTCGATGCGCACCGTGCGGTAGCGATCGAGGTTGCGCACGAGCAGATCGATCGTGCCCGGTGCGCCCGGCTTCGCCGCGGCCGTGATCGCCTCGCGCAGCAGTTCGTCCGTGTAGGCGCTGCCATTCACGGCGACGAGCTGCGTGCCGGCCGACAGGCCCGCACGGAACGCGGGGCCATCCCAGACCACGTCGCTGATCCGTGCTCCTTCGCGCGCGATCGTGAGCCCGAGCGAGAAGCTGTGGTTCTTCGCACCCGACGCGCGCTCCATGCTGGTCACGTATTCGTTCGGCTTGTCGTCGTAGACGAGCTTCCAGCCGGCGCGGGCGATGCCGCTCTGCGGCCAGTCGGCGCTGGCCGCGGGCGCGGTCACGGTGCCGCCGTGCGCATCGAGCCGGCTGCGCAGGAACGCGCGCCAGTCGTGCGGCGCGATCGTATCCAGGGTTGCGACGACGTCATCGAACGTGTAGGTCAGCGGACCGAGTTCGCCATCCTTGACGCTGAAGAACTTCGCGGCGAAGTCGTCGAGCGATCGGCGCTCGCGCGTGATCGCGCGCAGCTGCGCGTCCACGTCCAGCCACAGCAGCAGACCTTCGGAGTAATAGTCCGTGCCGCGCTGCCAGGTCGGGTGCGCACGTGATTTGCGATACGCCATGATCGGCTGGTTGGTCGTGTCCTGCAGGTCGCGCCAGGCGCGTCCGGGACGTTGGTCGCCATACACGGCGGCGAGATACGCGAGCGACTCGCGCGTGAACGGTTCGCTCCACAGGCCGGAGCGCGCGGCCAGCACGACTCCCCAGAATTCCGTCATGCCCTCGTACATCCACAGCAGCGAGTTCTGCATCGGCACGTCATAGCTCGGCGTCCACAGATCCGCGGGGCGGCGGAACTTGCCGTTCCACGAATGCACGAACTCGTGCGGCAGCAGGTCGCGGCCATCGGCAATCGTCGACCAGTCGACGAAGTAACCGGGATCGACGATGTTCTCGCTGGACTCGTGGTGTTCGAGACCGGCGCCGTCGAGATGATCACTGAGCGCCAGCAGGAAATCGTAGTGCCGATAGTGGCGTGAGCCGAACAGCCGCCCGGCTTCGCGCACGAGCTTGCGATGCGCCTCGATCTGCGGTGTCGTCGCCTCGAGCAGCGACGGCCGGTCTGCCACCACATTGAGCTTCGCAGGCTGGCGGGGATCCGCATCGAGTTCGAAAGCGCGGAAATGCCGGCCCGCGAACAGTGGCGAATCGACCAGCCGCTCGAGCGTCGTGTCCGGGAACTGCACGCGCTGATGCGTGACGGTACTCGCGACGCTCTGCGCGCCGCTCGTCACCGAAGTCTGCGACGGCGCGACCTGCACCGTCTCGCTGGCGCGCAGCGCCGAGCCGTAACCCCAGTCGGCACGCAGCCGGATCACGGGTCGCACGCGGATACGGCTCACGTAATGACCAGCCGGATACAGCAGCGCTTTCTCCCACTGCAGCGCGAGCAGATCCGGTGTCATCAGGCGGCGGCCCTGCTCGGCCGTGATCGGCGTGGCGAACTGCAGATCGATATCGAGCATCTGCGTGCCCGCGGGCACGTCGATCTCGAACGCGTGCGTATTCAGCGGATGACGGCGCCACTCGATGCGGCGACGCTCACCCACGGCATCGCGCGCGTGCACGATGAATCCGGTCAGCGCTTCGATCGGTCCGGTCGGTGCGTGATTGCCGGGCAGCCAGCGCGGATACAGCAGCGTGATCGTGCCCGGCGTGACCGGAATTCTTTCCTGCGTGCGGATCACGCGCTGGTCGACGTCGGTCAGATCGACGTCGAGTTCGATCACGCCGGGATAGTCGACATCGAGCGGCGCGGGCGTCGGCGCAGCGGTGGTGGCCGTGCTGATGACGCTCAGCAGCAGTGCACCAAGTGTCAAGGAACTGGATCGGAACCAATACATTCGCACGGCAACCTCCGCGTCCGGGTGGCGTCACTTTACCTGCTGTCGCAGCCCGACGACGCAATCGGCGCGAACTCGCCGCAGGGGCGCGTGGTCGAATCCACGTCGATCCATCGTTTCGTCACAGAGGTCATTCACATCATGAACAAGCTTCCCCTGCTCGCCAGCCTGACCGTCATCGCGGCCGCACTGGCCGCACCGGCAGCACAGGCCGCCGACAACGGCTTCTATCTCGGGGCCGGCGTCACGAAATCCAAAGTCGATGGGCTCGAAGACCAGCTCGACTTCGATGACGCGAGCTTCAAGCTGATCGCGGGATTGCGGCCGCTCGACAGCTTTGGCGTCGAGGTGAACTACATCGATCTTGGCAAGGACAGCACGACGATCGGGCCGATCACGGTGTCCGCGGACGCGAAGGCGGTGGCCGCCTATGCCGTGGGCTATCTGCCGCTCGCGCCGATTGACCTCTATCTGAAGGCCGGCCTCGCACGCTGGGAGAGTTCGGCTTCCGCGACGGGGCTCGGTTCGTTCAGCGATGACGGCACGGAGTTCGCCTACGGCGCCGGCGTCCAGGCGCGTTTTGGCAGCCTCGCGGCGCGGCTCGAATACGAGAGCTTCGATGCGGGCGGCTCCGACCGCGCCGAGCTTGTATCCGTCGGCGTGACGTGGACATTCCTGTAGACGGACTGTTGCAGGATTGTGTGGCGCAGATGAGACAGGTCGCGCTTCAAGGTATTGATTTGGAAGGATTTAAATTTTCGCCGAAAACTGAACCAAGCGCCCGGACCCCTGTCTGAATACCTGAGCGAGATGATCGCTCCCCGCTTCCCTCCCTGAGCGGGTATAACCCGGTCCAACGAGACCTGTGCCGGGTTAGTCTGACCCCGGTGGCTCACGCCACCGGGGTTTCTTTTTTGAGCATCCCGATCAGCGCGTTCTGCGCCTCGCGCACGCCCTCGCCGCCATGCGCCGAAAACAGCTGCACGCCGACATCCGTCGACAGCGCCTTCTTCGCATCGCGCAACGCCTTGCTCTTCTCGGCCTGTTTCAGCTTGTCGGACTTCGCCAGCAGCACGTGCACCTGCAATCGGGAGGGATCGGCCCAGGCCACGAATTCGAGATCTTCCTCGAGCACGCCGCGGCGCGAATCGATGATCAGGATCAGGCCGGCGAGCGAGGCGCGGCCGCGCAGCGCGTCGATCAGCATGACCCACTGGCGCCGCTCGGCGTCGGACACCTTCGCGAACCCGTAGCCGGGCAGGTCAACGATGCGCCGGCCGGCGCCGAGATCGAAATAATTCAACAACCGCGTGCGACCGGGCAGCTTGCTGGTACGCGCCAGGGCGTTGCGCTCGCACAGCGCATTCAGGGCGCTGGACTTGCCGGCGTTGGACCGGCCCGCAAAGGCCACTTCTGCGCCGAAGTCCGGCGGGAACTGAGCGGGCGCTGCCACACTCAGAGTGAACTGGGCCTCGGGAAATCGTGACATGGCCTAGTGTACAATTTCAGCCCTTGCGCCCCCATGAGTCTGGAGCCGGATCAGCATGATTTCGACGATTCGTACCTATTCGCTGGCTGCCGTCGCGGTGGCTCTGAGTTTCTCACCTGCCGTCTTCGCGGCCGGCAACGCCGAAGCGGGCGCGGCCAAAGCCGCCACCTGCCTCGCCTGCCATGGCGTCGGCGGCAACAGCAGCAATCCGGAATGGCCGAATCTCGCGGGTCAGAACGCCGCCTACATCAGCGACCAGCTCGGCATGTTCCGCAAGAGCCATCGCCAGAACGAACTGATGGGCCCGATGTCGATGACGCTGACGGATGAGGACGTGCTGGACATCGCCGCGTACTACGCGAGCCTGACGCCGACCGGTCTCGAGACGGACACCGGCGACTGGAAGGCCGGCGAAGCGCTGTACAAGGCGGGCGATCGCAATCGCAACATTCCGGCCTGCAAGGCCTGCCACGGCCCGGTCGGCCGCGGCAATCCCGGTGCCGGCTATCCGCAGCTGCGCGCGCAGCACGCGGTGTACACCGTCAAGCAGCTGAACGCGTATGCCGGCGAACAGCGCTACACGGACGTCGAAGGCAAGGTGATGAAGTCGCGCAACGGTCACATGATGGTGACGATCGCGAAGCGCCTGACCGCCGAAGACATGCAGAACCTCGCCTCCTATATCCAGGGCATGCGCTGACATGAAATTCACGCGACCGATGCTGGTTCTCGCCGTGGCGCTGCTGGTCGGCTGCGCCGAAGGCAGTGCACCCGCGAATTCCATTGCGACGCCCGACGCTGCGGCAGCCATGGCGCCCACGGAAACGCCGGCTTCGTCCGGGGTTTCGACGGTGGCGGCCGCGCCTGTTGCGACGATCGACAGCGCGGAGCCGATGGGCGACGCCAGCGCGGAGCCGTCACGCCTCGCGCAAGCGCTGCCGACGCAGACCTCGCTCGCCGGCGGCAAGTGGCAGGCCGGCAAGAACTACACGCTGATTTCGCCCGCGCAGCCGACCAGCGTCGGCCCCGGCAAGGTCGAAGTGATCGAAGTGTTCTGGTACGGCTGCAGCCACTGCTATGAACTCGATCCCTATCTCGAGAGCTGGAAGAAGAACAAGCCCGCCTACATCGAGTTCGTGCGCCTGCCTGTGATCTGGGGCCCCGGCCACAAGCTGCACGCACGCCTGTTCTATACGCTGCAGGTACTCGGCAAGCTCGATGCGCTGCACACCAAGGTGTTCGACACCATCCATCGCGGCGGCAACATGCTGATCGCGCAGGACGAGGACGCCACGTTCAAGATGCAGCTCGCCTGGGCCGAAGCGAACGGCATCAATGGCGCGGACTTCACGCGCGAATACAACGGCTTCGCGGTCAACACCGCACTGCAGCGCGCCGAACAGCTGACCAAGCGTTATCGCGTCGCCGGCGTGCCGTTCATGATCGTGAATGGCCGGTATTCCACCGACGTTGGCGCGGCCGGCGGGCACAGCCAGCTGCTGACGCTTCTCAACGACCTCGCGGCCTCCGAAAAGCGCTGAGCTCCAGACATGCTGAGCGTCTTCCAGCCGAACACGCTCGGACTGTCTCGTCGCGCGCAATCTCCGACGGAGGCCATGCCCTCCGATGCCGTCTGGCTCGATCTGCTCGAACCGACGATCGCGGAAGAAAACAAGGTCGAGGAATTCCTCGAGATCGACGTCCCGACGCGCGAGGAAATGCGCGAGATCGAGACCTCGAACCGTCTGTACGAGGAAGGTGGCGCGCTGTACATGACGGTGACGCTGGTCACCAAGCTCGATTCGGATGCGCCCGAAAACAGCCAGGTGACGTTCATCCTGAAGGGCAACCGGCTCGCGACCAATCGCTACGTCGACCCGATGCCGTTCCGCGCCTACATCGCCTATGCCGAACGACACCTCGCGCAGTGCGGCACCGGTCCGGCGATCTATGCCGGCCTGATCGAGGCGATCGTCAATCGAATCGCGGACGTCATCGAACGCGCCGGCAGCGATCTCGATGCGATTTCCGCCGAAGTCTTCGCGCCGCAGCGTCGCCGCCAGGGCGGCGCGCGGGATTTCCGCAGCGTGCTGCAGAAGGTCGGTCACGCCGGCGATCTGATTTCCAAGGCGCGTGAATCGCTCGCCAGCCTCTCGCGCATGCTGGTGTTCGTGCAGCAGGCCCCGATGGACCTGTCGCCCGATGTGCGTTCGCGCCTGAAGACCATCGCGCGCGACGTCACGCAGATGGCAGACCACGCGACTTTCCTCGGCAACAAGGTCAACTTCATCCTCGATGCCACGCTCGGCATGGTGAACATCGACCAGAACAACATCCTGAAGATCTTCTCGGTCGTGACGGTGGTGCTGCTGCCACCGTCCGTGATCGGGGCGATGTTCGGCATGAACTTCGACCTGATCCCCACGTCCCATGCCGCCTGGGGATTCTGGGGCGCCGTCGGCCTGATGACTATTTCGGCCATCGTGCCGTTCCTGATCTTCAAATGGCGCGGCTGGCTGTGACGCCCCGCTATAATCGGAATCCGACGCGCCCGTAGCTCAGCTGGATAGAGTACTGCCCTCCGAAGGCAGGGGTCACTGGTTCGAATCCAGTCGGGCGCGCCAGCTTTGCCGCCAGTCATTCGCGGCAAGCCATTCGCGGTAATCCACGATTCTTTTCGGCGATTACCGGTGGCCTGATGCCGGTATGTCATCGCGGCCACTCATCGTCCTGCTGATCGCGCTCTGTGCAGTGCCGCGGGTCGCTGCGCAGACTGGCGCGCCGGCCGCGAGTACGACGCCCGCGCCCACGCATCGTTCCCTGCGCAGCAACAGCGCCGATGCCCCGCCGCCGGAACCGACGACGCCCGGCGAATTTCATGGCTATGCGGGCGCACCCCCGTTCACGGTGGTGCCGCAGAAGGATGGGCTGGTCTTCTTCCCCTGCTCCGGCTGTCACGCGGCGATGCAGCCGAATCCGGTGCCGCGTCTGCTAGCCGCGCCGCATCCGGCCGCGCTGAACCATGGTGCAGGTCGTCTGTGGTGTCTCGATTGTCACCAGACGAAAGATCGCGATCAGTTGCACACGATCGCGGGCAAGCCGGTCGACTTCAACGATGCCTATCTGGTCTGCGGCCAGTGTCATTTCCGGCAGCAGAAGGAGTGGTACTTCGGCGCGCACGGCAAGCGCGTCGCGAACTGGAAGGGCCAGCGTGAGATCTACAACTGCACGCACTGCCACGATCCTCATGCGCCGGCGCTGAAGCCGCGCGCACCGAGTCCGCCACCGCCGGTTCGCGCCGGCCTCGAACGTCCGAGACATCCATGACCGAACCGATCGACCAGTACCGCCGGCGATTTCTCGGCGGTCTCGCGAAGGTGGCCGCGGCAAGCGGTGCCGTTGCGGCGGGCGGTGCGGTCGCAGCCGGTGCGGCGCCGGCCTGGGGTGGCAGCACGCTGCGCGAAGTGCTCGGGGATTTCTTCCAGGAGCAGTACCAGCGCATGTCGCCGGAAGAGATCAAGGACGCGCTGGCGCGCATCGAGCGCAAAGCGAAACGCAAGTTCGGCGTCGACATCAGCTGCGAGGACACGCCACCGATCCCCGGCGTGGTGTTCGGCTACGCGCTGAACATCTCGCGCTGCAAGGGCTATCGCGATTGCGTCGAAGCCTGCGTCAAGGAGAACAACCTCGGCCGTGATTCGCAGGTGCAGTACATCCGCGTGCTGCAGATGGACAACGGCACGATGAATCTCGAGAACTCCGAGCACTATTACGACCCGGCGGCCGTGCCGGTGCCCGGCAAGTTCTACCTGCCGGTGCAGTGCATGCAGTGCGACAACCCGCCCTGCGTGAAGGCCTGTCCGGTGCAGGCCACCTGGCGCGAACCGGATGGCATCGTGGCGATCGACTACGACTGGTGCATCGGCTGCCGCTACTGCATGGACGCATGCCCGTACGGCGCCCGTCACTTCAACTGGACGGAGCCGAAGATTCCGCCGGCGGAGCTGAACACGCACACGAACTATCTCGGCAACCGGCCGCGCCCGAAGGGTGTGGTCGAGAAATGTCATTTCTGCACGCAGCGCACACGCAAGGGCCGGCAACCGGCCTGTCAGGAAGCTTGCCCCACCGGCGCACGCGTGTTCGGCGATCTGATGGATCCGAACAGCGAGATCCGTTACGTGCTCGCGAACAAGAAGGTGTTCCGGTTGAAAGAAGACCTCGGCACCGAACCCAAGTTCTGGTACTTCACGGACTGAAGGCGAAGCGATGTTGTCGTTCATCAGTGATGGCGTGCGGGCGATGGGCCGCGGCGGCCGGGTGTACTGGACCTGGCTCGGTGTCCTCGGCGCTCTCGTGCTGCTCGGCGCGTTCAGCTACAGCCTGCAGCTGCGTCAGGGCCTCGTCGTGACGGGCATGAGCGATCAGGTGTCCTGGGGTTTCTACATCGCGAACTTCGCGTTCCTGGTCGGCATCGCGGCGGGCGCGGTGCTGCTGGTGATCCCCGCGTACGTTTTCCATCGCCAGGACGTGAAGGGTGTCGTGCTGCTCGGCGAGGGCCTCGCCGTCGCCGCCGTCATCGGTGCGATGCTGTTCGTGACGGTGGATCTCGGTCACCCGGAACGCTTCTGGCATCTGCTGCCGTTCATCGGCCGTCTGAACTTCCCGACCTCGATGCTCGCTTGGGATGTCGTCGTGCTGACGACCTATCTCGGGCTGAATCTCGCGATCCCGCTGTACGTGCACTGGTGCCATTACCGCGGTCGCGAGCCCGTGCTGAAGGCCTATTTCCCCGTGGTGATCCTCTCGATCTTCGTCGCGATCTCGATCCACACGGTCACAGCCTTCCTGTTCGCCGCAAACTCCGCAAGGCCGTTCTGGCACAACGCCCTGCTAGGCCCGCGCTTCATCGCCACGGCCTTCGCCTCCGGGCCGGCGCTGATCATCCTCGTGCTGCAGGCGATCCGGCGCTTTACGCGCTATCCAGTCGCGCAATCAGTGATCGATACGCTCGCGCTGATCATGACTTTCGCATTGCAGATCAGCCTGTTCTTCGTCGGCGTCGAACTGTTCACCGATTTCTACAACGAGGGCCAGCACGCGGCCTCGATGCGCTATCTGTACTTCGGGCTGCACGGACTCGGCGCACTGCGGCCGTGGATCTGGACGGCACTCGCGCTGAACGCGGTGGCAGTGGTGATCCTGTCGATCCACTCGCTGCGGCAGCGCCGCCTGACGCTGAACATTGCCTGCGTGCTGACCTTCGTCGGCATCTGGATCGAGAAAGGGATGGGCCTCGTGGTGCCGGGCTTCATCCCGACGCCGCTGGGCGAGGTGTTCGAGTACACGCCGACGCTGATCGAACTCGGCGTGACGCTCGGCATCTGGGCGCTGTGCGCGCTGATCTTCACGCTGCTCGCGAAAGCCAGCATCGCGATCGAACTCGGCGAAGTCGGCGCTTCGCGCCCGAGGCGCAATCTTCCCGCCTGATCGCTACTGCTTCAGGATCCAGGCGATCAGCGCCGCGAGTTCCGCATCGCTGACCTTCGTCGGCGGCGTCGGCAGCATCGGCGCCTTGCCCCAGACACCCTTGCTGCCCTGGCGCACCCGCTGGGTCAGCAGGATCGGAGCCTTCGCATCACCCTTGTAACGCGCGGCGATCTCCTTGTACGACGGACCGAATTTCTTCTGATCGGTCGCATGGCAGGCGACGCAGCCCGCTTTCGTCGCGAGGGCCGTCGAGGCCTGTGTCGGAGCCGCGACGCTGCCGGCCAGCACGAGGCAGGCCGCCGCAATCAACCGAGTCACTGAAATGCTCATCACGCCCTCCCGCTCGACCGGGTCCCGAATGCGCCCGTTGCCATGGAGTATCACAGCGCGAATCAACCGGAAAAATACGGATCTGTACCAGTCGTGCCGGTTCGCTCTAGTCGCCGTCTTGTCAACATGCTGACAAATCCAACCCATTGAGCTGCCAAGCAATTGATTGTTAGGCTGACTCATGACAAACCCGAGCACTGAGTCCCCAGAGCCGCCGGCGCCAGCGGCCCGGGACAGCGGCTACGCCTGGTACGTCGCGGGCCTGCTCGCGCTGACCTACGCCGTCGCATTCATCGATCGCCAGGTTCTGAACCTGCTGGTGGATCCGATCAAGTCGACGCTGGACCTGACGGACACCCGCATCAGCCTGCTGCAGGGCCTGTCGTTCGTGTTCGCGTACGTGGCGATGGGTCCCGTGTTCGGGCGTCTCGCGGATCGCGGCAGTCGCCGCAACCTGTTGATCGCGGGCGTCACGCTGTGGTGCATCTTCACGGTGGCCTGCGGCTTCGCGACGGACTTCTGGATGCTGTTCATCGCGCGCGCGGGCATCGGTGCGGCAGAGGCCTGCCTGCTGCCGGCGGGCTGGTCGATGCTGGCGGATTATTTCTCGCGCGAGCGGCTGCCGCGCGCGATGAGCATCTTCCTGCTCGGCCCGTTCGTCGGCGGCGGAATGGCGCTGATCTTCGGCGGGCTGATCGTGCAGGGCGTCACCGGCATGCAGTTCAGCGGCGCCCTGGCAGGACTCGAACCGTGGCAACTGACGTTCGTGTTCGTCGGCGCGCCGGGCCTTCTATTGGCGCTCGCATTGCTGAGCGTGCGCGAGCCGGCGCGACATTTTGCCGCAGGCGTAGGCGATGAAACGTTCACGCTCAGTGAAGTGCTGTCGTTCCTGTGGCGCGAGCGCGAGTTCTACGGTCGGTTCTTCGGCGGCATGGGACTGCTGGTCGTGGTGCTGTACGCGCTGCCGGCCTGGACGCCAGCCTTCCTGATGCGCGCGCATGAAGGCAGTGCCCGCAGCGTCGGCTTGCAGTACGGCACGGCGACGCTCATCGCAGGATCTGTCGGAATCCTGCTCGGACCCTGGATCGCGCGGCGTCTCGCGCGCTGGTATCCGCAGGACGCGGAACTGCGCACGGCCATGGTGGCCGGCCTGCTCGCCGCGCCCGCCTGCCTCTATCTGCCGTTCGCGAGCGGCTACTGGCCAGCGTTGATCGCATCGACGATCGGCAGCCTATGCCTGAATTTCGCGTTGCCGATGGCGGCCTCGGCACTGCAGGCGTCGACGCCGAACCGCATGCGCGGTCTCGTGACCTCGGCGTATGCGTTCGTCCTGACGTCCGTCGGCATGGGCATCGCGCCGTCGGTCATCGCACTCGTCACGGACCAGGTGCTGCAGGATCCTGCGCGGGTGGACGTCTCGCTCGGCTGGGTTTGCGGGCTCGCCGCGCTGCTCGCGCAACCGCTGATGCTGGGCGCCGCGCGGCGTTATGCAACGCGACTCACCGCCGCCACCTCGGGCTGAACCGACAAAGCTCGCCCGAGGCGATGAAGCGCGGGATGGCCAAGGCCATCGCACAGGTGCATCGCGGCATGACACGCAGGACGATCATCCGGAAGACGCAGACCGCGCGTCGGTGGGTACGTCACGAGAATGTAGTGTGCCCGTGTGAGCCTTGCGCGGATGCATCCGTCGCCGGCTCCAGGACATATTGAGTTGCACGCCACGCGTCCATCGCTGCGCGAGGTTTTCTCGACGCCGATGCCGTGGCTGGCCGACCACGCGCGCACCCGGTGGCTGATCCGCGGCGTCACTGCGCTCGCGCGTCCGCTGATTCTCCAAGTGCGGGGTGCTCGACACGCGGCTGTCGCGCAGGACCCGTTCATCCTGGTGGCGAATCACAGTCAGCGCCTCGAAGCCGTCGTGGTTCCGACGCTGCTCTACCTGCTGCGCGGCGGTCGCCTGATCCATTTCGTCGCGGACTGGAATTTCATGCTCGTGCCCGGCATCAACATGCTGATGCGGCATGGCCAGGTACTGATCAGCACGCGCAAGTCGGCCCGTCCGCGGTTCCTGAATCGCTTCAAGCGGCACTTTGCCCACCGCGGTACGCCGCTTGAGCAGGCGCGCAACCGCCTCGCCGCAGGCCGATCCGTCGGGATTTTTCCGGAAGGCACGGTCAACCGGAACCCGGGACAGCTGCTGTACGGTCGCCACGGCGCGGCGCGCCTCGCGCTGGAAACCGGCGTCGGCATCGTTCCCTGCGGCATCAGCTTCCCGAAGGCGCCACGGGATCGCCCGATCGGTGATTTCGCGGCGATGGCGATCGACATCGGGGCGCCGATCCCGGCGCGTGCCTGTGCCGTGCCAGGGCAGCCGACACGCCTCGAAGTGCGCGACCTGCACGCAGACCTGATGCAGAACCTGAGCCGGTTGTCCGGCAAGACCTGGAATCCACGCCTCGGAGGGCACGAAGCCGATGAATAGGGAAATCGTTCATGCCGTGCGGGTCCGCGACGAGAGTCAGCGTGAACGGGCACTGGAAGTCCTGCGAGCAACCTATCGCGACGAGAAGCGGTGGGTGGACGATGAGGCCAGCCAGTTGCCACGCGAGGACCTGTTGCGCGATGACGTGGCTTGGTTCGCCGCGTTCGATGGGGACCGGCCGATCGGTGTACTGCGCGTGCTGTACGACCCGCCGCTCGACCAGTACCGCAAGTACGACCTGGAGATGATCGATGAGCGCGTCAACATTGACGCGTTTCTGCGGCAGCACAGAATCGCGGAAATCGGCCGGTTCGCCGTGATCCCCGACCGGCGCCGGAATATGTCGATCGCCCTCGCGCTGCTCCGCGAGGCCATCGCGGATACGGTCCGGCGCGGCTTCTCGCACTACGTGACCGATGTGTTCGAAGGAGAGGTCAACAGCCCGTACCAGTTCCACACGCGTGTCCTTGGATTCGTCCCCGTCGCCACCCATGCGACCGGCGAGCTTCATTGCGATCATCGACGCGTCACGCTGGTCCTCGACCTGCGGCAGTGCTACGAGAGGCTCAGCGCCGCGAACGGATACTTCTTCCGCCTGGTGACTCAGGGCTGGGATGAGTCACTCCACGCCGCAATCGCACGTCGGACCGCTCAGGAGCGCCCGCATCCACCCGAATTGGCGAGCGATCCCGCGCAGCTTCACGCCGGATGATCGGCAGACGCTGCGGGGGAGCTCGCCACCCGCTATAATCCGGGGCTGTTTCAGGGCGGCCCCGGATACCCATCGTGAGCAAGCAGGATTCTCAGTTCTTCAACATTTTCAGCCTTGTACTGGGCATCCTCGTGGCGATCACGCTCGTGCTGTTCGCACTGGCCCGCTCCGTCGGCGCGAATACACAGAGCAAACATGTGCTGGAGGATTCGCGCTATGTCGCCGCGGTGCAGGACAATGTCCGCCCGTTCTCGCGCGTAGCGATCGCTGGCCAGGACAACACCGGCCTCGAGATCGTGTCTTCGAATCCGGATGCGGCCGGCAGCGCGGCCATGGATATCCCGGAAGATGGCGCCGGCGTGTTCGCAGCGGCCTGCTCGGCCTGTCATGGCGCTGGCATCGGCGGCGCTCCGAAGGCGGGCGACGCCGCGGCCTGGGCGCCGCGCATCGCGCAGGGCAAGGAAACGCTGTACAAGCACGCGATCGAAGGCTTCCAGGGCAAGGCCGGCGTGATGCCCGCGAAGGGCGGTCGCACGGACCTTTCTGACGAACTGATCAAGGCCGCCGTCGACCACATGGTCGCCCTCTAGCGCTCGAGGGTCTGCCACGGGGCCGTCATGTGCCCGGACTAGGCTGCCCTCCCCTGGGTCCGGAAGGGCGCGCGATGCGCCTGATCGAAGATGAACACCCCCGCCCTAATTGATCGCGGCGCCTGCCCGCTTTGCGGCGGGACCGATGCCCGAACACACATCGCGTTCCCCGACATCCCCGTCGCGCGCTGCAGCGGCTGCGATTTCATGTACTCGAGCCGAGTGCTGGATGCCCGAGGCCTCAGCGCCTATTACGAGAATGACTTCGGAAGCGACCGGCACCGCCGCGGGCAGATCGTCAACGCGCAAACCAATTTTGCGGTGGTATCGGGCCTGCTCGACCTTTCGGCCGTCCATACCGCCCTGGATGTCGGGACGGGATACGGATATCTGCTCAGCGAGCTGCGCCGGCGCCGCCCGGGCATCGAGGCGGTCGGAGTAGAGCTATCGCGGCAGGAGGCCGAATACGCGACTGCGCGACTCGGCGAACGGGTGATCAATCTGCCGCTCGCCGAGTCCGGCCTGCGACGCGGCTACTACGATCTCGTGACGGCGTTCGAGGTGATCGAACATGTCTCCAATCCCGTGCGGTTCATTCGCGAGATGGCGGAATTCGTTCGCCCAGGGGGCTGGCTGCTGATCATGACCGACAACTTCGAGGGCAGCGTCGCGAAATCGTTGGGCCCGGCATTTCCGAAATGGATCCCGCACGCCCATATCAGTCATTTCTCCTATCCGACGCTGAAGCGCGCCATCGAACAGACGCCAGACCTCACGGTCTCCGTCGCACGATCGTATACGCCGTGGGAGATCGTGGTTCGGGATCGCTACTACAGGTTGCGGGGCGTTCGAAAGACACCGGAGCAGGCCTTCTGCCTCGCATCCACTCTGAGCAGCGAGATGGGTGGTGACTACCCGCTCTTCAGGTTGCGCAAGTTCGCAAACCAGCATTGGGCGCGGCTGTCGCTTTCAGAAGCGATGGACGGCGATCTCATGTTCGTCGTCGCTCGCAAGGCTGGCTGAACACCCGCTCAGGTGAATGCCCGCCGCAGCGACACGGCCTCCGCCGCGTGGTTGGACTCGATGCAGTCCGCACCTTCCAGATCCGCAATGGTGCGCGCAACACGCAGGCATCGATGCGTACCGCGCAGCGACAGGCCCATGCGCTGCCGCGCCATCGCCAGCACCTGAAGCGCAGCCGGCGTCGGCCGCGCGAACTCGTCGAGCTCCGCGGCCGACAGTTCTGCATTGAGCCGACCACGCCGCCACTGACATTCTCGGGCCGCCGCGATCTTGCGCCGCGCCTCGTCCTGCAGGGCACGCGGCGCGTGCCGGTGGGCTTCGATTTCGGCCTCGCCGACGCTGCGCAGCGTGACGCGCAGATCCAGGCGATCGAGCAGTGGACCGGACAACCGCGCACGGTACTGGTCCAGCGCCTTCGCCGGGCAACGGCAGGCCACGGCGGAATCGCCAAAGTGACCGCAGGGACAGGGATTCATCGCCGCGACCAGTTGGAAGCGGGCCGGATATTCCGCCTGGAGGTTCGCGCGGGAGACGGATACGACGCCGGATTCCAGCGGTTCACGCAGCGCCTCGAGAACGCGCCGGTCGAACTCGGGCAGCTCGTCCAGGAACAGTACGCCTTGATGGGCCAGCGTGATCTCACCCGGCCTCGCGCGGGCGCCGCCGCCCACGATGGCATGGGCCGAGGCCGTGTGGTGCGGGGCGCGAAATGGCCGGCGCGGCGCGGCCCCGAGACCGCTACCCATGCCGCTACACGCACCGATACCGACGCGGCCGCTGGCTGAGGCGATCGAGGCGACCTCGATCGCTTCCGGCTCAGCCAGGTCGGGCAGCAGGGCCGGCAGCCGCTGCGCGAGCATCGATTTGCCGCAGCCAGGCGGCCCGACCAGCAGCAGGCTGTGCCGACCCGCCGCGGCGACGATCAATGCTCTTTTTGCTTCAGTTTGGCCGCAAATGTCGTCCAATGTTGCTTCATTGGGACAATTTAACGAGCTGCCGGCCTCGGCCTCTGGCGCAGCCTTCGAGACCCCGACGCCCGGCAGCGCGATATCGCCGGCCAGCGCGGCACAAACTTCGAGCAGGTTGTTGGCGGCCCGCGCCGTCGCGGCGGGTAGCCAGGCGAACTGACCCGCGCCCTCCGCAGGAACGACCAGCCGGTGGCCGGCGAGTTCCGCCTGACGTGCCGCAAGCAGCAGGCCGGGCACGGTGCGCCGTTCGCCGGTCAGTGCGAGTTCGCCGTACAGCTCCAGCCCCTGCAGCACCGCAGGCGTGGCGGCCAGCTGACCCGATGCCACCAGGATGCCGATCGCGATGGCGAGATCGAACCGGCCGCCGTCCTTCGGCAGATCCGCTGGCGCGAGATTGACCGTGATGCGCCCGGCCGGAAACTCGAAGCCGCTGTTGACCAGCGCGGCGCGCACGCGCTCCTTGCTCTCGCGAACGGCGGCCGCGGGCAGACCGACGATCGTGAAGACCGGCAGCCCGCTGCCGAGGTGAACCTCGACCTCTACGGGCGGCGCGGACAGGCCGATCTGCGCGCGGCTGCGCAACTGCGCGAGTGCCATGACACCGCGCGACCGTGATCAGCCGGCGCGCTTGTCTGCCGCGGCGAGTCGCTCGAACTCGGCGAGCCGCGCCTCGAGCGCTTCGAGCCGGGCGCGAGTGCGTTCGAGCACGCGGGCCTGGGCCTCGAACTCATCCCGTGCGACCAGATCCAGCTTGCCGAGATTCGCACGCAGCACCGCGCGGAAATTGTTCTCGAGATCCGCCTGCAGCGCACGCACCGACGGCGGCACGCTCTCCGACAGGCGCCGCGCGATGTCGTCGATGCGGAAGCGTTCGCGGAAGCTGTCGCCCGAAGGGCCGTTGCCGGATGAACTCATGTGTTTCTCCTGTGAGTGCCCTGCCCCGCATTGTTGCAAGCGGTGCGGAGCGAGCGCCAAAACGGTGCAGCCTCGACCCCGCTGCGCCGCATTTTCATGCACTTGGCCTCGGGAGACCCATGGCATGGAAGCTGCAATGACCGAAGCGGAATCGAAGTCGAAGCATACGCGGGGCCGCCAAGTGGCGCATCGCGCGAATCGGGTCAAAGGGGCGAGAAATGCGGGGCGGGACATGAAGCTGATCACCGCCATCGTACGTCCCTACAAACTCGACGATCTCGAGATGGCCGTCGCCAAGCTCGGGGTACAGGGGATGACAGTGACCGAAGTGCAGGGCTACGGCCGGCAGAAGGGTCACGCCGAGTACTACCGCGGTGCGGAGTACCGCGTGGACTTCGTGCCGAAGACGCGGATCGAGATCGCGGTCGATGAATCGATCGTCGATCCGGTCGTCGAAGCCATCGCGAACGTCGCGCGCACGGGCAAGGTCGGGGACGGCAAGATTTTTGTAACGGAGCTCGAACAGGCGATCCGCATCCGCACCGGTGAATTCGGCGCGGCCGCGGCCTGACCTCCATAAGAACTCCGAATCTGTAGAAGGGAGCAGTGACAATGATCAAGACGATGACGATGCAGAACTGGCGCCACCTCTCGGTGCGTGCCGTCATGGCGGGCCTGCTGGCCATTGCGCTGGCCTTGTTGCCGGCGATGAGCTGGGCAGCGGACGCGCCCGTACCGGACAAGGGCGATACCGCCTGGATGCTGGTGTCCACTCTTCTCGTCATCATGATGACGGTGCCGGGACTCGCGTTGTTCTACGGCGGCCTGGTCCGCTCGAAGAACATGCTGTCGGTCCTGATGCAGGTCATGGTCGGCTTCTCGCTGATCGTGGTGCTGTGGTGCCTGTACGGTTACTCGCTCGCCTTCACGGAAGGCAGCGCATTCATCGGTGGCTTCGATCGCCTGTTCCTCAACGGCATCTGGGATCCGGCGGCCGGCACGTTCGCGATGGCCGCGACGTTCAGCAAGGGCGTGTACATCCCCGAGATCGTGTTCGCGGCTTTCCAGGCCACGTTCGCCGGCATCACCTGCTGCCTGATCGTCGGCGCATTTGCCGAACGCATGCGCTTCTCGGCCGTGCTGATCTTCATGGTGATCTGGTTCACGATCAGCTACCTGCCGATCGCGCACATGGTCTGGTACTGGATGGGTCCGGACGCCTACAGCTCGGCTGAAGTGGCTGCGGACATGACCAGCAAGGCCGGACTGCTGTGGCAGTGGGGCGCGCTGGACTTCGCCGGTGGCACCGTGGTGCACATCAACGCCGGTGTCGCCGGTCTCGTCGGTGCCTACATGGTCGGCAAGCGCACGGGCTACGGCAAGGAGCCGATGCCGCCGCACAACCTCGTGCTGACGATGGTCGGTGCCTCGCTGCTGTGGGTCGGCTGGTTCGGCTTCAACGCGGGCTCCGCGCTGGAAGCCGGCAACTTCGCCGCGCTCGCGTTCCTGAACACCTTCCTCGCCACCGCCGGTGCGGTGATGGCGTGGACGCTGGCGGAATGGGTGCTGAAGGGCCATCCGTCGATGCTGGGTGCCGCCTCGGGTGCAGTCGCGGGTCTCGTCGCGATCACGCCCGCCGCCGGCAACGTCGGCATGATGGGCGCGCTGATCATCGGTCTCGCTGCCGGCCTCGTCTGCCTCTGGGGCGTCACGGGCCTCAAGAAGCTGCTGAAGGCCGACGACACGCTGGACGTGTTCGGCGTGCATGGCATCGGCGGCATCCTCGGCGCGCTGCTGACGGGCGTGTTCAACACGACCGATCTCGGCGGCCCGGGCCTGGTCACGGACTGGGTCACGGTCGCGATGGGCTCGAACCCGATCGCCACGCAGGTGCTGATCCAGGCGAAGGCCGTCGGCGTCACGGTGGTGTGGTCGGCGGTCTCCGCCTTCATCGCCTTCAAGGTTGCAGATCTCATCGTCGGGCTGCGGGTTCCTGAGGAACAGGAACGCGAAGGCCTCGACACCAACGAACACGGCGAGCGCGCCTACTCGAACTGATCGGGTCCCCCCTCAATCTCCCGATCCGTGCAGGGCGGGTCACCTTCGGGTGGCTCGCCCTTTTTCTTGGGCGGCGCGGCCGCCGCCGCAGACCCTTGCCAGACGGACGGCGAGCCGCCAATGTGACGGGGTTCAGATTTCTGGGCATGGCGCTGCCGCCATAATGTCGACTGGAGAGCCCCTATGAACACCGCCATCCTGATGCGCTCTATCGCTGCTGCTGCGCTGGCCCTCGTCGCGGTCGCCGGCATCACGCCCGTCGCCGGGGCGGCCGACGTCTACTGCCGCACCGTCAACAAGAGCCTGCAGTGCAGCGACGTGCCGATGGAAGGCGCGGTGCTCGTGCGCCGCAGCGGCCAGTCACGCACCGTCGGCGAAGACGGCTCGAACGCCGCCGCGACGACGGCCGTCAGCTCACCCGGTTTCACGCCACCGGTCTCCGCGGCCACCGCGCGTCTGCGGGAAGAAGCCACCGCGCGCGCCGTCCAGCAGGACGTGGCGAAGAAGCAGACCGAACAGTGCAAGCAGGCCACCGAGCGCTACGAGAAATCGATCGAAGCGCGGCGCCTTTTCAAGAATGGTCCGAACGGCGAGCGCGTCTACCTGAGCGAGGCCGAGCTGTCCGTGGCGCGCGTCGAAGCGCGCAACGCACGCGACACCGCCTGCGGCTCCGCCGCGCGCTGAACCGCGGCTGCCCGCCGTTACCGCACCCCGCCCTCACATGAACGCTGCGTTTCTCGGCCTCGGCGCCATGGGCGAGCCGATGGCCCGCAATCTTCACAAGGCCGGCCTGCTCGCAACGGTCTGGAACCGGACGACGACGAAGGCCACTGCGCTCGCGATCGAACTCGGCTGCCCAGCCCTGGCTTCGCTCGAGATGATCGGCGCGACCCCGCTCGACGCCGTGGTGCTGTGCGTCTCTGCGGACGCGGACGTGCTCGAACTCGTCGACGCGATCGGCCCGCATCTGGCGCGCGGCACACTGGTGATCGACTGCTCGACCGTCAGCGCCGACACGGCGCGCGCGGCGGCGGCACGCCTCGCGCCGCGCGGCATCGACTTCCTCGACTGCCCGGTCAGCGGCGGCGTCGAGGGCGCGAAAGCCGGCACGCTCGCGATCATGTGCGGCGGCGATGCAGCCGCGTTCGCACGGGCGCAGCCACTGCTTGCGGCGATGGGTCGCACGATCACGCACTTCGGTGTCTCCGGCGCGGGTCAGGCGGCCAAGGCCACGAACCAGATCATGTGCGCCGGCATCATCCGTGCGGTCGCCGAAGCGATGGCCTTCGCGCGCGCGCAGGGCCTGCCGCTCGAACCGCTCGTCGAAACGCTCGGCAAGGGCGCGGGCTCATCCTGGTACTTCGTGAACCGCGCGCCGAACATGATCCGCGGCGCGTATCCCGCGGGCTTCCGCGTGCGTCTGCACGAGAAGGACCTGCGGATCTGCCGCGACATGGCGGCGAGCCTCGGCGTCGCGCTGCCGGTGGTCGACAGCATGCTGGCGGAATACGCCGAACTGATCGCCCGCGGCCACGGCGACGAGGACATCTCCGCCGTCTACCGGCTCAAGCAAGAGCTGTTCGATCCATGAGCCGGAATGCAGCGAGCGCGCCGGCCCCCTCGCTGTACCTGCCGGATTTCTGCGCACCGCGCGCGGTGCTCGCGGTCGTGCTGATCGTCGAACTGACGGCGCTGACGCTGACGCTGGCGCGCGGCAACGGGCCGCTCGGCTTCTGGACGGATCTGGCGCGCACCTCGATGTTCCTGCTGTGGATCGGCCTGACGGCCGCGGGACTGCTGTGCGTGCTGCGGCACCGGCTCGCGTCGACGACGGCGGCGACCAGCTCGGCGATCGTGGCCGGCGTGATGGCGGTGCTGGTCGCGCTGATCTCGCTGATCACCTTCCAGCTCGGCCAGAGCCAGACCATAGGCTCCGACGCGCTCGGCGCGCTGTTTCCGCAGTCGCTGGTGCCCTTTCTCGTGCGCAACGTCGGTATCGCGCTGATCATCACCGGCGTCACGCTGCGTTATTTCTATGTGACGCATGAATGGCGTCGCAACATCGAGATGCAGGCGCAGGCACGTGTGCATGCGCTGCAGGCGCGGATCCGCCCACACTTCCTGTTCAACAGCATGAACACGATCGCCTCGCTGACCCGCAGCGATCCGGCCCGCGCCGAAGAAGCCGTGCAGGATCTCGCGGACCTGTTCCGCGCGAACCTCTCCGACAAACGCACGCAGATTTCGCTGAAGGACGAGCTGGAAGTCGCCACGACCTACGAGCGCATCGAGAAGCTGCGCATCGGCGATCGGCTGCGCGTGGACTGGAAGCTCGATGTCCTGCCCCGCGATGCCATCGTGCCGAGTCTCGTGATCCAGCCGCTGCTGGAAAACGCGATCTACCACGGCATCGAACCGCGGCCCGAAGGCGGCACGGTCACGGTCACCGGTGAATTGCATGGCGACCTGATCACCATCGTCGTGCGCAACCCGATGCCTGCGGGTGCCGTGGTTCGCGACGGCAATCGTCTCGCACTGGCCAACATCCGCGAACGACTGCAGCTCGTCTATGGCGCGCGCGCGACGATCAAGGCGGGCCGCTTCGACGACGAGTACATCGTCACGCTACGCTTTCCCTACACCCGGCAGGGCTGAACCACGTCCATGGCACAGCAGCGCGTCCTGATCGTCGATGATGAAGCGCCGGCCCGCGAGCGACTGCGCGCGCTGGTGGCCGAGATCGCCGACGCGAACTTCATCGGTGAAGCGACCAACGGCGAGGAAGCGCTGGATGCCGCGCTGCGGCTGACGCCGGACATCGTGCTGCTCGATGTGCGCATGCCGGGACTCGATGGCCTGCAGGTGGCGCAGCGACTCGCGGATCTGCCTGAACCGCCTGCCGTGATCTTCACGACCGCCTTCGACGAGTACGCGCTGAACGCGTTCGAGACCCAGGCTGTGGCCTATCTGCTGAAGCCGATCCGCCGCGAAAAGCTGGCCGCCGCGATCGCGCAGGCCGGCCGACTGACGCGCCCGCAGCTCGCCCAGGCCGCGCTGGCCGCACGCTACATCGAGCGGCGCACGCACATCGCCGTGCGGCATCGCGACGGCACGCGACTCGTGCCGGTCGACAGCGTGCTGTTCTTCCAGGCCGACCAGAAATACACGACCGTGCGCCACGAGGGCGGCGAAGAACTGATCGAGGACAGCCTGAAATCGCTCGAAGACGAGTTCGGCGCGGCGCTGGTGCGAATCCATCGCAACACGCTGGTCAATGTGGCACGCATGACAGCCATCGAGCGCGATCCGGATGGCCAGTGCTTCGTGCGCCTGCGCGGTTGCGACGATCGCCTCGCGGTCAGTCGTCGCATGGCTTCGGAGCTGCGCGACCGTTTCCGGATCTGAGCGCGCCAGCGCACGGATCGATTTGACCTATTGCGGTAAGAATTTGCCGCAGCCTGCGACGCCCTGTGACCCCCTTCACCGCGCCGGCCGGCGAATACCGGTGTGATGCACCGACGGCGAAGGAGAGGTCCCGGAATGGTGCAGCAAGAAATTCCCGATTCGGTGCGTGCGCGTGAAGTGGCGCGTTCCGAGTTCGATGCCTGGATCGCCTCCGCCTCCCAGCCCGAAGCAGCCCGCCGCAGCATCGCGCCCGATGCCGCCCTGCGCAGCACCACGCTCGCGCGCGTCGAAGCCGTGCTGTCGCATCCGCGCTGCGGCGCCGCCAACCGCCGCTGGATCTGCGAACTGACCCGCGCCTGGGCGCCGCTCGAAGTGCTGTTCCCGACGCATGACTATCGCGGCATGCGCGGTGTCAGCGGCGAACTGCCGCTGCATGTCGCACTGCTGGTCGAACGCGAATACGGCCACATCCTGGGTGTGGCCCGCAGTCTGCCCGCCGCCTACGACCTGCTGCGTCAGGATCGCGACCGGCTGGCGCTGCAGCTCGCGATCGCGACGGCCCTGCTGCCGCACCTGTCCGATGCGGGGGCCGATGCCACGGCCGACGATGTCACCTGGCTCGCCGAACTGAAGCAGATGTCGCTGGCGATGGCGGAATACCTGCATCGTCACGCGATCGGTCTGTCACAGATCCTGCCGGATGCGATGGTGATGACCTACACCGCCGCCATCGCGCGCACGCAGCGCGTTCAGCGCACGGCCTGTCAGGCCGGCGCGTAATCGAACGAATCGAAACGCAGCCGCTCCTCGGCCAGCCCGGCCGCGGTGAACGCGCTGCGCGCCGCATCGATCAATCCGGGCGGACCCGCCACCCAGGCGTCGCATTGCGGCAGCTCCGCGTACTCGCGCAGCACCGCCTCATGCACCCAGCCGAGCCGATGGTGTGACACCGCGGCCGTCGTCGACTCGGACAGCACGCCGACGTAGCGAAAGCGCGGATGTTCTGCCGCCCAGCGCTGCAGCAGCGCATCCTCGTACAGATCGATCGACTGCCGTCCGCCCCAGTACAGCGTCACCGGGCGCGCTTGATCAACCTCGCTGCCCGCCTCGAGCACGTGCCGCAGGATGCTCTTGATCGGCGCGAAGCCGGTTCCTCCCGCCACCAGCAACAGCGGTCGCGCGTCCGACTGATACGCGAACTGGCCGATCGGACCTTCGACGCGCAGCAGCGATCCCGTCTTCAGCTCATCGAACAGCCTGCCCGTGAAGCGCCCGCCCGGCGCGCGGCGCACGTGCAGTTCGAGCGGCCGGCTGTCATGCGGTGGACTCGCGATCGAGAAACTGCGGCGCCGATCATCATCGAGCAGCACATCGAGATACTGACCCGCACGGAACTCGAGCGACTCGACCGCCGGCAGGCGCAGCATCACCTGCAGGACGTCCGGCGCGAGCAGGGTCCGTCGCTCGATGCGGCAGGGAAGCGTCTTGATCTCGGCTTCGGTGGCGCGTGCGATCAGACGCGTCTCGACGACCATGTCCGAGCGCGGCTGCGCCTGGCACAGCAGTACGCGCCCCGCCGCCGCCTCGGCCGCAGTGAGACCGAGCGGCTGGCCGCGCGGATAGTGGAACTCGCCGCGCAGCAGTGTCGCTCGACAGGAACTGCAGTGACCCGACTTGCAGCTGTGCGGCAGGTTCAGGCCCGCCGTCAGTGCCGCCTCGAGCACGTTCTGGTCCGCGCGCACATGAATCTCGCGGCCATGGGGTTCGATGCGGACCGAAAACATGCTGACCTCAAGTAGAATATGCCAATGTTTCACAACCCCGACGCCGAGACAATCGCCGCGCTGCTGCAGCGCGCGCGCATCATCGCCGTCGTCGGCCTGTCGAATGATCCGTCGCGTCCGAGTCATGGCGTGGCGAAGGCGATGCAACGGCTCGGCTATCGCATCATCCCGGTGACGCCCGGCGCGCCGGTGGTACTCGGCGAACGCAGCGTGCCGGACCTCGATCACCTCGGCGACGTGCTCGCACCGGACGAGAGCGTGGATATCGTCGATGTGTTCCGGCGTCCCGAGCATGTGTCGGCCATCGTCGATGACTGCATCCGTCTCGCGTTGCCGGCGCTGTGGCTGCAGGACGGCGTGGTCGACCCGGCCGCCGCATCACGCGCCCGCGACGCCGGCATCCTGACCATCATGGATCGCTGCATCTGGCGCGATCGCGCCGGCCTGCCACGCACGGGATCGCACTGACACGCACATGCGCATCGGCTTCACGAAAATGCATGGCCTCGGCAACGACTTCATCATCTTCGAAGTCGCCGATGAACGCGCGCTGCCGAGCGCGGCGCAGTTCCGGGCCCTCGGCGACCGGCACACCGGCATCGGCTTCGACCAGGCGCTGGTACTGATGCCGCCGCGTCGTGCCGACACGCTCGCCTATTACCGCATCTTCAACAGCGATGGCAGCGAGGTCGAGCAGTGCGGCAACGGCGTGCGCTGCGTCGCCGATCTGCTGCGCCGCCAGGGACGCGCGGGCTCGGCGGAGATCCGACTCGACAGTCCGGCCGGCCTGATCACCGCGACGGCCACCCAGGGTGGACGCATGGCCGTAAACATGGGCGTGCCGGATTTCGATCCGGCCGCGCTGCCGCTGACGTTGCCCGCCGCGGATCAGTATTCACTCGAGGTGGCCGGTGAGCACGTCGAGTTCGGTGCCGTCTCGATGGGCAATCCGCATGCGGTGTTGGCCGTCGCGAACGTCGCATCGGCACCGGTGGCCACGCTGGGCGCGGCACTCGAGCGTCACGCCGCCTTCCCGAAACGCGTCAACGTCGGCTTCATGCAGATCGTCGACGACACCCACATCCGGCTGCGCGTCTTCGAACGCGGCGTCGGCGAGACGCAGGCCTGTGGCACCGGCACCTGCGCCGCGGTTGCAGTCGGCCGCAAAGCTGGCAGACTCGCTGCGCACGTCAAGGTGCAGTTGCCGGGCGGAGAGCTCGAGGTTCGCTGGGCGGGGCCCGGCGAGCCGCTGTGGCTGGAAGGTCCCGCCGTCGTGGCCTTCGAGGGCCAGGTCGATTTGGCTGAATTCGCACACCCAGAGGTCGCTACCAGATCATGACATCGTCAACCGCCCGTGGCGCTGCCGTACCCCCTGTCGACGAAGCACAGCTCGCCGACTATCTCGACAAGCATCCGGAGTTCTTCGAACGCCACCCGAACGCGCTGGCCAAGCTGAAGCTGCCGCATGTGCGTGGCTCGGCGGTCTCACTGGTGGAGCGGCAGGTGGAAGTGCTGCGCGAACGGCACACCGGCGTCGAAACCAAACTCGCCGAGTTCGTGCGCGTGGCACGCGCGAACGATCAGCTCGCCGACAAGATCCATCGGCTGACGCGCCGGCTGCTCGCGGCCACCACGCTCGCCGCAACGTTGGTCGAAGTGGAGGCCTCGATGCGCGAGGACTTCGACGCGTTCAATTCGCGGCTGCTGCTGATCGGCAGCGTCGATGCCGCGAAGCGCGAGGGTGTGCCGGAGCGCTTCCTGCGGACCGCCGCCGCGGATGACGCGGCACTGAAGACCTTCGAAACCCTGTTCGAGAGCGGCAAGCCTCGCTGCGGCCAGGTTCGCGACACGCAGCGCGATTTCCTGTTCGGCAACGATGCGGCCGGCATCGGCTCCGTTGCGATGGTGCCGCTGTCGGCCACCACTGCGGCGGGCAAGGCGGCGGGCACCGTCACGCCGTTCGGCCTGCTCGCCGTCGGCAGCAATGATCCGAACCGTTTCCATCCTGGCATGAGCACCGAATTCCTCGCGCGCATGGGCGAACTGATCGCCGATTCGATCCAGCGATATCGATGAACCCGACGCGGTGGCCGTGATGACGCCCGAGTCCCTCGAATGGCTCGCGCGCTTCCAGCGCCACCTCGGCAGTGAACGCAGGCTGTCGGCGCACACCGCCAGCGCCTACGCCCAGGATCTGGTCAGACTGGTCGCCTACTGCGATACCGAAAAGCTCGCGGACTGGAGCTGCGTCGACAGCCAGCATGTGCGCGTGCTCGCGGCGCGCAGCCACGCCGGCGGTCTCGGGCCACGCAGCGTGCAGCGGCTGCTGTCGGCGATCCGTACGTTTTTCCATTTCCTGATCCGCGAAGGCGCGCTGAAGTCGAATCCGGCGATCGACATCCGCGCCCCGAAGGCCGCACGACGCCTGCCGGACACGCTCGATGCCGACCAGATCGGACGCCTGCTCGAGATTCCGGCCGAGGATGCGCTCGCGATCCGCGATCGTGCGCTGATGGAGCTGTTCTATTCGTCGGGCCTGCGATTGAGCGAGCTCGTCTCGCTGGACCAGGGCGACGTGGATCTGCGCGACGAGACCGTGCGCGTGACGGGCAAGGGTCGCCGCACGCGCATCGTGCCGGTCGGCCGGATGGCGCGTGAGGCACTGGCCCGCTGGCAGCGCGAGCGCGCGACACTGGCCGGCATCGAGGAAACCGCGTTGTTCGTCGGCCAGACCGGCCGGCGTCTCGGCCAGCGGGCGATCCAGCAACGCGTGGCCTACTGGGCCCGCCGCCAGGGGCTGCCCGTGCACGTGCACCCGCACCTGTTCCGGCACTCGTTCGCGACGCATCTCCTTGAATCCAGTCAGGATCTTCGCGGCGTGCAGGAGTTGCTGGGGCACGCCGACATCGGCACGACCCAGGTCTACACCCACCTTGATTTCCAGCACCTGGCCCGCATCTACGACAAGGCCCATCCCCGGGCCCGCAGGAAGCGGTAGCGATATCCCCCATGTCTGAAGCTTTCAATCCCCACGGCACGACGATCCTCGGCGTGCGTCGCAACGGCGTCGTCGTCATTGGCGGCGATGGCCAGGTCACGCTCGGCAATACCGTGATGAAGGGCAACGCGCGCAAGGTGCGCCTGCTCGGCGCGGGCCGCGTGATCGGTGGCTTCGCCGGCGGCACGGCCGACGCCTTCACGCTGTTCGAACGCTTCGAGGGCAAGCTCGAAAAGTACGGCAACCTGACGCGCGCGGCGATCGAACTCGCCAAGGACTGGCGCTCCGATCGTTACCTGCGCCGGCTCGAGGCACTGCTGCTGGTCGGCGATCCGACCAAGCTGTTCGTGATCTCCGGCAACGGTGACGTGATCGAGCCCGAGCATGATCTCGTCGCGATCGGCTCCGGCGGTCCGTTCGCGCAGTCCGCGGCACGCGCGCTGCTCGAGAACACCGAACTCGATGCGCGCAGCATCGTCGAGCGCTCGCTGAACATCGCGGCCGACGTCTGCATCTACACCAACCGCAACCTGACCATCGAGTCGCTGCCTGCCACGGGGGTCGCATGAACCCGGCTCGCGCATTGACGCCGAAGGAGATCGTCGCGGAGCTCGACAAGCACATCGTCGGCCAGAACGACGCGAAACGGGCCGTCGCGATCGCGCTGCGCAACCGCTGGCGCCGCATGCAGGTGCCGGAGTCACTGCGCCAGGAAGTCACACCGAAGAACATCCTGATGATCGGCCCGACAGGTTGCGGCAAGACCGAGATCGCGCGCCGCCTCGCGAAGCTGGCGCGCGCACCGTTCGTGAAGGTCGAAGCGACCAAGTTCACCGAAGTCGGCTATGTCGGCCGCGACGTCGAGTCCATCGTCAAGGATCTGGCCGACGTGGCCGTCAAGATGACGCGCGACGAAGCGATCGCCGAGGTACGCCCGCGCGCCGAGGAAGCCGCTGAAGAACGTGTGCTCGATGCGCTGCTGCCGAGACCGCGCAAGCTCGGCTTCTCGACGGACGAACCCTCCGAACCGCGCGATGCGGAAACGCGGCAGAAATTCCGCAAGATGCTGCGCGAGAAGCAGCTCGACGATCGCGAGATCGAGATCGACGTGCGCGCGTTGCCGGCCGGCATGGAGATCATGGCGCCGCCGGGCATGGAAGAGATGCAGCAGCAGTTGCAGTCGATGTTCCAGAACCTGGGCGCGGGCCGCAGCAAGCCGCGCAAGGTGAAGGTCAGGGAAGCGCTGAAGCTGATGGTCGAGGAAGAGGCCGCGAAGCTGATCAACGAAGAGGAGCTGCGCGCCCGCGCGCTCGTCAACGCGGAGCAGAACGGCATCGTGTTCATCGACGAGATCGACAAGGTGTGCCGCCGCCAGGAAAGCTACGGCGCGGACGTGTCACGCGAAGGCGTGCAGCGCGATCTGCTGCCGCTGGTCGAGGGCAGCACCGTCTCGACGAAGTACGGCACGCTGAAGACCGATCACGTGCTGTTCATCGCATCCGGCGCATTCCACATCGCCAAGCCCTCGGACCTGATCCCGGAACTGCAGGGCCGCTTCCCGATCCGCGTCGAGCTGGCCCCGCTCGAAGTCGAAGACTTCGTCCGCATCCTGACGGAGCCGGATGCCTCGCTGACGACGCAATACATCGCGCTGCTCGCCACCGAGGGTCTCACCGTGCAGTTCACCGCCGATGGCGTGCGCAAGATCGCCGAGATCGCATTCCACGTGAACGAGCGCACCGAGAACATCGGCGCCCGTCGGCTGCACACGGTGATGGAGCGGCTGCTGGAGGTCGTGTCCTTCGATGCAGCGGATCGCGCCGGCACGACGCTGAGCGTCGATGCGGCGTATGTCGAAGGACATCTCGGCGCGCTCGCGCGCGACGAGGATGTCAGCCGCTACATTCTCTAGCCGTGGCGCCGCGGATCAACCGACCTCGCTGTCGCTGAACAGATAGCGATAGAAGAGGCCGGCGATCACGGCACCCGCGAGCGGCGCGACCCAGAACAGCCACAGCTGCGAGATCGCCCAGTCGCCGACCAGCACGGCCGGACCCGTGCTGCGCGCCGGATTCACCGAGGTGTTCGTGACCGGAATGCTGATCAGGTGGATCAGCGTGAGGCCGAGGCCGATCGGGATCGGCGCGAAGCCCGCCGGCGCGCGTTTGTCCGTCGCGCCGAGGATGATCAGCAGGAACATCGCCGTCATCACCACTTCGGTGACGAGGCCGGACAGCATTGAATAGCCGCCGGGCGAATGCTGGCCGTAGCCGTTCGAGGCGAGTCCCGACGCAAGCTCGAAGCCGGGCTTGCCGCTCGCGATGTACAGCAGTGTCGCGGCCGCAGCGATCGCACCGATCACCTGCACCAGCACGTACGGCACCAGATCCTTCGCGGCAAAGCGTCCGCCGACGACGAGCCCGAGCGATACGGCCGGATTCAGGTGACAACCCGAGATGTGGCCGATGGCATAGGCCATCGTCAGCACCGTGAGGCCGAACGCGAAGGACACGCCGACGAGGCCGATGCCGACCTCCGGAAACGCCGCCGCCAGCACAGCGCTGCCGCAGCCTCCCAGCACCAGCCAGTAGGTTCCGATGAATTCCGCCAGCAGGCGCTTGCCGAGGGGCATGTTGTTCTCCGTGGATTGCCGAGGCGCGATAATCTACCAAACACTGCACGTTCTTCGGAGGCCTCGTTACATGCACGGACGCCCTGCTCTGCCCGCGAGGATCGCGATCGCCTGCACCCTCGGCTTCGCACTGCTGCTACCGGCTCACGCCGACATCACGGTGCTGCGTGCCGGCCGCGTCATCACAGATCCGCGCGAAGCGCCGCGCGGCCCGACGACGCTGGTCATCCGGGATGGCCGCATCGTCGAGATTCTTTCGGGACGTGACGCCAGGCCCACGACCACGCCCGCCGCCGGTGAGGCAGTGCGCGAGCTGGACCTGGGCGATCGCACCGTGCTGCCCGGCTTCATCGACAGCCACGTGCATCTGACCACGGCCTACGGCACGCCCTGGTGGCGCAGCGCGGCGCGCACGAATGAATACGACGTGGCCATCGGCCTGGACAATGCAGGGCGCACCGTGCGCGCCGGCTTCACGACGGTCCGCGATCTCGGCTCTTCGCGCCTGACGATGTTCGCCGTACGCGATGCGGTCCGCGATGGACTCGCGCCGGGGCCGCGCATCCTGGCCTCCGGCCCTGCAATCTCGATTCCGGGCGGACATGGGGACGTCTCCGGCTTCCGGCCGGACGTCAATGCGACGCTGAGTGCAGCGACGGGCGCCGGCAACACCTGCAGCGGTGCCGACGACTGCGCTCGCGTCGTGCGCGAGCTGTCGCACGATGGCGCCGACGTGATCAAGGTGACGGTGACTGGCGGTGTGCTGTCGCTGCAGTCGCGCGGTTTCGACCAGCATTTCACCGATGCCGAGCTCAATGCCATCGTGCAGGCCGCGAAGCTCCTCGGGCTGCGCACCGCGGCGCATGCGCATGGCGCACGCGGCGTCGAAGCTGCGGCGCGCGCCGGCTTCGATTCGGTCGAGCATGCTGGCTTCGGTGACGAGGCCTCGATGCGCGCAATGAAGGAGCGCGGCACCTGGCTCGTGCCGACCCTGTCGACCAGCCAGGCCTATCGCGAACGGATCGGTACCGGCTTCTACGCGCCGCAGGTCGAGGAGAAGGCGAAGCTGCGCCTCGCCGAACTCGGCAAGTCCACGCTGATCGCGCATCGGCTCGGCGTGAAGATCGCCTTCGGCACGGATGCGGGCGTCTACCGTCACGGCGTCAATGCAAACGAGTTCGCGCTGCTGGTGCAGTACGGCGGCCTCTCGCCGCGTGAAGCGCTGGTCAGCGCGACGGTCAATGCGGCCGAGCTGCTCGGACTGCCGAACGAGATCGGCACGCTGGCCGTGGGCAAGAGCGCCGACATCATCGCGCTCGAGGGCAATCCGCTCGACGACATCCGCGCGACGGAGCGGGTGCGCTTCGTGATGGCGCGCGGCGCGGTGGTCCGCCAGGACTGAGCCCCGCGAGCCCCCTTCGGCCGCTTTCAGGCGCTGTTCAGCTTCGGATCGTTACCTTGCGCGCCGCGTTGGCGCGTGGGGAGTGTCGTGACGAAGAAATCTGGCAGGGGCATCATGAGTATCGCGGTTGACCGGATGCGCGGTCGGCGGCTCGACATCCGCACGCAGGCCCTGTACCTCGGGTATATCGAAGCCTTCCTGCGCTTTCATAATCGACCGCAGAATGCCCAGCGTCTTGCTGCGAGCAGCGGCGAACATGCGCTGCACGAATTCCTGCATTCGCTCAGCCTCGAATCGGGACTCCGCCCGCGTGAGCTCGTCGTGGCGCGGCGCGCGATCCGGCTGCTGTATTCGGATGTCTTCCTGGCGCCGCTCAAACGGCCCGTCAGGCCAGGAAGCCGAGATCCCGCTGCGCAAAGTTTCCGATGCTCGGCGCGACCAGCGGCAGATTCGTGTCGTTGACGCCGAACCAACGGGCGATCGTCGCCGCGTACTGATCCGACGACACCGACGGGATCATCCGGCCACCGCCGACGTCATCCGGTCCGTTGATCGTCAGCTGCGGATAGCGGCCGTACAGGTTCTGGCCACGCACGGCGCCACCGACGACCAGCTGCACGCCGCCCCAGGCGTGATCCGAGCCATCTCCGTTCGACGTCAGCGTGCGGCCGAAATCCGACTGCGTGAACAGCGTGACGCTGCCCTGCATGCCGATCTCGGTCAGCGCATCGTAGAACGACTTGATCGACGCGCTGACGTTGCCGAGCAGACCCGGCTGATCCGCCGCGAGGTCGTCGTGCGTATCGAAGCCGCCCGTGGAGACGAAAAAGACCTGCCGTGACATCGCAAGCCGGCTGCGCACGTCGATCAGTTTCGCAACCGTGCGCAGCTGCGTGGCCAGCGGTGACAGCGTCACGCCGGCATTCGGCAACGCCGTGAAGTCCCGCGCAGCCGTGATGGCACCATTGACACGATCCGCATACTGCACGGCACGTCGCTGCACGGCTGCGTAGCCTCGTTCGTACACTGTACCGTAGCTCGCGTTCGCGATCGCCTCGAATGCCGTGCGGCGCGCGAGATTCGTGCCCGCCGTGCCGAAGCCGGCGAACGTATTCGCGCCTGCGGCGCCCATCACATACGGAGTCGCGATCTCGCCCGCCTGGAAGAAAGTCTGACCGGCCAGCGAGACATTCAGCGGCAGCTGCTGCGCGCTGACGTCCGCGTTCAGCACATCCGCGATGCGACCCGCCCAGCCGGATTTCACGATCGCGCGGCCGCGCAGGCTGTGCCACTGGTCCTGCTGGTCGTTGTGCGAGAACAGCTGCGGTGGCAGCGCGTGTCCGGTCGTTGCCGCGGTCTGGTACTGCGCCTTGGTCGTCGGGGTGATCAGCGGACCCACGTTCGCGACGACGGCAGCATTGCCCGCGTTGAACAGCTGCTGCATGCCGACCATGCTCGGATGCATGCCATAGGTCGCGCCATTCGGATCCGGTGTCTGCAGCGTCAGCGGCAGCAGCGAGGCCTGCGGCACGGCGAGACCGGAGCCGGTGCCGAGCGGGCCACCGCGCGCGGTCGAGTAGGCGTCGTACTCCGCCGTACTCGTCGGCACGACCATGTTCCACGAATCGTTGCCGCCGAACAGGAACAGGCAGACCATCGCCTTGTAGTCCGCAAATCCGCCGCCCCCGCTCATCTGCGCGTAGACCGTGCCCGGCGTACGTCCGAAGGCGTAGGCGACTCCACCCGCTGCCGCGGCGCGCAGGAACTTGCGTCGTTGAATGTTCATGGTTGCCTGCCTCAGCGCTGCAGCGCGAATTCGGGTGACGTGACGACGAAGTAGATCGCGTCGGCCACCCGGGTGTTGTTGTTGGCCGTCGTACCGGCCGTGGTCCGATCGATCTGCGCTTTCGCCTCGGCCTTGAGCGTCGCGGACATCTGCGCCGCGCCGCCGAGCAGCTTCTCGGCCACCTTGTTGATCAGTGCTTCGGAATCGGCGACCAGCGACTGTTCCTCGCGCGTATCGATGAACATGGTGTCGGCGGCGAGGCCGGTCTGCGCCGTCGTGCGCGCGATCGCCTGAGTCCAGAAGAAGTTCGTGACCTGGGTGTTCAGGAACTCCGTGGCGAGCTGCAGCTCCGGCGAGACGAGATTGCCGTTCGCGATCTCCCCCGGTGGCGCATAGGACGGACTGAAGAAGTTGAAAACCGACGGTGACTGACCGGGCCCCTGGCCGAAGATGCTCGAGACACCGCCCGGGAAGTTCACCGCCTGCGCGCCATACTTGCCACTCGCGGCGCGACCGTCGTAGGCGCGCCAGAACTGCGTCAGTCGCAGCAGCGGCTCCTTGACCTTGCCCGCGCTGGCGGCGGCGGTACCGGTCGCGACGCTGCGGGCTTCGCTGTCCAGCAGCACTGCGCGCACCACCGCTTCGAGGTTGCCGCGGCGTCCAGAGCCATCATTGTTGAACCGCTCGGCAACGCGCTGCACGTAGGCCGGCGAGGGATTGCTGGTGACCAGTTTCTGGATCAGCTGTTTCGCGATGAACGGCCCGACGTTCGGATGATTGAAGATGTTGTCGAGCGCCGCGGCGAGATCCTGCGCGCCCGTCTGGCCGGCGGGGATCGTCGCGTTCGGCAGCGTTACGCCGCTGTAGTTCAGCACGAGCTTGGTGCCCGTCTCGTGCTGGTCGGGATAGAGCCGCATCGGCAGGATCTGGTTGTAACCGGCCACCGGCGTGGCCTGCGCGCGCGTGTTCGCGAACGTGCAGTTCTGGTTGGTGCTCGGGCAGGCCCACTTCCAGCCGGTGAACACCCGCGCAAAACCTTCGATGATGTTCTGGTTGTAGGTCGGGATAGGCTGGTTCTGCGAATCGCGTCGCACCGTGCCATCGATGTTCAGTTCGACCAGACCGATCGAGAACAGCTGCATCGTCTCGCGCGCATAGTTCTCGTCCGGCCGCAGGTTCGTGCCGGTCACCGCCTTCTGGTTGCCGAGCATCGACAGATACACGCCCATCGCCGGATGCAGCGTCACGTCCTCGAGCAGCTGCCGATAGCTGCCGAAGGCACCGCGCGCCAGCATGTCGTAGAAGTCTGCGGTCGCGAACGGCAGGTTCTGCAAGGCGCCGACCTGCGAAACCACCAGGATCTCGGACAGTGCGAACGCGACGCGCTGGCGCAGCTGGTCGGAGCCGCGCAGCGTGTTCTCGAACCACTTTTCCACCCGCGGCGCATTCAGCTGCTGCAGGTTGAAGTTCGGCTGGGTGGACTGTGTCGCGAACGCCGCTTCCACATAGGGCAGCAGTGTTCCGGCCGGCTTTGCGATCTCCGCATCGATCCAGCGCGAATAGGCGTTGGTCGAATCGCCGAGCGCGATCAGACGCGAGGCCTCGGCCTCCGTGGCGCCGAAGGTCGCCTGGTTGAGGAAGCGGAACGCCTCGGCCTTGGTGACCGGCGGCGGTGGTGGCGGTGGTGGCGTGCCTCCGCCCGAGGCTCCTCCCCCACCACCGCAGGCGGTCAACACCGCCACGCAGGCACTGATCAGGACCTGTCGCCAGTGCGACCGGATGCTCGTGGAGTGGTTCATGTCCGCCCTTTTGCCTCTCGCCGTGTGGACGAGGGTACTACCGAGTGGACAACGCCGCAGCACCCGTCCGGTTGACAGGGACCCTGTTCAGAGGGACACGGTCAGACGGCCCGTCTCGCCGCCGCGTCAACCCGCCTGGACCAAAGCGCTCGCAACGCGAGGCCGGCGGCGACGTACAGCGCCGCATAGAGGACATAGGACGGCGCATAGCGCACAGTGCGCGCCACGTACTCGCCGACGGTGATTGCCGCGAACTGCCCGGAGAACGCGAAGAAGCTCAGGTTCGAGATCGCGAATGCGCCGACCATCGCGACGACGGAGGCGAGCATCGGCCCCGCGATCGCATCCGTCGCCTGAACCCGCACCCGCTCGCCGGCGACCCACAGGCATCCGTACGTCGCTGCCAGGAACGGATACGCCGGTGTGAAGCAGGACTCACTGACGCCAGATTGCGCAACAGCGTAGTAGTCGGTGAGCGTCGCAACGCCCAGCAACAGCACGAACCAGCGCCGCTGCACGAGCCACATCCCCGCGAAGAAGAACACGGCGAGTGACGCGTCCGGCAGGGACGCGATCGTGCCGAAATGCTCCAGGCGCGTGGCGAACATCGCAGCGGCGAGCAGCAGCATGGTCACGATCTTGCGGCTCATGGCACCGGCACCCAGCGCAGCGTGACGTGGATCTCGCGGCCGGCCTGCGGGAAGAACGCGGCCGTGGCGTAGTCACGATCGAACAGATTCTCCGCGCGGGCGAGCAGCCGCCACTCGGGCTGCACGCGCCACTCCGCGAGCAGGTCCACCGTCGCGTAGCCACCGAGCCGACTCGTGTTCGCGAGGTTGTCGAATCGCGCGCCGGCGTAATGCAGCCGCGTGCCGAGACGCAGCGGCCCGAATTCACGCGACACATCCGCACGCAGCAGACTGCGCGCACGACGCGGCAGCACGTTGCCGTTGTTCGCGCCGTCGCTGAGATTCTGCGGATCGAGCCATTCGGCGGAGCCGGCGAGATCCCAGCCGCGGTACTGCGTGCCCAGCTCGAGCTCGGCGCCGCGGATCCGCGTGCGGTCGATATTGACCGGATTGAAATTCGAATCGATGCCGATCAGATCGTCGATGCGGTTCTGGTAGACGGTCAGCGTCGCGCGATGCGCGCCTTCACGCCAGCGCAGGCTCGATTCGACCGACACCGACGTCTCCGGGCCGAGCTCCGGATTGCCGAAGCCCGGGAAATACAGTTCGTTGAAGCTCGGTGCCTTGAAGCCGGTACCGCCTGACAGCGTCAGGCGCAGCGCCGGCGACAGCGCCAGGCCCCACGAGACCGCGCCGGTCGTCTTGCCACCGAACTGCTCGTTGTCGTCGTGACGGATGCTTGCCTGCAGTTCCTGTGCGCCGAAGCTCCACTGCGACTGCACGAACGCGCCCGTCGCCGTCCGGTCCCGCTCCACATAGCTGGTCGAACTGTCGACCTTGTCGCGCAGGTGATCGAGTCCGACGGTCAGCACCGTGCGCTCGCTCAGCTTCGTGTCGAGCAGCAGCGAGGCGGAATCACGCATCGTATCGAAGCGTCCCATCGAGACGCTGCCGTCGAAGTTCTCGGTATCGTCCGTCGCGCGACCAACCTGCGCACGCAGCGTGCTGCGCGCGCCGAGCGGCTGCACCAGCGACACACCGACGTTGTGCTGCGAGAAATCCGCGACGTTGCCGAACGAGCCGTCGTACTCGACGCGGCCCGAGGTCAGCATCGCGAAGGCTTCCAGCTGCGTCGCCTCGCCGAGCGTCAGGCCACCGCGAAACGAGCCGGCGCGATTGCGATACGCATCGGCGTCCGGTTCATCGGTGAAACAGCCGACGAACAGCGGAAAGCCAAAGCCCTGGCAGGCATTCGTGCCATCCGATTCGAGCAGGCTCGCACCGAGCTGCCAGAACCCACGATCACCGCGGCTGCCGAGATTGGCGCTCGCGCGATGCGTACCGTTCGAGCCCGTGCCCACCGACACTTCCGGACGCAGGCCACCGGAGGCCGTGGCCGAACCACCGCGCGTGAAGATCTGCACCACGCCGCCGAGCGCGTCGGCGCCGTACAGCGACGAACGCGGACCGCGTACGACTTCGATGCGCTCGATCTGTTCGAGCGGAATGTCCTGGATCGCAGTGGTGCCCAGCGTGGTCGAGCCGACGCGCACGCCATTGACCAGCACCAGATTCTGGTCTGCTTCGGCGCCGCGGATGAAGAAGAACGTGCCCTTGCCGATGCCGCCATTGTTGCTCAGCGACACGCCGGGCACCGTGGCCAGCGCCTCATCGAGTGTCAGGTACTGCTTGGCCTGGATGTCGGCGCGGGTGATGACCGTGACCGAGGAGAGTGTCTGGTCGAGCGGCTCGGCGAGCCGCGTGGCCGTGACGACGACCTGTTCGGGACTGCGCTCGGCAGCGCCGACGATGCCGGGAAGAACGAGCAGGACGGCGAGTCCTGCGGATGAACGCAAAATGTACAAGAGACCCCCAAGGACGCACGCCCGCGTCCCGTTATTGACGGTCTCAGTGATTCACGGAATGCGGTCGAATGAAGCGGGCGCTCGCGCGTTCCGCCCCGTTCATGTCGCCCGCCGCGATCACTGAGGGTTACGCCGAGGCCGGTCTCCGGACTCATGGGCTTGGTTTGCGGAAGATCGCCTTCCCGCGCTGTGGCTTTGCACCCAGGCGCAGTGGCTGGAAGATCTTCCGCGACGTCTGACTGACTGGCATCGCTGCCCGAAAGCCTTTCGCCGCCCATTTACCGTTGCGGGGGCAGTGCCGGAATGGAGCTTGGCAGCTCGCACCGGCTTCCCGTTTCACTCTGCGCCACCGCTTGCGCGGCATCGCAGAGCACCTCGACGCGCGGAAGTCTGTGCGAAGGGCGCAGGGACGTCAAGGCAGAACGCAGCGGTGACTCAGGTGTGGGCAACACCGATCAGATCGAGTCGTTGTTCGAAATCGAGCGCCGTCGGCAGCACGACGCAGCCAGCAGGAATGTCCGCGGCAGGAATGGTGCGCGCCGCCATGCCGCCGACCCAGATGTCGCAACGCCCTCGCAGCTGCGCCGCGAGTTCGTTCAACTGTTCGAGCACCGGAACGTAATTTTCCGGCATCACGATCGAGACCAGCACAGCGCTCGCGTCGACCTCGAGCGCGAAACGGGCGATTTCTTCCGGCGGGCAGTCGATGCCGAGATAGTGCGTGTGATAGCGACGCATCGCCGCGAGCCAGCTGCACATCAGCAGACCTATTTCATGACGCTCGCCCGACAGCGTCGCAAGCACGAGCGATGGACCGTTGTCCGCGCGCAGGTAGCCGCGCGATGCGGAAATCACGAGCCGGCGCACGATGTCCGTGACCATGTGTTCCTGCGCGATCGACACCTCGCCGCGATGCCAGCGCTCGCCGATCTCGCGCACGAGTGGCACGACGACCGAGTGGATGACTTCGTTCGGCGGCAACAGCGCGATCGCCGACGTCAGCACTTCCTCGACGCCGGAAGGATCCGAATGCATCGCCGCATCGAGCGCGCGCTCCGCATAGGCCTGGCCGCGCGCCTGCGTGGTACGCGCATGACCGCCGGAATCGGCGACCAGCTTGGCGAGGTCGTCATTGCCGAGTTCAGCCAGGCGACTGATCGTGTGACCGAGTTCGGTGGCCGTTCGCAGCAGGCGCAGCCGTGCCACATCCGAGGCGCTGTACGTGCGTCGTCCCGAGGCGTCCCGGGTGGGCCGCACTACTTCGTAGCGGCGCTCCCAGGCCCGGAGCGTCTCGACGGTCAGTCCGGTGGCTTGCGCCACGGCCTTGATCGAGAAATGACTGCCTGACGCGGCCTGTTCTGCTGGTCTGTTCATGCTTTGTACAACCTCATCCTGTACAAAAGCTTGACAGAGATTGGGTTCGCTGTCATCCTTTGTCGCGTACCCCAAGGATTCAACCGTTCCGGTGGGCGCCACCGACCGGAACTCAAGGAGTGTAAGACTATGACTTTCAAGGTTATTTCCGTTATCAAGACCGCCGCCGCGCTGACCCTGCTGGGTGCCGGCTCGTTCGCTGCCGCTGCCGACTCGTACGATGTACAGGGCAAGGATGTCCTGTCCGTCGCCAAGCAGCAGGGCAACTTCAACACGCTGGCCCGCGCCATCGAGGCCGCCGGCCTGCAGGATGCGCTGACCGCCCAGGGCCCGATCACGATCTTCGCGCCGACCGATGCCGCGTTCGCGAAGCTGCCGCCCGCTGAACTCGAGGCCCTGCTGAAGCCCGAGAACAAGGACAAGCTCGTCCAGATCCTGACGCACCACGTGGTTGCGGGCAAGGCGCTTTCGACGGAGCAGATGAAGCGCTCGCGCGGCACCAAGACGCTCGAGGGCGACGATGTGAAGTTCGAGCTGGTGCGCGGCCGCCTGCGCGTCGGCGATGCCCGCGTCACGGGTGACTACGATGCCGCCAACGGCACCGTCATCGCCGTCGACTCGGTGCTGATCCCGAACTGAAGCTTTCCTTAGCCTCTTTCTCCAGGAATCGCGGCCACGGATCGGCCGCCGGCAAGGACGCCGTTCGTTGAGTCCATGGAATGCGAGGCAGGCGCAAGCCTGCCTCGCAGGGCCCCCGCGAGCTGACCGCTCGCGCTGTTCGCGCGGCAATCCGCCAGGCGACCGGCACCACCCGCCCGCCAGGTTCCATCCAGGGTCGTTGTTACGATCCGCGGGTGTTCACCACCACCACTGTTGGAAGTCTCCCCAAACCGGACTGGCTCGCCGAGCCTGAACGATTGTGGGCTCCCTGGCGTCTGACCGGCGACGCGCTGCAGCGCGGCAAGGAACGAGCGGCGCTCGAATGGCTGCGCGAGCAGGAAGATGCCGGCATCGACATCGTCGGTGACGGAGAACAGTTTCGCATGCACTTCGTGCATGGGTTTCTCGAGTCGATCGAAGGCATCGACTGGAACCGCAAGACGCGGATGGGCATCCGCAACAATCGTTATGAAGCCGACGTCCCGACCGTCGCCGGCGCGCTGCGCCGCCCCGCCCCCGTGCATGTCGCCGACGCGGCGTGGATGCGCGCCCGTACCGGCCGCAATCTGAAAATCACCCTGCCCGGCCCGATGACCATCTGCGACACCCTCGCCGATGGCTTCTACGGGCGCCGCGCCGACATGGCGATGAAGTTCGCCGAACTGCTGAACGCCGAGGCACTCGAGATCGAAGCGGCCGGCGCCGACGTGATCCAGTTCGACGAGCCCGCCTTCAATGTGTTCCTCGAAGAAGTGCGCGACTGGGGACTGCCCGCGCTCGAGCGTGCGATGCAGGGACTGAAGTGCACGACCGTCGTCCACATCTGCTACGGCTACGGCATCGAGGCGAACATCAAATGGAAGGAGTCGCTCGGCAACGCCTGGCGACAGTACGAGTCCATCTTCCCGTGGATCAATGCCAGCAGCGTGCAGCAGGTGTCGCTCGAGTTCGCCGGCAGCCGCGTACCGCATGACGTGCTGAGGCTGCTGCCCGACAAGAAGCTGCTGGTCGGCGCGATCGAAGTGCTGCCGGGCAAGCTCGAGTCGCCGGAGGAAGTCGCGCACAACATCCTCGAGGCGACACGTCACGTGGACCGGGAGCGACTGCTGCCGTGCACGAACTGCGGCATGGCGCCGCTGTCCGCGGATCTCGCGCGCGCCAAGCTGCGGGCGCTCGGTGCCGGCGCCGCGCTCGCACGTGCGCGCCTCGCGGCCGGCTGACGACACCCATGGATCTCCTGCTACGCAACAAACATGTCGCCATCGCAGGCGCCAGCGGGCTGCTGGGTGCCGCGATCGCGCGCGCCCTCGCCGGCGAAGGCGCGAAGCTCGCGCTGCTCGGTCGCGATCCCGCCGCCCTCGATTCTCTGACGCGCCAGTTGGCGACCCGCGGCGCCGCCGCCGTGCAGAGCTTCGCCTGCGATCTCGCCTCGGCTGACTCCACCGATGCCGCCATCGAGCGGATCGAACGCGACGCCGGCCCGGTCGATGTGCTGATCAGCGCGGCCGGCAGCGCGCAGGGCGGCGTCTTCTGGGAAATCGACGATGCCGCCTGGCGCAGCAATGTCGAAGCGAAGCTGTTCGGCAGCATCCGGCTGCTGCGCGCCGTCGCACCACGAATGGTCGCGCGCAAGGCGGGCCGCATCGTGATGGTCGTCGGCAATTCCGCGCGCCAGCCAGATCCACGCATGCTGCCCGGCGCGGCCGCCAATGCCGCGCTGCTTGCGATCGTGCGCGGACTCGCCGAGGAACTCGGCCCGCATGGCGTCGCCATCAATGCGCTGAATCCAGGCCCGGTCCGCTCACCGCGCTGGGACCGGCTGATGCAGGCTGCTGCCGAACGCGATGGCACCACGGCCGCCGCGATCGAAGCGCCGCATCTCGCACGCGCCGCGCTGCGGCGACTCGGCAGCGCCGATGAAGTCGCGCAGCACGTGCTGTTCCTCGCCTCCGAGCGGGCCGCGCACATGACCGGTGCAGCCGTGACGATCGACGGCGGCAGCACCAAGTCCATCTGAACCCGAACTACACACGTCGCACGGAGCCACGTCGAAGATGCCAGACCAACTCGGGAGTCGCGGCCGCATCGCGATCGTCGTGCCCTCGACCAACACCAGCTGCCAGCCTGAGTCCGAACAACTGCGGCCCAGCGGTGTAACCAATCACATCGGTCGCATCAGCATCAAGGAACGCCCGCTGACCAGCGACCAGGCCTTCCTCGAGCACGTGGAGTCGATGCGCATCGGCATGCGCGCCGCCATCGATCAGGTCATCACCTGCCAGCCCACCCACGTGATCATGGGCGTCGCGCTCGAAGCGTTCTGGGGCGGCGTGAAGGCCGCCGAGGCGCTGCAGGCCGAACTGACCGAACGCGCCGGCGTCGGCGTATCGATGGGCTCGACCGCGACACACAGCGCGCTGCAGAAACTCGGCGCCAGGCGCATTGCCGTGCTGACGCCGCACCAGCCGCGCGGCGACGAGCAGGTGCGCACGTATTTCACCGAGGCCGGCTACGACATCCGCCGACTGATCGGCCTGAAATGCCCGTCGCCCGTGATGATCGCGCATACCACGCCGCAGCAGGTGATCGCGGCGCTGCGCGAACTCGATGGTGACGACATCGATGCCATCGTGCAGGTCGGCACCAACCTCGCCGCGATCGAACTGTGCGCCGACGCCGAGCGCTGGCTCGGCAAGCCCGTGCTCGCGATCAACGCGATCACGTACTGGGATGCGTTGCGCCGGTCCGGGATCGAGGATCGGGTGTACGGGTGTGGGTCCGTGCTCGAGCGGTTCTGAGTGGGGCGAATGAAGAGGGTCGCGTGGGCACGGTGATCTGCGGCGTGAATTCGTATTCTCGGGGCCGCCGTGAATCCGTCCCTGGAGGCTGCGGGCGCGACGTCCTGTCGCGCACGCCCCCGAGAACACGAATTCGCACCGCCGCTCACCGCATCAACGTGCTCGCTTTCGTTCGCGCCACTCGGAGTGGAGAGGAAGCGCAGACGCAGCACCAACGACTCACTCCGGCTCACGAACCAAGGCGCGGCGATCGTCGGTCATCGTGTGGTGTGGCGAAAGTACTGCTGCGCGCGGGCCATGATGTGCGGATACGTCGGAGAGTCGAACGCGTGCGCGTATTCACCTGTTCGCGGCGTGCGCGACAGGACGTCGCGCCCGAGCTTCCAGGGATGGATTTACAGCGTCCGCGAACAGGTGAATGCGCGAAGGTGTTCGACCATGAATCCCGCCCGCACATCGTGGCCCGCGCGCGACATTTCATTCGTATCACCAAATCATGACCGCCGACCGCCGCGTCTTGATCGCCGGAGGCGGCCCCACCGGCATGGCCTCCGCCCTCTTCCTGACGGCACTCGGCGTGCCGGTACTGCTGCTCGAGCGCGGAGCGGCACCGCACGCGGATCCGCGTGCGGCGACCTATCACCCGCCGTCGCTCGAGATGCTGGAGCCCTCCGGTGTCACGGCGGACCTGCACGCGCAGGGCATCATCGCGCGCACCTGGCAGTGGCGCGATCGACGCGAGGGCGTGGTCGCGGAGTTCGATCTGGCGCTGCTCTCGGACGTGACGCGCTTTCCCTATCGACTGCAATGCGAGCAGCACAAGCTCGTCGCGATGATGCAGAAGCGAGTGGCCGCCTCACCGCTTGCCGAGATCCGTCAGGACTGTGAGGTGATGGATGTCGTGCAGGATGCAGCCGGTGTCACTGTGTCGCTGCGTGAGGCGGGGCGCGAGAAGACGCTGCGCGGCGGCTGGCTGATCGGCGCCGATGGCGGACGCAGTGTCGTGCGCAAATCCCAGGGCATCGATTTTCGCGGCTTCACCTGGCCGGAACGATTCCTCGTCATCACGACGACGTTCGACTTCGAGCCGCTCGGCTTCGCGTTCAGCAGCTACACGATGGATCCGGTCGAATGGACGGCGACGTTCAAGATCCCGGGCGACGACGACCGCGGCCTGTGGCGCTGCGTGTTCCCGACGGATCCGGATGCACCTGAAGCGGAGCTGCTGGATTTCGCGCGGGCCGCGGACCGACTCGAGCGGCTCGTTCCGGCGACGCGCAACGCACGCGTCGTGCACACGAATCTGTATGCGGTTCACCAGCGCGTGGCGGAGCGCTATCGCGAGGGTCGCGTACTGCTCGCGGGTGATGCGGCCCATGTCAACAATCCGCTCGGCGGCATGGGGCTGAACTTCGGCCTGCACGATGCGCACAATCTCGCCGCGAAACTCGCCGAGGTCTGGCACGGACGCGCAACGCCGGACCTGCTGGATCGCTACGACCGGCAGCGTCGCGCGGTCGCCGAGCAGTACCTGCAGGCGCAGACGATCGCCAACAAGCAGACGCTGGAGGAAAAAGACGAAACGAAGCGCCTCGCGCGCAAGGAAGACATGCGACGCACGGCGGCGGACCCGGCCCGCGCCCGCGCCTATCTGCTGCGCACGGCGATGTTCGAGGGACTGCGTGCGGCCGCGGCGATCGACTGACTCCGCGGCGGCTTCAGGCCGTCGCCGGCTTTCGCGCGGCCTTGTACTGCATGTACATGTTGGTGAACTCGGGCCAGGGCTCCGGTCGTCCGAACCATTCGGGATGCACGCGGCGCAGCATCGCGAGCTGCTCGGCCGGCGCGTCGTCGAGGCTCATCAGCTTGCGGCCGGATTCGGCCCAGATCACATGCCCCGGCGTCTGACCCATCAGCATCCACGGCAGCCAGCCGGAGGTCGCCGTGTAGAAGAAATCGGTGTGCGCGCTTGCGATGCGCGGATTCTCCATCTCGGCCAGCGGGGCTTTCAGCGTGGAATGGGTGGCCACGATGATCTCCGGCCCGGAAGATTCCAGCGGCCAGTCGGCCGGCGGCAGCCAGTTCGGCGCACGGATGTAGCTGGACTTGGTCATGTACAGATCGCCGGCGACGATGCGCCAGGGATAGGAAAACGGCTTGCCGGTGTTCGGCATGATGTCGCGCGAGCCCAGGATGCGCGGCTCTCGATCGGTGAAGCGGAAGCGCACGGGGCCTTCGCGATAGTGCAGCGGACGGACCTTGCGGCCCGTGTGCGGATTGAGGATCTCCGCGTCGGGTGCCAGGTATTCGCCCGTCTGCAGATCGCGGTACAGCGCAGCTTCCCAGTCGATGACGTTCCACGCCAGCTCGCCGACCTTCTCGGTACGCCGCAGGATCAGGCTCTCGACGCGCACGATCGGCTTGACCGGCTCGCCCGCCACCGCAAGATCGAGCGTGCCCGTGAACCAGTAGTACACGTCCTGCGTGACCGTGCTGGCGCGCAGTTTCAGATAAGCCGTGACGTTGCCGACCGGACTCGCGAGGTCGACCGGCACACGGCGCGCGGCGACGGTCGCCTCCGGCGCTACGGCCACGGCGGTGGTCGCGAGGGCGGCAGCGCTGCTGCGCTTCAGCCATTGACGGCGATTGATCAGCTCCGACATGTCCTTCTCCCTCGCACGGGTGGGCGTTCTGTGGCCAGTGTGGCGCGCGGCCGTCGCGCTACAATCAGAACCTGTCGTCCGGACCACCTCGTGAAATGAGCACCGTCGAATGATCTGGCTGAAGCGCATCGGTTACACGCTCGGGGCCCTGCTGCTGGTCGTCGCCGTCATCGTCATCGATTTCCTGCGTCATGGCGGCCAGTTCCGCACACTGGAACCGACTTTCGCCGGCAGCTGCGTCGCGCTGCCGCTGGAGGCGAGCGCGGAAGACATCCAGATCGATCGCGCGCGCGGCGTGGCGTATCTCTCCTGGCTCGACCGGCGTGGCATCGTCGAGAAGAAGCCCGTATCGGGCACTGTGATGCTGCTCGATCTGAACGTGCCGAAGCCCCGGCCGCGACCCGCACTGAATGCCACGCCCGAGGGCTTCCGGCCGCACGGCATGTCGCTGTACCGTGCCGGTGACGGCACCGTGCGGCTGTTCGTGATCAACCACTCGGTGAACGCCGGCCAGACGGAACCCGTGCAGACGATCGAGGTGTTCGAACAGGGCATCAACGGCGGCTTCGACGCGATCCGCAGCCTGCGTGATCCGCTGCTGCAGCATCCGAACGCGATCCTCGCCGTCGGACCGAACCAGTTCTACGTGGCGAACGACAGCGGCGCGAGCAATGGCTTCGAGCGCGGCACTGAACTGTTGTTCCGTCGCGGCCTCTCGAAGATCGTGTATTTCGATGGCGAGACGATGACGGTCGTCGCGACGGGGCTGAAATCCGCCGCGGGGATCGCGATGAGCCCGGATGGAAGTCGCGTCTATGTCAGCGAGACCTCCGGCAACCGCATCGCAGTGTTCACGCGCGCCGCCGCGGCCGGCGATCTGACTCTGCTCGGTCACGTGGACATCGGCAGCGCGCCGGACAACCTGAACGTGAACGCTGATGGCACGGTGTGGATCGCCGCCCATGCGAAGGTGCTCGCGCTGATCCGCCACTTCGGCGACGCGAAATCGCTGGCACCGACGCAGATCCTGAAACTCGCGCCCAAGGCGGACGTCGCTTCGATGCAGGCCGAACAGGTCTACCTGAATGCCGGCGAACAGATCTCCGCCGGCAGCGTCGCAGCGGTGTTGAACAACCAGATGCTGATCGGTTCGATCACGGAGCGCAAAGTCCTCCAATGTCGGCTGCCCTAGACGACCTCCCGCGACAGCGCGCAGGCGGCGTCCCGGGCGGACGCGCCCTGGCGCTCGCCCTGGGCTTCTCGCTGCTGGTCAGCGCGGCGATCTGGCTCGCCAACGGTGCGCTGGCGGACTGGACGCTCGCGCAGCGCGCACCCGGCGGACCACGGATCTATCCCTGGCAATTGGACGAGCCCTCGTTCTGGAGCCACGCCACGGCCTGGCTCGGCTACGCGCTGCATCAGATCACGATGTGGACGCTGATCTGGCAGGCACAGCGCCGAGCCGATGCGGGCGCCATGCCCTACACATCGACGCTCAAACCGATCAACTGGATCGCGCTCGGCGCCACGGCGGGTTTCGTGCTGCTGCATTTCGCGCAGACCCATGCGTTCTACGACGGCCTCGCGCAGGACGTGCCCGAATGGACGGCGATGTGGTCCGTGATCCTGCTGCTGCTCCTCGTGATCCTGATGGAGAACCGGCGTCGCGGCATCGCCTTCGGCAAACCCTGGGGCGGCTTCGTCGCCGAAGCGGGCGGCGTCGCCCGTCGCTACCACGGCTATTACTTCGCGTGGGCCACGATTTACACCTTCTGGTATCACCCGATGGTGTTCACGTCCGGTCATGCGCTCGGCTTCCTCTACATGTTCCTGCTGTTCACGCAGGGCGCGCTGATGTTCACGCGCATGCACACGAACCGCTGGTGGACCGTGACACTCGAAGCGATGGTGATGGTGCATGGCGTGATCGTCGCGTTCATGAACGTCGATGGCATGTGGCACATGTTCGGCTTCGGCCTCGCCGGCGTATTCGTCGTGACGCAGGCCTTCGGCCTCGGGTGGAAGCGCGCCGTCAGCTGGACGCTGGTCGGTGTGTACGTCGGGATCGTGCTCGCGTTCTATTCGCAATGGGGCTGGCAGGATTTCCCGCGCGTGTTCCGCATCCTCGGCGGCTATTACATTGCGCTGCCGCTGCTGGCCGCAGTGATCTGGCTGCTCGCACGAATCTCCGGTGCGAAGGCGCGCAGCGTCCGAACTGCGGCGCCGCGCTGAATCGCGTATTGCCGGTCCCGGCGCTTTGCCCCATAACCGATCCGGCTTCACGGGAGTCCTGCCATGCCGATCAATCGCCGCCAGTTCGTTGCCTCCTCCACCGCCGCTGCGGTCGCCGCCAGCCTGACGCGCGGCGCCTGGGCTGCCGGCAACGGCGAGCCTGACGTCATCGTGATCGGCGCGGGACTATCGGGCGTCGAGACAGCGCTGACCCTCGAAGAAAACGGCCTGAAAGTGCTGGTACTCGAAGGCCGCAAGCGCATCGGCGGCCGCATGTACACGCTGTTCGACGTGCCGGGCCATCCGGAAGTCGGTGGCAATACGATCGCCAATGCCTACGGTCGCTGCATCGGCGCCGCGCAGAAGCATGGTGTCGAGGTCGTCAATCTCGCGCCGCGCCTGTTCGCGAATCGTGCCGGGCAGGAACTCTTCCTCGATGGCCAGCACGTTCCGCTGAAGGACTGGCCGACGCATCCGCGCAATCCGTTCAGCGCCGACATGAAGAAGCTGCCGCCGTGGGCCTGGGCCGACGCGATGTTCAAGCAGCACATGCCGTTCAAGGATCTCGAGAACTGGCACGACCCGAAGTACGCGCAATACGATATCTCGGTGCATGATTTCCTCACGTCGCACGGCGCGACCGATGCGATGGTGAAGCTCGGCTACGACACCAACATCGCCTACGGCTCGACGTCCTTCGACGTCTCGCTGCTGACGCAGGCGTTCGCCGATTACTGGCAGAACGTCAATCGCGGCGCGATCATGGGGTTCTCGCGCACGGGCGCTTCGAGCGGCGCCGCGCCCGCGGCAACACCCGCACCGGGCGCCGGCGCGCCGGCTGCGGGCGCTGCACCGGCCGCACCGCCGGGCATTCCACCGGGCCTGCTGGTCGGCGCGTTCAAGGGCGGCAACCAGAACCTGCCGATCACGATGGCGAAGCGCATCAAGGGCGACATCCTGCAGGGCAAGCGCATCGTCGCGATCGACGTGAACGCTGCCGGCGGCAAGGTGACCTGCTCCGACGGCACCAGCTATCGCGCCAAGGCCATCGTCTGCACGATGCCGTTCTCGACACTGCGTCACGTCGCGATCGATCCACTGCCGGAACCGGTGCAGTACCGGGCGATCACGACGCTCGGCTACATCCCGATCACGCAGTTCCATCTCGTCGCGAAACAGCCGTTCTGGGAACAGGATGGCATGTCGCCATCCATGTGGACGAACGGACCTCTCGGGGTGGTGCTGGCGCAGCGCTTCGGCAAGACGGACAGCGACGTCACGAGTCTCACGGTCTGGTGCCGCGGTGCGAACGGCCAGTGGATCGACCGCCTCGGCGTCGAAGGCGGCAGGAAGATGATCCTCGACGAGTTCGCGAAGCTGCGACCGGCGTCGAAGGGCAAACTCGAAGTCGCAGCGTCGCACTCCTGGACGACGGACCCGTTCTCGGCCGGGGACTGGGCGATCTACCAGCCCGGACAGGTCACGGCCTTCCAGCGCGCGGTCGGCAATCCGCACCAGCGGCTGTTCTTCGCCGGCGAGCACACGTCGGTCGGCAGCCGCGGCATGGAGGGCGCGCTCGAATCAGCCGAGCGCGTGTCGCTCGAGGTGCTCGGCGCCCTCGGCTGAAGTCTCGGTCGCAGCGGCGCTGCGCGAACGGATTGGCTTGCGCAGGATCTCGCGGCCGCGCAGCCATTCGATGAAGTCGTCGGACGGCATCGGCTTCGCATACAGATAGCCCTGGCCGATGTCGCAGCCGAGCGCGCGCAGCTTCTCGGCATGCGCCGCCGTCTCCACGCCTTCGGCGACCACGGACAGCCCCAGGCGATGTCCCATGTCGATCGCGGAGCCGACCACCGCGACCAGGGCTGGGTCTTCGTGCAGGCGACGGACGAAGCTCTGGTCGATCTTCAGTTCATCCACCGGCATGTGGGCGAGATAGCTCAGCGACGAATAGCCCGTGCCGAAATCGTCGATCGACAGTCGCACGCCGACCGCGCGCAGCGCCTCGAGCATCGCGAGCGCTTCGCGCGGGTTGTCGATGAAGCCGGACTCGGTCACCTCCAGCGTCAGCGCCTCCGGCGCGAGGCCGGCATCCTTCAGTGCCTGCGAAACCTTGGTATCGAGTTGTGGATCGCCGAGATCTGCCGCGCTGATGTTCACGGACAGTGGCACGGCGAAGCCGTCGCGCCACAGCTGAGCCGCGAGCCGGGTCGAATGCACCAGCGCCCATTGCGTCAGGTGTCGCACGAAGCCGGTCTGCTCGGCGAACGGAATGAACTGTGCGGGACTGACCGTGCCGCGCACAGGGTGCTGCCAGCGCAGCAGCACTTCGGCACCGGCCACGGCGCCGGTGGCAAAGTCCAGCTTCGGCTGCAGCGCGAGCCGCAGTTCGTTCTCGCGAACGGCTCGCTGCAGTTCACCGAGCAGCGACAGCTGGTCACGGCCAGGTTGTGGAACGTCCGGTCCGTACGCGGCGACGCCGACACCGCGGCGACGCGCAAGATCGACGGCCATGTCGGCGCAGCGCAGCAAGGCGGCGCCGTCGGCGGCATCGTCGGGGCCCGCGGCAATGCCAATGACCGGCGCGATGTCGATCCTCTGATCGTCGATATTGACCGCGCGGGACAGCCGCGCGAGCAGCGCCTGCGCCCACACCATCGCCTGCTCTTTGTCGAGCACGTCACTGCCGGCCATCACGGCGAACTGATCTGCCGTGAGTCGCGCGGCCATGCCGGAGCCACCGACGGCCGCGGGCAGCCGCTGCGCGACATGCCGCAATACCTGGTCACCGACGGAGAAGCCCAGGCACTCGTTGATGGTCCGGAACCTGCGCAGGTTGATCAGCGCCACGTGAATGGCATCACCGGGCGCGCGCGCAAGCTGCTGGTCAATCGCGGCGACGAATCCGGTTCGATTGCGCAGACCTGTCAGCGCATCCTCGAACGCGAGCCGACGGATCGCCGCGTCGCGATCGTCGACTTCTTCGCGCATCTGCCGCAGACCACGGGCCAGTACGCCGACTTCATCGCCGCGCTCGATCGCGACCGGCACCTGATGCTCACCGCGCCGGATGCGATCGACGGCCTCGGTCAGCAGCGACAGCGGTCGCGTGATGCCGCGCGCGAGCAGATAGCCCGTGAACGCCGTCAGCAGCAAACCGATCACCGCCGTGACCCATAGCACGCGAGTCAGACGATCGAATGCCGCGCGCACCTCGCTGACCGAACGCGACAGCACCGCGACGACCGCAACCTGGCCGCCGCGCCCCGGCGCGAGCTCGCTGGCATGCACGGCGAGATCGCCCACCTGCGCGAGCCTGCCGACCGAACCGGACGATGGCAGCGCGCGCAGCACGGCAGGCAGCGCCGCGGCGCCGAGCGTGGTGCCGAGCGCCTGCCAGGAGGCTCCTCGGCGCACCGCGAGCGTGATGTCGAGTCCGAGAATCCCCTCGACCTCGTTCAGCACACGCTGGTCGAGCTCGAAGCCCATCAGCACACGCGCGATCGGCAGCGGACTGCGCACCGTCACGCTGACGACTTGATACGCACGGCCGTTGCGCAGCGCGATGCCGGTTCCGCCGGAACCCGGCAGGGCGCTGGCGTCGGCCATCGTCACCGCATCGGTCGAAGGCGCCGATACGTTCGCCTCGGTGATCGGACGGCCGTCGAGATCCGTCAATATGACCAGACCTGCGCCGATGCGCTGGCCGTGGTTCTCCAGGGCCGAGCGGATCGTCTCGAGATCACCGGTCGCGATGGCCGTCCGGAAGCCGAAGTCCTGCGCGAGCACATTCGCCGCCTGCTCGAGCTGTCGCCGGTTGCTGTCGAGGATCCGGCCGAACACGCTGGTGCCGACATCGAGTTCGCGCCCGACTTCCCGCTCCGCGTTCTGTCCGTTCGCTGCGGAGACGATGCCGAGCGTGACCGCCAGCGCGAGCGCCAGCAGCAGCACGAACGTCACCGTGATGCGGGTGCGCAGCGTCAACGCAGCGCTCCCGTCACTTGGGCCAGGGTGCCGAGCCCGTCGGCTCGGATGAGATCGCGGCCGTCAGCGACAGCGCGCGCGTCGCCTCCGTCATCACGACGGAATCCGTCGCCGCCGGCTTCAGCAGGTCCGGATGCCACAGGCGCAGCCGGTAACTGCCGGCAGGCAGCGGAATCTGCAAGGTACCGTCGTCGTTTGTACGTCCGAAGTACGGCGTGTCTACGACGGCCACGTACGCGATCATCGAGTCGTGGATGTTGCAGCCGAGCACGACGAGGCCGGCCTGGTCGAAGGTGACCGGCTCGGCGGCCTTGCCGGCATACAGCCGCAGGTCGAAGGTCTTGGCCGGTGAGAACGAATAGACGTGATGCCGGACGTTGTCGCTGTTCGGGAAGAGCACGACCGTGCCCCGCTGCAGTACCGAGACACGTGGCACGAACTGCCGCGCACGCTGGTCGATGGTCGCGCGCGCTGTCGCCGTCGGCGCTGCGCTTCGCTCTGTGTCGAGAAAGACCACGGCATCGGTGACCGGAGTGCCCTGCGGCGTGCGAACCGTGATGTTCAGGGTGGCGGCCGAGACGGGGCCGGTGTCGAAGCACGCGGCAATCACGACGATTGCCAACGCGGTGAACCCGCGCATCACGGCGCCACCACTTTCACGTCGACGACATCACGCTTCATCGGCGCGAGCAGCTTCAGCAGGCGGTTGCGGCCTCCCTGCGAGATGCCGCGCTCGCGCATCAGCGTGCGCAGCATGTCCACCGCGATGTGGAACTGCGCTTCCGTGATGCCGAGATTCGCATGCACGATATGCATCGAATCACCGTCGTACTCGCAGGGCCCGTCGGCGAGATCGCAGATCTGCAGCGCGAGGTACTTCTTCACGCGCTTCAGGTTCGTGCCGGCAAAGGTCTCGCGCGTCGCCTCGGCCGAGGCCAGCCGATCGACATAGATGGAGGACAGTTCAGCGATGCCCTGTTCTCCGCCGAGTTCGTCATACAGCGAACTCGCGGCTGTGCCGCGCGGCGCGGCGCACAGCAGCACTGCGCCGAGCAGGCCGGCTGCGCGCCACCGCGGGGTAAACGTGAGGGATTTCACAGTCTGCGACATGAGTGCCTGTCCATTGGCGATTGCGGACTGAAACGGCCGTTATTGTTGAAACTGGATCATGCACCGCCCTCTCTCCAGACACTGCGTGCTGCGTCACGGGCTCTTCGGCATCAGCCTGGCCGTGGCGTCGTACCTGCTCGCGCCGTCGCCGGCGCTGGCCGGCAGCCGGCTCGCGTTCACGGGCGCGGCGACGTCGATCGAAGGCGGCGGCGGAGCGGGCCTCGCGACCTGGGCGCTGATCGGCGGCCTCGGGACCGAAGACGAATGGAGTCCGACCGTGGCGCTGAGCCGCGCCGAAACCCAGGACTTCGCGCTCGACGTCGCGGCGGTCTCGGTCGGCGCGTGGAACCGCGTCGAGCTGTCGTTCGCGCGGCAACGCTTCGATGCCGGCGGCGTGGTCCCGGGACTCACGCTCGGTCAGGACATCGTCGGCGTGAAACTGCGCGTGGCGGGCGATGCGATCTTCGATGGTGACCGGCCGTGGCCGCAGCTGTCCATCGGCGCGCAGCACAAGAAGACCCGTGACTTCGAGTTCATTCCGCGCGCGGTCGGCGCAGAGCGCGACTCCGCGACCGAAGTCTATGTGTCCGCGACGAAGCTCTATTTCGCGGCGCTCGCCGATCGCGACGTGATCGTCAACGCGACGCTGCGCCGCACCGATGCGAACCAGTACGGGCTGCTCGGCTTCGGCGGCCCGACTCGTCGTGGCGCGGCCTGGCGGCCCGAGCTGTCAGTCGGCGTCTGGCCGCATGAGCGGGTACTCGTCGGCGTCGAGTATCGCGACAAGGCGGACGCGCTGAACGCATTCGCTGAAGATGCTGCCGTCGACGCGTTCATTGCCTGGGCGCCGAATCGTCGCATCCTGCTGGTTGCCGGCTGGCTGGATCTCGGCAGCATCGCCGGATCCGTCACGCAGCGCGGCAGCTATCTGTCGCTGTGGGCGAGCTACTGAGGAGTGACTGCGGCGCTGTGCGCCGACGCTCAGCCATTTCCACCAATGCCTCGCCACACCGTCGTCGCCGCAGGCGGCGGACCGACAGGCTTCGGCTTCACGGCAGACCGCCCACGCCAGCGGATCAGCCAGATGAATCCGAGGAACGATGTCGCCATCCAGCAGAACTCGGTCATGCCCCAGTGCTCGACACCGTAGCGCGCGAGCTGCTCGAACGCGATGAACGCCACGGTGAAGACGACGGCACCGATCACAGCCATCGCCTTCCACGCGGCTGAACGTCCACGCCCCGCAATGCCGAGCTTCCACCAGGCGACCAGGAAGAACACCGTGTACAGGTTGATCAGGATCAGCCAGGCGGGTTTGGGTGCGTACAGGAAATAGTGATTGACCCAGAACGCGCCGGCACCGAGGAAGGTGATCATCGCGTAGCGCCATTCCTCAAGCGGCTCCTTCAGCAGGCTCTGCCACATCCACACCAGAAACACGTACACGGTCCAGGTGCCGAACACGAGTTCGTAGAACTGGACCTTGCCTTCCCAGGCCGGATCGAACGGTGGCATCCACATGTCTGACGGTCTCCTGAACATCCATTCATCGCGCCTGAACATACGCGAATCCCGCAGGCGTTCTGCCGGGCAATTGTGTCCGCTGGCCGTGAGGTGGTGGTCATCCCACCTGTGCAGGACAGGCCCGGCCGCGTATCCTGCCGCGCATGCAAAACGCTGCGATCACGGGCTGGGGCAAGTGTCTGCCTCCGGCGGTCCTCAGCAACGCCGACATCGCGACGTTCCTCGAGACAGATGACGAGTGGATCACGAGCCGTACCGGCATCCACGAACGGCGCGTTTCGCATGTGTCGCTCGCCGAGATGTCGTATGTGGCGGCAGTGCGTGCCCTCGCCTGCGCCGGCCTCAAGGGCTCCGACATCGACCTGATCGTGTTCGGCACCACGAGCTATGACGACCAGTGTCCGAACATGGCGTCCGGCCTGCAGGCGCGCATCGGCGCGAACGGCTGTGCAGCGATGGACGTCAATACCGCCTGCACCAGCTTTCTCTATGGCCTCTCGACGGCGACCGCGATGATCCGCACCGGCGTCGCGAAGCGTGCGCTGATCGTCGGCTCGGAGCTGATTTCGCCGTTCATGGACTGGAGTGATCGCAACGTCGCCGTGCTGTTCGGCGACGGCGCGGCAGCCGTCGTGATCGAGGCGACGGAACGCGAGGAAGGCGTGCTGCTGGAGAAGCTCGGCTGCTATGGCGACTCGCGCGAGATCCTGCGCATCGTCGGCATGGGCGGCGCCTATGCAAACCAGGGCCGCATCCTCGGCAACACGAGCTGGCAGTTCGAGGGTCAGGAGATCTTCAAGAAGGCGGTACACGGCATGGGCACGGCCTGCGAGGACGTGCTGCAGCGCGCGGGGCTCACGCCTGACGACGTCGATCTGGTGATTCCGCACCAGGCCAACCTGCGCATCATCGAATTCGTCGCGAAGCGCGCAGGTGTGCCGATGGAGCGCGTATTCGTGAACGTGCAGCGCTACGGCAACATGTCCGCGGCGACCGTACCGGTGGCGTTGTGTGAGGCGCTCGAGGCGAACCGCATCCAGCCCGGCGCCACGTTGCTGATGCCGGCGTTCGGCGGCGGCCTCACGTTCTGCGCGCATCTCGTGCGCTGGGGCGAACGTCTCACGCCGCGCGACGTGAGCCCGGTCGAACTGCCGCCCTGCGATCGCAGCGCGCTCGACATCGTCAACGGACTGCGACGCGCGAAAGGACTGCTCAAGTGACCGCCGATCCGCGCCGACGCATGCTGTCGGTGGTGATGCTGACGCTGTTCATCGACTCGATGGGCCTCGGCATCATCATTCCCGTCGCGCCGCGGCTGATCACCGAACTGACCGGGCTGAGCCTCAGCGAAGGCGCACCGATCGGCGGCTGGCTGACCGCGGCCTATGCGGTCACGCAGTTCATCTTCTCGCCCATTCTCGGGAGCCTCAGCGATCGCTTCGGGCGCAAGCCGGTGCTGATGGGCTCGCTCGCGGCCTTGTCCATCGACTACCTGATCATGGGCTTCGCGCCGACGCTCGCGTGGCTGTTCGTCGGCCGCATCGTGGCCGGCGTCGCAGGCGCCACGTTCGCCACCGCCAATGCCGTCGTCGCCGACATCATTCCGCAGGCAGAACGCTCGAAGTACTTCGGCATGAATGGCGCGGCCTGGGGCGTCGGCTTCATCGTCGGTCCCGTGATCGGCGGACTGCTCGGCGGCTTCGGTCCACGCGTGCCGTTCTTCTTCGCCTCCGCACTCGCGGCACTGAATTTCACGCTCGCCTTCCTGATCCTGCGCGAGACACTGCTGCCGGAGAACCGCCGCTCGTTCACGTGGAAGCGCGCCAACCTGTTCGGCTCGATCCGCACGCTGCGCACGATTCCCGGCGCGCTGGCGCTGATCATCGTGTTGTTCATGTACCAGGTGGGGCATGACACGCTGCCGTCGAGCTGGTCCTGGGTCACGATGCTGAAGTTCGGCTGGGACGAACGCGCCGTGGGCCTCTCGCTCGCCGCGCTCGGCCTCGCCACGGCCATCGTGCAGGGCGGCCTGGTCGGACCACTGACGCGCAAGTTCGGTGAACGCCGGGTGGCATTGATCGGACTGTCCTGTGCGACGGTCGGATTCATCGGCTACGCGTTCGCACCGACGCCGGGCTGGATGTTCGCAGCGATGCCGCTCGCCTCGATGGTCGGCCTGACGATGCCCTCGGTGCGCGCGATCCTCTCGCGCGCCGTGCCACCGAACGCGCAGGGCGAACTGCAGGGCGCCATCGGCGGCGTGGTCAGCTTCACCGCGATCATCGTGCCGTTCTCGATGACACACCTTCTGCACGCGGCGACCGCACCGGGCGCGTCCTGGCATTTCCCCGGCGCGCCATTCCTCGCCGGCGCCTGTGCACTGGCCGTGGGTGTGCTGGTGTTCCGCGCCGCCGCCGCCGCACGAGCCCCCGCCGTCCATAGTTAGCACTCAGCGCCTGATCGGCAACTCAGCAGGATCCGGGTGGCCGCACGCCCGCCTGCTGCGCGAACCTCGCTCCGGACATTCATCAGGAGCCAGACATGCCATTCCGAATACAGGGGCTGGACGCCGCCCAGTTCCAGCCATTGTTCGCACTCAGCAACGAAAGCCTCGCGGAGCAGGGCATCCATCGCTGCATCGCGGACGTCTCGCCCGGCTACCCCGATCGCATCGAACTGCGCGATGCGGAACCGGGCGAGTCGTTGCTGCTGCTGAACTACACGCACCAGCCGGCGGAGACGCCCTACCGCGCGAGCCACGCCATCTTCGTGCTGGAGAACGCAACGCAACGCTTCGACCGCGACGGCGAGATTCCGCCGGCCCTGCGCCGCCGCCTGCTGTCGCTGCGGGCCTTCGACGCCGCGGACATGCTGGTCGACGCAGACGTCGTGCATGGGCGCGAGGTGGAGCCGGTGATCGAGCGACTGCTCGCGAATCCGCGCGCTGCGTATCTGCACGCGCACTATGCGAAGCCCGGCTGCTATGCGGCGCGGATCGACCGGGTCTGACGCGGCGGGCGCGCCGCGCCTGAAATGCAAACGGCCCGCGGAGTGTCCCCCGCGGGCCGTTCGCCGACCTGTGCTTGTTAGTCTGACCCTGCTGGTGCGAACCCAGCGGTCTGCTTACTTCTTCGTGGTCTTCTTCTTCGCGGCAGCGCGCTTCGCGCGCGCCGGATCCTTGACCCGGGTCTTGCCGAAAGAACCCTGGTAGATCTTGCCCCGGCGGCTACGCTTGTCACCCTTGCCCATGCACTGACTCCCTGATGCGCTGACTGCGCCGAATTCGTTGGTGGCCGTACTTTAGCAGTTCAGCGATAGCGCGCGAGAATCTTCTCGAGGGCCTTGGAACCCGGCGAAACCTTCGAAAACGGCAGCGAATTCAGCGCCACGTCCGGTGTCTGGTTCACGACGTGGAACTCCTCGGCCTTCGGCTGCACGTACAGCAGGCCAGTGACGTATTCGCCCTGGTTCATGCGGTCCTGCACGTAGTGCTGGGCCAGGTTCGAGTCCGTCGGGTCGTAGCTCGCATCCACCTTGCGCAGCACGACGCGGCTGCCGTCATGCAGCACGACAGGCAGCGCCTCGCCTTCCTTGTAGTCCGCCTTGATCTCGCGCTCGAACGGCACGAAGTCCGCATTGACCACGGGTTCGTAGTGCTCGCGCGTGAACGCGTAGCTCTTGGTCGAACCTTCGTGATCGTTGAAGGTGACGCAGGGCGAGAGCACGTCGACCAGCGCGAAGCCCGGGTACTTCATCGCCGCCTGCAGCAGCGGCACGAGCTGGGCCTTGTCCCCGGAGAAGCTGCGCGCGACGAAGCCCGCGCCGAGGCGCATCGCCAGCAGCACCGGATCGATCGGCGGCTGCAGGTTCACCTCGCCCTTCTTGGCTTTCGTGCCGAGATCCGCCGAGGCCGAGAACTGGCCCTTGGTCAGGCCGTACACGCCGTTGTTCTCGATCACATAGCACATGTTCACGTTGCGACGGATCGCATGGCAGAACTGTCCGAGTCCGATCGACAGCGTGTCGCCGTCGCCGGAGATGCCGATGTAATAGAGATTCCGGTTCGCAGCGTTCGCACCCATCGCGATCGAGGGCATTCGGCCGTGCACCGAATTGAAACCGTGGCCGCCGCTGACGAAGTACGCCGTCGTCTTCGACGAGCAGCCGATGCCTGAGAGCTTGACGATGTTCTGCGGCGCCGCCGAGATGCCCCAGCAGGCCTCGGTAATCGCCGCCGTGATGGAATCGTGGCCGCAACCGGCGCAGAGCGTGGACAGCGCGCCTTCGTAATCGCGGCGCGTCAGGCCGAGGTCGTTCTTCGGCAGGCTCGGATGGGAAACCTTGGGCTTCGGGATGAAAGTCATGCGGGCACTCCGGTGAGGGTGCGGCGGCCTTCGCCGAACTCGGCGAGCACACCATCGACGATGAACGCTGAGGACACCGGCAGGCCGCTGTAGTGCAGCAGCGAGCGCAGCTTGGATTTCTCGACGCGGGTCTCGAGCGTCAGCAGCGAGCGCAGTTGCGCATCGCGATTCTGCTCGACGACGAAAAGCAGCTTGTGGTCGGCGAGGAACTTCTCGACGTCCTCGCTGAACGGGAAGGCGCGCACGCGCATGTAGTTCAGCGCGACGCCGCGCGCCTTCAGCACGTCTAGCGCCTCGTGCACGGCGCCATCGCAGCTGCCGATCGACACGATCGCGATCTCGGTGCGCGCATCCTGCTCGATGACCGGCTTCGGCACGTACTTCTTGGCCGTGACGAACTTGCGCGTCAGGCGATCGAGCACCAGCTGGTAGTCGGCGGAGTCTTCGGTATATGTGCCGAACTGCGTGTGGCCCGAGCCGCGCGTGAAGTACGCGCCCTTCGGATGCACGCCGGGGAAGGTTCGGTAGGTGATGCCGTCCTCGTCACGATCGAGGTAGCGGTAGAACTTCTCCATCTTCTCGAGATCTTCGCGGCCGTACACCTTGCCGCGATCCGGCTGGTAGCTGTCGTCCCACTTGAGATCACGGCACATCCAGTCGTTCATGCCGACGTCGAGATCCGACAGCACCAGCACCGGTGTCTGCAGTCGCTCGGCGAGGTCGAAGGACTGCACCGCCATGTAGAAGCATTCTTCCGGATTGGCCGGATAGAGGCAGACCTGCTTCGTGTCGCCATGCGAGGCATAGGCGGCGGAGATCAGGTCGCACTGCTGCGTACGCGTCGGCATGCCGGTGGAAGGCCCCACGCGCTGGATGTCGAACACGACGGCCGGCACTTCGGCGTAGTACGCGAGGCCGAGGAACTCGCTCATCAGTGAGATGCCCGGGCCGGACGTCGCCGTGAAGGCGCGCGCGCCATTCCAGTTCGCGCCGAGCACCATGCCGATCGCGGAGAGTTCGTCCTCGGCCTGGATGAACGCGAAGTTGCGCTTGCCGGTCTCCGGATCGATGCGCAGCTTGTCGGCGAAACTCTTGAACGCATCCATCAGCGAGGTGGACGGCGTGATCGGATACCAGCCGGCCACCGTCGCGCCGGCATAGACCGCGCCGAGTCCGGCCGCGGTGTTGCCGTCGATCAGGATGTGGCCGGCCGTCTTGTCCATCTTCTCGACGCGCAGCGGCAGCGGGCACTGGAAGTGCTGCTTCGCGTAGTCGTAGCCGAGCTGGATCGCGAGCATGTTCGAATCGACCAGCGCCGGCTTTTTCGCGTACGTCTCGGCGAGCAGCGCGCGGATCACGTCGAGGTCCAGATCCATCAGCGCGGCGAGCGCGCCCGCGTAACAGATGTTCTTCATCAGGATGCGCGTGCGCACGCCCTTGAAGTTTTCGTTGCAGAGCCGCGCGAGCGGAATGCCGAGCACGTTGATGTCTTCACGGCGCAGCAGCGCCGGACGCGGCCAGGTGGAGTCGAAGACCAGATAGCCGCCGGCCGCCACGTCGCGCAGGTCGCGCGCGTACGTCTCGGCATTCATCGCGACCATGATGTCGACCTTGCCGGAGCGGGCGACGTAGCCATCCTTCGAGACGCGGATTTCATACCAGGTCGGCAGGCCCTGGATGTTCGACGGGAAGTAGTTCTTGCCCATCACCGGGATGCCGCTGCGAAACAGCGATTTCATCAGCAGCGTATTGGCGCTCGCCGAACCCGTCCCGTTGACGGTGGCGATCTTGATCACGAAATCATTGACGCGTGAAGAGGCTGGCATGTCGGGCGTCTCGCGGTGAGGGTCAGGCGGACTTGAGCTTGGCGGCGGCAGATGCGGACGGCTGGTCACCCGCATGCGGCCACTTCACGACGGATTTCTGCATGTCCCAGGCCGCGGTCGGGCAGCGCTCGGCGCAGAGACCACAGTGCACGCACAGGTCTTCGTCCTTCACCATCACGCGGCCGGTGTGCTTCAGCGGACCACTGACGTACAGCGCCTGGGTGACGTTCTTGGCCGGCGCCTTCAGGCGCGTGCGCAGGTCTGCCTCTTCGCCATCCGGCGTCATCGTCAGGCAGTCCACCGGACAGATGTCGATGCAGGCATCGCATTCGATGCACAGTTTCGCGTCGAACACAGTCTGTACGTCGCAATTCAGGCAGCGCTGCACTTCCTCGGCGGCCTGCTCGGCGGTGAAGCCGAGTTCCACTTCGATGTTCAGCTTCTTGAAGCGCTCCTTCAAAGAAACGTGCGGCATCAGCCGGCGCTCGACCGGGCTGTAGTCGTTGGCGTACGACCACTCGTGCATGCCCATCTTGCGGCTCTGCAGGTTCACGCCCGGCGGCAGACGATCTGCGGCGGAGAGACCCTGGCAATGCTGGTGCATGGAGATCGCGGCCTGATGGCCCTGCTCCACCGCCCAGATGATGTTCTTCGGACCGAAAGCCGCGTCGCCACCGAAGAACACGCCGGGGCGCGTGGATTCGAAGGTTTTCGGATCGACCTTCGGCACGTCCCATTTGTCGAACTCGATGCCGAGATCGCGCTCGATCCAGGGGAACGCATTCTCCTGGCCGATCGCGAGGATCACGTCGTCGGCCGGCAGGAATTCCTCGCCCGCGACCCGCTCGGCCGTGATGCGGCCCTTCGCGTCGACGTCGTATTCCATGATGTCGAACATCATGCCCTTGAGCTTGCCGCCTTCGGTCACGAAGCTCTTCGGCGAGCGGTTGATGACGATGCTGACGTTCTCTTCCTCGGCATCCTCGAGTTCCCACTCGCTGGCCTTGAAGAACGTGCGCGGCTTGCGTGCCATCACCTTCACGCTCTTCGCGCCGAGACGCAGGCTGGTCCGGCAGCAGTCCATCGCGGTGTTGCCGACGCCGATGATCAGCACGTTGCCGCCGATCTGCTTGATGTGATCGAACGCGACCGACTCGAGCCAGGCGATGCCGATGTGCACGTTGGCGGCCGCTTCCTCGCGGCCCGGCAGCTTCAGCTCCTTGCCCTTCGGCGCGCCGGAGCCGACGAAGATCGCGTCGTAGCCGCCGCCGTCCAGCAGACCTTTCAGGCTCTTGACCGGTGTGCCGAGGCGCAGATCGACGCCCATGCCCACGATCGCACCGATCTCTTCATCGAGCACCGCCTGCGGCAGGCGGAACGACGGGATGTTGGTGCGCATCAGGCCACCCGGTTCACCCCACTGCTCGAAGATCGTCACTTCATAACCGAGCGGCATCAGGTCGTTCGCGACCGTCAGCGAGGCGCAGCCCGCGCCGACCAGCGCGACCTTCTTGCCGTTCTTGATCTTCGGGATCGGCGGCAGCCGGGACAGGAATTCATCCTTGTGGTCCGCGGCGACGCGCTTCAGGCGGCAGATCGCGACCGGCTTCTTCTCGACGCGACCGCGGCGGCAGGCCGGTTCGCAGGGCCGGTCGCAGACGCGACCGAGAATGCCAGGGAACACATTGGATTTGCGGTTGACAAGATACGCGTCGGTGAACTGGCCCTGCGCGATCAGACGGATGTATTCGGGAACGTCGGTGTGCGCCGGACAGGCCCACTGGCAGTCCACGACCTTGTGGAAATAGTCCGGATGAGAAGTGTCCGTCGGCTGCATTCGCGTCTAGCCCCCGCTCTCTACCATGAAAAATGCGTGTGCGAGTATCAGCGACGCCTCCGCAATTGTCACCGTGTAAGCCTTTGCGCAAACGGGCAGAATCGCTGCCGGTCCAGAGCGCGGTCCAGGCGGCATCGATGCAGCAAACCCCCACCCCGATCGAGATCAAGCTGCGCAAGACGTCGCGGCTGCTCGATGTCACCTTCGACGATGGCGTCCACGCGGAGCTGTCCTTCGAATTCCTGCGCGTGCACTCGCCCTCGGCCGAGGTCAAGGGCCACGGTCCGGGCCAGGAGACGCTGGTCCTCGGCAAGCAGGATGTCGGAATCCGCGCGATCGAGGCAGTAGGACAGTACGCAATCCGCCTGATCTTCGACGATGGCCACGACACGGGGCTCTACAGCTGGAAATACCTGTACGAACTGGGTCGCGAGCGCGACGCGATGTGGCAGCGCTACCTCGAGCGCGTCGCGGCCGCAGGCGCGTCCGGGCAGAGATAATCGGCAGCAGAAACAGATAGTTAGCGGCTGGCTGTGCTATCTTGATGGCTCTGCTGCGCCGCCCACGCCAGTTCAACCGGGCCCATCAATATCGTGTCCGATCCCAATCACAGCGACCGCACCCACTTCGGCTTCGAGGACGTGCCCTGGCGCGAGAAGGCGCGCCGCGTCCGCGGCGTATTCGATTCCGTCGCGCCGAAGTACGACCTGATGAACGACCTCATGTCCGGTGGCCTGCACCGCGTGTGGAAGGACTTCCTGATGTCGCTGACGCATCTGCGTCCGGGACAGCAGGCACTCGACGTCGCCGGCGGCACCGGCGACATCGCGCAGCGTCTGCTGAAGCAGGTGGGCCCGCAGGGTCGCGTCGTGCTGACGGACATCAACGCCGAGATGCTCGGCCAGGGTCGCGACCGGCTGCTGGATGCCGGCATCGCCGCCGGCATCGAATACGTGCAGGCCAATGCCGAATGCCTGCCCTTCGCGGATTCGAGCTTCGACTGCGTGACGATCGCGTTCGGACTGCGTAACGTCACGGACAAGGCTGCTGCACTCGCGTCGATGCGCCGCGTGCTGAAGCCGGGCGGACAGCTGCTCGTGCTGGAATTCTCGACGCCGGTCGCGCCCGGGCTGAAGCCCGTCTACGACGCGTACTCGTTCCGCATCCTGCCCGTGCTCGGCCAGGTGATCGCCGGCGATGCGGCGAGCTACCGCTACCTGGCCGAGTCGATCCGCAAGCATCCGGATCAGGAAACGCTGCTCGGCATGCTGCGCGATGCCGGGCTCGAGGATTGCCGCTATCACAATCTCGCCGGCGGCATCGTCGCGGTCCACCGGGGCTATCGGTACTGATGACCTGACCCGATGCTGACCGAAGCGATCGAAAACCTGCTGAACCGCAACCTCGCGAGCTCGCCCGCCGCGCGCGAGCTGTGCGCCGCGCTCGCGGGCCGGCGCATGGCCGTCGTCGTGCAGGGATTGTCCGTGCGTGTCGTCGTGGAGTCGCTCGGCACTTCGCTGCGCCTGAAGCGCGATCCGGCCAACGATCCGCTCGCGACACCGGCCGACGCGGAAATTGCCGGTTCGCCGGTGAACCTGATGGCGCTGGCCGGTGCGACGCCGGAAGCCGTGATCCAGCGCGGCGACGTGCGCATCAGCGGCGATGCCGAACTCGCGCAGCGCTTCCAGCAGCTCGGCAAGCTGCTGCGGCCGGATGCCGAAGAAGAAATGGCAGCCCTGTTCGGCGACAGCGTCGCGCACCAGATGGCGCGCGCCGTGAAAGGCCTGTTCGGCTTCGGCCATCGCGCCGGCCAGACCACGCTGCGCAACACCGCAGAGTATTTCGCGCACGAGAGCCGCGATCTCGTGCCGCGCGCGGAGGCGGATGTGTTCCTGAACGGCGTCGACCGCCTGCGCGAGGACATGGATCGGCTCGAGGCACGTTTTGCCGCCCTCGAAACCTCGCTCGCGCCGAAGGCGGACATCGAACGATGAAGCTGAACGTGGCACTGCGCCTGATCGAGATCCAGCGCGTGCTCGTGCGGCATGGCCTCGATGAATTCGTGCGCGAGACGCGTCTGTACCGGCCGCTGCGCTTCGTGTTCCTGCTGTCGCCGTGGACCTGGTTCGAGCGGCGCAAGGCGGCGAGTCGCGGGGAACGTCTGCGGCTCGCGCTCGAGGAACTCGGCCCGATCTTCGTGAAGTTCGGCCAGGCCGTCTCGACGCGCCGGGACCTGCTGCCCGACGATATCGCCAACGAACTCGCCAAGCTGCAGGACCGCGTGCCGCCGTTCGATGGTGCAGTGGCGCGCGCGACGATCGAAGCCGCGTACGGCAAGCCGATCTCGGACATGTTCGAGTCGTTCGAAACCACGCCGCTCGCGGCGGCCTCGATCGCACAGGTGCATGCGGCGCGTATCAGCGGTGATCGGGACGTGGTCGTCAAGGTGCTGCGTCCCGGCATGCGGGGCCTGATCGAACGCGATCTGGAAGTGATGCACACGCTGGCGGGCCTCGCCGTCCGCAATTCCACCGAAGCGCGCCGGCTGCGGATCGACGAGATCGTCGACGAGTACGAGAAAACTATCCTCGATGAACTGGACCTGATGCGCGAAGCAGCCAATGCCGCGCAGCTGAAACGCAATTTCGCCGGCATGACGGACCTGCTGTACGTGCCGGAGGTCTACTGGGACTGGTGCCGTGTCGATGTGATGGTGATGGAGCGCATCCACGGCGTGCAGGTCAGCGACATGGACCGGCTGCGCGAGGTCGGCACGAACATTCCGCTGCTGGCCGAGAACGGCGTGAAGATCTTCTTCACGCAGGTGTTCCGCCACAACTTCTTCCACGCCGACATGCACCCCGGCAACATCTTCGTGCTGATCGAGAACCCGGCCGCACCGCGCTATGCGGCCGTCGATTTCGGCATCGTTGGCACGCTCGATCCGCGCGATCAGCACTATCTCGCCGAGAATTTCCTGGCCGTCTTCGATCGCGACTACCGTCGCGTCGCGGTGCTGCACGTGGAATCCGGCTGGGTGCCGGCAGACACGCGCGTCGATGAAATGGAATCCGCGATCCGCACGGTGCTCGAGCCGATCTTCAACAAGCCGCTGAAGGACATCTCCTTCGGCACGATCCTGCTGCGACTGTTCGACATCTCGCGCCGCTTCGACATGGTGATCCAGCCGCAGCTGATCCTGCTGCAGAAGACATTGCTGAACATCGAAGGCCTCGGTCGGCAGATGCATCCGGATCTCGACATCTGGCAGACGGCCGCACCGATCCTGCGACAGTGGATGACGGAACGTGTCAGCGGTGCGGCGATGTTCGGCAACCTGCGCACGCAGCTGCCGGAGATCATCGAAGCGGCACGTGCCCTGCCACCGCTGATCCGCGGCGCGGTGCAGCGCGCGCAGGACGGCACGCTGCGGCTGCAGATCGAAGCGAAGGGACTCGACCAGAGCGTCGAGTCGCTGAAGCAGACGATGCAGCGATCGGACCGACGTCGCGATGCGATCACGATCGGCGCGGCACTGCTGCTCGGCGGCATCGTCTGGCTCGCAGTGGGCCGCGACCCGGCCTGGGTGGGCGGTGGGCTCGCCGCAGCCGGCGCCGCCTGGATACTCCTCTACCTGCGCCGCTGATCCCGCCGCCCACGCGGCGATTTGACACTCTCGTTATTTGAAGCGCGTCACATTCCGCCGCCGGGTGGGGGTGCCTGACGCGGCGTCCGTCACGTTTTGCCTCAGCAGAATGGTCGCCATCGAACGACAGGCGTTCAGAGGCGAAGTCCATGCGGTTCTCGAAGCAGGTTCAGGTGGTGGCAGCAGCGGCGACGATCGCCACTGTCGGCTTGTGGGCCGGCTTCGGCACCGCGACAACCGCCAACTCCGCAGTCGGGGCCGCCGCTGCGGATTCGCCCGCGACGCTCGGCAAGCTGGGCGCCGCACTGAGCCGCAGCCCGGACGCCCATCGCGCGTCTCGGCTCGACCTCCACACCGACAGCACGCCGGTCGAGGTACCGACGGTCGCCGCCGCCGTCGCGCTGCAGTCTCGCAGCTCGAACCCGGAACGCGATGCGCCGCTCGACGTGCAGCAGCAGCAGGACGCCGGTGCACCCGAGAAGGATCCGCGCATGAGCCGCCGCGTCGCCGCGCTCGCGCGCGCGCAGGGTAAGCGTCCGGTCGAAGTGATCGTTCGTTTCGATGCGCAGCAGAACGCGGTCGCCGCGTCGCAGGCGATTCGCGCGGCGGGCGGCCAGGTCGTGCGCCGCTACGACAACCTGCCGGTTCGCGCCGTGCGCATCGCCGGCAAGCAGCTCGCCGCGCTCAGCGCGGTCGACGGCGTCAAGTTCATCGAAGTGAATGCCCCGGTGCACAGTGCCGCGGCCGAAGCCTCCTACGACACCGCGCGCGTGCCGGCCGTCGCCACCACAGGCTATGTCGTGCCCTCGACCACGATCGGCGTCGCGGTCGTCGACTCGGGTGTGGCCGCGCACTCGGATCTGAACGTCGCCTCGCGCGTCACGCTCGCCGATGCGCGCAAAGCGCTGTGGAGCAGCTATCGCGACGATTTCTGGAACATCGCCTACAACGGCAGCGATGGCACCGACAACTGGACGGCGAAGTCCTGGATCGAGCGCGGCGACGACAACTCGCCGAGCTCCGGCACGATCACGGTCGAAACCGACTACTGCCCGGACGTCTGGGACCAGTGCATCGAGATGGACGCGCGCGGCGCGGTGAATACGGCGATCGAACGCGAGATGGACCTCAGCGGCGCGACCTGGGCAGGGTTTGGCTTCGACTATCGCCTGGCCGGCAAGAGCGAGGCGGTGCAGTTCGTAGTCGAGGCGAGTCGCGACGGTGGCGCGACCTGGAGCGCGCCGCTCGGCAGCGTCTCGGAGAACAGCGTCAACTATGCATGGTTCGATCTGACCCCATACATCTCCGCGAACACGCGCATACGCTTTCGGCTGACCGATTCAGATCCGAATGCCCGCTTCTACGTCGACTCGATCGAAGTCGCCTACAAGGTCACGCAGCGAGCGCAGGATCAGCTCAACACCGTGTCCTACTCGAACAACTACGGCAGCGAAGCCTGGACCGGCGGCTGGTTCGAAACGGGCGACAACAGCAACGTTTCGACGGGCTCCATCACGGTCGAAGCCGACGTCAACTGCCCGTATACGTGGACCGGCAATCGCTGCCTGGAAATCGACGCCGCCGGCGGCGTCGGCGACTCCGTCACCCGCGAGATCAACCTGAGCTCCGCATTCAGCGCGGTGCTCTCGTTCGACTACCGCATGGCGAACACCAGCAGCTACGCAGAATTCGTCGTCGAGGTGTCGAGCAACGGCGGCCTCACGTGGACGACGCTGGACTGGCTGAACTGGGACAACACGGGCTACGGCTGGTCGTATGACCTGACGCCGTATCGCAGCATCAACACGCGCATCCGCTTCCGCGTCACGGATTCCGATCCGACGGCGCAGCTCTGGCTCGACGACGTGACGATCGACATCGACCGGGGCGACGTGAACGACCGCATGGGCCACGGCACGCACGTCGCCGGCATCATCGGCGGCCGGGCGACCAGCTCGCTCGGCAATTTCCCGGGCGTCGCACGCGGCATCAAGATCCACGACGTGCGCGTGCTCGACGGCCGCGGTCGTGGCGACCTCTGGGACGTGTTCGCCGGTCTCGACTGGCTGCTCGCGAACGGCAACGCCCGTGGCATCCGTGTCGTCAATCTCTCGCTCGGCACGCCGGTGTTCGAGGGCATCGATACCGATCCGCTCGTCTGGGCCGTCGACCAGCTGGTCGATGCGGGCTTCGTCGTCGTCACCTCGGCGGGCAACTACGGCACGTACGGCAACATGACCGTCACCAGCCCGGGCACCTCGCGCAAGGTAATCACGGTCGGCTCGCTGACGGACAACGGCACCGGCGCGAACTTCGCCGATGACTACGTCTCCACGTATTCGTCGCGCGGTCCGACGATGCTGGATCACGTGCTGAAGCCGGACATCCTCGCGCCGGGCAATCGCATCATCTCGACGATTCCGGGCGGCTCACGCCTGAAGGCGCAGCTGCCGGATCGCGTGCCGGCCTGCGGCATCTCGTGCAACGCGCCGGCGTATCTGCAGATGTCGGGCACCAGCATGGCGGCCGGCATGGTCTCCGGTGCTGCCGCGCTGATGCTGACCAAGGACCCGACGCTGAACCCGGCGAGCGTGAAGGCGCGCCTGATGCGCTCGGCGCGCAAGATCGCCGGCGATCCGACGGCGGTCGGCGCCGGTGTGCTGGACGTGAAAGCCGCGCTGGCCGACACGGGTCGCCTGACCCTGCCCGCGCTGTCGCCGCTGATGGCGCGCTCGGATGTCGGCACGGCGATCATGGTCGAGGACACCGCGAAGCTCTGGGGCAACGCAGCCTGGGCCAACGGCTACCTGTGGACCAACGGCTACCTCTGGTCGAACAACTACACCAGCGCCAACGGCTACCTCTGGGCCGACGGCTATCTGTGGAACAACGGCTACCTGTGGAGCAACGGCTACCTCTGGAACAACGGCTACCTCTGGAGCAATGGCTACCTGTGGAGCAACGGCTATCTCTGGAACAACGCAGTGACCGGCGAGAACTCGCTGACCCAGGCCACCGGCAATTCGCTGACGCTCAACGACGATCGCTGAACGGGTCACTGTGACGCCGTTCACAGTCCTGCGCGTTTGCCTAAATTCGGAGGACATTGCGGGCGATTACCAGATTCGGCAGCCGCGTCTTCGTAGCATGCGAACGCGGCTGTCGGCATTGGTCCGTCCGACGGGTCGCAAGAGTCATTTACGCCCATGAAGAATGCGACGAATCCGCGCCTGCGCCCGCACACGATGCGACGGGCTTGCGTCGCCCTGGCAACCGCGGTCGTGGCAACGCTCGCCTGCGGCGGTGCGCCTGCGAGGGCGACGTCGGATCAGATGCTGTTCGCGCGCGTCGGAACCGACGCGGGACTCTCCCAGGGCAGCGTCACCGCGATCCAGCAGGATGCCGCGGGCTTCGTGTGGATCGGCACTGAAGATGGCCTGAACCGCTACGACGGCTACGAACTGCGGCACATCGTCCGCGATCGCAAGAACCCGCACAGCCTGCCGAACAACTGGATCTCCGCGCTGGCACGCGATGCCTCGGGCCGCCTCTACGTCGGCACCGATGGCGGCGGCGTCTCGTCACTCGATCCCGCCACCGGCTCGTTCGTCCCCGTGACCGGTGCGAACGGACGGGCGCTGCTCGATCCGCAGGCGCGCGTGCGGGGCCTGATGTTCGATCGCAAGGGCCGCCTGTGGGTCGGTACGCGCGGCAGCGGCGTCAGCGTCGTCGATCTCGGCGCCGGCGAAACGCGCCAGTTCCGTCGCGATCTGACCAACCCACGCTCGCTCAGCGACGATGCCGTCTACGACATCGTCGAGGACGGTGACGGTGCTATCTGGGTCGCCAGTGAAGCGGGACTCGATCGCATCGATCCGAACACGGATTCCGTCGAGCAGTGGAGCGATCGCCTGCACGAACTGCAGCCTGCCGGTGCAAACCGCCGTGTGTCGGCATTGCTCGTCGACGAACGCGGCATCCTGTGGGCAGCCACCGGCTCCGGCCTCGCGCGGCTGGATCCGACGAGCGGAAGCCTCGCCGTGCTGCGTCATGCTGCCGGTGACCGCAACAGCCTGCCGGACGATCGGGTCACGGCGCTACTGCAGGATGGCGAGCAGCGCATGTGGGTCGGCACGACCGGCGGCCTCGCCCTGCTCGATCGACGCGCCGAGAAGTTCAACATCTTCCGCCATGATCCGGGTGACGCTTCGAGCCTGCCCGACGACTACATCACGAGCCTGTTCGAGGATGCCGGTGGACTGCTGTGGATCGGCACGAAGTCCGGCGGACTCGCCCGCTGGAATCCGCGCTCGTGGTCCTTCGGCCACCGTCGCCTCGGCGACGGCTCCGCGAACAACGTCACGTCCTTCGCCGAAGATCGACAGGGCGTCCTGTGGATTGGTTCGTTCGGCTCCGGTCTGACCGCGATCCGTCGTACCGACGGCGCCGCCATGCGCTATGGCGCGGGCACCGGCAATGCCACCGACATCGGCGATGACAACGTCATGGCGGTCGTCGTCGACGCGCGCGATCGTGTCTGGGCCGGCACGATGATGGGCGGCATCTCGCGAATCGACACGCGCGCGCAGCGCATCGATCGCTTCACGCATCGAGCCGATGATCCGACCTCGCTGTCCGCGCCGGGCGTGATGGCACTGGCCGAAGATTCACGCGGCAACATCTGGGTCGGCACCTACGGCGGCGGCGTCGCGCGCATCGACGGCGCCACCGATGTCGTCACCCGATTCCCGATCGCGAAGCCGGGCCAGGACGGCCTCTCCAACGATCGCGCGACCACCATCGCGGAAGATCACGCGGGCCTGATCTGGATCGGCACGGATGGCGGAGGACTCAACGTCCTGGACCCCGCCAGCGGCAGGTTCCGCCATTTTCGCCACGATCCGAACGATGCGCGCTCACTGAGCTCGGACACGGTCTATGACGTGCATGTCGATGAAGTCGGCCAGGTGTGGGTCGGCACGCGCGGCGGCGGTCTCGATCGCGCGATCGGCGCTCCGCTGTCTGAAAGTGGCCTGCGCTTCGAGAACTACTCGGAGGTCGACGGCCTGCCGAACAGCACGGTCTACGGCATCGAATCCAACGGTCGTGACCGGCTCTGGCTCAGCACCAATCGCGGCCTGTCGCGCTTCGAGGTCAAGGCACGACGCTTCGTCAATTTCCGCCGCAGTCACGGCCTGCAGGGCGACGAGTTCAATTTCGGCGCGCACTATGCGGCGCCGTCCGGCGAGCTGTTCTTCGGTGGCGCCAACGGGTACAACGCCTTCTTCTCGGACCGCCTGCAGCTGAATGCGAACGCACCGAAGGTCGTCATCACAGACGTGCTGCAGCTCGGCGCACCGGCGAAGCTCGGGATTCCGCCCGAAACCGTGCGTTCGCTGAAGCTCGGCTATCGCGATGACGTACTGACCTTCCGCTTCGCCGGCCTCGACTTCGCCGCGCCCGGCGAGAACCACTACTCCTACATGCTCGAGGGATTCGATTCGGGCTGGGTCGCCGCAGGCACACAACGCCAGGCCACCTACACCGACCTCGATGGCGGCAACTATGTGTTCCGCGTGCGCGCCGCCAACAGCGATGGCGTCTGGAATGACGCCGGCATCGCGGTCGCGCTGGCCGTCGAACCGCCGCCCTGGCTGACCTGGTGGGCCTACGTCCTGTACGGCCTGCTGCTGGCCCTGCTGCTCGGTGCCGTGTGGCTCTCGCAGCAGCGCAAGGTCGAGCGCGAAGCGGCCTACAAGCGCCGGCTCGAACAGGAAGTCGAGGAACGCACGACCGAACTGAACCTGCGCAACACGCAGCTCGAAGATGCCAATCGCCAGCTGCGTGACGCGAGCTTCACGGATCCGCTGACCGGTCTCGGCAACCGGCGTGCGCTGTACGACGCGGTCGGCAAGCTGATCGACGAGTCACGCTCTGCATCGCCCGGCGGCCGTCCGATGTTCGCGGTGATGATGGTCGACCTCGATCGATTGAAGCCGATCAACGACCAGCACGGCCACGAGGCCGGTGACCGGGTTCTGGTCCAGGTCGCGGAGATCCTGCGCCATGTTTCGCGCACGACGGACAAGGTCGTGCGCTGGGGCGGCGACGAGTTCCTGCTCGTCTGCCAGGGCGCAGACATGACCGCCGCCACCGACCTCGCCGAACGGATCCGCGCCGCGGTGACCAAACAGATCTTCCGCGTGGGCGACGGCGTCGCGGCGCGCACCAGCTGCTCGATCGGCTTCGCCGTCTATCCGTTCGTGCCGCAGCATCCGGACTTCGGCAACTGGGAAGGCTCGCTTGCGATGGCCGACGCGGCGCTGTACCAGGCGAAACGACTGCGCAACAGCTGGGTCGGCTGGTGCGGCACTTCGCGCGCGCTGCAGCTGCCGTCGCTGCTCGATTCGGTCGAACGCGACGCGCTCGCGCTCGAGGAAGGCGGCTATCTCGACGTGCGTCGTCCCGCTGCCAACCACAACGACACGGTGGATCGCCTGCGAGCGCTGCAAGGGCCGCAGGATCGATGAGCGACGACTCGCTGATCGAGGCCATTCCCGACTTCGTCGCCTTCCTGCGCCGCGACGGCGTTGTTCTGAAACACATTGGCGGCAAACGCCTGGGGTTCGAGACTGGCGACGGCCCGCTCGCCGGACGCAACCTCGAGGAAATCTGGCCCGCAGACGTTGCCGCCCAGATCCGCCAGCTGACGCGTCGCACGCTCGCCAATCGCGATTCCGCCAGCCTCGAGTTTTCCCGGCAGGGCCGCCGCTACGAGGCCCGCATCAGCGCCCATGGGCGTGACCGTTCGCTCTGCGTGATCCGCGAGATCGAGGCGGTCGTGCCCGAGACGGAGCGCGAAGGGGTGCGCAGCGGCGCGACCGAGAAGCGTGAGTTCTTCGAGACGCTGAAGCAGTCCATCGCCGATGCGATGCTGCGCGAACGGCGTCTCGCCATCTGCGTGGTCCACGTCGACGGCCTCGACAACATCAACACTCACATCGACTACTCGATCGGCCAGCAGGTCGTCGCAACCCTGCTGCAGCGACTCGGGTGTTCGCAGACGGACAGCGCGCGCACGCCCGTGTGGCAGGCCCGTGCGATCGGCGACAGCGTGTTCGGTGTCATCATTCAGGGATTCCTCGATCGCGATACGCTGCACGGTATCGCCACGGACCTCCGCAGTGTCCTGCTCGCGCCGGTCCTCGTCGGCGATGCCAGCTTCGCCCTGACGCCAAGCCTCGGCCTCGCGGTGCTCGGCGAGGATGGCAGCCAGCCTGCGCCGCTGCTCGATCATGCGCAGACCGCGATGCTCGAGGCGCGACGCGGCGAGTCGGACGGACTGCACTTCTACTCCGACACGCTGAAGTTGCGCTCGCTGGCACGCCTGGACTTCCAGCGCGAGCTGCGCGAGGCGATCGCCGCGGACCAGTTCGCGCTGCGCTACGCGCCGCGCTGTGATCTCGCCACGGGCCAGCTGCTGGCCGTCAATGCCTACCTGCGCTGGCCGAGCTCACTGCGACGCGACATCAAGCCTGGCGATTTCCTGCCGGTGGCCGAGAGCACCGGCCTGGCGCTCGACCTGTCGCGCTGGGCACTGCGACGGCTGCGCACCGACCTGCCGGCGCTGCGTGGGCTCGGACACGGAGAATTCCGCGTGTCTTTCGGCGCGTTGCGCCAGCATTTTGCGTCTGACGTGCTGATCGAGGATGTGTGCGACTGGCTGGCCAGCGGCGAGATCGCGGCACAGTCGCTCGAACTGCGCCTGTCGGAGCGCGTGCTCAGCGGCTTGAGCTCACCGGGCCGCGTGTTGCGTGCCTTTCACGAGCGCAACGTCGCGCTGGTCGTGGATGAAATCGGTCGTGCCCACAGTTCCCTGACGCGACTCGCGCGCATGCCGCTGTGGGGACTGCAGATCGATCGTGGACTGATCACCTCGGCGAAGCGCGATGCAATCAGCGCCAATGCCGCACGCGCCGCCATCAGCGTTGCGCGGGCGCTCGATCTCGTACCGATCGCGAGCGGCATCGATGACGAGGACGACCGACAGCGCTGGCATGAATCGGGCTGCGTGCAGGGCCTCGGCGATTGCTTCGGTTCGACGCTCGAGTCAGCGGCGCCGGTGACCGCGCCATCCGTTCGCAAGCGCGCTCGCCGCTAATCGCTCCGAGCGAACATCAGGGACGAACGGCTTCCAGGGTCTTTCGCGGTTCGATCCAAAGCCCGCGCGCCATCGCACACAACCCACCATCTTCTCCGAACAGCGCGGTGCCGACTTCGTGCTTGCGCCCCTCGCTGCGCAGGCGCCAGCCGATCACGACGCAGCGCTCATCGAGGCACACGCGGCTATCGATTCGGGCCGTGAATTCCGCGAGCAGCATCGAGCGCCCATCCGCAGATGCAGCGAAGGCGCCGGGACAGTCGAGCGCAGCCCAGATGAACTCCTGTGCCACCTTGCCATCCGGCAGGCACAACGACGCCTCCGGCACCCACGGCGCAGCCACCTGCCCGGGCGTGCCGCAGGGTCCGGCAAAGATACGCATGCCATCGCCGCGCAACCGCTTCACGCCGCAAACGAAGCAGGAGCCGAAAGGATGGCTCGTGAATCCCACGAACTCGCGCGACGCTTGCAGCGCATCCTCATAGGGCACGGCCTTCGGAACGTCGAGATCCAGAACCGCCGGCCCCGCCTCGGCCACCAGCACGCCCGCCGCGTGCAGCGCGAGGCGCCCATCGGCATGGATGCTGGGCTGCATCGCGACATCGAGTGGCGGCGGTGCACGCAAACGTATGGTCACCGTACCGGCGGCGAACGCGGCCAGTCTTCCGCACAGATAGCCGCCATTGGCAGACTGCGGCGGTCCGCAAAACCGTGGCACGACGACGATGGAGTCCGGGGCGGTGGCCATGCTCAGCTCCTGCGAATACTGATGCGCCACAGCGTCATCGAGGTCAACGCCGCGACCAGTGAGCCGATCGACAGCCACAGCATCGAACCGCCGTACCACGGCACGACCAGGCCGAGCACGAGACTGCCGATCAGCAGCGAGATGAACGACTGCACCGACGATACCGAACCGCGCACCTCCGGGAACAGATCCATCATTCGCAATGTCAGCGGCGGGAACACGAGTTGCACGCCCAGCGCCGTCACGAGCAGCAGCAGCTGCTGCAGCGGGATCGGCGGCGAGGGCACGAAACTGTACAGGGCAACGCCGCACAGGCCTGCCACGATCGCGAGTCCCAGGCCGATGTTGACCTGCCGCGCGGGGTCGAGTCGCCCCGCCAGTCGACCGGACAGCCCGGCACCGATCAGGAAGCCCGTCACGACCGGCACGAACAGCCAGGCGAACTGCGTCTCGCTGAGCTTCCAGTTGTCGAGAACGATCGCGGGGGCGGAGCCGACGAAGGACATGGTCATCGCGAAGTTCGCACCGGCCGCGATCGCGAGCAGCAGGAAGCGCCGGTCGCTGGCGATCCGCCACGCTGTCCGCGCAAGGCCGAGTACATCGAAGGCCACGCGCCGCTCGGGCGGATGGCTTTCGTCGAGATAGAGCCGCGTTGCGAGCCACAGCGCGAAGCCGAACACGCAGAGAAACCCGAACACTGCGCGCCATCCGAATGCCACGTGTATCCAGCCACCGACGATCGGCGCCACTGCCGGCGCGATGCTGAAGATCATCGTCACGACGCTCATCAGGCGCTGGGCCTCGGGTCCGTCATAGCGATCGCGAATGACCGCGCGGCCGACGGTCATGCCGACGCCCGCCGTCATGCCCTGCGCCGCGCGGAACAGCAGCAGCGTGCCGAAGCCCGGTGCGAGCGCGCAGGCGGCGGACGCCAGCATGTAGATGGCGAGTCCCCACAGCACTACCGCGCGGCGGCCGAGCGCATCGGACAAGGGGCCGTGAACCAGCGAGGTGATCGCGAACGGCAACATGTAGGCCGTCAATGTCTGCTGCATCTGCAGGCCCGTGACGCCAAACTCGTGCTGCATCGCGCGGAAGCTTGGAAAGAACGTGTCGATCGAGAACGGGCTGATCATCGACAGCGCGGCGAGCAGGGCCGCGAGGCCCAGCGGGACGGCTCGATGGCGACTCACGATCGCTTCCAGAAACTCTGCATTTCGATGAACGTGAACGATGCCGACCAGGTGATCAGCACGAAGCCGGCGAGGCTCTGCGGGCCCGTCAGGATACGGATCGCGCCGTGCGGCGTGATGTCGCCGAGACCCAGCGTCGTGAACACGACGGCCGAGTAGTAGCCACAGTCGATCAACGTCAGCTCACCGATGCCGACGAGCGCCCCGTAGGCAGGGTCCTGCAGCAGGAAGAAGTACGCGAGCGCGAACAGGAAGATCTCGACGCTGTGGACGAACAGGATCGCGAAGATCAGCAGCAGCACCCGCGGACGTCGCTGCACATGCAGCCTGGGCAACGCACCGGACAGCCAGGACAGCGCTTCGTAGTGCACGAGCACGCAGATGCTGACCATGAGGATGACGACCAGCGAAACGACAAGATGAGCCTGGTCGAACAACGGATGTTCAGCCCGCCCGCAGGCCGCGCAGGAATGCAGCCGGATCCTCGCCGCGCTCCAGCACTTCGACCAGTGCGGAGCCGACGACGACGCCCTCGACGTGGCCGCGCAGCTTTTCGACCTGCTCGCGTGCGCGGATGCCGAAGCCTGCACAGACCGGCACGCTCGAGGCCGCGCGGACGGCGCGCAGGTAGTCGACCACGGTTTCCGGCACGGTGACGGTCTTGCCGGTCGTTCCGGTCATCGTCACGGCATACACGAAGCCCTGGCTCGCCGCGCAGACCTGCGCCATGCGCGCGGGCAAGGTCACCGGCGTGACCATCTGCACCAGTGCGACGCCGGTCGCCTGCAGCGCCGCGCGGAACTCCGCGCCTTCATCGAATGGCAGGTCCGGCACGATGAAGCCGCAGACGCCAGCCGCCGCAGCATCCCGCGCGAGATTACCGAAGCCGTACTGCAGCAGCGGATTCAGATAGCTCATCAGCACGAGCGGCGCGGCCGGGCGCTGCATCGCCGTGAGCTCGGCGAGAATCCATTTGAGGCTCACACCCTGCTTCAGCGCTTCCTGGCTGGATCGCTGGATCGTCACACCATCGGCCATCGGATCCGTGAACGGGACACCGATCTCGACGACGTCGGAGGCGCTCGCGACGGCCGCCAGATGCTCGCGGAACTTCGCGGCGCTGGGATATCCGGCGGTCAGGAACGCCACCAGAGCAGGCGAACCGCTGGCCGCGGCATCGCGCACGGCGGCACTGAGTCGATCGCGCGGCAGCACGCTCACGAGCGTGCTCCGCTGCGTGCATCGAGATCGCGGATGATCGTGTTCTGCAGCGTCGGCATGTCCTTGTCACCGCGACCGGACATGCAGATGACGACACTCTTCCCCGGATGATCCTTCGCCCAGCGGCGCGCACCAAACAAGGCATGCGCCGTTTCGATCGCCGGCAGGATGCCCTCCATGCGGCAGCACTCGGCCAGAGCGTCGAGCGACTCCGCATCGCTGGCCGATTCGTAGCGGACACGGCCCGCCGCGTGCAGCAGCGCATGCTCGGGTCCGACGCCGGGATAGTCGAGGCCGGCGGATACCGAATGCGTTTCCTGTATCTGGCCATCCGCATCCTGCAGCAGCAGCGAATAGCAGCCCTGCAGCACACCGGGCCTGCCGAAAGTCAGGCTCGCGGCATTGTCGCCGAGACCCGGTCCGCGACCGCCCGCTTCGACGCCGACGATCTCGACGGACGCATCCGGCACGAACGCGTGGAACATGCCGATCGAGTTGGAGCCGCCGCCGACGCAGGCAAACACCGCATCCGGCAGTCGTCCCTTCGCGGCGAGATACTGTTCGCGCGCTTCGCGTCCGATCACCGACTGCAGCTCACGCACGAGATACGGGTACGGGTGCGGACCGACGGCCGAGCCGAGCAGATAGAAAGTGTCCGTCGGATCGGCGACCCAGTCGCGAAGCGCTTCATCGATCGCCGCGCGCAGGGTCTTGTCGCCACCGGTCACGGCGCGCACTTCGGCGCCGAGGAGCTTCATGCGCCCGACGTTCGGCGCCTGGCGCTCCATGTCGATGGCGCCCATGTAGACGATGCACGGCAAGCCGAGGCGCGCGCAGGCCGCCGCACTCGCAACGCCGTGCTGCCCTGCGCCGGTCTCGGCAACGATGCGCTTCGCGCCGAGTCGCTGTGCGAGCAGCGCCTGGCCGAGCGCGTTGTTGATCTTGTGCGCGCCGGTATGCGCGAGGTCCTCGCGCTTGAACCACACATCCGCGCCCCACAGTTTCGACAGGCGCGGCGCATGACTGAGCGCCGTCGGCCGACCCACCCAGGTCTTCAGTTCGTGCACGAGCTGCGCCTGGAAGTCGGCACTGTGCAGGTGCGTGCGGATGCCCGCCTCGAGCCGCTCCAGCGCGGCGATCAGCGTCTCCGGAACATAGCGTCCGCCGAACGGACCGAAGCGTCCGCGCGCATCCGGAAATCCGCCGGAGATCTCGGTGGCGAGCAATCGGTCACGCTCGGTCTGGCTCACGGCACTCATTTGGGATCCCTCGGCAATGCTCCGAAGGCCGCACGCGCGACCTTCACGAAATCGAAAATCTTCTGCGGCGACTTGCGGCCCGGCGCGGACTCGACGCCGCTCGACACATCGACGCCGAAAGGACGTACGCGACCGATCGCCTCACCGACATTGCCGGCATGCAGGCCACCCGCGAGGATCAACGCAGACCGCCGGGCGAGCGCGGCAGCCTCGTGCCAGTCACTGACCTGGCCGGTGCCACTGACCGGACCTTCGAACAGCAGGCGTGCCGGCAGCGGTCCGCGTCCGCCCGCGCCGATCTGACCCGCGCGAAAGACCGGCAGGCGTTCGCAGCCGGGGGCGGGATCCAGTGTAGCGAAGTCGCCGGCATCGCTCTGCAGGATGTCAGGCGCGAATTGCCGCAGGATCTGCTGCACGGACGCAGCGTCCGGGTGTCGGGTCACGGCCACGCAGCGGGCACGCCCGCGGGCCGGCGCGGCCAGCTGCGACGCCCTCTGCGGATCCACCTGACGCACCGACGCCGCGAACACGAAGCCGAGCGCATCGGCGCCGGCGTCGAGCGCAGCAGCAACGCCCTCCGCGTCCGTCAGACCGCAGATCTTGATCCAGCCACGTTCTGCTTCGCCGGCGTGCATGTCGCGCGGCATCATCATGCGCCGCGACGCCCCACCCGCTCGGCGCGCGCTGCGGCCAGCATCGCTGCCGCGAGCGCCTGCGGATCCGGTCCCGACATCAGCGCACTGCCGACCAGCGCGAGGTCGTAGCCGGCAGCGGCAACACGGGCCGCATCCTCCGCGCTGCCGACACCGGATTCCGCCACGCGGGACACCGTCGTCGGCAGACTCGACGCGAGCTGCTCGAGCCGGCCGGGCACCACCTGCAGCGTGACGAGATCGCGACAGTTCACGCCGACCATGAGCAGTTCGCTCGACGCGGAGCGCTGCGCGACGAGTTCATGCGCAAGCGCGATGTCGGTTTCATCGAATGCCTCGAGCAGCACGAACATCTGCTGCGCGAGCGCCGTGTCGATCAGTGATTCGAGCACCGGGCGCTCCAACATCCGCAGGATCACCAGCACACCGCCGGCACCGGCCGCGCGCGCCTCGAGTACCTGGTATGGATCCACGAGGAAATCCTTGCGCATTGCCGGCACGGGCTGCGTTGCCGTCGCCAGCGCCCGCGTCGCCTTCTCGAGATGCGTCATCGAGCCGTCGAAGCGGCTCGGCTCGGTCAGCACCGATACCGCGGCCGCACCCGCACCGGCATACTCGAGCACGCGTGCCGCAACATCGGCGGCGGCGACATCCTGCAGCTTGCCCATCGCGGGCGAGCGCAGTTTCAGCTCGGCGATCAGATCGAAGCCCTGCGGCGAGCGGCGCATTGCCGGTGGCGGCGGCAGGCGCTGCACGAACTCCTGCAGGGCCTGCGCGGGTCGCAACTGCTGCGCGCGGGCCACGCGTGCCGCGCTGCTGCGACGCATGCCGTCGAGAAAGTCTTCGCTCATCGCTGCTCTCCGAAAGCGGCGAGGCGCTCGAGCACACCCGCCGCAGATCCGCTATCGATGGCTCGCGCCGCGCGAGAGACGCCTTCGCGCGGCCCACTGACGGCACCCGCGACTTCGAGCGCGAGCGCGGCGCCGAGCAGCAGCGCATCGCGATGCGGACCGCGGTCTTCGCCGCGCAGCACAGCACGCAGCGCTGCTGCGTTCTGCGCTGCCGTCCCGCCCGCCAGCGATTCCGCCGAACAGGCTGCGAGGCCAAAGTCCGCGACGGAGCGTGACCCGCGGGTGATGCTGCCGGGGCGAACGTCGAACACGGTGAACGGTGCAGCCGGCGTCGGCTCGTCCCAGCCGTTCGAGCTGTACAGCACGAACGCCCGGCGAACGTCGAGCCCCGACAACGTCTGGGCCATCAGTTCGGCGATCTCTGCGCTGTAGGCACCGATGACATGGAACGGTGGTGCGGCCGGATTCGTCAGCGGCCCGAGGATGTTGAACACGGTCCGCACGCCGAGCGCCTGACGCACGGGCGCGATCGCCTTCATCGCCGGATGGAAATGCGGCGCGAACAGGAATGTGAAACCGCAGGCATCGAGACACGCACCCGCGGCACGCTCGTCCAGTGGCAGCTGCAACCCGAGCTGCTCGAGCACGTCCGCGCTGCCGCTCTGACTCGAGATGGATCGATTGCCATGCTTGATGACCGGCAGACCGCAGGCCGCCACCAGCAACGCTGTGCCCGTGGAGAGATTGAAGCTGCCGGACGCATCGCCCCCGGTGCCGACGATGTCGATCGCCGCTACGCCCGCTGGAATCTCTGGACGCCGCGCCAGGGAACGCATCGCGCGCGCGAAGCCGCGCAGCTCATCGGCCACGACTCCTTTCGTGCGCAGCGCCGCGAGCACGGCGCCGGACAGGGCGGGCGGGAGATCCGGCTGCGTCAACGCTCGCAACACGACTTCGGCCTGCGTCTCCGAAAGGCTGCGACGATCCAGCAACTGCTCGAACAGCGGTTTCAGCGCGGCAGATCCGGCCGGCACCTGCGTCGGCGAGTGGGCGGGCGAACTCATGCGCGCGTGCCGCCCTGCTGGCGCAGGAAGTTCGCCATCAGCGCAGGGCCCTCCGGACTCAGCACGCTCTCGGGATGAAACTGCACGCCTTCGACCCTCAGCCTGCGATGCCGCACGCCCATGATCTCCTGCTCGCGCGTCCGCGAGGTGACGACCAGCTCCGGCGGCAGACTCTGCGGCTCGGCGATCAGCGAATGGTAGCGACCGATTTCGCAGGGTTGCGGCAGGCCGGCATAGAGTTCCAGTCCGTCGTGATCGATCAGCGAAGTCTTGCCGTGCATCAGTCGACCCGCGCGCACGACCTTGCCCCCGAAGGCTTCGACAATCGCCTGGTGACCGAGGCAAACGCCGAACACCGGCACCACGCCCGCGAACGCACGGATCATGTCGATCGAGATTCCGGCATCCTGCGGCGTGCCGGGTCCCGGTGAAATGCACAGGTGGGTCGGCGCGAACTCACGTGCCTGCGCGACGCTGATCTCGTCATTGCGGCGGACGTCCACCTCCGCGCGGAGCACGAGAAACGCCTGCACGAGGTTGTAGGTGAATGAATCGTAGTTGTCGATCAGCAGCAGTCTTGGCTTCGCGGCGGTCATCACAGACCCTCCTGCGCCATTTCGAGCGCGCGTGCCGCCGAACCGCTCTTGATCCGCACCTCTTCGTACTCCATCTGCGGATTGCTGTCGGCGACGATGCCGGCTCCGGCCTGATAACTGTATTCATCGCCACGGAACACCAGCGTACGGATCGTGATCGCCTGGTCCATCGCACCGCGCGCGCCAAAGTAGCCGATCGTGCCGCCGTACAGATTGCGCCGTACCGGCTCGAGTTCCTCGATGATCTCCATCGCGCGCACTTTCGGCGCGCCGACCAGCGTGCCGGCCGGGAATGTGGCGGCGAACAGATCGAAGGCATCACGCCCCGGCGCAAGCTCGCCCTTCACGCCGCTGACGATGTGCATGACGTGGCTGTAGCGCTCGATCGAGCGGAACGGATCGACACGCACGCTGCCAGCACGGGCGACACGACCGAGATCGTTGCGCGCGAGATCGACCAGCATCACGTGTTCGGAATTCTCCTTCGGATCCGCGAGGAGTTCGGCCTCATGCCGCAGATCGGTGGCGACGTCCGCACCGCGCGGCCGCGTTCCCGCGATCGGCCGCAGTTCCGCGTGACCGTTGTTCACCTTGACGAGCGCCTCGGGCGAAGAGCCGACCACCGTCACGTCACCGAGCGCGCAGTAGTACATGTAGGGCGAGGGATTGATCAGGCGCAGCGCGCGATACGCCTGGAACGGATCGAGGTCATGCCGGCCACTGAATTTCACCGACTGCACGAGCTGATAGACGTCACCCGCGGCGATGTATTCCTTCGTCCGCGCGACACCCTGCAGGAACTGCTCGCGCGTCATCGACACCGTCGCGGCGCCGTAACTGCCGGCACCGCGCGTCCTCGGCAGCGCGCCGTGCAGTGCGGCGATGACTTCGCGTCGCAACGCCTGGCGATCCGCTTCACTGCCCGCATGCAGCAACGCAATGCCGCGCGTCAGGTGATCGAACACGAGCAGGGACTGCGGCGCGACGTAGTGCAGGTATGGGAACGGGTTGGGGTTTGCGGCCTTGTCGGGCAGCTTCTCGAAAAAGCGCACGAGGTCGTACGAGGCGTAGCCGACGAGCCCGCCGGCGAGTGGCAGGTCGATCACGCCAGCCGCGGCGCCGCTCGCCACAGGACGCGGCGCCTGCGCGAGCGCCGCGCGCAATGCCGTCAGCAGCTCGTGCTGGTCGCGCGGGAGCGGCTGACGCTCCCGACCGTGATGCAGGCCATTGGCGTCCATGCGGATCTGCACGGCATCGCCGAAGCCGATGAACGAATAGCGCGCGAGGCGTTCGCCACCCTCGACGCTCTCGAGCAGGAAGTTCGGCTTGAACGCCGCCAGCTTCAGGAACGCTGACACCGGCGTATCCAGATCGCCGGCAATGTCGAACGGCGGTTTCACCCGATCATCTCCATGTCCTCAACGCAAACTCCAAAGCGCAAAAAAAAACCCATCCCGGTGGCCGGAATGGGTTCTGGAAGACTGTTTTCGATTAGAACGCAGGGCCCAGCGCCCACTCCATCAACGGAGGCGCCACCACCAGATCGTCTTCGTGAAGCCCAAGCGTTTCATCGTTTTGAAGTATGGGCACGGGCCCCGATTTTCGTCAAGGAAACGACCCCCTCAGCGCCTCCATCCGGATGCGCGTGTCACCCGCCGCCCCTACAATGGCAGCCCGGACGGATTCGAGGGCGGCGCATGTCGGTGGATTACGAAAAACTCGGCGTCTTCTATCTCGGTCGCGAGTACGACGCTGCCACGGCAGCCCTCAAGGACGCGCCGATCCTGTATGACGCGAAAGACCTGACGACCCACGCGGTCTGCGTCGGCATGACCGGCAGCGGCAAGACGGGCCTGTGTCTGTCGCTGCTCGAAGAGGCGGCGATCGATGGCATCCCCGCGATCTGCATCGATCCCAAAGGCGATCTCGGCAACCTGCTGCTGACGTTTCCGCGCCTCGCCGGCAGCGATTTCGAACCCTGGGTCGATCCTGCCGAAGCCCAGCGCAAGGGCGTCAGCGTCGCGGAGTTCGCGGCGAAGACGGCGGAGACCTGGAAGAACGGTCTCGCCGAATGGGACCAGGCACCGGAGCGCATCGCGAAGTTCCGCGAGGCCGTCGACATCGCGATCTACACACCCGGTGCCGAAACCGGCCTGCCGCTCTCCGTGCTGCGCTCGTTCGCTGCGCCGCCGCCGGAGCAGCTGGCCGATGCCGCGGCGCTGCGTGATCGAATCGGCGCCGTGGTGTCGGGACTGCTGTCGCTGCTCGGTCGTGATGCCGATCCGCTGCAGAGCCGCGAACACATTCTGCTCGCGAACATCCTGGAGACGACCTGGCGCGCGGGCCACGGCCTCGACATGGCCGGACTGATCAACGCCGTGCAGAAACCGCCGTTCGACAAGATCGGCGCATTTGCGCTCGACACCTTCTACCCGGCCAAGGAGCGTCTGTCGCTCGCGATGGCCATCAACAACCTGCTCGCCTCGCCCGGCTTCGCCACCTGGATGACCGGTGAACCGCTGGATGCGCAGCGCCTGCTGTTCACGCCGGAAGGCAAGCCGCGGCTGTCGATCATCTCGATCGGCCATCTCGGCGACGCCGAGCGGATGTTCATCGTCACGCTGCTGTTGAATGAAGTGCTGTCCTGGATGCGCAATCAGTCCGGTACGTCGAGCCTGCGCGCGATCCTCTACATGGACGAGATCTTCGGCTATTTCCCGCCGAGCGCGAACCCGCCTTCCAAGGTGCCGATGCTGACGCTGCTGAAGCAGGCACGCGCCTATGGTCTCGGCTGCGTGCTCGCGACGCAGAATCCCGTGGACCTCGATTACAAGGGGCTCGCCAACTGCGGCACCTGGCTGATCGGTCGCCTGCAGACCGAGCGTGACAAGTTGCGGCTGATCGAAGGCCTCGAGGGCGCGATCAGCGGCTCGGCTGCGCTCGATCGCGGCCAGCTCGACACGATGATGTCCGCACTGACGCAGCGCGTGTTCCTGATGCGCAACGTGCACGACGATGCGCCGGTGCTGATGAAGAGCCGCTGGGCCCTGTCCTATCTGCGCGGTCCGATGACGGGTCCGGAGATCACGAAGATCATGGCGCCGCGCAAGATCGCGGCGGCTGCTGCAGCCGCGAGCGCAGCGTCAACGGCCGTGGGCGTCGCCGCCGGCACCGCATCGACCGCCGCGCCGGCCGCCACGGCTGCACCACGCCCGGCACTGCCGGCAGAAGTGCCGGAGTATTTCCTGTCCGCGACGCGCGGCAGCGGAGCCGTCGAGTATCGGCCAATGATCATGGGTACCGGCAGACTGCATTTCATCGATGCAAAGCTCGGACTCGATCAGTGGACGACGTCAGCCTGGCTCGCACCGCTCGGCGACGACGGCAAGTCCGTGGCCTGGACTGAGGCGCGCGAATCCGCGGATCTGAAAGCGCGTCTGGTGCGTGAACCGGCCAGCGGCGCGGGCTTTGCTGAGCTGCCGGCCGGCGCGCTGCGCGCGGCCAGCTACGCGGCTTTCGGCAAGGGACTTGCGGCGAACCTGTACGAAACCGCGCGCGCCACCGTGCAGGTGGCGGATTCGCTGAAGCAGGCTTCGACGCCCGGCGAGAGCGAAGGCGATTTCCGCGCGCGCCTCACGCTGGCCGCGCGCGAGAAGCGCGATGCGGAGACCGATGCGCTGCGCCGCAAGTACCAGCCGAAGCTGACGACGCTGCAGGACCAGATCCGCCGCGCCACGGAGCGCAAGGCGCGCGAAGAAAGCCAGGCATCGCAGCAGAAACTGCAGACCGCGATGTCCGTCGGCGCGTCGATCCTCGGCGCGTTTCTCGGCCGCAAGACGCTTTCCGCCGGCAATATCGGCCGCGTGACCAGCGCAGCCCGCTCCGCGTCGCGGATCGGCCGCGAGAGCGAGGACGTCGATCGCGCCAACGAGAATCTCGAAGTGCTGCAGCAGCGCCTGCAGGCCCTCGAAGCAGAGTTCGCAGCGGAATCCGCGCGCGTCGCCACCGCGCACGACGCGGCGAACATCGCGTTGCGTCCCGTGTCGGTGACGCCACGCAAGTCGGACATCGCCATCGGTGAAGTGGCGCTCGTCTGGGCGCCGTTCCGGCGCGGCACCGACGGCTTCCCCGCTCCCGCCCACGACTGAACGCAGGATTCATCATGAAAGAACTCGTCGATCTGCTCACTTCGCAATTGAAGGTGGACAGCAAGCAGGCAGCCGGCGGAGCCGCCATCATCTTCAAGGCCGCGCAGGACAAACTCGGCGCACACAAGTTCGGGTCCCTGCTCGGCGACCTCGGTGGCGTCAACGACCTGATCCGCCAGGCACCTGCCGCAGGGGGCATGGGCAAGCTGCTCGGCGGGATGGCCGGGGCATTGGGCGGTGGCAATGCCGCGATCATCGCCAACATCGTCAGCGGCTTCAGCAAGCTCGGCCTGACGCAGCAGCACGTCCAGCAGTTCGTGCCCGTCATCATGGAGTTCCTCAAGGGCAAGATCGGAAAGTCCGCAGTCGAGACGCTCGAGAAGTCGCTGCGTGGCTGATGCGGAGCGCAATCGTGCCGGCTCACGTCGTCGCGCCGCGCTGCCTGCACTGGCTGCCGTCGTCGCGATGACCGTCATCGGCTGCGGCGAACGGCAGCCCGCCGCGGCAACGGTCGGCGGCGCACCCGCCGACAAGGACGCATCGACTCTGCAGACCGGATTGTGGCGCGCCACACTGGAACTGCCGGGTGGCGAACTGCCTTTCGGACTCGAGATCGAACGCGATGGCGCGATGTGGGTCGCCTATCTGGTCAACGGCAGTGAACGGACGCGCGTCGATGAGGTCAGCGTCGAGGGTTCGCGGTTGCGGATGCGCATGCCCGGCTACGAGAACACGCTCGACGCACATATCGAAGGCCGCACGCTGCGCGGCGAAGTCGTGATGGTGAAGCTCGGCGGCAAGCTGCAGCGAATTCCTCTGCAGGCCGGGTTTGGCGAGACCTGGCGCTTCTTCGCGCCGGAACCGGCTTCCGCCGACGATGCAACGACGACGCCGATCGATGTCTCAGGCCGCTGGGCCATGCAGTTCGTCGACGACGGCAAGGCCCTGCCCGCCGTCGGTGAATTCCAGCAGGACGGTCGAAACGTCATTGGCACCGTCATGACCACCACCGGGGATCATCGGTTCCTGGCCGGCGAAATCCGCGACAACGAACTGCGTCTGTCGAAGTTCGATGGTGGCCACGTGTTTCTCTATCGAGCGCGCCTCAGCGCAGCCGGCACGATCGAGGGCCAGTTCTGGTCCGGCCTCGCGCATACCGAGACCTTCACGGCGCAGCGCAACGAGCAGGCAAGTCTCGGCGATGCCGAGAACGCCACGCAGATGCGCACGGACGCGAAGCTGTCCGATCTCCGCTTTCCCGATCTCGACGGCAAGCTGGTGTCGCTGGGTGACACGCGCTTCGCAGGCAAGGTCCTGATCGTCGCGCTCGCGGGCAGCTGGTGTCCGAACTGCCACGACGAAGCCGCGTTCCTCGCGCCGTTCTACGCGCAGAACCGCGAACGCGGCGTGGAGATCGTGTCGCTGATGTTCGAACAGTTCGGCGACTTCCCGCGCGCCGCCGCCGCGACGCGACGCTTTCGGGAAGCCTATGGCATCCAGTACACGACGCTGGTCGCCGGCATCTCCGACAAACAGGATGCCGCTTCGCGGCTGCCGCAGCTGAACGGCGTGTTCGCCTTCCCGACCACGATCTTCATCGACCGCACCGGCAAGGTGCGGCACATCCACACCGGCTTCTCGGGCCCGGCGACCGGTGAGCGATACCGAGCCCTGACCGAGAAGTTCGAAACGCTGACCGACCAGCTGATAGCCGAGATTCCGGATCCGAAGACCAACCGCCCTGCAGGGACCTGACGCACATGCCTTCCTTCGATGTGATTTCCGAAATCGATTCGCACGAACTGACCAACGCCGTCGATCAGGCGAACCGTGAGCTGACGCAGCGCTTCGACTTCAAGAACATCGGCGCCACGTACGAGCTGAACGAATCGACGGTGACGATGAAGGCCGAGGTGGAGTTCCAGCTCAAGCAGATGCTGGACATCCTGAAGACCAAACTCGCGAAGCGCGGCATCGATATCGGCTGCCTCGAGATCAAGGATGCGAGCAAGAATCTGGCTGAAGCCAAGCAGGACGTGCTGCTGCGCCAGGGCATCGATCAGGAAGTCGGCAAGAAGATCGTCAAGGCACTGAAGGAATCAGGCCTCAAGGTGCAGGGCGGCATCCACGGCGACAAGGTGCGCGTGACCGGCAAGAAGCGCGACGATCTGCAGGATGCGATCGCGATGCTGCGCAAGATGGAACTTGACCGGCCGCTGCAGTTCAACAACTTCCGCGACTAGGGCGTGTGGATACGCCCTAGGGACTGGGCAAGTCGCTCCACCACGTCGCGCGGCAGCGCTCGCGATACCCGCGCAGCACCGGATTCTCCAGCGCGAAACGCCGCGTTCGCGATTCGTACGGAAATCCCACGGTCGCCTCGATCGAAGCGAACACGCTCGCGTCGAAACTGCTTGGGCGAGCACCGAACAGGAATTCACGATCACCGATCAATGTCGCGATCGAGCTGAGATCGGCGATCGCCATGTCTTCGATCTCAGGGCCTGCATGTCGACCCGTACCCTGCATGGTCTGGCGCTTGATGATCGAACGGCGAATGACCGGCAGCAGTACGCGCAGGGGCCCGAGCGTCTTCGCGATCGCCGGCCCATACAGCGCCCAGCCACCGTCGTCCGTCCAGCGCAGGTGAATCAGTGCGAAGTACAGTGCCTCGTCGAGCATGCGCTGCACGGCATGACCGACCGCGCGTTGCGTATCGTCGAGCCAGCTGTCCAGGGTCGGCTGTCCCGCGGCCGCGCGACTGCGCTCGAGCCGTTCGATGATCAGCTGCGAATCGCCCATCAACGCTCCATCGAGCGAGACGTAGGGAATCTTGCCCTTCGGCGCGCGGCGGAAATCCGACCGCTGCCATTCATAGCCCCAGCCGGCCATGCGCAGGTAGGTCTCGAGCTTGATGCAGAACGGACCCATGTTGGGCATGCCCCACGGGCGCCCGCCGGGTTGGTGCAGGACGATCTGCCGGGGGATCGGATGCGCGTTCGCCGTCATGTCACCCAGCCCTTCACGACCTCCATCAGCCCGGAGTATGCAGAAGGGTCCAGCAGCGCGACAAATGCGAGACCGACCAGCGCGCCGCCCAGGTGGGCGTCGTGGTTGATGCCGCCGCGCGCCGCACGCGCCGAGTACCAGGAATAGACCAGATAGCCGATCGCGAACAGCGGGGCGGGGATCGGCACGGGAATCGGCATGATGAACAGCGTCTGCTGCGGAAAATAGACGATCGACGCGAACAGGACGGCCGAGATGGCACCGGAGGCACCGAGCGACCCGTAGCGCGGATCCTGGCGATGCTTGACCCAGGTCGTGATCTCGCTGAGCACGAGCGCGACGAGGTACAACAGCGCAAACGCCACGCCACCGATGCGGCGCTCCAGCTGGAACGCAAAGAACCAGTAGGTCACCATGTTCAGCAGCAGATGGCCGACGTCCTTGTGGACGAAGCCGCTCGAGATCAACGTGTGGTACTCGCGGCGACGTGCGAGCCAGTACGGCCGGAATACACTGCGCTCGATGATCCATGGCGCGATCCACAGACCGGCGGCACTGACGAGCAGCGTCAGCCCGAAGATCAGCCAGGCGGGGGTCAGCATCGGCGTCATCTCAACCTCTCCATACTGGGCACGACATAATCCATCGTGTCACACGTCGCGGCAGTTCGCGCTACTCAGCAACCATGGACCCTGACGCACCGCTGCCCCGCAATCCGCGGGTAACCGCCACGGCGCTGCAGGGCCTGCATCGCGAGGCGTATTCCTGGGCCTTGCGTCAATGCCGAAGCCAGCCAGGTGAGGCCGAGGACGTGCTGCAGTCCGCCTACGCGAGAATCATCGATGGCAGTGCACGCTTCGACGGCCGCTCGAGCCTGCGCACCTGGCTGTTCGGTGTGGTCGCGCGTGTGGCCCGCGATCGGCATCGCGCCGCCCGCAGCTGGCGCGCCTGGCTTGGCCAGTGGTTCGACGGCGAGGACGCGATCGATTTCGTTGCGCCGGCAGAGGCAGTGCAACAGTCCAGTACCCGTGACCGGGTGATCACCGCCCTCGACATGCTGCCGGCGCGCCAGCGCGAAGTGCTCGAACTCGTGTTCTACCGCGATCTGACGCTCGACGAGGCTGCCGCGGTGATGGGCGTTTCGACCGGCTCGGCCCGCACGCATTACCACCGCGCCAAGCAGAGCCTGGCGGCGCAACTCGGTGACGAATGAGGAATGACATCTGATGGACGAGCGACGACTTCGCGAACGCGTGCACGGCGCGCTGCAGGCTGCCGACAGCGACCCGCGTCAGCCGCGTACGCCTGCGTTCGCGGCGCTGTGGCAGGCCGCGCAGCAGCCCGTCGAACGCCCGGCGCGCTGGCGTGCGCCGGCGTTTGCCGCGAGCGTCACCGTGATCGCGATTGCCGCGTTCCTTGCGCTGCGCATGCAGTCGCCGGGCGAATCGCCCGCAGCTTCGGCCGAAGCCGATCTGCTGCTCGCGCAACAGGTCGCGGCGTCCGATCCCTGGCGCGTGCCCACCGATCGACTGCTCGAAGCGGCGCCCGCCTCGCTCGCGAGCGGTGCGCCATCGATTCCCGAATTCCAATATCCGCTGCTGCCGAAAGAGAGGTACCTGTGAAAGCCTTCAAGTCCGCCCTGTTGCTGATGCTGATGCTGCCGATGCTGGCGCTCGCGCAGGACGCGAAGCCCAAGTCCGACGATGACTGGTTCCGCGGCAAGCTGTTCCCGCCCGATGTCGTGCTGACGCACGCGAAGCAGCTGAAGCTCAGCGATGCGCAGCGCAAGGTGATCCGCACGGAAGTCACGACCGTGCAGACACGCGTGGCGACGGTCGACTGGGACATCATGGAAGCGGGCCTGGCGATGCAGGAAGCCATCGAGAAGACACCGATCGACCGCGCGCTGGTACTCGAGAAAGCCGACAAGGTCTTCGAAGCCGAAGCGCGCAAGAAGCGCGCGTGGATCGAGATGCTGGTCAACATCAAGAACGCGCTGAACGCGGAACAGATCGCGTACCTGCGCAAGGTCGCTCTCGAGGGAGGCTGAGATGACTCGCGCTGCGATCGGCCTGCGCGGTGCCCTGCTGACCAGCCTCGCGGCGCTGCTCGTGGCGTGCGGAGGCGGTGGTGGTTCAGGCGGCGGTGTGACACCGCCTCCACCACCACCGGTCACGATCAGTCGCGCGGAGGCGGCTGCATTCCTGCGCCAGAGCAGCTTCGGCCCGACGTCGAGCGAGATCGATCGCGTGATCAGCCAGGGCTACGCCGGCTGGATCGATCAGCAGATCTCGCAGACGGCCTCGCTGCAGGCACCGGTGCTGCGCGCGCTGCCGGTCGCCGCGACCCAGGATGATCGCGTCGATGTCTGGTTCCGCCACGCCGTGCAGGGACCGGATCAGCTGCGGCTGCGCGTCGCATTCGCGCTGTCGCAGATTCTCGTCGTCTCCGAGCGCAGCGGTCTGAGCCCGTACCCGATCGGGCTCGCCGCCTATTACGACATGCTGACGCAGAACGCATTCGGCAACTTCCGCGAGCTGATGGAACAGATGGCGCTGAGTCCGGCCATGGGTCTCTATTTGAGTCACCTCGGCAATCAGAAGCCGAATCCTGCGTTGAACATCCGCCCGGACGAGAACTTCGCGCGCGAGATGATGCAGCTGTTCACGATCGGCCTGGTCGAACTGAATGCGGATGGCACCGTACGCCGCGATGCGCAGAGCCAGCCGATCCCCACCTACGACCAGGCGACGATCGAAAGCTTCGCGCGCATCTACACCGGCTGGATGTTCGCCAGCTCGCAGAGCTTCTTCCAGCCCTCCTTCAATTTCGATCAGCCGATGCAGGCGTTCGAAGCGTTCCACGACACGGGCACGAAAACGCTGTTGCGCGGCACGACGCTGCCGGCTGGCCAGACGGCGCGGGCCGACCTGGAAGCCGCGCTCGACAATCTGTTCGCCCATCCAAACGTGGCGCCGTTCATCTCGAAGCAGCTGATCCAGCGGCTGACCGTCAGCAACCCCTCGCCTGCCTATGTCGGCCGGGTCGCGGCCCGCTTCGAGAACAACGGCAGCGGCGTCCGCGGTGACCTGGCGGCCGTCGTGCGTGCGATCCTGCTGGACGGCGAAGCGCGCACGCCCGCCGCGGATGCGCCGGGCAAACTGATGGAACCGCTGATGCGGCTCACATCCGTGTGGCGCGCGTTCAATGGCCGTGCGGCAAGCGGCCGCTACCGCCTGAACAATGCGGACATCATCGTCGGCCAGGGACCGCTGCGCTCACCGTCCGTGTTCAACTTCTACCGGCCGGACTACGCTCCGCCGGGCGAGATGCGCGGAGCCGGACTCGTCTCGCCCGAGATGGAGATCGCCAACGAGGCGACCGTCGCCTACATGGCCAACCTGCTCGCGTTCGCCACGTTTGCCGGAAACTCCGCAGCCGCCAACCCTGCGCCAGACGACATCCTGATCGACATCACCAGCGAACAGCAGATCGCCGGCAATGCCGCGCAACTCGTCGATCGAGTTGCCGACAAGTTGATCGGCGGCGCGATCAGCACGGCGCTGCGCAACGAGGCCATCGCGATGGCCGAGCGATCGCCGGCGAATGCAACCGCCGTCCGGGTCGCTGAAGTGATCCACACGATCGTCACCTCTCCCGAATACGTGGTGCAGCGATGAACAACCGGACTCTCGATCGTCGCGATTTTCTCGGGCTCGCCGCTGCAGGCATCGGTGCGGGAGCACTTGCCCTTGCGCCGGCAGAGGAAGCACGCGCCGCGCCGTTCACGGACTACCGTGCGCTGGTCTGCGTGTTCCTGTTCGGCGGCAACGACTCGTTCAACATGGTCGTACCGCGCAGCCTTGCCGAATACAACGCGTACGCGCGCTCGCGCCAGAATCTCGCCATCGCGCGCGATGCACTGCTGCCGATCGATCCACTGACCTCGGACGGCGCGCAGTACGGCCTGCATCCGTCGATGACCGCGCTCGCGCCGCTGTTCGCCAGCGGCCAGCTCGGCATCGTCGCGAACGTCGGTCCGCTGGTGCAGCCCGTCACACGCGATCAGGTGCTGTCACGCAGCGTGCCATTGCCACCGCAGCTGTTCTCGCACAACGATCAGCAGGACCAATGGCAGACGCTGGCCGGACGGCTCGCGCTGAAGACCGGCTGGGCCGGCCGTGCTGCCGACGAGATCGCCGCCGACACGACGGCGCAGCGCCTGCCCGTCAACGTGACGCTGGCCGGCACCACGAGTTTCCAGATCGGTGCGAACGCAGTTCCTTACGCGATCGGCACCGACGGCGCGCCGACCTATTTCGTGCTAACCAGTCCGCAGGCCGGCTTCGCCGCCGAACGCCGTGCGATGTTCGAGCGGCTGCTCGCTGCGCGTAGCCCGAGTCCGATCGGCCGCAGCTTCTCGGCAGTGCAGACACGCTCGCTGGCACTGGCCGATGCGGTCAACGGTGCGCTCGCCCAGGCGCCGACACTGCGCACGACTTTTCCGCAGAGCCAGTTGGGTGCGCAGCTCGCGGCCGTGGCGCGGATGATCTCCGTGCGGGATCGGCTCGCGATGCAGCGCCAGGTGTTCTTCGTCGCGATCGGCGGCTTCGACACGCACGACAGCCAGAACACGCTGCAGCCCGGGCTGCTCGGCGACGTCTCGAACAGTCTCGCAGCCTTCCAGGCCGGACTCACCGAGCTCGGCATCGCCGATTCCGTCGTGACGTTCACGCAGTCGGATTTCGGCCGCACGCTGACCAGCAATGGTGATGGCACGGATCACGCCTGGGGCGGACATCAGCTCGTGCTCGGCAATCCGGTGCGCGGGCGGCAGATATACGGCCGGATGCCGTCGTTGGAGATCAATGGTGCCGACGACATCGGCGGCGGCCGCATCGTGCCGACGCTCGGCGCGGATCAGTATGCGGCGACACTGCTGCGCTGGTTCGGCCTGACGCCCGCGCAGATCGCCGCGAGCGCGCCGAATCTCGCGAACTTCAGCGTTCGCGATCTGCAGTTCGTCTGAGAGGAGAGACCGACTTCAGCTGAAGACGACGGTCTTGCGATCGCTGATCACGACGCGGCGGTCGACATGCCAGGCGACCGCGCGGGACAGCACCGCGCATTCGATGTCGCGGCCGATCTGCTCGAGCGCGGCCGGTGTGTGCGCGTGCGTCACGCGCTCGACGCCCTGTTCGATGATCGGACCTTCATCGAGATCCCGCGTCACGTAGTGTGCCGTCGCGCCGATGATCTTCACGCCGCGCGCATGCGCCTGCGTGTACGGCTTCGCGCCGCGGAAGCTCGGCAGGAATGAATGGTGGATGTTGATGCAGCGTCCCGAGAGCGCCTCGCACAGCGACGGCGACAGGATCTGCATGTAGCGCGCGAGTACGACCAGGTCGATCTTCAGCTCATCGACGAGCCCGAGGATCTGCTTCTCCTGCGCGTCGCGATTGTCGCTGGACACCGGCAGGTGGTGGTACGGAATCCCGTTCCATTCGACGAAGGACCGCATGTCCTCGTGGTTCGACACCACGGCCGGAATGTCGACAGCGAGCTGACCCGCGCGCCAGCGATGCAGCAGATCGAACAGGCAGTGGCCGAACTTCGAGACGGCGATCAACACGCGTGGCCGGCGACTCATGTCGTGCAGTTCCCACTCCATGCGGAAGCGGTGTGCAATCGGCTTGAAGCCGTCGCGCAGCATGTCGATCGGCGGCACCTTCGGACCGTCCGGACGGAACAGCGTGCGCATGTAGAAGAAATTGCCGACCGAATCGTTGAAGTGATGCGACTCGACGATCGAGGTGTCGTTGTCGGTCAGATAGCCGGAGACCGCCGCCACGACGCCCTTCGTGTCAGGGCATTTGACGATCAGCACATAGGGCGTATCCGGCGAGGTGCCGGCGGGCATGGCAGGCGTGGACATCGACGCAGTTCTCAAAAAGGCGGCTCGATCAGGATAGTGTCACATGGGAGCCGTCGGTCGATCCCCCACCTGCGTCACGGCCCAGCCAACGGAGCGCACGAGGCCGGGGCCGGCGGGCCTACTCCCGACCGGGCAGCTTGCTGATCTCCAGCATCTGGCCGCGGACCTTGACCCGCCGCAGCTTGGCCAGCGTCTTCGTGGACAGGTCGGCCGGCAGGCGAACCAGCGTGTGGTTCTCGTGGATCTTGATGCCGTTGATCTGCGAGCCGTCGAGATCGCCCTCGTGCGCCAGCGCACCGACGATGTTGCCCGCCTGCACGCCGTGGCTGCGGCCGACTTCGAGCCGGTAGGTCGCCTGCGGTTCATCGAATCCGCGCTTCGGACGGCGCGGACGCTCAGCGCCCTCCTCGCCACGATCCGGGCCGCGATCCGCACCGCGCGCGGGGCCGCGCTCGTCGCTTCGGTAACGACCGGCGGGCCGCTCGCCACCGCGCGGACCGTCGTCGGATCCGAAGCCGGATTCGCCGCGCGATTCCGGGGAACTGCGTTCCTTCAGCATCAGCGAAGACTCGCCCTGCGCGAGCGTCGCCAGCGCCGCCGCGACATCGACGATGTCGGCGCCCGTCTCATGGACGAACTCCTCGATCACCGAGCGATAGGCCGCATGGTCCGGCAGCGTCAGCGCGCCGGTCAGCTTTTCCTTGAACTTCGTGACGCGCCGCTTGTTGACGTCATGGATCGTCGGCAGGTTCATCTGCTCGATGGTCTGCCGTGTCGCGCGCTCGATGATGCGCAGCATGTTGCGTTCGCGCGGCGCGATGAACAGGATCGCCTCACCGCTGCGACCCGCCCGGCCGGTGCGGCCGATGCGGTGCACGTAGGACTCGCTGTCGTACGGCACGTCGAAGTTCACGACATGACCGATGCGTTCCACATCGAGTCCGCGCGCGGCCACGTCCGTGGCGACCAGGATGTCGATCTTGCCGGCCTTCAGTGCAGCGACCGTGCGTTCGCGCTGCGCCTGCATGATGTCACCGTTCAGCGCAGCGGCCGCGAAGCCGCGTGCCTCGAGCTTCTCGGCGAGTTCGACCGTGGCCTGCTTCGTGCGCGCGAACACCAGCATCGCGTCGAACGGCTCCACCTCGAGGATGCGTGTCAGCGCGTCGAGCTTGTGCATGCCCGCCACCAGCCAGTAGCGCTGCCGGATGTTGGCGGCGGTCGTGGTCTTCGACTTGATCGTCACTTCCTGCGGCGAGCGCAGGTGCTTCTGCGCGATGCGGCGGATCGGTGCCGGCATGGTCGCGGAGAACAGCGCGACCTGGCGCTCGGCCGGGGCCTTGGCGAGGATCGTGTCGATCGCATCGACGAAGCCCATCGCGAGCATCTCGTCCGCTTCGTCGAGCACGACGAAGCGCAGCGTCTCGAGCTTCAGCGTGCCGCGCTCGAGGTGATCCATCACGCGACCCGGCGTTCCGACGATCACGTGCGTACCGCGCTTCAAGGCGTTGAGCTGCGGCGTGTAGCTCTGGCCGCCGTAGATCGGCAGCACGTGGAAGCCGGGCATGCGGCCCGCATATTTCTGGAACGCTTCGGCGACCTGGATCGCGAGCTCACGCGTCGGCACCAGCACGAGGATCTGCGGCTCGCGGCGCGCGAGATCGAGCATCGACAGCAACGGCAGCGCGAAGGCCGCGGTCTTGCCCGTGCCGGTCTGTGCCTGGCCGACGAGATCCTTGCCGGCGAGCATCACGGGGATCGTCGCGGCCTGGATCGGCGAGGGTGATTCGTAGCCGACGTCGGTCAGCGCAGCGAGGACGGTGGGCGCGAGGCCCAGTTCGGCAAACGTGCCGGTGGATTCGGGCGTCGGAGCAGTCACGGCAGTAGCCTTGCAGGCCCGGGGGGCCTTCGGAGGGGATCGGGCGCGGAGTCTACCCCAGCGCGGACCGGTCCGGGCCGGTTACGAGACGTCAGGAGGCGGGCCTGGCCCCGGGTTTGGTCATCTCCCGGTGCAGCGCGGTGCGCGACTGGTCCAGCATCTTGCATAACCCCTCGACCGCCTCGATGGCTGTCGGACCCATCCGGTCGAGCCGGGTATCGCTGAAACCGAGCATCTGGTTCGTCTGCACGGCCCGCACGGTCTTGAACTGCGCCCAGCGCTCGCGCCAGTCGCGCGCCGTGATCGGCGGCGCGGACAGCAGCATGACCTCGGGGTTGCGCTTGACGATCGCCTCGATCTCGACGATCGGCGCCGGGAAGTCGATGTCGTCGAAGATGTTGCGACCGCCGCAGCGCGCGATCGCATCCGAAATGATGTGCCGGTTGCCGACGGTGTAGAGCGGCTCCGCCCAGATCATGTAGAAGACGCGCAGCGGCTCGCCTTTGACCGCTCGCCGCGCGACTGCCGCGAGCTGCGCGTCCAGCGCCGCCGCCGCAGGATCGGCGATCTTCTGGGTACCCGCGAGCAGACCGAGCTTGCGCACGGAGCGTGGAATGTCACCGAGGCTCTTCGCGCGAATGAAGTACAGCGGCAGCTTGAGCTGACGCAGGGATTCGACGACGAGACGATTGGTCAGGTCCTCCCAGACCACGACCACATCGGGCTTCAGCGCCACGAGCCGTTCGTAATCGAGCGCATTCGCATCGCCGATCGTCGGCACCGATTTCGCCGCGGCGGGCGCGTCCGAGCCGCGCACCGTCGCGACGACGCGGGAGCCCGCACCGGCCGAGAACAGCATCTCCGTGCCACCCGGCGTCAGACTGACGATGCGCTGCGCCGGTCCTTTCAGCACGACCTTCGCACCCGTATCGTCCACGAGCGTGATCGCCGCGCGAGACGTCACCGATGCCGGGGCTGTCGCCGCTGCAGGCGACGGCGTCGCCGCATGTCCGGTGCCCAACAGAGACCACGCGGCGCAGCACAGCGCAGCGAGAGTGTGTCCTGCCTTCATGATTTCTTGACCAGCCTGGGAGAAACGGGTGCGGACGGGTTGGCGCTGCAGGCGCCACAGCCGCTGCGGATTTCGGCGCGCACGCGCAATGGCCGCACGACACGCCGCAACAGCCAGCCCGGCGGTGTCGAATCGCTTTTCGGTGCGAGCGCAACATCGAGGCGCTGCAGCGCGCGCAGACGCGCGCTCGCCGGCCACAGCGACCACGCCACGTACGCGACGGCGGCCAGAACGATCAGCGTGACGATGACGGTCTGCAGCATGGGTCAGCCGAGCGCGAGCGCAATGCGATAGGTGATGAATGCAGCGACGTACGCGAGTGCGAACAGATACGCCGCCATGATCAGCGGATAGCGCCAGCTGTTCGTCTCGCGCTTGACGATCGCCAGCGTCGACAGACACTGAGGCGCGAACACGTACCACGCGAGCAGCGACAGCGCCGTCGCGAGACTCCACGACTGCGCGATGACCGGACCCAGCGTGCTGGCGAGATCACCGCTGTCGGACATCGCGTAGACCGTGCCGAGTGCACCGACGGCGACTTCACGCGCGGCCATCCCGGGCACCAGGGCGATCGAGATCTGCCAGTTGAAGCCGATCGGCGCCAACACGACTTCGAGCGCGCGACCGATCATGCCGGCGAAGCTGTAATAGATCGACGGCTGCGTCGCGTCGGCGGGCGCGCCCGGGAACGACGACAGGAACCACAGCACGATCATCAGCGCGAGGATGATGCCGCCGACGCGCGCCAGGAAGATCTGGGCGCGCTCCCACAGGCCGTAAGCAAGATTGCGCAGGTTCGGCCACTGATAGTCTGGCAATTCCAGCATCAGCGGGCGATACGCCGTGCCGCCGGTCATCCGCTTCATGACCCAGGCGACGAGCAGCGCCGAGATGATGCCGGCGAAATAGAGGACGAACAGCACGAGGCCCTGCAGGTTGAACCAGCCGACGCTGCGCGCCGGGATGAAGGCCGCGATCAGCAATGCGTATACCGGCAGACGTGCCGAGCAGGTCATCAGCGGCGCGATCATGATCGTCGCGATGCGATCGCGCAGGTTCGGGATCGTGCGCGTCGCCATGATGCCGGGAATCGCGCAGGCAAATGACGACAGCAGCGGAATGAATGCGCGGCCGGAGAGACCGACACTGCCCATCACGCGATCGAGCAGATAGGCGGCGCGCGGCAGATAGCCGCTGTCCTCGAGTGCGAGGATGAACAGGAACAGCACCAGGATCAGCGGCAGGAAGATCACGACGCCGCCGATGCCGGCGAGCACGCCGTCGATCAGCAGGCTCTTCAGCAGGCCGTCGGCGAGCGTGCCGGAGATCAAATTGCCGAGCGCACCGACGCCCGCATCGATCCAGTCCATCGGCACTGTGGCCCAGCTGAACACCGCCTGAAACACCAGGAACAGCAAAGCAGCGAGAATCGCCATGCCAGCGATCGGGTGCATGACAAGACGATCGGCGTTCGCGACGAGTCGGCTGCGCAGCGGTTCGCGATAACCCGCCGCGTCGAGGATCTGCCGGGCGCGCGCGTGACTGGCTGCGACTTCCGTCGCGGTGGGATCCGTCCAGCCCTGCGGCAGATCGCGGACCGCTTCGGGTGCGAGCGCCGCGGCACGCTCCAGCTGATCGATCAGCTGCTCGGCCCCCGCCGATGCGACGGCCACGGTTTCGACGACCGGCACGCCGATCTCCTGCGCGAGGCGATCACGGTCGATCGCGAAGCCGCGACGGCGTGCGATGTCACTCATGTTCAGCGCGACGATCATCGGCAGGCCGAGCCGTTGCACGTCCAGGATCAGTCGCAGCGACAGCGCAAGATGCGTGGCGTCGGCCACGAGCACGATCAGTTCCGGTTGCGCTTCGCCGGCCAGGCGACCGAGCGCAACGTCGCGCGTGATCGCTTCATCGAGCGTCGTCGGATTGAGGCTGTAGGTGCCTGGAAGATCCAGCACTCGATAGCGACGGCGCGAGGGTCCCGTGAAACTGCCTTCCTTGCGCTCGACCGTGACGCCCGGATAGTTCGCGACTTTCTGTCGACTGCCCGTCAGTCGATTGAACAGCGCCGTCTTGCCGCAGTTCGGCAGACCGACCAGGGCAATGCGCAGTTCACGTGAACGCGTGCTGACGTCATCCACTGCGGCGCACGCGCACGATGCGCGCCTCGTGATGTCGCAACGCGAACGTCGAGCCGCCGACGCGCACGGCGAGCGGATCGTCACCGGGCCACATGGTCGCGACGATCTCGACGCCCGCCCCCGGCACGAACCCGAGTTCGAGCAGCCGACGCGCGATCGTCGAAGCGCGCGTGTCGCCGAACAGATCGCCTGCATCTTCGACAGCCGTCACCACGGCCGTATCGCCCTTGCGCAGGGTCGAAAGCGGGCAGGTGTCGCTGTGCGTGAGGTCTGCGCTGGCCAACCGGTTCACCGGACTCCCGTATGTAGAGGGGCAAGTCTGTCGAAGTATCCGGTGCTGCACCGCGCCGGAACATTGCGGTTAATTCGCATTTGGGGTCAAATGAGAATCATTCGCATTGATTGTAAGCCCTGGATGACCATGCTGTCCATGACGCGCTCCGCACTGACTTTGGCCGCCCTGGCGCTGGCCTTCCCGCCCCCATCCGGCGCAGAAACCCCTGAGGAACTCGCGGAAATCGTCGTTCTGGGGTCCCGCCTGCGCCTGGAGGCCACACCGGGCGCCGCCGCCCTGCTCGATTCGGAAACCCTGCGGCGGTCGCGCGTCTTCACGATCAACGAGGCGCTGCGCAAAGTGCCCGGGCTCGTTGCCCGCGATGAGGAGGGGCTCGGGCTGCGTCCCAACATCGGCATTCGCGGGCTGAATCCCACGCGCTCCTCGAAGGTGCTGCTGCTGGAGGACGGCCTGCCTTTGACCTTCGCGCCCTATGGTGACAACGCCAGTTACTACCATCCGCCGATCGAGCGCTTCGAACGGATCGAGATCCTGAAAGGCTCGGGCCAGATCGCATTCGGCCCGCAGACCGTCGGCGGCGTCATCAACTACATCACGCGCGCCGCGCCCGAACAGCTGGAAGGCGCCGTGATGCTGCGCGCCGGCAATCATGGATTCCGTGATCTGCAGGCAAGCCTCGGCGATGCAGTCGAATCGACCGGCACGCGCTGGATCGCCAACGTCACGCACAAGAGCAGTGATGGCGCGCGCGACAACACGGACCTGCAGGTCGAGGACGCGAGCCTGCGACTCGAGCAGCCCCTCGGCGAGCATCGCTCCCTGGTGCTGCGCAGCAGCCTCTATCGTGAGGATTCGCAGGTGTCGTACTCCGGCCTGACGCTGACCGAGTATCAGGCGGATCCGCGCGGCAATCCGTTCGAGGACGATCGCTTCACGCTGCAGCGCGCCGCCGTCTCTGCAACGCTCGGCGAACAGTTCGGCAACGGCGCGCGCCTGCGAACGTCGGTCTACTACACCTATCTGAACCGTGACTGGTGGCGCCAGGCGAGCAATTCGGGCCAGCGGCCCGCGGACGCCTCGGATCCGGCCTGCGTCGGAATCCAGAATCTGCGCAGCGGCTGCGGCAACGAAGGCCGGCTGCGGCAGTACTACACGGCCGGGATCGAGACGCGCTGGAATCAATCCGTGTCGCTCGGCCGCTTCGCAAACGAGATGTCCGCGGGCCTGCGTCATCACGTCGAGAAGCAGAGTCGCGTGCAGGTCAACGGCGATCGTTCCGACTCGCGCGAACCCGGCACGAGCCCGAACGCCGGCATTCGCGAGAACAATCGCCGTGACGTCGCCGCGACGTCCGGATTCATCGCAACGTCCTTCGGCACGGAGCGCTGGCGCATCGAGCCGGGGTTGCGCTTCGAACAGATCGGTTTCGAGCGACGCAACGAACTGCTCGGCGGCAGCGGTGGCCGCACGACGCTGGCGGAATGGATTCCAGGCGTCGGCGCGACACTGCGACTCGAACCTGGCCTGACGCTGTTCGCCGGTATCCATCGCGGCTTCGCGCCGCCACGGGTCGAGGATGTCATCGGACCCACCGGCGGCAGCGTCGAACTCGCAGCCGAACGCTCCTGGAACAGCGAGCTCGGCCTGCGCGCTGAACCGACGGCGGGTCTGCGTTTCGAACTGACCGCCTTCGACATGGATTTCAGCAACCAGATCGTGCCGGCCAGCGTCGCGGGCGGCACGGGGGCTGCATTGACCAGCGCCGGACGGACGCGCCATCGCGGCCTCGAATTCAGCGGCCAGTTCGATTCGCAGCTCGCGCGCGACACGCGCAGCAATCTGTACGCACGCGCCGCACTGACCTGGCTCGCGGATGCGCAATATCGCGGCACGCGCTTTTCGACCGTCCCGGGTTTCAGCCACGTCGCCGTCAGCGGCAACCGTCTGCCCTACGCGCCGGAAGCGCTGGCGACGCTCGGGGTCGGAATCGAAACGGCGCCCGGCCTGAGTGCCGAGCTCGAAGTGAATTACACGAGCCACGCGTTCGCCGACGACCTGAACACCGTCGCGATCTCGGCGAACGGCCAGCGCGGGCGTATCGGCGGCTACGCGCTGCTGAACGCCACCGTCGCGCAGCGTGTCGGTGCGACGTCTTCCGTGTTCGTCAGCGCCAAGAATCTCGCAGCGCGTGAATACGTGGCAGACATGAGCCGCGGACTGCTGGCCGGAACGCCACGACAGATCCACGTCGGCTTCGACTGGCGGTTCTGAATCCTGCTGGCGCATCCGCCGCTACCCCGCTATCGTTTCGGCATGGACGGCAGTGGCGGCGGCGGAAATCAGCAGGTCAATGTATTCGGCGATCCGCTGCTCACCTGCAGCACGAAGCCGATGACCGGCTGGACGCGCAACGGCTGCTGCGAAACCGACGACATGGATCGCGGCTCCCACACGGTCTGCGCAGTGATGACCGCCGAGTTCCTCGCGTTCTCGCGCGAACGCGGCAACGACCTCTCCACGCCACAGCCGCAGTTCGGATTCCCGGGACTTCAGCCCGGAGACCGCTGGTGTCTCTGCGCCGCGCGCTGGCTCGAAGCGCATCGTGCCGGTCGCGCGCCGCGCGTCTACCTGAAGGCCACGCATCGCCGCGCGCTGGAGATCATCGATCTCGCCGCGCTGAAGGCCGCTGCCGTGGATCTGTCCTGAGCACCGACAGAGCGGCGTTCCGCGAGGGCTTTCGCGACATGCTGGGTCCCGCGCCCGGCGTGTTCGCCTGGGGTCTCGTCACCGGCATCGCGATGGTCAAGAGCGGCCTCAGCGTGCCGCATGCTCTCGGCCTGAGTCTCGCGGCCTATGCCGGCTCCGCGCAGCTCGCGGCACTGCCGCTGATCCTTGCCGGTGCGCCGCTGTGGCTGATCACGGTGACCGCACTCGTGGTGAACCTGCGCTTCGTCGTCTACAGCGCGCTGGTACGCGAGTACTTCCGCGGCCAGAGCACCTGGCGGCGCCTGTGGCTCGGCTACATCATCGGCGACATCACACTCGTGCAGTTCATGACGCGGATGAAACGTCAGGATCCACCGATGCGGCACGGCGTCGCGTATTACGTCGGCAGCGCCGCCTGCAACTGGCTCGCCTGGCAGATCTCCTCGATCCTCGGCATCCTCACGGCCGGCTCGATTCCGCAGCGCTGGGGCCTCGAACTCGCCGGCACGCTCGCGCTGATCGCGCTGGTCGTCCCGCTATGCGCGCAGCTGCCGGCCCTCGCCGGCGTCATCGTCGCAGGCGCTGTGGCCGTGCTCGCGCACGGGCTGCCGCTGAAGCTCGGCATGTTGGCGGGCGTGATCGCAGGCATCAGCGCCGCGATGTGGATCGAGTCGAACCGGGCGTCGACTTCGGGCCGCAGCGGAGCGCGATCATGAGCGAGGCCTACGTCTGGGGCGCGATCGCCGGGATCGTCTTCGCGACGATCCTGACCCGCTCTGCGCTGCTGGTCGTCGGCCTGCATGCTCGACTGCCGAAGGCCGTGGAAGCGGCGCTGCGCTATGCGCCCGCCTGCGCCCTGACCGCTGTCATCGTCCCGGATCTGCTCTATCAGGGCGGCGAGCTGCGGCTGGCGCCGGACAACTACAGATTGTTGGCGGGTCTGGCTGGAATCGCGATTTTCGCGGCATTTAGAAGCACGATGGGCACCATCATCGGTGGAATGATCGTGTTCTGGTTGCTGGCCCTGACCTGACATCGGCTTCACGTGTTGAACTGTTGACACTGTGTCAATCTCGCGCTAGCCTGCGCCGATGAACTATCTCGCCGATCGACGTCTCGAGGAAAAAGAGCGGCGCCGCGCCGACATCCTCGACGCTGCCGTGGCCGTGGCCACCACGGATGGCATCGACGACATGACCATGGACGATGTCGCGCGCAAGGCGCGGCTGTCGCGTGCGCTGCTGTACGTCTATTTCCAGGACAAGTCGGATCTGCTGTTCGCGCTATGCGGACGCGCGCTGGAGCTGCTGCACCAGCGCTTCGTCGAAGCGGCCGCGCGGCATCGGCTCGGGCTCGAACAGATCCAGGGCTGCGGCCGGGCCTACGTCGCCTTCTCGCAGGAGTTCCCGGTGTACTTCGAGGCGCTCGCGCGGTTCGAAGCGCACGCGCCCGATCCTGCGGCCGCAGGGAACGACTCACCGGGCAACGAGCTCGAGTGCATGGCACGCGGCGACAAGGTTCACGCCGTGATGATCGAATGCATCCAGCGCGGCATCGCCGACGGCTCGATCCGCGCGGATGTGGGTCCGCCCGTGCTCGTGTCGTTCACGCTGTGGGGTTTCCTGCACGGCATCATCCAGCTCACCGCTACCAAGGCCAACGTGATGGCCCAGCACGGCATGAGCACCCAGCTGCTGATCGATCAGGCGCTGCTGATGACCACCCATTCACTGCGCCCCGTCGAGGCGGCGCCCCGCTGAGTTTTCGCAAGGCCGTTCCGATGAGCAAGCTGCCGTCCAGATCTGACACGTGTCTAACGACTCAACATGTGCAAGCGAATGATTCGCCGCGGCAAAGTCCGGTCGGACGCGGGATTCACGTGGTGATCCGCATGAACACGAATCTGTTCGCCCTGCTGGCCGCATTCGGCCTCACGGGCATGACACCCGCCTTGGCAGTCGAGCCTGCGGATCAGGCGACGCGACCGCTGGCCGCGGTCATCGACGATTACGTGCGCGAAGGGTTGCGGACCAATCGCAGCCTGCAGTCGAGCACGCTCGACATCGAACGCAGCCAGGCCGCGCTCGACGCTGCGCGCGCGAGCTACGTACCCGCGGTCGGCATCGATGCGCGTTACACGCGCGCCGAAGGCGGCCGCGAAATCACGCTGCCAGTGCCGGCTCTCGGTAGTCCAACGTTCTCACTCGTGCGCGAGCGTGAGCAGGACACGCGCCTGACGCTGCGCCAGCCGCTGTTCGCGCCCGCGATTCCCGCGGCAGTCCGCGCGCAGCGCGCCGGACTCGAAGCCAGCGAGTTCGCGCGCCTCGCGCTGGCGCGCCGGCTGAAGCGCGACATCAGCGTCGGCTATCTCGACTGGCTGCAGGCGTCGCGCGCGATCGGCATCGTCACTGCGAGCCGCACGCTGCTCGTCGAGAATCTGCGCGTCAACGATTCACTGTTCCGCAACGGCAAGATCACCCAGGATCAGGTGCTGCGTGCGCGCGCCGAGCTGCTGGCCGTCGAGCAGCAGCTGCGCGAAGCGCAGAACAGCCAGGCGCAGGCGCAGAGTTACCTGAACTTCCTGCTGAACCGGTCGCTCGACCAGCCGCTCGAGAATGCGGAGCCCGATCTCGACATCGCACTCGCGCAGCGGGATCTCGTGACGCTGCGCGCCGCCGCGCTCGAGAACCGGCCGGAGCTCGATCAGGTCGATCGCTCGGTGATCGCCGCGGGTTCCCAGCTCGCCATCGCGCGCTCCGCGCTCTGGCCGACGTTGTCGCTCGGTGCCGATGCCGGCACGCAGGGCGAGGCCTACGAATTCGGACGCGGCCGCAACTTCGCCACGGTCTCGCTGCTGCTGAACTGGAAGCTGTTCGACGGCGGCGCACGCCGAGCCGACATCCGCGCCGCGCGCGCGGGTGAGCGCCAGGCGCGCAACCAGCGCGAGGAACTGCAGCAGCAGATCCAGCTCGAAGTGCAGCAGAGCCTCGATCGCCTCGACACCACGTCCGACTCGCTGCGCACGGCCGAAGCGCGCGCGGACGCTGCCCGTGCCGGCTTCCGCATCGCGAGCCGCAAGCGCGACGAAGGCGCGATCAGCCAGGTCGAGTTCATCGACGCGCGCAGCGCGCTGACCGCCGCCGAGCTGAATCTGAACCTGACCCGTTTCCAGCTGCTGGCCCGCCAGGCCGAGCTCGATTACGCCACCGCCGCCGGCACGCTGCCGGCCGAACTGGGACTGACGCCATGAGAACCGCACTGACTCTGATCGCCGCCGCCGTATTGCTCACGGCCTGCACCAAGGCCGAGACCAACGCTCCCACCAAGGCAACGCCAGTGCGCGTGTCGGAGGCGGGCACCGGCCCCGCGACGCCCGCGATCAGCGCCAATGGCCTCGTCGCCTCTCGCGATGAAATGCGGCTGTCGTTCAAGGTCGGCGGCATCATCCGCCGCATCGCCGTGACCCAGGGACAGGAAGTCCGCAAGGGCCAGCTGCTCGCCGAAATCGAACTCGGCGAAGTCGGCGCCCAGGTCGAACAGACGCGTCAGTCCGCCGAGAAGGCCGGTCGAGACCTGGAGCGCGGCGAGCGTCTGTACGCCGATCAGGTCATCAGCCTCGAGCAACTGCAGGATCTGCGGACCGCCGCGAAGGTGGCCCGCGCGCAGCTGAACGCGGCGCAGTTCAACCTTGGCTACTCCGCGATCACGGCGCCGCGCGACGGCATCGTGCTGCGCAAGCTCGCGGAAGAGCGTGAGCAGGTACCACCGGGCCAGCCGGTCATCGAGCTCGGCGCGCGGGCGGGCGGCTACATCGTGCGCGCGGCGCTCGCCGATCGTGAGATCGTGCAGGTGAAGATCGGCGATCCAGCCGAAGTGCGCATGGATGCGTTCCCGGGGCGCACGCTGCCCGGCACGATCAGCGAAGTCTCGCGCGCCGCCGATCCGCGCAGCGGCATGTTTCCGGTGGAAGTGCGCATCGACTCCGTCCCGCTGCAGCTCGCGAGCGGCCTCGTCGCGAAGCTCGAGATCTATCCGGCGTCGTCACGCGCACAGACCATCACCTACGTGCCTCTCGGTGCCGTCGTCGAGGGCGACGGCGATCGCGCCAGCGTGTTCGTGATCGACAAGGACCGCGCACGCCGCCGCACGGTGCGTATCGCATTCGTCACCAACACGCAGGCCGCGCTGGCCGAGGGGCTCAAGCCCGGCGAGCGCATCGTCACGGACGGCGCGCTGTACCTCGAGGACAACGAACTGATCAAGATCGTCGCCGATGCACCGACGGCCGCGGGCTCGTTGCAGAGCATCCTGCGCGGCAACGCGAACGCCGGCTGAGCACTGAGCCATGTCCATGCTCGAATTCCCGATCCGCCGCTACCAGTTCACGCTGGTCGTGTTCTTCTGCCTCGTCGCGCTCGGCTGGTTCACGTTCAGCCAGATGCCGCGCGAGGAAGATCCGTCGTTCAAGATCTCCGGCTTCAGCATTGCGGCGATCATGCCGGGCGCGGATCCGAAGGATCTGGAACGCCTGGTCGTCAAGCCGATCGAAGATCGTCTGGCCGAGCTCGACGACGTCCGCAAGATGGAGACGACCGTCGTCGACGGCCTCGCCTTCACCGCCATCGAGTTCGAAGCCTTCACCGACGCCGAGAAGAAATACGACGAGGTCACGCGGGAGGTGAACGCGCTGCGGCCATCGCTGCCCTCCGAGGTGCGCGAACTGATCATCCGCAAGTTCAGCCCCGGTCTCGTGAACATCGTGCAGTTCGCGCTGGTCTCCGAAGATGCCACCTACCGCGAACTCGAGGACCACGCGCGTGACCTGAAGGATGCGCTGAAAGGCATCGACGGCATCCTGACCTCGGAGACCTGGGCCTTCCCGCGACGTGAGCTGCGGGTCGAGGTGGACCTCAAGCGGATGTCGGAGCTGCGGCTGTCGCCGGCGCAGGTCATCCAGGCCGTGCAGAGCGACAACGCGAACATCCCCGCCGGCACCGTCGATCTCGGTTCGCGCAGTTTCAGCCTGAAGACCTCCGGCGCGTACACGAACCTCGATCAGGTGCGGGACACGGTCGTCGCCTCGATCGACGGCCGCAGCGTTCGCGTGCGCGACGTCGCCACGGTGCGCTGGGATGCCCAGCAGCTGACGCATGTCGGCCGGTACGACGGCAAGCGCGCCGTCTTCGTCACGGCGAACATGAAGGATGGCTTCAACATCATCCAGGTGAAGCAGCGCATCGATGCGCAGGTGAAGTTGTACTCCTCGGCGCTGCCGAAGCGGATCAAGCTCGAGGAAGGCTTCGATCAGTCCAAGAACGTGGAAGCGCGCCTCGACCGCCTCTACATGGACTTCGGCATCGCCATCGCGCTCGTGATGCTGACGCTGCTGCCGCTCGGCTGGCGTGCGGCGAGCATCGTGATGATCGCGATACCGCTGTCGCTGGCCTTCGGCATCATCGTGCTGTACTTCCTGGGGTATTCGCTGAACCAGCTGTCGATCGCCGGCTTCGTCGTCGCGCTCGGTCTGCTGGTCGACGACTCCATCGTCGCGGTGGAGAACATTGCGCGCCATCTGCGCATGGGGTACACGCGCAATCAGGCGGCGATCGCCGGCACGAAGCAGATCTTCGTCGCGATCGTCGGCTGCACCGCGACGCTGGTTTTTGCATTCCTGCCGCTGCTCGCACTGCCCGGCACGGCTGGCAAGTTCATCCGTGTACTGCCGACGGCGGTCGTCGCCACGATCATCGGTTCACTGCTGATCGCGCTGTTCATCATTCCGTTCCTCGCGAGCCGCATCCTCAAGGAAGAGAAGTCAGAGCACGGCAACCAGCTGCTGCAGAACATCATGGGCGTGATCCATCGCTATTACCGCCCGGCCCTGCACTACTGCCTCGCGCGTCCCAAGGCGACGGTCGCCGTCTCGATCGGCGGATCGATCCTGCTGTCCATACTGCTCGTGCCGCTGATCGGCTCGAGCCTGTTCCCCAAGGCCGATACACCGCAGTTCGTGATTTCCGTCGAAACGCCGAATGGCTCGAGCCTCGCCGAGACAGATCGCGCCGTGCGATTCGTCGAACAGCGTGTCGCCAGGATGCCGGAAGTGAAGTCCTGGTTCACCAATGTCGGCCATGGCAATCCGCTGATCTACTACAACCTGATCGTCCGCAACGACGCGCCGAACTACGGTGAGCTGTTCATCCGGCTGAAGGACTTCGATACGCGCGAGACGCCGAAGCGCCTCGACGCACTTCGGGCGGAGTTCGACGCCTATCCGAGCGCTCGCATCGCCGTGAAGGAATTCGTCAATGGCCCGCCGATCACGGCCCCGCTGGCGGTGCGCGTCGTCGGCCCCAACCTCGAAGTCATCGAGCAGCTCGCTGCGAAAGTCGAGAAGGTGCTGGACGAAACCCCCGGCACTCGCGACGTACAGAACCCCCTGAAGGTCGCGCGTACCAACCTGAAACTGAACGTCGACCCGCAGAAGGCAGCGTTGCTGGGCGTTCCGATGGTGGAGTTCGATCGCGCCGTCCGCCTGTCCGTGTCCGGCATCGAGGCCGGCACGTTCAAGGACGCCACCGGGGAGCAGTATCCGATCACGGTGCGCACGCCGTTCGAAGGTCGCGCAGACCTGAACGCACTCGACGAGGTACGCGTGCCGACGCTGTCCGGCGGCTCGCTGCCGATCAGCCAGCTCGCGAAGCTCGAGTTCGAACGCGCGCCGGTGCAGATCGCGCGCTTTGATCGCCAGCGCGCGGTCACGATCAATTCGCAGATCGAGCGCGGCTTCAATACCGCCAAGGTCACGGCCGATACGGTCACCCGCCTGCAGCAGATCGACTGGCCGCGCGGCTACCGCTACGTGCTCGGCGGCGATGCAGAAGCCGGCGCCGAGGCCTTCGGCGGCATCGGCACCGCGATTCTGGTCGCGATCTTCGGCATCTTCGCGATCCTGGTGCTCGAGTTCGGCAGCTTCAAGTCGACGCTGATCGTGCTGACCGTCGTGCCGCTCGGCGTGCTCGGCGGCCTGTTCATGCTGCTGATCACCAACAACGACATTTCGTTCACGGCCAGCATCGGCTTCATTGCGCTGATCGGCATCGAGATCAAGAACTCGATCCTGCTGGTCGACTTCACCAACCAGCTGCGCGAACAGGGCGTGGAGCTCGACGATGCGATCGAGCAGGCGGGCGAGATCCGATTCCTGCCGATCCTGCTGACCTCGGCCACCGCAATCGGCGGCCTGATGCCGCTCGCGGTGCAGGGCATCGGTTTGTACTCACCGATGGCCTGGGTCATCATCGGCGGCCTGATCAGCTCGACACTGCTCGCGCGACTCGTCACGCCTGTGGTGTACAAGCTGTTCCCGCCCGAGGTGGAGCCGCCGAAGCGTCTCGAACCCGCGGTGGCCGCCAACGCCTCTGGAGCCCTGCTCTGAGGAATGATGCCCAGAGGAATGATGCCTTGAAGTCCGTGTTCCTGGATTACGCCACCGTCAGCCATCATGACCTCGATACCGCGGCGCTGCAGCGCGCGCTGCCGGGTCTCGTGCTGCACGACATCAGTCGTGACGACCAGATCGCCGGGCGCATCGCCGGTTGCGAAGTCGTGCTGCTGAACAAGCTGCAGCTGACGCGCTCGCTGATGCAGGCGAATCCGCAACTGAAGCTCGTCGCGCTCGCCGCGACCGGCACCAACAACGTGGATCTCGTCGCCGCGCGCGAACTCGGTATCGCTGTCTGCAACATCCGCGACTACTGCACGCCGTCGGTCGGCCAGCACGTTCTCGGCGTGATCCTGGCGCTGACGCATCGCTTCGCGGACTACTCACGCCTCGCCGCCGAGCAGTGGAGACAGTCGCCGCAGTTCACGATGATCGACTTCCCGGTGCGCGAACTGCGCGGACGGGTACTCGGCGTGGTGGGCTGGGGCGTGCTCGGCCAGGCCGCGGCCCGCGCCTGCGAGCAGGGCCTCGGCATGCAGGTGAAGGTCGCGAACCGGCCCGGCGGCGAACGCGTTGCGGGCCGCCTCGATCTGCATGACCTGCTGCCGCAGGTGGATGTGCTGACGCTGCACTGCCCGCTGACGCCGGCCACCACCGGCCTGATCGGCGCGCGCGAACTCGCGCTGATGAAGCCGGACGCGCTGATCGTCAACACCGCCCGTGGCGCGCTGATCGACGTGCCGGCGCTCGCCGATGCGCTGCGCGCCGGCCGCCTCGGCGGCGCCGCGATCGACGTGCTGCCGCAGGAACCGCCGGTCGACGGCTCGCCGCTGTTCGCGCGCGATCTGCCGAATCTGCTGCTGACGCCGCACACCGCCTGGGCCGCGCGCGAATCCCGCCAGCGCGCGATAGACCAGATGGCGGAGAACGTCGTGGCCTTCCGGGCCGGTCAACGTCTCCGCCGCGTGGCCTGATCGCGCCTACTGCTTGTACGTCACCGTGAACATGTACTCGCGCGGCGGCAGCACGAGGTAACCGCCGAGCGCGCGCGCACCGACGAACACTTCGCGATCGTCGGCGAGGTTCTTGGCGGCCAGACGGATATCCCATGAATCGCCGATGTCCAGACCGACGAAGGCGTTGATGCGGTTGTAGGCCTTGACGACGAAGTCGTTGGTCGCCGAGGTCACGTAGTCGTCGGTGCGATACATGTCGGCGCCGAACTTGACGCGACCGCCGAGCTCACCGAGCGCGACGTCGTAGCCGTAGTCGAAGCCAAACGAGATCGTGTAGTCCGGCAGCTGCGGCGGCGTGGCCTCCACCTGATAGAGGGTCGGCGCGTCGGCCGCGGCGCTGCCGGGCAGGACGTCCTTGTACTTGCCGTCGAGCAGCGCGAGATTCGCGAAGATCGTCAGGTTGTCCACCGGCACCCAGGTGGTCTCGAGCTCGAGGCCCTTGATTTCGGCATCGCCCTGGTTGTCGACCGGGAACGCGACATTGCCGCCGATCACGACGGTCGAGTTCATTGCGATGTCCTTCACGTCGGCGAAGAACGCCGCCGCGTTGATGCGCACCGTGCGGCCGAACAGATCCATCTTCGTGCCGAGCTCGTAGGTCCAGTTGGACTCCGGGTCGTACACGGTCCGTGCGATCGCGGCATTGAAGATGTTGATGCCGTTGAAGCCGCCTGATTTGAAGCCGCGCGCGGCGGAACCGTACACCAGCAGGCTGTCGGCCCAGTCCGCGTTCACGGTCCAGTCGAGACCGAACTTCGGCGTCAGCTCGTCGAAGTTCCCCGAGCGGATCACCTGCTCGGACGGAATCGGCGCGAAGCGGTACTGGAAGTCGAGCTTGAAGTCCTTTTCATCCTTGACCCAGCGAGCGCCGACCGTCGCCTTGACGCTCTCGGTGATCGAATAGTCGAACTGGCCGAACACCGAGTACGACTTCGTCGAGGCATCGATCTGGCTGGTGGAGACGCCGCCAAACGGACGGAAGAACCAGCCGAAATCCTGTTCGCCGGTTTCCTTCAGGTAGTAGACGCCGGCGAGATAGTTCATGCGATCGTTGAACGCCTTGCCGGAGATCTGCAGTTCCTGCGTGTACTGCTCCGACATCGGATTGGAAGCGCCGAGCAGGAATCCGACGCCACCGAAGTCCGTGCTGAAGTAGTCGTCCGTCTTCACGTAGGCCGTGATCGAGCGGATCGTCGCAGCGCCGATGTCCCAGCTCAGGTTCGCCGAGGCGATCAGCTGCTCCGTGTCGCCGCGCGGCTGGTTGGAGATGACACCGGGCGGATACACCTGGTCCGGCGTCGCGACCGTCGCGTTGCCGAGCGTCAGCAGCACTTCATCGGAGGTGAACTGCCTCAATCCCATCGGGTCCGCCGGCGTGCTGCCGGGCAGCAGCTGCACGGCGTCATTTTCGCTGTCGCTGTACGAGAGCGAAAACACGGCGTCGAAGGTTTCGCTGCCGGTGTATTGCAGCTTGACTCGCCCGGCCTTGCTGTCTTCCTCGCCGCGATTCCGGCCCGTGATGGCGTTGCGATAGGCGCCATCCTTGTGGGTGACCTGACCCGAGATCGATGCCGCCCAGGTGTCCGACAGTGGACCTCCCATGCTGGCGTTGCCGACATACTGACCATAGTTGCCGGCGCCGACGGACGCGCGGACCCAGGTGCTGTCACCGGGGTTGCGCGACACGAACTTGATCGCGCCGGCGAGCGTGTTGCGGCCATACAGCGTGCCCTGCGGACCACGCAGCACTTCGACGCGCTCGATGTCGGCGAGCGTGACGTTGTTGCCGTTGAGGCGGCCGATGTAGACGTCGTCGACATAGATGCCGAACGGCGACTCCGCGACGATCAGCGACGCGTCCTGCTGCAGCGAGCCGCGCAGCGACGGCGACAGGTTCGTTGGCGACGTGACGTTGTTGCTCATGCGCAGGCTCGGCACATAGCGCTCGAGGCTGCGCGCTTCGGTCACCTGCAGCTTCTCGAGGGTCTCGGTGCTGATCGCAGAGACCGCGATCGGTACCGTCTGCAGCGACGCCTCACGGCGTTCGGCGGTGACCACGACTTCTTCGAGCGTGCCGGCATCGCGCGTCGCCGGCTTGTCGGCGGACTGCGCATGGAGCGCCGCGGGTGCGAGCGTCAAGGCGACGGAAAAACACAACAGACGCTGGATCGACATCGGCGAACTCCCTGGTAATGCGGCCCTCAGGTTGAACTTATGCCGGACGGTCCGTGGGCCAAAGGATTGATGTGTCAGGGAACCACGTGGCAGATGAGACGCAGTCGCGTTGAACCAGCGAACCGGCGCTGCGCCCGGGTTTCGTTGCTTCAGCGCAACGAAGTTGCCTACCAGACCTTGCCGCCGATATACACGCCGGCGGCCGGCAGATGCGGGAAGTACTCGACGGAGGCGAACGCACCGGCCTTGAAGAACGGATCGTTCTCGATGATCTCGCGGGCCCGCGCGGTGCTCTGCGTCTTCAGGCAGTACAGGCTGCCGACGTTGTTCAGACCGGCGTCGTCATACAAAGGACCGGCGACGTTGATCTCGTCGAGGATCGTCTCGATGTAGGCCATGTGCGCCGCCGTCGCGGCCGCGCGTGCGGCCGCCCCATTTGGACCATCGCGGCAGATCACGACCGTGGCGGTGTTCGGAAACTGCTCGTGCACGCTGCGTCGGCTCATGGGTCGGCAGCATAGCAGCGGCCCGGCACGTCAGGCACACTCGCGCGGATGGCAGATCTCAAACTGAAGGATCTCAAGTATCTCGTGGCGGTCGCAGACACGCGGCATTTCGGCCGCGCGGCGCAGCGCTGCTTCGTCAGCCAGCCGACGCTGTCCGCGCAGCTCAAGAAACTCGAGGACTACCTCGGCGTGCAGCTGATCGAACGGCAGCCGAAGCGCGTGATGCTGACGCCGGCGGGCGAGCAGATCGTCGCGCGCGCACGGCGCATCGTCGAGGCCAGCGATGAGGTCGTCGAGATCGCGAACACGCACCGCGATCCGCTGGCGGGCCGGTTGCGCATCGCATTCCTGCCGACGATAGGCCCGTACCTGATGCCGCAGATCATGCCGCGCCTGCGCAAGGCACTGCCGCGCCTCGAACTGATGTTGTACGAATACCAGACCGTACCGATGCTCGAGCACCTGCACGCTGGCGCCATCGACCTCGGCGTGCTCGCGCTGCCGGTCGATCTCGATGGCCTGGAATCGAAGGAGCTGTATGACGAACCGTTCGTGGTTGCGATGCCGCAGCACAACGCGCTCGCGAAGCAGGCTTCGCTGCGGGTCGGAGATCTGAACGGCGAGACGGTGCTGCTGCTCGAGGACGGCCACTGCCTGCGCGACCAGGCACTCGACGTCTGCGCCCGCGCCAGCATCAATGAGAAGCAGGATTTCCGCGCGACCAGCATCGAGACGCTGCGCCAGATGGTGGCGAGCGGTGCCGGCATCACGCTGCTGCCGGAGCTCGCGAGTCGCGGCGCCTATGCGACGACGAAAGGCGTGACGATCCGGCCGTTCACGAAGCCGGCGCCGGTGCGCAGTATCGGGGCTGTGTGGCGCAAGACGAGCGCCCGGAGTGATGCGATCTCGGCGGTATGCCGGGAGATCGCGGAGCACGCGCGCTGAATTGACTCAGCGCGCGCGCCCGGCGGGTTCAGACTCGGCTCAGGCGGTGCCGGGCTTCTTGACCCAGACCTTGCACCAGCCCGTCTGGTGCACGAGCTTCTTCGGGAACAGATTGCACGGGCGATACTCGTCGCCGGCCTTGCCCTGCAGTTGCAGGCAGTTGTTGCAGAACTGGTTGGCCTTGTGCATCGGGAATTTCTTGGCGTCCACGGCCTTGGAATCGTCGTGGTAGCCCAGCGCCACGGCCGCCGGATCCTTCGGATCGAGCTTGACCGGGCCGGCAGCGGCAGGCGCTGCGGCAGGCTTCGCGCCGGCGGCCGGCTTGGCGGCGGGCGCGGCGGCCGGAGCCGTCGTCGCGGCAACGGCAGCGTTGGCAGCCACGGCCGTGCCGGCCGCGAGTGCGATGTTCTTGAGCAGCGATCTGCGTGACAGTGAATTCGACATCGATGTTCTCCGTTTAATCAACTGACCCGGGCATCTGCGCCACGACCCTTTCGTTGACGCTGCCATCATCCCGCCCCGTCCATGAAGGCAGGCTGAATGTCCGTATTATGCAGTGGCCGGCTGCATCCCCACCAGACCAAACCGCAGCGGATCGTCGGGATCGAGAATCAATGTCGTTTCGGCCGTGATGAAGGCCTCGCCGCGCACGGTCGGCACCACCTGCCCGTCGATCATCTCGTAGCTGCCCTCGAACACGCTGCCGGTGACGCTCTCCTGGCGCCAGATCGAGCCGGGCGAAAGCTTGCCGTCCGCCTGCAGGCAGGCGAGCTTGGCGCTGGTACCCGTGCCGCAGGGCGAGCGGTCATAGGCCTTGCCCGGACAGAGCACGAAGTTGCGGGCGTCGTTGCGAATCTCCTGCGGTGCCCCCACCAGCTCGACGTGATCGATCACGGCACCGTCGCGACCGGTGACGCCCTCGCGCTCGAGCGTCTGGCGGATCGCCCAGGTGAAGGCCACCAGCTGCTCTGCGGAGACGACATCGATCGTGCCCAGGTATCCGGTGACCAGGAAGAACCAGTTACCGCCCCAGGCCACGTCGCCGGTGATCTCGCCATACTCCGGAACGTTGATCCGGACGCGATGCGCCTCGCGCCAGGCCGGCACGTTGCGCACCGACACTGCGCCGTCATCGTGCAGGCGCGTCGTGACGACGCCGACCGGCGTCTCGATCCGATGCTGGCCGACCCCGATGCGGCCGAGCCAGGCGAGCGTCGAGACCACACCGATCGTGCCGTGGCCGCACATGCCGAGATAGCCGACGTTGTTGAAGAAGATCACGCCTGCCGTGCAGTCCGGCAGCGTCGGCGGGCGCAGCAGCGCGCCGACCAGCACGTCCGACCCGCGCGGCTCGTTCACGCAGGCGGAGCGCAGCCAGTCGTGCTCGGTCTGCAGCTGCTCGCGCTGCTCGGCCATCGAGCCGCGCAGCGCGCGTTCGACCAGCGCGCCGGCATCGATGACGACGCGGGTGGGCTCGCCACCGGTATGTGAATCGACGGCGCGGATCAGGCGCGAGGTACCCATGCGACCGCCTCAGTCCTCGCTGGATTCGATCGCGAGCGACACGGTCGGACGGGTGCGCAGTCCGTGCCGGATCAGCTTCAGCACCACCTTGCGCTCGTCGCCGACCAGCGGCAGGCGCGGCGCGCGGACCCACTCCTCGCCGTAGCCGGCTTCGGCGACCGCGAGCTTGATGTACTGCACGAACTTGGTCGGCACATCGAGATGCAGCAGCGGCGTGAACCAGCGATACACGGCGCGCGCCGTGTCCAGATCGCCACTCAGCGCAAGGTCCCACAGCAGCTGGCCTTCGCGCGGGAAGGCGAGGTTCATGCCGGAAATCCAGCCCGTCGCGCCGAGCGTGACGGCTTCGAGCACGAGATCGTCGACGCCGCAGAACAGCGCGTACCGATCGCCGAGAAGATTGATCAGGTCGGTGATCCGCCGTACGTCGCCCGAGGACTCCTTGATCGCGACGAGATTCGGCACGTCCGACAGTTCGTCGAACATCAAGGGCGTGATGTCGATGCCGTAGGCCAGAGGATTGTTGTAGCAGATGATCGGCAGCCGCGTGGACGCCGCCACGGCGCGGTAATGCGCCAGCGTCTCGCGCGCATCGGCGCGGTAGACCATCGCCGGCAGCAGCATCAGTCCGTCGGCACCGAGCCGCTGCACTGCGCGGGCATAACGGCAGGCCGCGGCGGTGCTGGTCTCGATGACGCCAGCGACCACCGGCACACGGCCGCGCGCGACCGCAACGGCAGTCTTGACGACCTGCAGTTTCTCGTCGGCCTCGAGCGACAGGTTCTCACCGAGCGAGCCGAGCACGACAATGCCCTGCACGCCCGCATCGATCATCGTGCCGATGTGCCGCGCCGTGGCAGGCAGGTTGAGTTCGCCGCGCCGGCGAAACTGGGTGGTCATGGCCGGGAACACTCCCTGCCATCGGATCGGTTTCTTGCGCAAGGACTGCACTCCCGTGAATGACAGGTCATTATAGAGCGCATGGTCGCGCGTACTGCTTCGGATCCCGGCGGCGGGGTGACTCCCTATGACCGCATGGCGTTCAGCGCCGACGAGGTCACGCGCTGGCTGGCGCGCGGCGAGCACCCTCAGCTGCTGCAGACGCTGTTCGGTCCCGAAGCCCATGCCGAGCTCGTGCCGTTGGCCGTCGCGGCCGAAGCGGCCGCGGCCCGCCAGCGACGTTCACGTCGTCGCCCGCCCGCGCCGCGGGTATGGATCCTGCCCGGCATCATGGGCTCGCAGCTCGGCCTGCCCCGCGGCGCCGGTCAGCCTCCGGACATCCTCTGGCTCGATGCGCTCGACATCATCCTCGGCAGGCTCGTGCGACTGCGTACCGATACCGCACCTCCGGTGGTCTCGATGGGCGTACTGCTGCCGAGCTACCTGCGACTGTCGCTGCGGCTGACGGCGGCCGGGTTCGCGCCGAAATTCTTCGACTACGACTGGCGCCGCGACCTGCGCGACCTCGGCCAGGATTTCGCGGCAGCGCTGCGTGCCGATGCACAAGCCGATGCAGAGACCCATGCAGACGCCGCCGCACGCCCGACGCACATCGTCGCGCACAGCATGGGCGGCGTCGTCGCGCGCGCGGCACTGACGCACGGCAGGCTGCCCTCGATCGCGCGCGTGCTGCTGCTGGGCACGCCGAACTTCGGCTCGTACGCCGCGGTGCAGGCGCTGCGCGGCAGCTACGCCGTCGTGCGCAAGCTCGCCCTGCTCGATCTGCGCCACGATGCCGAAGAACTCGCGAGCGGCGTGTTCTCGACCTTCCCGAGCCTCTATCACCTGCTGCCTTTCGGGCGCGCTGCAGAAGGCGTGGACTTCCACCAGCAGGCGTCCTGGCCGACTGGCGGCCCGCGGCCCGAACCCGCACGGCTGCGTGCCGCGCAGCACCTCGAGCAATCGCTCGCGCCGGCGGACTCGCGCTTCATCGTCATCGCCGGCATCGGCGAGCGGACGGTACACGGCGCGCAGCTCGATGCGTCACGCGACCAGTTCAGCTATGCGATCTCGCGGCTCGGCGATGGCACCGTGCCGCTCGTCTCCGCCGAACTGCCGGGCGCGCCGCGCTACCTCACCCAGGTGGCGCACAGCGATCTGCCGCGCAGCGCTGCGATCGCCGAGGCCGTGATCGATCTGCTGCACACCGGTGCGACGACCCGCCTCGGCACCGAACTGCCGACCGCGCAGCGCTGGCATGCGCATGTCACGGACGACGAACTGCGCGCCGCGACGCGCGGCAAGATCGACTGGCACGAGATGACGGCGGAGCAGCGGCGGCATTTCCTCGAGCGCCTGAACGAGATGGGCGAAGCGCCGCTGCATCGCGACGATACGCGCGCCGCCGCCAGGAAATCCGAACCGGCATCGCCACGCGCCGCACCGAAAGTCGCGATCGTGACCGGCGACATCGCCGACGGCGAAACCAGCGCGATCGCCGCGGGCATCCTGCAGGACGTGCGCCCGGCCGGCGCCGTCGCTGCCCTCGACGCGCGGCTCGGCGGTGTCATCGCCGAGTTCCGCTGGCGGCGCATGCTGAGCGGCGAGACCGGTCGGGTCGCCTACGTGCCCGCGCGCGAGCGCCTCGGCGGCACGCAGGCCGTGCTGCTCGCCGGCCTCGGCGCGTTCGATCGTCTCGCACCGAGCGCGATCGAATTCGCGGCGGAAAACGTCGCGCGGATGTGTCGCCGCGCCGGCTTCGCCAGCCTCTCGACGGTGATCTGGGGTGCCGGAGCCGGCCTGCCACCGCGCGAAGCCTTCGAGGCGCAGCTGCGCGGACTGCTGCGCGGCCCGGCGCCGTCGCAGATCGTGTTCCGCGTGCGCGACGTCGCGACGCGCGACCTGCTGCGCACGGCTGCGGCGCATCTGCTGGCGGACTTCACCGGCCAGGACGGCGTCGTCGAGGAGATCCCTCAGACCGTCGAGCCGGAGCGCGCGCCTCGCGTCGTGCCGCTGCGTGCCGCGGCGCGCACGGCATATCTGCTCGTCAACTGCGAAGCGGTGCGCGACGATGCGGAAATCTGGCGGCTCGCGCTGCTGACCGCCGGCAGCCCCGCGGCCATCGTCGCCGAGAGCCAGCCTGTCTCGCGCCGCGCGCTGATGAAGCTGCTCGGCCGCCTCGAAGCGGAACGCTTCGGTCTCGCGGAGCTCAAGCGCTTCGGCACGGACCTCGCCGGACTCGTACTGCATCCCAAGCTGCGCGAACTGCTCGGCCGCATGAAGGACACCGAACTGATCGTCGTGCACGATGCGGCGACGAGTCGCGTGCCCTGGGAGACCCTGGCGTTCGGCAGCCGCAGCCCGGCGATCGACAGCGGCATGTCGCGTCGCTACGCCGCCGGTGACCTGAGCCTCGCGCGCTTCAGCGAGCAGCGGCGCGAACAGCGCGAGCTCGCGGTGCTGCTGATCGGCAATCCCACCGGCGACCTGCCCGGCGCCGAACTCGAGCGCGAGCGCGTCGAACGGCTGCTGCGCGCCCGCGCCGGCATCCGCCTGGAGGTGATCGCGGGTCGTGCGGCCTCGCGCGCCCGCGTGCTCGGCGAATTCCAGTCCGGCCGGTTCGACGTCGTGCACTACGCGGGTCATGCGTTCTTCGACGCCACCGCACCCGGGCGCAGCGGACTCGTCTGCAGCGACGGGGACCTCACCGGCACCGATCTCGAATCGCTGGCGCGACTGCCGTCCCTGGTCGTCGCCAACGCCTGCGAATCCGGTCGGGTCCGACGCGGGGCCGCACGCACTCGGCGCGGCTCCGGCGAACGCGCCAGCGAAGCACTGGCCGGCCGCGTCGGTCTCGCCGAATCGCTGCTGCGCGGTGGCATCGCGAACTTCATCGGCACCTACTGGCCGGTCGGCGATTCGGCGGCGCTTGCGTTCGCCGAAGTGTTCTACGCGCGGCTGCTGGCCAACGACCCGCTCGGTGCGGCGGTGCTCGCAGCGAGGCGCCGTGTCCGCGACCTGCGCTCTCCGGACTGGGCGGACTACATCCACTACGGCGACCCGGATTTCCGCCTGAAGCTCGATGCGGACCGGGACTTGCCATAAGCTCTGCCTCACCCACTCGTGACGTCAACGCGCAGGGATTCGCCGCGTTGGAGGGGGTTTCAGGGAGACCACCAACATGCCTTCATTCGCACGCCTGACCGCCGCACGCCTGGCCACCCTCGTGATTGCAGTCGGCGGTCTGGCGATCGCCACCGCCCGCCCGGCTCAGGCCGCCGGCAACCTGACCGCCTCGCTCGCCACCTTTCTGGACGATGAAGACGGCCGCAGTGTCGACCTGGACCTGTACTGGGATGCGACCGACTGGCTCGCGCTCGCCGCCGGCGCCGGCAGCACGGACTCGGCCTCTTCGCTCGCGGACCTCAGCGGTCGTTCGCTGCGTGCCGCGTTCGACGTGCATGGTGAGGCCCTCGGTGCCCGCCTCGCCTGGCGCAACTGGCAGGACGGCAGCGAGTTCGAATCGGACGTGCTGAACGGCGAGATCTACTGGCGGCACGACGGCCTGAAGCTCGGTCTGATCGGCGAGCAGCGCGACATCGACATCGGCTACAGCATCACGCTGGCCAATCGTGTGATCGAGCGGACCCTCGCCTTCAGCGGCACGGGCGTCGGCGCCGAGGCGAGCTGGTACGGCGATGTCTGGGGCGTGTACGCGCGTGGCATCGTCTACGACTACGACTCGGCGCTCGATCGGGCGATCGCAGCCTCGCAGCAGCCGAACCTCACGCGCTTCCCGCGCATCCAGGGCCTGGTTGCTTCGCTGCTGACGCGCACCGCCGGTGCGATCGACGACGACCTGAGCGTCGGCGTCGAACGCTCGTTCCAGCGCTCCGGCCTGCGCCTCGATCTGGCCCGCTCGCGCGATGCGATCAGCCAGGCGGACAGCACCAGCGCGAGCGTCGCGTATCGTTACACCCTGACGCCACGCTTCGACATCGAAGGCACGGTTGGCGTCACGGATACCGAAGACCGGGACTCCGTCGGCTTTGCCGGAGTGACCTTGAGCCTGAGGAACTGACGAACACGATGACACGAGCCGTCCTGCTGTGGTTCCGCCAGGACCTCCGCCTCACTGACAACCCCGCCCTGCAGGCCGCACTGGCTCGTGGCGGACCGGTCATTCCGGTGTTCATCCACGCGCCGGATGAAGAAGCCGAATGGGCGCCCGGCGGCGCGGCGCGCTGGTGGCAGCATGAATCGCTCGCCGCGCTGGACGCAGCTTTGCAGGCGCGCGGCTCGAAGCTGATCCTGCGCCAGGCGCGCGGGCGCGGCAGCGAGGCGCGCAGCGCGACGCTGGTCGAGCTCGAGCGCCTGATCGACGACACCGGCGCCGACGCCGTCGTCTGGAACCGCCGCTATGAGCCCGCGATCGTCGCGCGGGACAGTGCGATCAAGGCCGCGCTGCGCGAACGGAACATCGTCGCCGAGAGCCACAACGCGGCGCTGTTCATCGAGCCCTGGCAGGTGAGGAACCAGAGCGGCAAGCCGTTCCAGGTCTTCACGCCGTACTGGCGCCACGTGATGAAGAGCCTTGCGCCAGAGGCACCCGCGCCCGCGCCGAAGCGCCTCGATGGCGCGCGCAAGCCGGCCGGATGGCCGGACGGTGACACCCTCGACGCACTCGGACTGCGGCCGCAGATTCCGTGGTACGGCGGCATGGCGCAGGCCTGGCAGCCCGGTGAAGCGGGCGCGGCCGCACGACTCGAAGAATTCGTCGACGGCGCGCTCGCCGGCTACCGTGACGGCCGTGAACGACCGGCGACGCCGGGTACGTCACGGCTCTCGCCACATCTGCATCACGGCGAGATCTCGCCGCGCCAGATCTGGCAGGCGCTCGAGGCAGGTGCGGCAGCAGCCGGTCACGCACCGGCCGAGTGGCGCAGCTCGCAGTTCGTCACGGAACTCGGCTGGCGCGAGTTCGCGCATCACCTGCTGTTCCATTTTCCGCATACGCCGCAACAGCCGCTGCGCGCGGAGTTCGAGAGTTTTCCGTGGCGCAGCGATGCGGGGCAGCTGCGTGCATGGCAGCGCGGCCGCACCGGCGTGCCGCTGGTCGATGCCGGCATGCGCGAGCTCTGGCACACGGGCTGGATGCACAACCGCGTGCGCATGGTCGTCGCATCCTTCCTCGTGAAGAACCTGCGCCTGGCCTGGCAGGACGGCGCGCGCTGGTTCTGGGACACGCTCGTCGATGCGGACCTCGCGGCCAACACGCTCGGCTGGCAATGGGCTGCAGGCTGCGGCGCAGATGCCGCGCCGTACTTCCGCATCTTCAACCCGGTCAGTCAGGGCGAACGCTTCGATGCAGACGGTGACTACGTGCGTCGATGGATTCCGGAACTCGCGCGATTGCCGGCGAAGTACATCCACGCGCCGTGGACCGCGGATGCCGCGACGCTGCGCAACGCAGGTGTCACGCTCGGTGAGCAGTATCCGCAGGCCATCGTCGATCTGAAGGAATCGCGCGCCTCTGCGCTCGCGGCGTATCAGTCGATGCGTGGCGCTCAGAGATCGCCTTAAGGGCGCCCCCTATTGAGTACGCTAGCGCATCACCTTAGGATTCGCGCACAACGTCATGAATCCAGTACCATTCGAACCCTGACATGTCGCGAAGCGCCCGCTCCATTCCGCTCAACTCCCTGACGACCGCCAGCAGCACGCACGCTGCGCTCGAAGTCAGCGCGCGCGGTCAGTGGCGTGACCGACTCGATCTGCGTGACGCTCTCGCAGAACACGCGCCGCGATTCCTGCTCGGCGGCTGCGAACTGTTCGATCTCGAGACCCGCTATCGCCACAGCATCATGACGCACGCGGACGACGCGGGCCTGCGCGTCACCTGCAGCGATACGGCGATGAATGCCGTGACAGCGCGAGAAATGCAGCGCGCGACGACGGCGCTGGTGCTGGCCGGTGCCACGGCCGTGCAGGTACACACCTCCGGCATCACGCATCCCGGCGTGACCTGGCGCAAGTTCAGCGAAGCAGGTGGCTGGTCGGATCTGTACTCGGCCTACGTCCGCTTCGTCAGCAGCGGCGCGTACTTCGCGTCCTGCGGCATGCATGCCTTCGGATTGCCGGATGTCCATGTGGACGCCAAGGTCGGTCTCGTCGAAGCCAGCAACGCGATCTCGGCGTTCAACGTCTACGTGCTCGAACGTCGCCCCATTCTGGCGACGGGCCACTGGTTCACCGGCAGCGACCACGGCCCGCGTTTCCGTCTGCGGCGCGCGGACTGCGAGCACTTCCCGCGCGAGCAGTCACTGCACAATCCCTTCGGCGTCTGGCAGTTTCACGCGCACTGATTCGTTTCAGGGCCAGACGTTCGCGTCACGCTCGAAGTTCGTGCGCTGCGGCCGCACCACGCAGAACCGCTGTCCGGTCGGCGCCTCCATGACCCACCAGCGCGGAAACTGCTTCAACCGTTTGGCGCCGAGCTTCTCGAGCCGCTGCACTTCCGCCTCGATGTCGTCCGTCTCGATGTCGAGGTGGACGCGACTCGGATGGCTCACGCGCTGCACCTCGATGTGCAGCCCGTCCGGCGGTGTATCGAGCAGCGCGTAGCCATGATCTTCCTCGGCCTGCGACGGCCGCCGCGCGAAGCCGAGCGCCTGGCTCCAGAAGTTCGCGGCCGCCTCGAGATCCGCGTCCTGACAATCGATGATGAATCCGGCAAGCTGGCTCTTGTGCATGGGTAGTTCCCGGGTGAATCGATGATCAAGCATATCGTGATGTGGCGGCTGCAGACCCAGCCCTCGCGCGAGGCGAACGCCGCGCGCGCCAAGGCGCTGCTGGAGAGCATGGTCGGGAAGATTCCCGGCCTGCTGAAGCTCGAGGTGGGTGTGAATTTCCTCGAAGACGCGAGCGCGTCAGACCTCGTGCTGTACAGCGAGTTCGCGGACCGCGCGGCGCTGGCGGTCTACGGCTCGCATCCTGTGCACGAAGCGATCAAACCGCAGATCCGCGATCTGGTCGCGGAGCGGCGCACGGTCGACTACGAAATCTGATCAGGCGCGGACGGCGTCGCTGATCATTTTCTGCTGGGCGGGATCGGGCAGTCGCCCGCGCCCGGCTGCAACGTTGTCCTGCAGATTGCGCAGCTTGCCGGTGGCCGGAATCACGCAGGTCACGGCCGGATGCGCGATCGCGAACTTCAGCAGCAGCTGCGCCCAGCTCGTGCAGTCGATCTCGGCAGCCCACGCCGGCAGCGGCCGATCGCGCAATCTCGCGAAGATCTTTCCGTCATCGAACGCGCGATTGACCAGCACGGCCACGCCACGATCCGCGCACAGCGGCAGCAGCCGGTTCGCCGCATCGGGCGTCGTCGCGGAATAGTTGATCTGCACGAAGTCGAGCTTCTCGCGCTGCACGATCGCCGCAACCTCATCCTGTGCCGCGACAGTGAAATGCGTGATGCCGAGGTAGCGGATGCGGCCCTCGTCCTTCCAGCGACGCAGTGTCGCGAGGTGAATGTCGAGATCGAGCAGGTTGTGGACCTGCATCAGATCGACACGCTGGCGCTTCAGCAGCTGCATCGAGCGCTGCATCTGCGCGATCCCCTCGGCTGCGCCGCGCGTCCAGACTTTGGTCGCGACGAACGCGCGTGCCTGCTGCGCCGGCGTCAGCAGATCGCCGAGCACGGCTTCAGCGGTCGAGTACATCGGGGACGTGTCGATCAACGTGCAGCCGGCATCGAACAAGCCGGCGAGCACCTCCACCAGCGGAGCCCGCGCCGACGCGTCCGCGCCGACCTCGAAGGGTCCCGACGTGCCGAGTCCGATGACGGGCAGCCGCTCGCCGGTGGACGGTATCGCGCGAGTGATCGCCGTGAGGCTCGCCGGCGCGGTCGCCGGCGCGGTCGACGCTGCCTGCGCCGACGGCGCGCCGATCATCCCGAGCGCACCGAGGGCGCCCGCCTGCTGCATGAAGTCACGTCGCTGCATCGTGGGCCCTCCGTTGGCCGCCATGCGAAAAGTCGCGCTGTCTACAGCAGCGCCGCATCCACCTCGAGCACGCTCGCCGCGCCATGCTGCACGATGCGCTGCAGCGCGCTGACCTGCGGCAGGATCTGGTCGGCGTAGAAGCGCGTCGTCGCGAGCTTGGCGGTCAGGAATTCACGATCCGTGTCACCGCTGTCGAGCAGCCCTGCGGCGATATCGGCCGAACGCGCCATCAGCCAGCCGCCGATGACCAGTCCGCACAGCTTCAGATAGGGCACGGACACCGCGAAGCCGCGCTCCGGTCCGATGGCCATCGCGGCCAGCAACGATTCGCTCGCCGCACGCAGTGACGCCACACCCTCGAGCGCGGCCGCCTTGATGATCGCCGCCGACGCGTTCCGGCCGGACAGCGCATCGAGCTCGCGCTGCATGTCATCGAGCAGCGCGTTCATCGTCGCGCCGCGATCGCGTGCGAGCTTGCGGCCGATCAGGTCATTCGACTGGATGCCGGTCGTGCCTTCGTAGATCGTCGTGATGCGCGCATCGCGCAGCGGTTGCGCGGCGCCGGTTTCTTCGATGAAACCCATGCCGCCATGCACCTGGATGCCGATCGAGGCGAGCTCGACGCCGGTCTCGGTGCTCCAGCCCTTGACGACCGGGATCAGCAGATCACCGCGCGCCTGCGCCGCAGCGCGCAGCGTCGCATCGGGATGGCCGCGACCGAGATCGAGCTGCGACGCGGCATACATCGCCACGGCGCGCATCGCTTCGGTCTGCGATTTCATCGTCAGCAGCATGCGCTTGATGTCGGGGTGATGGCCGATCGGCAGAGGACCGTTCGTGCCCGGCGGGACCGCAACGGGCGGTTTGCCCTGCACGCGTGTCCGGGCCCACTCCGCGGCCTGCTGGAACGCACGCTCCGCGACGGCATAACCTTCGAGGCCGACCGACAGGCGCGCCGCGTTCATCATCACGAACATGTACTCGAGGCCGCGGTTCGCTTCGCCGACGAGATAGCCGACCGCACCGTCCTTCTGGCCGTACGCGAGAACGGCCGTCGGACTGCCATGGATGCCGAGCTTGTGCTCGATCGAAATGCAGTGCACATCGTTGCGCGCGCCCAGGGTTCCATCATCGCCGACCAGGAATTTCGGCACGATGAACATCGAAATACCCTTCACGCCGGCCGGCGCACCTTCGATACGCGCGAGCACCATGTGAATGATGTTCGGCGTCAGATCGTGTTCGCCATAGGTGATGAAGATCTTCTGGCCGAACAGACGGTATGCATCGCCATCCGGCACCGCGCGCGTTCGGATCTGCGACAGATCCGACCCGGCCTGCGGCTCGGTGAGATTCATCGTGCCGGTCCACTCGCCGCTGACCATTCTCGCGAGGAATCGCGCTTTCTGCGTCTCGGTACCGTAGTGCTCGAGCGCCTCCGTGGCGCCCTGGGTCAGCATCGGGCAGAGCTTGAACGCGAGATTGGCCGACGCCCACAGTTCCTCGACCGCGGTGCCGAGCACCGTCGGCGCGCCCTGGCCGCCGAACTCGGGCGAGGCGCGCAGGGCCGGCCAGCCGCCATCCACATACTGGCGATAGGCTTCGATGAAACCCTTCGGCGTACGAACACCCTCCGGCGTCCATTTCGCCCCCTCCCGATCCGCAGACTTGTACAGCGGCTCGAGGACATTTTCGGCGAACTTGCCAGCTTCTTCCAGGATCGTGTCGGCAAGTTCGGGGGAATAGTCGCTGAACGGCGCGCAGGCCATCAGCGCCGATTCATCGATCAGCCGATGCAGCACGAAGCCGAGGTCTTTCAGGGGTGCGCGGTACATGCCAGATCCTTCGAATGTCGTCGGGGTCGAATATCGCCGTGCCTGAATTCTATCGCGCCAGCGCCGGGACGATGTTCGCAGCCAGAAAATCTACGAGCGCGTTCACGCGGGAGTCGTTGGCCAGGGCCGCGGGGTACAGCGCGCACAGCGGCGCGCTTTCCGGCAGCTCCCAGTCGGGCAGCACACGGACGAGCTTGTGGGTCGCGATGCCCTGCCGGCACAGGAACTCCGGCAGCAGCCCGATACCCAGGCCGGCGGCAGTCGCCGCATGCAACACGGCCGGGTCATCGACCGCGAGCTTCGGCTGGACCATCACCTCCGCGCGACGCGACAGCTGCGTCAATCGCAGTGCGAACAGCGGCCCCGCACCGCCATCCGGCGTCAGCAGCGCGTGTTGTTCGAGTTCTTCCGGCCGCGTCGGCAGCCCCGCCTTCTGCAGGTAGACCGGCGTCGCGCACAGCACCGCCGGCGGCGCGCCGAGGACCTTCACGACACGATCCGAGTCCGAGGCCGCCCCGCTGCGGACCTCGACGTCGACGCCCGAGGTATCACCGCCCGACACGCCCATCTCGACTTCGAGCGGGATGTCCGGAAACCGCTCGAGGAACCGCGGGACCAGCGGCGCGAGCAGCACCCGGCCGTAGGTGGCATCTGCGAGCACCCGCAGCGGGCCGCTGTGCGTCGTCGCCAGCGTCGTCGCCCGCTGCCGGACCTGCTCGGTGGCCGCCAGGATCGCGCGGCATTCGCCGAGCAGCTGCTGCCCCGCCGCAGTCAGGTGGATGCGTCGCGTCGTGCGCGTCAGCAAGGTCAGCCCGAGCTCCCGCTCGAGGTCAGCGACCGCGCGGCTGACCGCCGCCTTGGGCACTTTCAGCGCCCGGGCCGCCGCGGAAAACCCGTTCAGATCGACCACTTTGGCGAAGGTCGCCATCTGCGACGGAAGCCAGATTAGGCTCATAAAGGACGCTCCAGTACCGCAATCCCTATGGATTGTTTCACCAAAGATACCATTAGGCAGAACGTCCAGCCGCTACAATCTCCGCCCCCCCTTCTTCGCTGGAGCGCCGATTCATGGCCGTGACGACCTATCAGATGTCCGTGGAGCTTTTTGTCAACATGCTGACAAATCTGCGCAACGTGCTCGCCAAGGGCGCCGCCTTCGCCGAAGCGCGCAAGCTCGACGCCGAGGTGCTGGAGCGCTCCCGCCTCGCCCCGGACATGCTGAACCTCGCCCGCCAGGTACAGCTCGCCAGCGACTTCGCCAAGAACAGCGCCGCCCGCCTCGCCGCAGTCGAGCCGCCCCGCTTCGAGGACACCGAAGTGGCTTTCGCGGACCTGCAGGCCCGCATCGACCGCACCCTGGAGTTCCTGGCCACGCTGACGCCGGCCCAGTTCGACGGTGCCGAGTCGCGGCACATCAGCCTGCAGCTGCGCACCCGCAAACTCGAGATGGACGGCCTGCCGTTCCTGCAGAAGTGGGTGCTGCCCAACTTCTATTTCCACGTGACCACGGCCTACGCGATCCTGCGCAGCAGCGGTGTGGACGTCGGCAAGCAGGACTTCCTCGGCAGCGTCTGACCACGGAGGCCGGAATCGCATGGGCAAGGTGTACGAGCAGATCGACGGGGCGCTCGCGGACTGGATCCACGCGCAGAAGTTGTTCTTCGTGGCCACCGCGCCGCGCGGCGATGCCGGCCACGTCAACTGTTCGCCGAAAGGCGGCGGCACGCTGCGCGTGCTGGGTCCGCATGAAGTCGCCTTCCTCGATGGCGCCGGCTCCGGCATCGAAACCATCGCGCATGTGCGCGACAACGGCCGGATCGTGATCATGCTCTGTGCGTTCGAGGGCTCGCCGCGGATCATCCGGCTGCATGGGCGCGCGGAATTGATCGACCCGATGCATCGGGAATTCAAGTCGCGTCTCGCGACGTTCCCGCACTGGCCCTCGGCGCGCGCGATCGTGCGCGTCGATGTCACCCGTGTGTCCGATTCCTGCGGCTACGGCGTGCCGCTGATGGACTTCCGCGCGGAGCGCACCGAGTCGGCGAACTACGTCGCCAAGGCGAGCGATGCCATGCTCGTCGACTATCTGCTCGACAACAACCAGCAGAGCCTCGACGGCCTGCCGGCTCTCACGCCCGCGGAGATCGCGGGTACCGCCATCCAGCGGCAGGACACCTCACGATGAACATGCCCACTCGCAAACTCGGCAACCAGGGACTCGAAGTCTCCGCGCTCGGCCTCGGCACGATGGGTATCACCGGCGTTGCCGGCATGCCGGAGATGTACGGCAAGCCGGATGAGGCCGAAGGCATTGCCACCATCCAGCGAGCGCTGGATCTCGGCGTCACCTTTTTCGATACCGCGCAGGTCTACGGGCCTTACACCAACGAGGAAGTGGTCGGCCGCGCGCTGCAGGGCCGGCGCGACCGCGCCATCATCGCGACGAAGTTCGGCTTCAATATCGGCGCGGATGGCAAGATCGCCGGCGTCGACAGCAGCCCGGCCAACGTGCGCCGTGCACTCGACGGCTGCCTTGCCCGACTCGGCGTCGACCACATCGATCTCTGGTATCAGCATCGGCTCGATCGCGCGGTACCGATCGAGGACACCGTCGGCGTGATGGCCGAGCAGGTGCGCGCCGGCAAGGTGCGCTTCCTCGGCCTGTCGGAAGTCGGCGCAGCGACGTTGCGCCGCGCACATGCCGTGCATCCGATCAGCGCGTTGCAGAGCGAATACTCCGTCTGGGAGCGCAATATCGAGGGGGACGTCATCGACACCTGCCGCGAGCTCGGCATCGGCATCGTGCCGTACAGCCCGCTCGGTCGCGGCTTCCTGACAGGCACGATCCCGTCGGCCGATTCACTGCCGGAGCGCGACTACCGCAAGAACGATCCGCGTTACCATGCCGGCAACTACGATCGCAATATCGCCATCGTCGAAGCCCTGCGCGACATCGCGACGCGTCTGAATGCCACGCCCGCGCAGATCGCACTGGCCTGGCTGCTGCATCGGGGTGCGGACATCGTGCCGATCCCGGGCACGAAGCGGCGCAGCTATCTGGAGTCGAACGTGGCCGCCGCGAACATCACGCTGACGGCCGCTGACATGGCGAAACTGAACGGCCTCGGCAGCACCGCCGGTGCGCGCTACACGGAGCGTTCGCTCGCCACGATCGACCGTTGAGCCTGCGGCGCGGACGCGCCGTATCGATCAGGCGCGGCGACGATCCTCGTTCGACTCCGCAGGGCCGGTGCGATCCACGACAGCGCTTGCGCCCTCGATGACCCGCCACGGCGAGGCCGTCTGCGCTGGCGCCGGCTTCGGCGCAGCGATCGGCGTGGACTCGCCCTCGACGACGACGCCATTGCGGATGTAGATCCGACGCTCGCAGCGCTCGGCGAGTTCGCGATCGTGCGTCGAGAGCAGGAAGGTCGTGCCCGTCTCGCGCTGGATCTCCTGCATCAGTTCGAAGGCCTGATCGGCGTTCTCACGATCGAGGTTGCCCGTCGGCTCGTCTGCGAGCACCAGCGCCGGCTGGTTCATCAGCGCGCGCGCGATCGCGACGCGCTGCTTCTGGCCACCGGAGAGACGCGTCGCACGGTAGTTCATCCGATCCTTCAGGCCCACGCGATCGAGCAGCATCGCCGCGCGTTCGCGTCCCTCCCGCGTCTCGCGCCCGACACGACCCGCGTGCGGGAACAGCACGTTCTCCAGCGCCGTGAAATCCGGCAGCAGATGGTGATACTGGAAGATGAAACCGATCTGCTGATTGCGGAACTGCGACAGTTCCTTTTCGTTCAGCGTCGTCAGCTCCTTGCCAAGCATCTGGAAGCTGCCCGAGGTGGGCTTCATCAGCGTACCGAGGATCGACAGCAGCGTGCTCTTGCCGCTGCCGGAAGGCCCGAGCATCGCGACCATCTCGCCGCGCGCGAGCGAGAACGTGATGCCCTTCAGCACCTGGGTTTCGAACTCGTTGTCGACGAAGACCTTGCGGACGTCGCGCACGTCGAGCAGCGAAGTCAGAGTGGCCAGATCCATGGCGTTCATGTCGTTCATCCTGTTGCGCAGCCTGCTATTGGGAAATCGCTTCGACGGGATCGATCCGCGATGCAGCCCGCGCCGGCCACAGCGCCGCGATGATGCTGGCCGCGGCCGCCAGCAGCAGCGCCGAGTCGTACTGGCCGAGCGCCGGGTCCACCGGCAGCTTGCCGCCGGTGAGGCTGGCGAGGGCGAGGCAGAAGCCGAAGCCCATCAGACAGCCGATCACCGAGCCGATGATGCCGATCAGCGCGCCCTGCAGCATGAACACGGAGAGCACGAAGTTCTCCGAAATGCCGAAGCTGCGCATGATGCCGATCTCGGGCCGGCGACGGAACGTCGTCAGCAGCAGCGCGCTGGCCACGCCGACGAGGATCGTGATCAGCGTGAACATCTTGATGATGCTGCCCGAGCTGCCCTGGCCCTCGAGTGCTTCGCGCAGCCGCTGGTTCTTGTCCATCCAGGCGGAGGCTTCGAGCCCCGTCGTATCGGCGAGCTGGCGCGCGACCGCACGGGCCGCGTAGATGTCGGCGAGCTTGATCTCGATTTCGGTCAGACCTTCCGGCAGATCGAACATGACGCGGGCGGTGTCGAGGTTCACGAAGGCGAGCCGCGAATCCAGACTGTCAACGCCCGTCGAGTACAGCGCGCGCACGGTCAGCGTGCGCTCCCGGCCCTGGTCGCTAGCGATGAAGATCGGCTGGCCGACCCGGATGCCGAGATCCGTCGCGAGCTTCTTGCCGATCAGCACATCGTTGATGCCGAGTCGGGCTTCGCCCTCGACAATTGCCTCATCGATCGGCGCGATCGCCGACAGCCGGCTCGGCTCGACGCCCTTCAGCGTGACCGGCAGCGTCTGCTGGCCGCGCGAGACCAAGCCCGTGCCGAGGATGTTCAGCGACACGCCCGTGACGCCCGGGATCGTGTCGATGATCGATTCGACCGTTCGCCACTGCTTGATCTGCGGGCGGCGTTCAAGAGTGCGCTGCGAAGCCACGAGGCGCTCCGAGCCGTCCGCGGCCGGCGCTACGGCAGGCAGTGGCTTCTCCGGTTCGATCGTCACATGAGATGAATTGCCGACCACACGCTGGATCTGGAACTCCGCGAGCCCGTTGATCAGCGCGGCGTTGAACGTGAAGACCGTCACGGCAATGGCCACGCCGCCGATCAGCAACGCCGACTGCAGCCGGTTCGACAGCAGATATCGCAGCGCGACTTTCAGGTCAAAGCGCACGTCGTGCCTCGCTGCCGCGCGGTGAAGCGCCTCGCGGAAGGGACGCCAGGTTCGTGGTCGGGGCGACGTGCGCGCCCACCAGATCCGGACGCGGCTGGGCGAGCAGCTGCGTACCCGCATCGAGCCCGGCGGTCACGATCACGCGCTCGCTCGGCCATTCGACGAAACTGACCTTCTTCTCGAGCACGCGGCCGTCCTGCACGACCAGCACACGCGCCGTTGCGTCGCGGCCGAGAATCGCGCTGCGGGCGACGGTAATGGCCTGCGGTCGCTTTTCGACAATCAGGTTGATGTCGGCCGTCAGTCCCGAGCGCAGGTTCGTGATGTTCTCGTCGAATCGGAACCGGACCTTCGCGCCACCGGTGCGCGGATCGACCTTCGGCGACACGTAGTTCAGCGTCGCAGAGAGCGGCTTCGCACGGCCCGGGATCAGCACGTCAGCCTTCAGGCCTTCGCGGATCTCGCCGAGGAACTGCTCATCGACGTCGGCTTCCACTTCCACGTTGGCGAGCGGCGCGATTTCATAGATGACCGTCTGCGCGCTGACCACCTGGCCTGGATCGACGGGGCGCGACAGCACGATGCCGGCCACCGGCGAGACCAGCGTGTTGTCGCGCAGGCGCGCACTGACTTCACGACGGCTCGCCGCGAGGCGCGTCAGTTCCGACTGCGCCTGATCGAGATCGAACTTCGCGGCGTCGTAATCCCGCAGTGTCGTGAGGCCTCGGTCCTTCAGCTGCGACGCGCGCTCGAAATTGCGCTGGGCTTCAGCCAGCGTTCGACGTTGCGCAGCGATCTTCGAGTCCGCTTCGTCGACCGCTGCGCGTGGTGCCTCCGCGTCGAGCTGAACGAGCAGCTCACCCGCGCGCACCGTCTCACCTTCTTCCTTGGTGAGCTTGAGAACCTGGCCGGCGAGCTTCGGCACGATCGTCACAGTGACCTGCGGCCGCGTGCGTCCTGAGATCGCCAGCACGCGCTCCGCGGGGCCCGCCGTCACTTCGACGACGCCGACCGGCGTCGGCCGCGTGTTGCGCCAGCCGATGAATGCCACGGCAATCAAGGCGAACGCGCCGATGATCCACCAGCGGTAGCGCGCAAACAGTCCCTGGTCTTCCGTCGTTTCGAATGCCATGTGCTCGTCCTGAATCTCAGTCCCTGAGGTGTTGAAATAGATTAAACCATGTGTTCTAATTAATCAACAGGATGCGCTGGAGCGCCGGATGTCACGTACCGCAGGGGCCCGCAATGCCGATTTCGATCAGCGTCGTAACACGTTGATCGAAAAGGCTCGAATCCGCCTGTCCGCCCCGGATGGCGACGCTCCCAGCTTCCGTGAGCTGGCTCTCGCCGCCGGCGTCAGCGTGACCACGCTCCGGCACTATTTCGGGACGCGCGAGGCCCTGATCAAGGCCGTGTTCACTCAGGCGCTGCGCGGCGCCGGCAAGCACCTCGACCGCGCCCGCCAGACCGAAACCCAGAATGACCAGCTCCAGCCGGTGCTCGAGGCCTTTCTGACCCGCGTCGTGCAGGGCTGGACCGCCGGCAATGTCGGCAGCCTGCACCGCATCGGACTGGCGGAAGGCCTGCGCAGCCCCGCCACCGGCGTCGATTACCTTTCCGACGTGCTCGAACCGACCCTCCAGGCGCTCGAATCACGACTGAAGACTTACGTCGCGCAGGGCGTCATCGTCGACTGCGACACGCGCCACGCGGGCCTGATGCTGCTCTCGCCGATCATCCTCGCGCTGCTGCACCAGCATGATCTCGGCGGCACGCGCTGCCGCCCGCTCGATATTCCGTCGCTGATCGCCGAACACGTGAAGGTGTTCGTGCGCGCCTATCGCATCGATCCTCGATCGATCGCCTCTCAATCGATCGGATAGTCACTGTCGATTGGCGCGCATCACGGTGCGCCGCTACGATCCGGACTGAGTTCAGAATTCATCCGGAGCCAGATCATGAGCAAGGCCAGCACGAAGCGGTCCGTTCCCGCCCCCAGTATCGACATCGGCATCGGCGAAAAGCACCGCGTCAAGATCGCCGAGGGCCTCTCCAAGCTGCTCGCCGACACCTATTCGCTGTACCTGAAAACCCACAACTTCCACTGGAACGTGGAAGGTCCGATGTTCAACACGCTGCATGTGATGTTCATGGACCAGTACACGGAACTCTGGACCGCGCTCGATGCGATCGCCGAACGCATCCGCTCGCTGGGCTTCCCTGCGCCCGGCACCTATCGCGAATTCTCGCGCCTGACCTCCATCGAAGAGACCGACGGTGTGCCCGACGCGCTCGAGATGGTGCGGCTGCTGGTCGCGGGCCACGAAGCCGTCGCGCGCACCGCGCGCGCCACCTTCCCGGCAGCCGACAAGGGTGGCGACGAATCCACGGCGGACCTGCTGACGCAGCGCCTGCAGGTGCATGAGAAGACGGCCTGGATGCTGCGCAGCCTGCTGAAGTAAGGCGCGCGAGCGGCGGGTGCCCGGGTCATCAGTGCTCGGGCCAGTGCCCGAGCGCTGCGCTCAATCGGAAGGCAGCGTGCGCATCGTTGCCGTGAACGACTGCGAATGCTCCGGCCCGAGGAAGCGTACGGCATTGCGTCCGTCCTGCTTCGCCGAATACAGCGCCTCATCGGCGAGCTGCACGAGATCATCCGGCGTGCGATCGAGGCTCGCCTCGATCCAGGCACCGCCCACGCTGCCCGTCACGCGTCCGGTACGCGGGGCCGCACGATGCTCGATCCGCGCCTGCTCGATCGACGCGCGCACCTGCTCTGCCAACGCGCGCGCATGGTCCGGCGTCACCTGGTACAGGATGATCGCCATCTCTTCGCCACCGTAACGGGCCGCGAGATCGAGCGGCCGCCGCGCATAACGCTGCACGAGCTGCGCCACGTATCGCAGGCAGGAGTCGCCGGCCTGGTGACCGTACAGGTCGTTGTAGGCCTTGAAGTGATCGAGATCGATCAACAGCACCGAGATCGTCGAGCGGTCCCGCAGGCTCTGCTGCCAGACGCGCAGCAGGTGCTCGTCGAACGCACGCCGGTTGCGCAGCCCCGTGAGCCCGTCGCGCTCTGCCAGATCACCGAGCGCGCCGCGCTCGAGGAACAGGCGCCGATCCGCTTCCTGCACGCCATAGGCGATGTACGCGCCGAGCACGATCACCGATGCGACCAGCACCGTGTCGTACGCGAGCAGCGTCGGCCGCAGTTCGAAGACGAAGCCCGCGGCGATGAATGCAACGAGGATGAGGGAGGCCACGATCAGCGCCGGCACGAACATCAGCCCGACCAGGAACAGCGTCGCGAGTGTGTGCACCGTCAGCAGCGACAGCGTCTCTGCCCCTCCCTCCATGATCACCTGCAGCACCAGCACCGACAGCGCAACGCCGTACAGGGCCGAGGCCAGCGTGGCCGTGCCCGGATACAGCTGCTCGTGGCGCGGGTGATAGGCCGCCAGCAGCATCGCGACACTCGCGCACTGCAGTACGCCGATCCGCAGTACGGTCTCGAAGTTCAGGCCGAAGTGGCCCTGGAAGCCGAGCCGGTAGATTCCGGTGGCCAGCGTCAGCGCAACCAGCACCCACAGCCAGCCGCGCACGCGCGGAAGCACGCGCTGCAGATGGAACTTGCGGTACTCGCGCTCGAGGGACGGCGGAAACTCGAACGCGACCCGCCCGCGCTGCAGTTCTGCCTCATACGGCGACAGCGTCGGGCGGGCGGAGCGATCGAGATCAGACGGTGACTGCATGCGCTACCAAGTGTAGCGCACCCGATAGCGAACCACCGTCTCGCCGTCCTTCGGAACCCGCACGGTGAAATGCATCGTCCGGGCGTCTTCCTTCTCGAACTCGTGCGTCTTCGTCAGGATCTTCCAGTTGCTCCAGCGATACAGGTTTTCCTTGACGATCACGTCCACCGGCGCGCTCTTGTGGTTGCGCAGCTTGACCTCGATCTCCTCCTCCATCCAGCGCGCTTTCGTGTCCACGCTGAAATCCACCGAGCGGCGCTCACCGACCACGTCGAACGCCGAGCCGAGCTTGATGCGTACCTTCTCGTCCTTCGGCGTGTGATCGATCCGGTCCTCGCCGATGAACTCGAGGCTGCCGTCGGCGCTGTCCAGCTGTGAGACACGGATGCGTCCTGCCGGCAGCGGCACGCCCAGGCCCACGGCCTTGTCGTTCTTGAACTCGAGGTAGACGTCCACCTTCTTGTTCATCGGCAGGCCGAGCTCCCGATCCGTCATCGGCGACCCCCAGCCATAGTTCTGCGTCAGGCCGTAGTAGACCAGCGTCTTGCGCGCCGGAATCTGCTTCGCCTGATCGAACAGTTCGATCTGCTTGGTCGAATTGTTCGGCAAGGTCGTGCGGCGGCCCAGCGTATACAGATGGAACTCGAAGAACTCCTTCTGCTCGAAGCCCGCGTCTTCTTCCATGGTCTTGCTGGCCATCGCCATCGCACGCCCCACCATCTGCGGGGCAGGCGCCTCAGCGCGCTGCACGTCGCCGGCGATCAGCTTCAGCTTCGAATCGGGATAGGTCGTGCCGGACTGGTTGATGATGCTGACCCAGGCCGAAAGGTCCAGCAGACCGCTGTTGGCGTCCTTGCCCTCGTTGAAGATGAGGTTGTAGTCGGCCCACCACGTGAGACCGCCGGTCTGGTAGGTCACGCGCGTCCGCTGGTCGCCGCCCTTCGGCGAATTGACCAGCCACTCGAGCGTCGGGCGCGTGATCAGGCCGCCCGGCAACTCCGGGAAGCGCAGCGACGAATAGTCCCGCAGCGAATGGATCGAGCCGTCGTTGCCGCGCAGCACCAGGCCATCGAACGACGACAGCAGCGTGCCAGTCAGCGTCGTGACCTGGTTGCCCAGTGCGCGCTCGACGGTGATCGGCTTGTCGATGAACTTCAGCAGCAGCTTCTCGTTGCTGACCAGATCGAACTGGAAATTCTGTTCCAGCACGCGCGTCGCAGGGTCCGTCAGCGACGTGAACGTCACCGTGGTGGGATCGATGAGCCCCGCGACATCCGCGAAGCGCAGCGTCGAACGACCCGCCTCGATCGGCACGATGCGCTCGTGGCGGATCATCGCGTAGCCCGGCACCGCCATCGCATTCGGCGTGCCGGCGCCCGGAATCGGTCGATAGAACTCCGGCGAGATCGCACCGGGCTGTGCCGAACTGTAGATCGTGATGGCGGTTTCGCCCGCAGAACGCTCCGTCGTGGCTGGCTTGCCCGCCGCATTCACGCCACCGGCGGCCACTGCAGCCCCCATCGCAGCCATCCCCAGCACCTTGGAAACACTCATGTAGATCGACCTCATGACAATTGACGGACGCTACTTGAACGCAGCGCAGGCCCGATCGGGGTCAGATTCTGTGAGCCAGACCCCACCCCGCGTCAGGTCCCGGGCGCACGATAAGCCCGTGCAATGAACGCTACCTGAACCCAGGGAGTTCGATCATGGGCTATGACAATGAGTGACGGCAAAGCGCGCCCCGAGTGGCGCACTGCCTTCCTGTCCCGAGCCTTGCAGGTCGTGCAGCGCACGCGCAAGCTTCCGCCCTCAGACACACCATTGCCGGCAACGACACCATGGACCGCGAGTTCATCGAAAAGAATCAGATTGTCGAGCGTTACCTGACCGGCAAGCTGCCGCCCAAGGGCGTCACCGATTTCGAACGTGCGGTTCGCACCAATCCCAAGCTGATCGACGAACTCGGCTTCGCAGACCGGGTCCACGCCGCCGTGCGGCTGCTCGAGGCGAGCGGCCAGCCCGAACCGTGGCAGGAGAAGCCGCGGGCGCTATGGGAGAAGCCGGCGTTCATCGGCGCGGCTGCGGCGCTGGCCATCGTCTTCCTGATCGCGAGTGTCGTGCTCTACTTCCAGCTCGGGGATGCGCAGACGCGCAATGCCGCCCTGCAGAAGGAAGCGACCGAGAGACCGATCGATCCGACCACCCGCGGCCGCACGATCAAGGTCATTCCGGGCCGCGCCGGTCCAGTGGCTGAAGCGATGTTCCGCGCGGGCGGCGAGATGGCGGAACTGATCGAAATGCGCGTGGATCTGTCCTGGGCCGAACAGACGAGCTTCCGGGTTCGCATCGACCGTGACGATCAGGGCGGCGTGCTGGTGCTGCACAACGTGCTGAAGGATTCGAACGGCAATCTTCGACTGTCGCTGAACAGCTCGGCGCTGGGTCCCGGCACCTACAGCGTCGCGATCGAAGGGCTGAACTGGAAAGGCGAGCCTTCCCCGGTGGCCTGGGCGAACTTCGCGATCGATCCACGCTGAGTTGTCCGCGCTGAGTTATCCGCGCGGGGTCGCGCGCTCAGAACGAGCGCGGCAAGCCGAGCTCGTGTTCCGCGATGTACGAAAGAATCAGGTTCGTCGAAATCGGTGCCACCTGATACAGGCGCGTCTCGCGGAACTTCCGCTCCACGTCGTATTCCGCCGCGAATCCGAATCCGCCGTGCGTCTGCAGGCAGGCATTGCCCGCCTCCCATGAGGCCTTGGCCGCGAGCAGTTTCGCCATGTTCGCCTCGGCACCACAGGGCTTCAGCGCGTCATACAGCTCGCAGGCGCGGAACCGCATCAGGCTCGCCGCGGCCGTCTCGATGTAGGCCTCCGCGATCGGGAACTGCACGCCCTGGTTCTGGCCGATCGGCCGGTCGAACACCCGGCGCTCGTTCGCATATTTCGCGGCGCGCTGCACGAACCAGTGCGCATCGCCGATGCACTCGGCCGCGATCAGCACGCGCTCCGCGTTGAGACCATCGAGGATGTAGCGAAATCCCTTGCCCTCTTCGCCGATCAGGTTCTCGACGGGAACTTCAAGATTGTCGAAGAACAGTTCATTGGTCTCGTGGTTGACCATGTTCGGGATAGGCCGCAGCGTCAGTCCCTTCCCGATCGAGTCGCGCAGGTCGACCAGGAACACGGAGAGACCATCGGCCTTCTTCTTCACTTCGGCGAGCGGCGTCGTACGCGCCAGCAGCAGCATCAGGTCCGAATGCTGGACGCGCGAAATCCAGACCTTCTGCCCGTTGACGACGTAGCGATCGCCCTTGCGCACGGCCGTCGTCTTCAGCTTCGTCGTGTCCGTGCCGGTGGTCGGCTCGGTCACCGCCATCGACTGCAGCCGCAGTTCGCCGGAGGCGATCTTCGGCAGGTAGTGCTGGCGCTGCTGCTCCGTGCCGTGACGCACCAGCACGTTCATCACGTACATCTGGCCGTGGCAGGCGCCCGAATTGCCGCCGCTGCGGTTGATCTCTTCCATGATCACCGAAGCCTCGGCGAGCGAAAGTCCCGACCCGCCATACTGCGGTGGAATCAGCGCAGCCAGCCATCCCGCTGTCGTCAATGCATCGACGAACTCCGCCGGATAGCCGCGTTCCGCGTCGATGTGCCGGAAATACTCGTCCGGATACTGCGCACACAGTGCGCGCACACCCGCGCGGATCTCCTCGAAACCTTCTTCGCTCATCCCGTCCTCCGTGCTCGAATGGTCACACGATCGATGAGCCTCGGCTTGGTCGCTTCGGGATCGTCGGCCACGATGCGGCCAGCCGCGCCCTTCAGTTCATCGCGCCAGCGTCGCGGCACCCGATCGATGGCGATCGAAAAGATCGTCAGCGAGCCGTCCGGATCGATACGCAGGCGCAGCCACTGCTTGTAGTCCTGGATGCGCAGCGATGAGAACGCCTCGTTCGAATGGCGCCCGAATACGCGCAGCGACAGGAACAGATAGCCCCCCAGCACCAGCGATCCCGCGATGCCGCCCCCGACGAAGGTGATCACGGCCGACGCCAGCATCTGCAGCACACCGCCGAACGTGAGACCGAGCCATTGTGTCGTGACGATGATGGACAGCCAGCCGAGCCCGAAGGCCGCGAGCAGATGCGACAGGGCATGACTGATGCCGCCCAGCACGCGATACCAGCGCACGTGCGTATCCGTGAAGAACACGAACGCCGAAACGAACAGGATCAGCCACAGACCGTTGAACGGATCACGCACAGCGGCGGTAATCGCGGCCTGCAGCGCGAGCGGCAGGCTCTGCACGCTCGCCGGCGTGAGGCTCGCCGAGGCGAACCACGCGGACAACGCATACAGCGTCGCCGGAATGCCCATGTACTTCGGGTTCAGGAACGGAAACAGCAGGTTCAGCCAGGTCAGTTTGCGCGACGTGGCCTTGTCCGGATAGCAGGCCTTTTCCTCGAAGCCGCCGCGCAGCGTCTTCGTGTCCGGCGCATGCGTCGGATGCAGGAAGGCGCCGCCACCGCCGGAGACGATCTTCTGCACACCGTCCGCATTCTCGTGACGTTTGTAGAAATGCAGATCGCCCGTCAGGTACACGGAAACCTTGCGCTGCAGGATGCGCTCCTCGAAATAGCGCAGCACCGAGCCTTCGTAACTTTCGTGCCCGGGGTAGCTCGACTCCAGCAGCCACTGCGGGTCCGGCACGCACAGGATCACGTTCGCATCCGCCGGCAGGCGTGTGACCACGTCGTTGAAGTAGCGCACCTGCGGCTCGTCGAGGTCCGCACCGAGCTGCAGGTCGATCGCGAACAGCCACCAGTTCGAGGGCAATGCCAGCGCGAAATAGCTGCGCGTCTGGTGCGTCCTGCAGCCGGCGAAGCCGCGCTCCGGCCGGCAGAACACGCGCGAAAACGCGATCAGGCTGTCATACCAGTCGTGATTGCCCGGCACCGCGAACACATGCGGATGCCGGTTCGCGCCGTCGAAAGCCGCCGAATACGGTGCTTCCGTGCGACGCGCGTACTCTTCTTTCGACGGATACGGATAGACCTCGTCGCCCCCGAACACGAGCACGTCGCCGCCTTCGGTCAGCACCGGCGCGCCGCTGCCATCGAGCACCGTCAGCTCAGGACGCGAGATCCCATCCGCGATCGCGAACGTGGAATTCCAGCCATCGGCGATGTCACTGACGTAGTCGAACCAGTACGGCTGCCCCTCCACCGCCGTGAAGGTGAACTCCTTCTGCGGCTGGCTGGCCAATGCCTCGATCAGCCGCGTATCGGAGTGGCGACCGAACAGATTGGCGATCGTCATCAGCGCCGCGGAGCGCGCGAGGACGTCCGGGTCGTACCAGCCGACCATGCGCGCGCGGCGCGAGGGCAGCAGGTATTCGAGCAGGGGGTTGGTGGTCAGTCGCATGGCGCACGCAGCTTAGACTGCGCCCGCTGCAGCGTCGACCGCCATGCTCACGGTCAGGCGTCGTTCACGCGCCGCGCAGCGTCGCCGTGGGCGGCGAATTCACGACCGAGCGCGTCGCGAGCCAGCCGGCGGTGGCCACCAGCAGCGCACCGCCCAGAATTCCCGCCACCCAGATCCACGCATCGAAGCCGTACGGAATCTCCAGCACTTCGCGCGCCAGGAAGAAACCGGCGACCGACGCGCCGAGCGCGGCCAGCAGGCCGGACAGCAGGCCCAGTGTCGTGAATTCCGCGAGCACCCCGGTCAGCACCGTGCGCCGGCTTGCGCCGAGCGTACGCAGCATCGCGCTCTCGTAACGGCGTTCGTCACGCGTCGCCTGCACGGCAGCGAGCAGCACGGTGAGGCCCGCGAACAGCGTGAAGATGAACACGCTCTGCACGGCCAGCGCGGCCTTGTCGATGACGGCTCGCACCTGATCGAGCAGATCCTCGAGATCGAACACGGAGACACTCGGGAAGCGCCGCACCAGATCGGCAATGGCGCGTGTCTCGCTCGGCTTGAAATAGGCGCTGGTCATCCAGCTGCCCGCGGTGTCGTCGAGCAGGCCTGGCGGGAACACCAGCATGAAGTTCGGCTCGAAGCTGTCCCACTTCACCTTGCGGATGCTGGCGACCTTCGAGACAAAGACTTCGCCGGCAACATCGAAGGTGACCGAGTCACCGATCTTCAGCCCGAGCGCTTCCTGGAATTCCGTCGCGATCGATACCAGCGGCTGGCCGGTGTCCGACGCGACCCACCATTTTCCGCCGACGATCTTGTTGCTGCCGCTGAGCTCGGATGACCAGGTGATGTTCTGGTCGCGCTCGGCAAATCCTTCGGCGCGCGGATTCGGGAAGTCGATGTCCGCGAGGTCCTTGCCATTGATCTGCGTCAGTCGCGCTCGAACCATCGGCAGCGCGGTGGTGCGCTCGGCCCCGCGCTGATCGAGGAAGTCCTGGAATGCCGCGCGCTCGTCCGGCGGAATGTTGATGAAGAAATAATTCGGCAGATCCACGGGCAGGCTGCGCTTCCAGTCCGCGAGCAGATCGCCACGCACCACGGCCAGCAGCAGCAGCACCATGATGCCGAGACCGAAGGCGACGATCTGCACCACGCTCTCGCCACGACGCCGGCTCAGATTCGCCACGCCATAACGCCAGGACACACCGACCGAGCCGCGCATGCCGGACGCTGCGCGCACCAGCAGCGAACCCGCCAGCGCGAGCACCGCCAGGAACACGGTGAGGCCCACGATGAAGCCCGCGAACAGCGTGAGATCGCGCGTGACCCACCAGATCAGGAACACGACCGTCAGCACGGCCGGCCCGAATGCCAGCCATACCAGCGGCGGCGGTGGCCCGACGTCACGACGCAGCACGCGGATCGCCGGTACGCGCGACAACTGCAGCAGCGGCGGCAGCGCGAAGCCGCCGAGCACGGCGATCGAAGTCAGGAAGCCGAGCCCGATCGGCACCAGATCCGGCGGCGGCAGATCCGCCTGGATCAGATCCTTCAAGGCGAGCAGCAACCACTGCTGCGCGAGGAAGCCGAGCACGGAGCCGAGCACCGCCGCCGCGATCGCGATGACCAGCAACTGCAGCAGGCTGACCGCCAGCGTGAAGTTGCGCGACGCGCCCAGCGTCTTCATCAGCGCGACCGAATCGAGATGCCGCTGCACGTAGCGCCGTGCCGCCATCGCCACCGCGATCGCACAGAGCAGCACCGCAACCAGACTCGCGAGGCTCAGGAATCGTCCGGCACGATCCGTCGCATTCTTGATCTGCGGACTGGCCTCGGTGATGTCCAGCAGTCGCTGGCCGCGCTCCTTGTTCTGATCGAGCCAGGCCTTGAGTCCTGCGACCTGATCACGCGTGCCGGCAAAGAGCTGCGCGAAACTCGCGCGGCTGCCGGGCTGCAGCAGCTCCGTCGCCGGCAGGTCAGCCGCATGGATCATCACGCTCGGCGCCAGCTCCGCGAATCCGCCGCCCTGGTCCGGGCGCGAGATCAGGACGCGCGTCACGCGCAGCGTTGCCGCGCCGACGGAGATATCGTCGCCGAGCTTCGCGTCGAGCGTCGCGAGCAGTTTCGATTCCGGCCAGGCCTCGCCGGGCGCGGGTCCGCTGCCGACCATGGTGGCGGCCCCGAAGGGTTCATCGGAAATGCCGACCGCGCCGCGCAACGGATAGCCCGTATCGACCGCGCGCAGGTTCGACAACTGACTGACGTCGCCGCGGAACACCATGCTGAGGATCGACGTCGTGCTGGACGTCGAGAGGCCACGCCGGCGCGCTTCGAGCAGATATTTCTCCGGCAGCGGCCGCGGCGATTCGACGCGCAGGTCCGCCGCGAGTACCGCCGTCGCCTGTGCATCCACCGCCTGGCTGATGCGATTGACCAGGAAGCCGACGCCGGTCAGCGCGGAGACCGCGACGGTCAGCGCCAGCATCAGCACGCCGAGCTCGCCGGATTTCCATTCCCGGCCGAGCATCCGCATCGCGAGCTGCAGCGCGCGCAACATCAGACGAAGCGCCCTGCTTCCATCGTCATCACCCGGCCGCAACGCTGCGCGAGCGTGCGATCGTGCGTGACCAGCACCACCGTCGTCTGCGAACTCGCGTTCATGTCGAACAGCAGCTGCGTGATGCGCTCACCGGTCGCCGTATCGAGATTGCCCGTCGGCTCGTCCGCGAACAGCACGGCCGGCTGCGTGACGAAGGCGCGCGCCAGCGCGACGCGCTGCTGCTCGCCGCCCGAGAGCTGGCGTGGATAATGACCGACGCGCGGCGCGAGGCCGACACGGGCCAGCGTCTCGAGCGCGGCCTTGCGCGCATCGCCGCGGCCGGCGAGTTCGAGCGGCAGCATGACGTTCTCGAGCGCGGTCAGCGCCGGCACCAGGTGAAAGGACTGGAAGACGAAGCCGACCCGCTCGGCGCGCAGCTTCGCGCGGCCGTCTTCATCGAGCGTGGTCAGGTCCGAGCCCGCGAGCCAGACCCGGCCAGAGGTCGGCGTATCGAGTCCGGCCAGCAGCGCGAGCAGCGTGGACTTGCCGGCGCCGGACGCGCCGACGATCGCGACGGTCTCGCCGGCACCGATCGAAAACGAAACATCGTCGACGATGGTCAGCGCGCCTTCCGGACTGCTAACCTGTTTTGAAAGGTGCTCGGCCTGGAGCACGGTCACGGGTGTATTCATGTTCTCGCGGCTGAAATCCTGTTCATGGGTGCTGTTGATCGCGCTGATGGGGACATCGAGCGCATCGACAACGAACACCGCTCGTACGATCCTTGTACTCGGCGACAGCGTCAGCGCCGGCTACGGCATCAAGTCCAGCGAAGGCTGGGTCACCCTGCTTCAGCAGAAGCTGCAACATGAAGGGTACGGTTACCGGGTCGTCAATGCCAGCGTCAGCGGGGAAACGACCACGGGCGGGCTCACACGGCTGCCGCGGGCGCTGCAGATCCATCGCCCCGAGATCGTGATCCTCGAGCTGGGCGGCAACGACGGCCTGCGCGGCCTGCCGCTGGCCACGACCCGCGGCAACCTCGACCGCATGATCGGCCTGTCGCAGCGTGCCGGTGCGCGGGTGCTGCTGGTGGGCATGAAGATCCCGCCGAATTATGGACCGCGCTACACCCAGGGTTTCGAGCGCATCTTCAGCGATCTCGCCACCCGGTACCGGTTGCCGCTCGTGCCCTTCCTGCTGGACAAGGTCGCGCTGACGCCGGGCTTGATGCAGGAGGACGGCATTCATCCGAAAGCCGCCGGTCAACCGCTGATGCTCGGCAATGTCTGGCCACAGCTCATGCCGATGCTGCGGCGCTGAGCCTCCATCGGCGAGCGCCCATCAACGGTGGGCGATCCGGCGCGGGTTGCCAGTCCCAACAACACCTGTCTAAATACTCGCGAGGGGACCGCGCATGAGTACGAACGGCGACAAATTCTGGCTGAAGTCCTATCCGGAAGGCGTGGTGGCGGAGATCGATCCGTCGCGATACGGATCGCTGAAGCAGCTCGCGGACGAAAGCTTCCGGCAGTACGGCGATCGCACCGCGTACGTGCAGATGGATGCCACGATGAGCTATGCCGAGCTCGACCAGCGCTCGGCCGCATTCGGCGCCTGGCTGCAGCAGGTCGCGGGCCTCGGCAAGGGCAGCCGCATCGCGATCATGCTGCTGAACACGCTGCAATACCCGATTGCGGTCTTCGGCGCGCTGCGCGCCGGCTGCACCGTCGTCAACACGAATCCGCTGTACACGCCGCGCGAACTCGAGCATCAGCTGAACGATTCCGGCGCGGAAGTCGTCGTGATCCTCGAGAACTTCGCGCATGTGCTGCAGGAGGTGCTCGAGAAGACCCCGGTGCGCCATGTCATCGTCACCAGCATCGGCGAGATGCTGGGATTCCCGAAGGCGCAGATCGTCGACTACGTGATCCGCCACAGACGCAAGGCCGTTCCTGCCTGGAACATCCCGAGCGCGATCCGCTTCAAGGATGTGCTGAAGGCCGGCAAGCGCATGCGCCTGACGGACGTGCCACTGAATCACGGCGACATCGCCTTCCTGCAGTACACCGGCGGCACGACCGGTGTCTCCAAGGGCGCGATGCTGACGCACGGCAACATGGTGTCGAACGTGCTGCAGTCTGCAGCGTGGATCCAGCCGTTCTTCAAGGAGAAGAACAACTCCGTCGTGATCACGGCGCTGCCGCTGTATCACATCTTCGCATTGACGGCGAACTGCCTGTTCTTCGTGATGCTGGGCTGGAAGAACATCCTGATCGTGAACCCGCGCGACTTCCCGAGCTTCGTCGGCGAACTGCGCAAGCATCCGTTCACGTACATTTCCGGCGTCAACACGCTGTTCAATGCGCTGCTGAACACGCCGGGCTTCGACAAGCTCGACTTCAGCGCACTGCGCGTGACGCTGGGCGGCGGCATGGCCGTGCAGGGCGCGGTGGCGGCACGCTGGAAACAGGTCACGGGTACCGTGCTGACGCAGGCCTGGGGCCTCACGGAGACCTCACCGGCGGCCTGCATCAATCCACCGGGACAGGACTTCAACAATTCGATCGGCCTGCCGATCTCCTCGACCGAGATCGCGATCGTCAACGACGACGGCCAGGCCCTTGGCATCGACGAAGTCGGCGAGATCTGCGTGCGCGGACCGCAGGTCATGCTGGGCTACTGGAATCGTCCCGACGAGACCGCCAAGGTCATGCTGCCCGGCGGCTGGCTGAAGACCGGCGACGTCGGCCGCATCGATGCGCGCGGTTACGTGTTCATCGAGGACCGCAAGAAGGACATGATCCTGGTCTCTGGCTTCAACGTGTACCCGAACGAAGTCGAGTCCGTCGCCGTCACGCACCCCGGCGTGCTCGAGGCCGCCGCCGTGGCGCAGCCGGACGAGAAATCCGGCGAGATCGTTGCGCTGTTCATCGTGCGCAAGGATCCGAAGCTCACCGAGCACGATGTGATCGAGCACTGCCGCTCGCAGCTGACGGGCTACAAGGTCCCGAAGCGCATCTACTTCCGCGACGATCTGCCGAAGACCAACGTCGGCAAGATCCTGCGTCGTCAGCTGCGCGACGAGATCAAGGCCTGACTCCCCGCGCGACTGCGGCCCTGTCGCCGCAGGTCGCCGAGAAACGCGAACACGTGTACGCCGGCCGTCACACCGAGCGCGCGTTTGCGACGCGTCCCGATCGAGGTGACTCTGACCACGCGATGTGACTCGAGCCAGTCATCGACATTGGCGAGGAACGCCGTGCCCTGCTCCTGCACGAAGCTGCGGTACTGGGCTGCCTGCCGCGGTGACAGGTCCCGGACCAGCGCCGCGCGCTCGATCAGCGGTGCCGTGCGTCGCCCCGCCTTCAGGTTTGCCTGGATCGTGTTCATCAGGTTCAGAATGGCCTCGCCGACGTAGCCGCCGAGTTCCGGACCGTAGTCGCGAAACGTCGCGACGGGTCCGGCGGGCAGATAGCGGCCGTCAGCACAGCGACGCACCAGGCGCTGCTTGCGCAGCGCCTCCACGACCGTTTCGATTTCGGCGGGCGCGCAATGGCGACGCACGAGGCTCTCGACGGACGCGCGTGCACCCCGCAACGGCAGCGCGCGAGGCTCCGCGCTGCGCGTCACGAAGCCCGGCTCGCGGTGCCAGGCGAACATCACGCCGGAGATCGCGCTGCTGTACCGGCGCAGCCTCGCCGCATCGGCGCGGCGGGCGAACGCGTGTCCGAGCGCCGAGTCGAGCAGCGCGCCGAGCTCCGCGCGAGAGAGCCCCGCGTCGAGCAGGAACAGCAGCAACGAACGCATCATCTCTTCGATCGGCGCATGAGCCAGCGCCGGTGCACGTCGGGACTTGGCCGCAGTCATGAATCCTCCCCGGACTTCGCGCCGGTATTCGGATGAGTGATCAACACGGTGATGCCGACATGTCCGGCAGCGCGCAAGGCCTTGCGCGTCGCGGTCCGGCGGTTGGCGCGCGAGCGACGCGGTTCGATGGCCGCGACGGCGGCCGCCAGCGTGCGCCGCGCACGCGTGGTCGTCAGGGTGGCGTCGAGATCCGTCTGCACGGGCACGGTGAGCTGATGCGCCCAGGCCAGCTGCGCGCGATCCGGCTGCAGCGCCTCGAGCACCGAGCGCAGATACGGCGCGAGCTCGACCAGTGAATCCGGCCCGCGCACAGTCGCCGCAGCGGCGCGACGCCGCACGAGTCGTGCCACGTCATCGCGCACGGTGATGGCACCGATGCGCAGCAGCTCCTTGCGCACCGACGCTGCCGGCATGTCTCCGCTGTAGCGCCGCACCAGCTCATCGAAGCTCGGTGCGGGCCCATGCAGCGGCAACGCACGCGGCACACCCTGCGAAGTGCGGAACAGGCTGTCCTGCGCCCAGCCTTCGAGCACGCGCGCGGCGCGATCGAGCTGGCGCGGGGGTGGTGCGCTGGCCTTGCGCGGCGCGGCCAGCAATCGACGCACCTCGACACGGCTGAGCCCGGTCAGCGTCGCGATGCGCGAATGGTTGATGCGCCCACTCTGCATGCGCGCATCGGCCGCGGCGGCCCGGACGAACGCCAGTCGGGCCAGTTCCTCGACGACGGCCGGCGTCAGCCGCGACCGCAGCAACAGCGGCGCAAGGGAATCGAGCAGCGCCTGCAGGGCACTGCGGAGTTCGTTGGAAGCGGCGGTGGCGCGTGCGCGAGGCATGCTCTTCGGAATACTCCGCCCCCACGCCGACATCAAGCGGTGAAATTGGGAATTTCTTTCCGATGTCGCAGAAACAGCTCGGCGGCCAGGCGAGCGGCCGGGCCTGCACTGTCCGGCTGCGCGAGGATCACGTACAGCGGTACGCGACGGCTGCGGCCCGCCATCAGGGGTAGCGGCGCGAGTGTGCCCGCCGCCACGCGCGGCTCGACGAGGTGATCCGGCAACCACGCGAACGCCAGTCCCGCCTCCACCGCGGCGAGCGAGGCTTCGACCGCACTGACGGTCCATCGCAGCGGCGAACCGAGCCAGCCTGCGTCACGAGGCTTCAACGTGCCGGAGTCGCGCACCACCGCCTGCGTATGCCGGGTCAGATCGTCGAGGGTCAGTTCGCGCCCGAGCGCGAACAACGGATGCCGTGGGCTCGCGACGGCGATGAACGTCACGTCCATCAGCCAGTCGCCAAGCATCGTGCCCGGCACGGACGGTGCGATCGCGACGTCCGCACGCCCCTCCGTCAGCGCCTGCTCCGCGCCGGACAGCACCGCATCGTCGAGCTGCAGCCGCGTGTTCGCGCACGCCTTCTGCAGTTCTTCGAGAATGGCCAGCAGCTGCGCCCGCGGAAATGCCGCATCGACGACGAGCCTCAGCTCCGATTCCCAGCCACTTCGCAGGCTGCGCGCGAGCTGCTCGAGTGAATTCATTTCATCGACGATGCGCCGCGCGCGTGCGAGCAGCACCGTGCCGTGCTCGTTCAGTTCAGCCTTGCGACCGCGGATCTCCAGCAGCGGCAGGGCCAGCAGCTCCTGCAGCTTCGCGACGGTATAGCTGACCGTCGACTGGCTCCGGTGCAGCGCCTCGGCCGCCTGCGCATATCCACCACGATCGACGATGGCGGCCAGCAGCGCCCATTGCTCGACGGTCGTTCGGGGCAATTTGTCTGACATAACGCCCAATCTTATCGATATTCTCGATGTTTCAAGTCAGATTTTTGCGCTTTTTAATCGATTTCAGACGTTGCATGCTGGCCGCCAACAGGAGGTTCCCATGATCGACATTCGCAGAAGCGCCGACCGTGGCCAGGCTGACCACGGCTGGCTCAAGTCCCAGCACAGCTTCTCCTTCGCCGACTACTTCGACGCCGAGCACATCGAGTTCGGTGCGCTGCGGGTCATCAACGAAGACCGCGTCGCACCGCGCATGGGCTTCGGCACGCATGGACATCGCGACATGGAAATCATCAGCTACGTCCTCGCGGGCGCCCTCGAGCACCGCGATTCGATGGGCAACGGCTCGGTGATGCGCCCCGGCGACGTGCAGCGCATGAGCGCGGGCACGGGCGTCATGCACAGCGAGCGCAATCCGTCCGTCGACGAACCCGTGCATTTCCTGCAGATCTGGATCCAGCCCGCGGTGCGCGGCACGACGCCGGGCTACGAGCAGACGCATTTCGCCGCGGCCGACAAGCGCGGGCGTCTGCGGTTGATCGCGTCCCCGGACCGCACAGACGGCTCGGTCGGCATTCAGCAGGATGTGCGGCTGTACGCAGGCCTGTTCGATGGCGCGGAGCAGGCGACGCTGCCGCTCGGCGCCGGGCGGATGGCCTACGTGCATCTCGTGCGCGGCACGCTGACCGTGAACGGCGTGGCGCTGTCGGCTGGCGATGCCGCGAAGCTGCGCGACGTCGCGTCAGTGGAGCTCGGCTCAGGCCGCGACGCCGAAGTGCTCGTGTTCGATCTGCCCGCCGCCACGCATTGAGTTTTTTCTCTCATTCGACAAAGGACTGATCATGACCAAGGTACTGGTGCTGTATTACTCGAGCTACGGCCACATCGAGACGATGGCGCAGGCCGTCGCCGAAGGCGCACGCACGGCCGGCGCGCAGGTGGACATCAAGCGCGTGCCCGAGCTCGTGCCCGACGACATCGCGCGCAGCTCACATTTCAAGGTGGACCAGGCGGCACCGGTCGCCGGCGTGGCTGATCTCGCGAACTATGACGCCATCGTGTTCGGCACGCCGACCCGCTTCGGCAACATGGCTGCACAGATGCGCAATTTCCTCGACCAGACCGGTGGCCTGTGGGCGAAAGGCGCGCTGATCGGCAAGGTCGGCAGCGTGTTCGTCAGCACGGCGACGCAGCACGGCGGACAGGAGACCACGATCACGTCGTTCCATACGACGCTGCTGCATCACGGCATGGTGATCGTCGGGGTGCCGTATTCGCAGCCCCAGCTCTCCGACATCAGCGAAGTGCTCGGCGGCACGCCGTATGGCGCCACCACGATCAGCGGCGGCGACGGCAAGCGACAACCCGTCGAGAAGGAACTGGCGCTGGCCCGCTTCCAGGGCGAGCACGTCGCGAAGATTGCCGCGAAGCTCGCGAGCTGACTCAGCCGAGCGTCGACTCCCAGAGGCGCCGAAGCCACTGGGGTCGCACGCTCGCGAATACGATCAGGACCGCCGGCAGCACGAACCACGGCGTGCCTGCCGGTGTGCCCGCCGCAAGATCCGTTGCGGCAGCACCCTGCAGCTGCAGCGCGAGCAGCACGCCCGCGCTCTGCCACAACCCACTGGTCAGCGCGACCGTCGCCAACGCGATGGCTCCGAATGCCAGCACGGCAAGCAGTGCGCGCCACCGCATTCGCGACTCGGCTTCACGCAGGAAGGCGTAGTCACGCAACGCGAGATCCAGCGCGGCGCGCCGATCGAGTCGCGCCTCGCGCTGCCGCTCGGCTTCCAGGCGCACAGCGAGTCTTGCATCGAAGTCCGCCGCAGGGACCTGCCCCGCGAGCAACTGCGCGAGACGGGCGTCGAGATCGTTCATCAAGGGAACCCCATTTCATCTTCGGCCGACTGGTCATCGCCCAGTGCCTGCGCGAGCCGGCCTCGCGCGCGATGCAGCAGCGTCTTCACCGTACCGAGCGGCATCGCAAGCATCTCGGCCACCTCATCATAGGATCTTTCCTGCAGATAAAAGAGCGTGACGACCTGGCGCTGCTTCTCCGGAAGCTCCGCGAGCGCAATGGAGAGTCGCTCCGCCTCCGCACCACCACGCTCCTCGTGCGCTTCGGGCGCACGCGCCGCGAGCGCCGTCTCGGCTTCCGCGAGCACGGTCTCGTCCTGCAGCGACACCTGCTGCCGTCGCTGGCGCAGCGACGAGATCGCCGCATTGCGCGTGATCGCATAGATCCAGGTCGAGAAGCTCGCTCGGCCGTCGAAGGATGGGAGCGAACGCCAGACCCTGACGAACACGTCCTGCGCCACATCATCCGCGACGGCCGAATCCTTCACGATGCTCCAGGCGAGGCTATACACCTTGCGACGATACTGCGGCAGGATGGCAGACAGCACGGCATCGCGCTGCCCCGCGCGGACGGCTGCCACGATCGCTGAATCGTCCATCAAGGGCGGCTCATCATGAATGGCGGTCGTCCACGATCTTGATACGCGCGAAGGCGCCGAAAGGTTTCACGATCTTTTTTGGCTGATGGTGAAACCCGCGAAACCCGGCCCGCGTATCAACTGCATGACCACCCACGACACGACTTCCGCCCTGCTGGCTGGCGCCCTCGCCGGCTATCTGCTGGCCGAATACGGGCCGCGGTTGCTGGCGTTGCTCGAGCCATTTTCCCTCATCTGGAGCTGAAGACCATGGGTCCGGAAATCATCGGCGTATTCATTCCCATCATCGCGATCGTCATGGGCATCGGCCTCGCCATGATCGAGACGATTGCAAGCCACCGGCGCCGCAGTCAGGCGCTGGAGCAGCGGCACCGCGAGCGGATGGCGGCGATCGAGAGAGGCGTCGAACTGCCGCCAGACTCGAACGATCCGGAAGCGCAGCTGGAACTGGCCAAGGCGATGCGCAAGCCGCGCTTCCTGCTGCGCGGCTTCGTGCTGGTCGGCATCGGCGGCGCCCTGATCGCAACCTGGCCGGGTGACGGCGAGCACGTCATTCGCACAGCGGGATGGATCGTGCTCGCGATCGGTGTGGCGCAGCTGCTGTACTACGCGATCGAGGGCCGCAAGGAACGCGGCCCGGCCTCGGATCCGGGCGACGCGCCGCGCAACACGACGCCCTAGGGCGTATTGCGGATCAGGCGCTGGCCAGATCCGCGAGCAGCGCGCGCAGCGGACGCGGCCGCGCCACCGCATAGCCCTGCAGCGAATGCGCGCCGGCGCGTTTCATCTGCGCACACAGTTCGTCGGACTCGACGCGTTTCGCGCGCACCTCGATGCCACAGGCGGATGCCAGCCCGCCGGTCGTGGCGGCCGCGACGATCGAATTGACGTTGAAGCGGCCGGTGACGACCAGCGTCGCATCGACGTTCAGCGTCGAGACCGCCAGATCGCCGAGCCGCGCGTGCTCGCCCGATGAACAATCGAAGTCGTCGAGTGTGCGGCCGCAGCCGAGGCGGCGCAGCCTCCGGAACAGCTCGGCGAGCATCTCGCCGTGGCGCGCCGCGACGTCATGATCGGTCTCGAAAGACAGCCAGTTCGCAGGAACGCCCGACTGGGTGATCGTCGTCTCGAGGAACTCGGCGAAATCCGGATCGACGATGGATTCTTCCGTGAGATTGATCGACATCTCCGGCGATGCAATCGCACCGGATCGATGCCAGTGCCGCAGCACGCCGAGCGAGCGTTCGACGACCCAGCGATCCACTTCGGACAGCATGCCGTCGCGCTTCGCCGCATCGAGAAGCGCGGCGGGAGACTCGACCGTGCCGCCCGGCGCTTCGACGCGCAGCAGCACTTCGAAGCGCTGGCGCGGTGAATCGGCGCTCGATTCGATCGACTGCGCATAGAGACGCAGCCGATCGTTCTCGAGGATTTCGCGCACCTGCGGCGCGCTGAGCACCGCACGCGCCCGGGGACGCCGATCGAGATCCGGCGGCTCGAGCACGACCGTACTGTCGTGGCTGTCGGACTGCGCAATCTGCAATGCCCGATCGAACGGCTGACGCGCAGCGCATTCCGCGATACCGACACTCAGCTGCAGCGCAATCGGCGGATAGCCGAGCCGGAGGCCAGAAATCTCGCGCCTGATGCGTCGCGCGATGGCGTGCGCGTCGTGCCTGATTCCTGCCGGCAGGTGGATCGCAAACTGATCCGGCGCACAGCGTGTCGCGATCGCCGCGGCGGGCAACTGCGGCACGCGCAACCGTTGCGCCACCCAGTCGACCGCCGTGCGACCCGACAGCTCCCCCAGCGATTCGCGGATCAGCTCGAGATTCTCCAGCGTCACGACCAGCAGCGATCCCACGGCATTCGTCGCTGCCACAGACGCGGCACGGGCCAGCGCCTCGAACGTGGAATGCGCGACGAGCGGCGTCGCCGCATCCGGCGCCTCGTCGCGCAGCGCCGCGCCGAATTCCAGCGCAGCCTCGCGCGCCGCCTGGGCCTCGAGGTCCGAGAACGACGCATGCAGACTGCCACGCAACAACGTCAACTGCCCGATGTGCTGCCCGTGTTCGTCACGGATCGCGCACTGCAATGACTCGGCCGGTCGGTCCGGCATGCGCAGCGCGAGCAGCGCCTGCTCACCGGCCGGACCTGCATGCCAGTCCATGATGCGTCGCGTGTCGCCGTCGACACGCAGCGCGGCAGCGTCTGCGCCGAGATGCACTCGCACCAGTCGCAGCAATTGCTGGACTCGCTGCACGTGGGGTTTCGACAACGGACCGCGCGCCGCAGGCTGAACGATGTTGCGGACCGAACCATGATCGAGCAGCGCGAACTGCCGCAGCAGCGGCGTGAGCGTCGTCTGCAGTTCTTCGACGGGCGGCAGTCTGCCCGACGCGTCCGGCAGGCAGCGCAGCGCAAGCACCCCATTGCGATGCGGCCTGGCATCCCGTGTCGCCGGCAGCGGCAGCGCGTACACACGCTCGCCCCGCGCATCATCCCGCGACGCGCGGCTGCGTGCGTCGCGGACAGGTCGGCGCCCGTCGAGCGCGGAGTCCATCAGATCGAGGAACGTGCCAGTGCTGCAGTCTTCAGACAGGGCGAGCAGTCGACCGTGGTCGTCGAAGAACGCGAGGGCGTCAGTTTCGGGAACGATGCGCTGGATCAGCCGCGCGGCGGCGCTGCACAGTTCACGCGAGTTGAGATCCGACACCAGTTCCGACGACACGACAGGACTCCACGGGATGGGGTGGCCTCATGATGTCGCATCGCTTCGCAGCCACGGCTGTCGCGCGCCGCCGACGCCGTCGTTCACAGACAGCGGCGAATTCACCACAACGGGTTGGACATAACTCACAGCAGCCACTGGTAGGCGACTCCCGCCAGCGATCCGAGTCCGCCCCCGACCAGCACTTCCGTCAGCGAGTGGCGCGCCAGCCGCAGCCGCGACCACGCCAGCGCGATCGTCATCGCCGTGCCCGTCGCCAGCGCCCACGGGTGAGGCCACAGCACTGCCGTCGCGAAGCACGCGAAGCCGACATGCAGTGACAGCTCGATCCACGGCCCCGTCAGCAGCGCAATCGTGCACAGCAGCGCCAGCAGGGCGAGCGCAAGCGGCAGATGGATCGATGCCGAGCGGCTCCAGCTGTACGCAGCGGCTCCCGCAAGCAGGGCGATCAGCAGCAGATTCAGCGAGCGGCGCTCGGACCTGCGCGAGGCGTCCACATGCTGCCATGCACCGGAGCGAACCTTCATCAACGAGTACGCCATCACGAACAGCGCGAGGCCGACAGCGATGGCCACGAGGCGTTGCACGGTCGCCGCAGGCGCGCCCTGGCGGATCGCCACCCAGATCGACGCCGCCGGCACGAGCACGGCCGGATGACCGATGATCGAGATGAATCGCGCGACCGAATTCGTCTTGGGACTCATCCGTCGACAGGCTGAAGCGGCGTCTCCAGCGTGAGCTGATAGAAACCGAGGTCGAGCCAGCGTCCGAACTTGAAGCCGGCCTGCCGGACGGTACCGACATGCTCGAATCCGAGCTTGCGATGCAGCGCGATGCTGCCCGCATTCTCGACATCGATGCCACCGACCATCACGTGCACGTCCTGCATGCGCGCGCGGGCGATCAGCGCCGTGAGCAGGTGCTCACCCATGCCGAGTCCGCGATGCGCGTGATGGACGTAGACCGAGTGCTCGACGCTGTACTTGTACGCCGGCCAGGCGCGAAATGTTCCGTAGCTCGCAAATCCCAGCAGCGTGTCCGCATCGTCGACTGCGCCGATGACCGGGAACCCTCCCGCACGCTTGGCCGCAAACCATCCCGCCATGCTTTCGATCGGGCGCGGATGGTAGTCGTACAGCGCCGTGGAACTGACGATCGCGTCGTTCATGATCGCGAGGATCGCCGGGCTGTGTGCTTCAGGGTTGCAGTCGATCAGCCGCATCGCCGTTCGAGCGACCGTCATGAGGCGACTGCTCCGATCTCCTTGTAGAACAGCGCATCATCGTGCATCGCTGCGCCATCAGGGTCGACGGCAAAGCGCGGGATCATGCCGACGTAGACCCAGCCGAGCCGTCGGTAGAGCGCCTCCGCGGCACCGCCGCGCTTGGCATCGAGCGTCAGGAGGCGAAAGCCAGCCTGCGCACCGGACTGCTCGATCGAGCGCATCAGCTGCGATCCGAGCCCGCTGCGCCGCACGCGCCGATGCACGAGCAACTTTGCGATCTCGGCGCGATGCGGCTGATTGGGCGCCCAGGCCGGATGCATCTGTACGGTTCCCGCGATCCCGTCTGCATCGCGCGCGATCAGCACGACGGTTCCCGCTGCGGCGGACGCGAGCATCCCGCGCCACCACTGCTCCGCGCGCTCGACCGACAGCGGCAACACGAAGCTGACTGCAGCGCCGGACTCCACCGCGTCCACGAGCAGGCGCGCGAGATCTCGGATGTCCGCGTCGCTGGCCGGACGCGCCAGCGCCTCGACGACGTAAGGGGATGGCCGCGACGGCAATTCCCCAGCCGACGCCATGGCGGCCGGAAACTTGCGCAACAGTTCGACCGAGCGCGTCGGCCGGGGCGCAAGGTCACCCCCGCAGTTGGGGCAGCGCCCCGCCAGTGATCCCGTTGCGCAGGCGCTGCAGAAAGTGCACTCAAAGGAGCAGATCCAGGCACCCGCCGATTCGCCCGGCAGGCCGACCCCGCAGCGCTCGCAACCCGATCGAAGTTCCAGCAAGGCTTTGGCCCTCCCTCAGGGTTCGGCCCCTGATCCGGACCCTGAGGATCGCAGAACGGGGAGGTCAACACGAACGCGCAATCCGCAGCTGTGGCGTGAGTGCCGGCAAGGCCGGGATTTTATCTTTTTAATTCATGGACTTGCGCCGCCCTTGCCGCCGGGTGCGCGGCCGTACGGGGGTGCGCGGCCGGAGCCAGGCCCGACAGCAATTTCACGCGGTTTCTTGGTGCCGATGGCCCGGTCGTGTCAGAATTCGCGGTTACATCGCGTCGTGCCAGATCCACCCCCCGCAGCCCCCGTGCTGGCGGGTCTGTTGCCTCGTCGCCCCGCTCAATTCAACTCTGCTACGGAATCTGCCATGCCCCGCACAACTCCCCTGTCCGACATTCGCAATATCGGGATCATCGCCCACGTCGACGCCGGCAAGACGACGACGACCGAGCGCATCCTGTATTACACCGGACGCAAGCACACGATCATCGACGTCCACGACACGAAGGATCTCAAGACTTCGACGACGACGGACTACATGGAGCAGGAGCAGAAGCGCGGCATCACGATCCAGAGCGCCGCGGTGTCGGCGTTCTGGCGCGGCAAGAAGATCAACGTCATCGACACGCCGGGGCACGTCGATTTCACGATCGAAGTGAACCGCTCGCTGCGCGTGCTCGACGGTGCGGTCGTCGTGTTCGACGGCGTCGCCGGCGTGGAGCCGCAGTCGGAAACGAACTGGCGCCTCGCGGACAACTACGACGTTCCCCGCCTGTGCTACGTCAACAAGATGGACCGCAGCGGCGCCTCGTTCACCCGTTGCGTCGACATGATCAGGAAGCGCCTCGGCGCCCGCCCGCTGCCGATCCAGATCCCGATCGGCTCTGAAGACAACTTCAAGGGCATGATCGACCTCGTCGAGTACAAGGCGCTGGTCTGGGATTCGGATGACAAGGACGCGCAGTGGCAGGTCCTCGACATCACGCCGGACATCGCCGACAAGCTCGGCATCACCGTCCCGAGCGATCGCAAGATCCTCGATGACGTCGAGAAGTACCGCACCGAACTCGTCGACACCTGCCTCGAAATGGACGATACGGCGATGGAGGCCTATCTCGATGGCACGATGCCGTCGATCGATACGCTGAAGGCCTGCCTGCGCAAGGGCACGCTGACCTCCGCGTTCAACCCGATCCTGTGCGGCTCCTCGTACAAGAACAAGGGCGTGCAGCAGATGCTGGACGCGGTCGTCGATTACCTGCCGGCCCCCACGGACGTCGCCTCGATCAAGACGGTGGATGCCGACGGCAACCCGATCGGCGAGCGCGCCTGCTCGGACGATGAACCGTTCTCGGCGCTGGCGTTCAAGGTCATCAACGACGTCTACGGCGCGCTGACCTTCATCCGCGTGTACTCGGGCGTGCTGACGCGCGGCGCGTCGGTTCAGAACTCCACGCGCGGCAAGCGCGAGAAGATCGGCCGCATGGTCGAGATGTTCGCGAAGGACGCGAACCCGATCGAAGAAGCCCGCGCCGGCGACATCGTCGCGCTGGTCTCGCTCGCGGAAACGGAAACCGGCGACACGCTGTGCGATTCGGCGAACCCGGTCGTGCTCGAGCGCATGCGCTTCCCGGAGCCGGTGATCAGCGTCTCCGTGAAGGCAAAGGCGAAGGGCGACCAGGAGAAGTTCAACGCAGCACTCGGCAAGATGGTTCGTGCCGATCCCTCGCTGCATCTCGAAACGGATCGCGAAACCGGCCAGACGATCCTGCGCGGCATGGGCGAGCTGCACCTCGAGGTGACGCTGGATCGCATGCGCACGGAGTTCAACGTCGAAGGCGTGATGGGCGAGCCGCAGGTGGCCTATCGCGAGACGCTGACCAAGCCGGTCGACGAGCACTACACCCACAAGAAGCAGACCGGCGGTTCCGGCCAGTTCGCCGAAGTGTGGATCAAGTTCGAGCCGCTCGAGCGCGGCAAGGGCTTCGAGTTCGTCGATGACACGACCGGCGGCTCGGTGCCGCGCGAGTTCGTGCCGGCCGTCGAGAAGGGCCTGAAGATCCAGAAGGAAGACGGCGTGCTCGCGCACTTCCCGACGGTCGACTTCCGCGCCACGCTGTATGACGGCAGCTACCACGACGTCGACTCGAACGCCCTGACGTTCGAAATCGCGGCGAAGGCCTGCTTCCGCGAGGCCATCCGCAAGGGTGCGCCGGTGCTGCTGGAGCCGGTGATGCGCGTCGAGACGGTGACCCCGGGCGACCACCTGGGCGACGTGATCGGCGACATCAACCGTCGTCGCGGCCAGATCCTGGAACAGCTCGAACGCGGCACGAACATCGCCGTGGTCTCGACGGTTCCGCTGTCCGAGATGTTCGGCTACATCGGCCACCTGCGTGGCATGACGAGCGGTCGCGCGTCGTACACGATGGAGTTCTCGCACTACGATCCGGTGCCGCGCAACGTCGCGGACGAAGTGATCGAAGCGTCGAAGAAGCCGGCGGCCTGACCCGGCTGGCCACGTCGGGCGCCTGCCAGGCCCGGTGATGAAGAAGGCCCCTCACGGGGCCTTTTTCTTTTGTGCGACAACCGGACGCTGTGGGATGCTCTGCGGATGTCAGCCCACCGCAGCATCATCGCGACCGGCGGCGCCTGCCTGATCGGTGGTGCGCTCGCGTTCGTCGCCGTGTTCAGTTATCTCGCGGCGAACTTCGACTACCCCGACGTGCTCGACGGTGTGGCATCGGAGGTGTTGCCGAAACTTCGCGACGGCGGCACGACCATGCGCGCTGTCTGGGCGCTGTATGCCTTCCTGCCACTGCTGCTCGTCCCCGGTGCCATCGGCACGTGGTTCGCGTGCCCGAAGAGCCGCGGCCGCATGACGGTGGCCGTCGTCGCCGCTTCGATCGGAGCGCTCGCGATGTGCCTCGGGCTGATGCGCTGGCCGAGCCTGCACTGGATGCTGGCTGAAGGTTATGCGCGTGCCGACGACGCAACCCGCATCGCCATCGATGCGATGTTCAATGGATTGAACGTCTATCTCGGCAACTACATCGGCGAGTTTCTGGGCGAAACACTGCTGGCAGCGTTTTTCCTGCTGACGGGCCGCTCAATGCTCGCCGAGAATCGCTACCCTGCCTGGCTCGGATGGGGTGGAATCGCCTTCGCACTGCTGTTCACCGTCGGTGCGTTTCGCAATGTGACGGTGATCGTGCAGCCGATCGCGGACCTGAACAACGCCCTGCTGCCGTTGTGGATGATCGCGCTGGGCATTGCGCTGATCCGTTACGGAACGCGCGCTGACGCCTGAACGCGCGGCCTGCTAGCGCTGGCTGCTGGCCTTGACGCGGAACTTCACGATCCTGCCGATCAACGACATCGGCAGCGGCTCGTCATGCGGGAACTGGATCGCACCCTTGGTCGTTCGATAGCCGTCCAGCTCACGACGAAAGGCTGCGACGGCCTCGGGCCCCGGGTACAGGCCGACATGTGCCTTGAACGCAGCGAAATGCACGAGGTTGCCGTGCAGCGTGTACGTCGGTATCCGGTAGGCGATCTTCTCCAGCGCCTTCGGGGCCACGCGCCGGATCGTGCGGCGGACTCGCACGAGCCGTGACCGTACCGGTACCGGGAATGCCGCGATGTAGTCATCGATCGACGTGTACAGCCTGGTTGGCACTCTCACGGTCCCTGCAGCACTCGCAGCACTTCGACTGCGGCGGCATCACGCCGTCGCGCCGCGCGATCCAGCGCGGTCAGCTGCATCCATCCTGGAGTCGCTGGATCGGCACCGTGCTCCATCAGAAACTTCGCGATCGCGACACTGCAATCATTGACGACGTGGCCAAGCGGCGTCTCGCCGACCCGTGCGATATCGCGCGCGTTGATGTCTGCGCCGGCGGCGAGCAGTGCGAGTGCAATCTCGACGTGGCCCTGCTCGATGGCGTGATGCAACGGCGTGCAGCCGAGATCGTCGAACGCGGTGACATCCGCGCCGGCCGCCAGCATCGCTCCGACCTGCGCGAGATCTCCCTCGGCTGCGGCGAGGTGCAGCTGCTCGCGCTGCTGCCAGTCGTCATCCATGGATGGAGTCGGTGTCACGCAGCGTAGTAGAACGCCGAGCAGACGCGCTCGATCGGGGCATATTCATTCGGCCGCAGCCACATCACCGCGAAATTCAGCTCGGCGGGCAGCTCAGCCGATGCCATGCGCTCGATCGAGGCGCCTAGTTCCGCGTCCGGTTCCCCGCGGGACACGATGACCATGAGTACGCGCGGCGACGATTCGTCGGGCCTCGTGCCCTTCACCAGGAACACGCGGCGGACAGCCGGCGCGACGCGGAACATCTGCACCCAGCGCTCCTTCAGGCGTCGCTCGACCTCGCCGTCGTGCTCGGCATGCCAGGTGATCATCGGCACCGGAGGGCGCTCGACGACAGGTTTGGATTCGCGTCTGAACAGTTTTGCAAAGGCTTTGATCATGACGGGATTCTGGGCGCGAGCGCGCGATCAGACAACTGCCACCATGACGCGATCATTCTGCCGATCCGTGCCGACCACGAATACCTTGGATCCGCGGTCGACGAAGCCGCACTTCGAATAGAACGCGATCGCGCGTGGATTTCGTTCCCAGACACCGAGCCAGATGTTCCGGCACCGCAGCGCCCTTGCAGCGTTCTTGACCTCGGCCATCAGCCTCTGCGCCAGACCCGTGCCATGGGTCGCCTGGTCCAGATAGAAGCGATACAGCTCTATGCCCTCGGACAGTTGCACACTGGGCGGCGCTTCCTGCCGTCGCAACTGGGCGAATCCGAGAAAGTGCCCGCCCTCGACCGCGAGCAGGGTGAGGAAATCCGGATTCTCGATCTCCTGCCGCTGCTGCAATTCTCCATAGGCTTCTTCGAGGTGGGCGGCCAGATCCTCGGGCCTGTTGTCACTTCCGAAGGCCTGGGTGAACGTACGGGCGCCGAGCTCGGCCAGCGCAAGGGCATCCGCGGCGACGGCGCGACGGATCACGGCTGCGCCGCCGGGGCGGGCATCGCAAACGGAAGCTGGAACGTGAACGCATCCGCACTCGGTCCTGACCTCCGCAGTTGCTCGAGTCGCGCGATCGCCTCGGCCTCGGACGGACGATGTCCGGCCGGCACCCACCACAACACCATGTAGGCCTGGCGCATGCCCTCGAACCAATCCCGGCGCCGACGCATGATCGGTGCGTGCGCGGAGCGGTACACGAACTCCTTCAGGGACTCGACATCGCGCCAGACCGAAACGTTGATCAGGATGTGGTCGCCCATCGGACGCAGCGCCGTCGCGTCGCCCTCGTCGGTCTTCAGGCGCCAGATGAATCCGTTGGCGCTTTCGGCGATCGCATTGATTCGATCCAGATTCGCGACGAAATCCGCCATGGCGGGAGATTCCAGCGGTCCGCGCATCTCCGCGATGTTGAGTTGAGCGAGTTCCCAGGCCGACATGACGATCCTCGATTCGACTGACAGTGATCGCTCTTCGCCGCCGACCCGTCGCTAACTCACACCGACGCGGCCGCTGCGCTGGAGTTCCGAAGGATACTCGACCCGCGACAATCGGCCGTGTTCTGCAAGCCGTGAGGTGGCGGCATCCCAGCCCGGCAGTGTGTCCGAATCATGCGTCCAATGCGTGACGGCAGACTCATCGCACCAGCGTGCGAGCTTTGGCATGGCTTTGCGATGCGGGCCCTTCAGCATGAACTGGCGAAGGCTTGCCTCATCGTTCCAGTACGTCAGTGTCCAGAATGCGAGACCCTGCGTCTTGCGCACCAGCGCTCCGCGGCAACCCGGCGATTGCTCGGCCTGCAGGCGCGCACGACGCGCATCCCACGCAAACGGCAGCAGGAATCGCCAGGAGCGAAGCCGCAATCGTGTGACGGAAACGATCATCCCGACCACCCCGGTATGGCCTGCAGATCTGGCTCGAGGCAGGTCGCTCGCGCTTCGTCCGAGAACAGGCGCGCGGCCGAATAATGCGTCAGCATGATGCCGGCATCGAGCAGTTCGGGATTGCGTGCGATCAGATCGTCGGCCGATTGGCACGGTGCACTGCGCTGCATGAAATGCCACACGGCGTGAATCCAGGCAGTCGTCAGCGTCTCGTGGAACTTGACCGGGTCGATGCCGTGATGTTTCAGGTAAGCCACGAGACCATGGCGCATTTCGACGATTGCGGCCTCCACGCCATTCTGCGCGAGGTATGCATAGGCGACGACGACATGAGCGCGATGCGTGAACTCCGACGTCGGCAGCAGACCCCGTTCGAATTCCGTCTGCAGTCTGCGATCCATCTGCGACATCTGGAACGTGGTGAACCCCGAGCGCTCGAACCGCCATTCGCCGGAGGTGGTTTCACCGACGTGGCGCCAACCCAGGCTGGCGTACATGCGCGCCGCCCGCGTGCCCGGCTCCGTCGTGAGCCAGACCGTCCCGGAACCGCTGCGAAACAGCCAGTCGACCATGACATCGTGCAGTCTGCGGCCAATTCCCTGCCTCTCGAATTTCGGAGCCACGAACAGCGCCCAGATGCTGCGTGACTCGGCATCGGCGATCGCGAATCCCGTGATCGTTCCATCGAGCACATGGACCCAGCCTCGGCCCCGCGTCGTCAGGTACGGTTCATAGTCGGAGGGTTGGACCTTGGAAGGATCCGACAGCACATTCTCGCGCACCGCCAGGCGGATCGAATGCATCGAGGACACGTCCTCGACACACGCGACGCGAAGCTCGCCAGGCGTTGCGCTCAACCGCGCCACTCCCACACCTCACCGGCATCCGGATCCTGTGACGTTCCGATCACCTTGAATCCAAGGCGCTCCAGGATCCGCGTCGAGGCGTTCTGTTCCATCAGCGTGAACGCCTTCAGCTGCAGCGTCGGCGCAGCGCTTCGCGCGATCTCCACCAGCCCGGCTGCGGTCTGCGAGGCAAATCCCCGACGCTCCTGATCCTTCAATGTGAAGTAGGCGATCTCGACGCAGTTGTCGATGGGCGGGCCGACGAACGCGCCGCCGCCCACGCCTTCGCCATCCACCACGGCCACGTAGCCTACCCAGGGCTCCACATAGCCGACGCGTCCATACAGTTCTGCCGTCCCCACGCAATTGGCCTCGAGTTCCGCGGACAGAGCCGCGATGGCCTGCACCGGACGACCGTCGGCGTCACAGCGGACGAGCGAGAACGTCATGCGTCCTTGCCGCGGGCGTGCTTTCTCCGCGTCTCTTTCGCGGCACCCGCCGCGAGTTTTTCGAGGACTTTCAGATCCAGGCCTTCCAGCGACTTCACGTGGATGCAGGCTCCAGCGGCCTTGTGCTTGCCGAGCTTCGCCAGCAAGGCGTCGGCATCGACCGCGGCCTTCAAGCCATACAGCGCGATCGTATTCTTGCGGGCAGCAAATCCGATCAGCAGGAAATCCCCCTCGCGGCCGCTGTCATAGACATAGTGATAGCTGCCAAAGCCGACGATACTCGGGCCCCACATTTTCGCGGGCGCCTTTGTCGCCTTGCTCATCAACGACGCCAGCGTTTTGCAATCCTTGCGAAGTCCGTCGTCTTCGATGGCTGCGAGATAACGCGGTACGCTCGCCTCAGTCTGTCTGGTCTTGTTTTCCGCCATGTCATTGACCTATAAAGAACTATCTTTCGAGCGATCTGATCATACGGGCATTCGGCATCGCAACCCCGCGCACCACAGGCATGCGCTGCTCGACGATCTCGAAACCGAATCGGGTGAAGAACCCCTGCGCGTTGACGCTGACGTCCGAATGCAGCGCACCGAGGCCGAGCGCGCGCGCGTCACGCAGCACCCGTTCCATCAGCCGACCTCCCATGCCCTGCCCCGCGTGCTCGGTCGCCACGTAAAAATCATCGAGATAGCCATCCTGTCGCAACGCCGCGTAGGCAACCGGTACACCGTCGATATCGACGACCGTCGGCTGCAGGCGCGACATTCTCGCGGCCCAGGCATCCTGATCGATCGAAGCCGGCGCCCAGGCTTCGATCTGCTCCCAGCTGTAGTGAGCCAGCGCCTGACCATGAATGGCCGAATGGAACACGCTGTACAGCGCGGGCGCTTCACCCTGCAGGAACTTCCGGATTTGCGGCACCGGACTACTCTCCGCCCTTCGGACCCCAGAAGACGACCCAGGTCGCGAAGTCTGCTGAAAACGTTTCGAACCGATGATCGACACCAGCGGCGACGAACAGGCAATCGCCCGCCTCGAATGGATGCAGCTCACTGGCGATCCGCAGCGTGCCACGACCGGACTGGATGAAGTAAAGCTCATCCTGCTCGTGCGGTGTCTGCGGATCATGGTTCCGTGGCGCGTAGAGCTCGACGGACATCGAGCCATGACGCATGGCCTCGATGAAGCGCTCGCCCTGGGGCCACTGCGAGGTGACGGGACCGGGCAGTCGCTGCAGAAGGCTTGCGGCTCTTGCTTTCATCGGACCTCGAATCTTACGCACTGCCGGCGTTTTGCGTGATTCTGGCACACTGGGCACCCAGACCACTATTTCACGCGGAGCTGTCGAACCATGGGCTTTCTGGATTCCCTGCTGGGCAAACCCAGTGTCGAATCATTTGCGCGGACACTGATCGATCGCGCCGCTGCCGGCGGCGAGCACGGATGGACGTTCGACGCTGCCGAGAGCCAACTGAAGTTGCGCGACGGCCAGGTCGTCAACCTCGTGAACATGTTCCGCGAGTACAGCCAGGCGCCGCGCGGCGATCGCCCGGCTCTGCTGGACAAGTACTCCGCGATGATGTCCGACGCGTTCCGCGAGATCCCCAAGCTCTGGTCGCTTGCACAGAAGAGCATCCTGCCGCTGGTCCGGGATGGCCGTGACGGGTTCCAGCTGGAAACCCGCAGTCGGGATGGCGGCGGCGTGTTCAGCCCGCGCCTCGAATTGCCGTGGATGCCACCACTCGTCATTCGCATCAGCTACGACCTCGGCAGCGCGATCGCCCAATGCTCGCGGGACCTGCTGGATACCTGGGGCGTCACCGCCGAAGCCGCGCGCACGCGAGCACAGCAGAATCTGCAGGCGCTACCGAAGCCGACGTGGTCGAAGCTCGCACCCGGACTCTGGGTGCTGGAGTCTGCGGAGGGTTATCAGGAATCCATGGTGCTGCGTACGGATGTACTCTCGAGCATACCCGCGCGCGGTCACGCCTGGCTGATCGCCCCCAATCGCGGCATCCTGCTCGCCACCGGCTCCGAAGAGCCCGGCGGTCTCGCAGCCCTGCTGCAGGAGGCCGAATCGGCCCTGCAGCAGAAGCCCTGGCCGATGCCGCCGGTACTCTGGCGCTGGGATGGAACCTCGCTGACGACGCCGGAGCTCGAAGGCGCTGACGCCGTCACGCTGCACCGAATCAAGCGCATCGATGAAGCCACGCTGTACTCGGATCAGCAGTCCGCGTTGAACGCCATGTTCGAACGGACCGGCGTCGATATCTTCGTCGCCTCCGTGCAGCTGATCAGTCGCGAGGGTGGCACACAGGTGCTGTCCTACAGCACCTGGACTCAGGACGTCCTGACGCTGCTCCCGGACACCGATCTGTACGCGATCAATCGCGTGCTGGGACCGGCGAAGTACGACACGCTGCTGGTTCCAAAAGCGTCGGTCTTCGAGATCTGTGGCGCACACATGCAGCAGACGGCGGAGGATCCCGTGCGCTGGCGTGTCGATTCGTTCCCGTCGGAGCAGGAATGGGAGCTGCTGAAGACACGCACTGCCTTCAGCTGACGCTTCAGCCCGGCTAAGTGGCAGACGTCCGGAATCGGCTCGGAATCGCATCGGCGAACGGATACATCGAAAAGTAAGGCTCGGCACCTGCGATCGCACGCATGACGGACGGTCGCGCCATCAGTCGTTCGAAATAGGCAGCAAGGTGATGAAGCTCCGCCGGAAAAGGCTGGATCGTGCTCGCATAGAACAGCGCGGGAGCCGCGGCGCAGTCGGCGAGACTGAACGTGTCCGATGCAGCCCACCGATGCGTAGCGACCTGACGGTCGATCACGCGATAGGTCGATTCCAGCAGCCCGCGTTGCGCTGACATGTCCGCGTTCGACTGTTGCAGCCGGTCGGCCACGATCTGCTGCATCGGCGTCTGGATGTAGTTGTCGAAAATCCGATCCCACAACCGGACCTCGATCGCGCTGGCGGCGTCCGCCGGCACCAGGTGCGACGTCCCGGAATACTTGTGGTCGACGTACTCGATGATCACGGAAGATTCCGGAATGCTGCGATTCTGCGCGGCATCGTGCAGAACGGGGAACTTGCACAGCGGCCAATGCGTGGCGAGCATCGCGCGATGCTCTGGATTGCCCAGGTCCACGAAGCGCGCGTCGAAAGGCACACCCAATTCATACAAGGCGATCAGCGCCTTCTGGCAGTAAGACGACAAGGGGTGATGGAAGAGCGTCAGGGACATTACCTTGTACCTCGCGCGGCTTCGATCGAGGCGATGTCGATCTTCCGCATCGTCATCATCACATCGAAGCAGCGCTTGCGCACCGCGGGATCAGGATCCGCCATCGCATACGTCAGCGCGCGCGGCGTGATCTGCCAGGACACGCCCCATCGATCCTTGCACCAGCCGCAGGCGAGTTCTTCGCCGCCATTGCCAACGATCGCGTTCCACAGGCGATCGGTCTCCTCCTGGTCCTCGGTTGCGATCTGGAACGAGAAGGCTCCCGTATGCTTGAACGATCCTCCCGCGTTCAGGGCGACGCAGGTGATTCCGCAGACCGTGAATTCGACGGTCAGGACGTCGCCCTGCTTGCCGGCCGGATAATCACCGGGCGCACGGGACACCGTCCTAATCGCGCTGTCCGGAAATGTGGCGGCATAGAACTCCGCGGCGTCCAGTGCACTGCCGTCGTAGCAGAGAAAGACGGTGGCCCTGGAAGGTTTGCTCGAATCGTTCATGACACGGCTCCCGTCAGCAACCATCGGCCCCACCGCAGCCAGAGCTGACCGTCAGCTGCGGCCAGCTCGATCAGATGAATCGCCACCATCGTACCACCCGCCCAGACATAGACAGGATGCACGCGCCCGAGTACTCGCCAGTCCCGCGCGGCGACGATCAGCAGAACAGCGTCGGCCACCAGCGAGAACGTGACGACGGGATTCGGGACGAAGGGCATGAAGTGCCGAAAGCGAAACCACGCCGGACCCAGCGCCGAGATCGTGGCGAGGACCAGATAGCGCTTGTGATGTTCGGGTTGCCGGCGCGACAACACGGCCGCGCCCACCAGCAATCCGAAGACCATCATCTCGATCACGATGTTCACGAAGCCGCCGTAGGGCCAGTCCTCTCCCGTGGCAGCCAGGTCCCGTCGCGTCGCGTACAGACCGACCAGCACGCCGGATACGACGATTCCGGCGGCGAGGACGGCTCCGGCCCAGCCGAATCGGCGATGAATGTCGTGTGCGCGGGCCCGTATCAGCGTCGACTGCATGATGAAGAGCGCGAGCCATCCGAACAGCATCGCTCCATGAACATAGACCACGAGAGGCGCCGAGAACATGCCGCGCGCCAGCGGGAAGAAGAACGTCGTCGAAAATCCCGCGACCGCAATGGCCAGAAACGCGGTACCCAACGTCAGGAAGAAAGCATCGCGCAGGGTGGTGCGCGGCACCGCCGAATTCAATTCGAATGGGCCAGGAAGTGGGCGACGAGCGCGTTCGCGTGACCATGCCCGAGTTTGTGCTCGGTCTTCAGGACGGCGACCAGTTCCATGTGTTTCAACGGCCCCGCCTTGCGCAGCACCGTCATCCAGTGGGATATCGGCTTGCCGTAGGTCTTTTCGATCGACGGAAAATAGGAAGCGGGACCCTTCGATTTGACGTCAGCGGGCATGGATTGCTCCTGAGGGCGGCCTCTGTGGAGTCCCATCATCCCAAGCAGATCGACGATCGGCAATGCCGGAAGGGCCGGGGCGAGAATCAGGCTCCGCCGCCATACTGATGCCGGTACCTTTCGCAGAGCGCGAGCAGTTCGTCGAAGCCGATGGACAGGGTGGACGACGAGATGACCAGCGGGCTCCCGCACAGCTTCATGTTCATTGCGTTGAGGCGGCGGCGGATGGCACCGCCGCGTGCCGCATACTTCTGCAGGTCTTCAACGAAAATCACCAGCATTCGCGAACTCTGCGCCTGGTAGATGCCGAAGCCGGTGACTTCGGCCCAGGGAATCAGTCCCGCACTGACTGCGCTCGCGTTGTCCAACAGTCCATGGGCATCGAGCACGAGTCCGGGCCTGCGGTCGAAAGCCTTCCTGGCCGCAAGCACGGCACACAGACCAAAGAAGACAATGCACGCTACCCCCATTCCATGGACGAACCACGGGATGTTCCAGCGTCGCTGCGCCAGGATCTCCTCGTCGCTCATCTGAAAAAGCCAGAGCCCGATCAGCACGAAGAGGATGGCTCCGCCGAGCATCAGCCCGATCTTGAGTCGGCTCAGCGGAATGGAGATCTCAGCAGCATCTGAAGAGACGGGCTTCACTGCGACAGCTCCGCAACATACTGCCGATAGGTCCCAGGTGTCGCATTCACGATGGCCCATGCGCGTTTGTAGCATCCCGACGGCAGCTGGCTGTCGATGACCACGACCTGTTCGAGCGCCGCAATGTCGTTCGTGCGCAGCAGAACGTCCTTCTGGAGGGAGAGCAGATGCAGATGATTGCGCACGCAGGTCGACTCCGCGGTGTGGCGCGCCAGAAGCGGCGATCCTCGAGGGGTGTTCATGGAGATGAACCCGTGGAGTGCTTCATGAAAGACCGTGTCGATCTTGTAGCGCATCGGCACCGGCGTGGCAGTGAAGCTGCGCAGTGCGTATCGCATGTTCACCGTCACGCCCAGGAATGAGTTGGAGGGTCGATCCGTCAATGTCAGGTGGACCGTCTTCGGAGCCGAGAACGGCTTCTTCGTCGCGGCCGTGACGGCTGCGACCAACGCGGGACTCACGGACGCCCACAACGCGGAAATCTCGGGCAGGCGTCTGATCAGTTCGCTCGACCATGCAGGCTTGATCGACTGGCTCCATGGGACTTCGTCGTAGAGGAATCGTGTAGCCGGTGGCGTGTCCGCGGCGAGCGTGGCCGCAGCAGCGAGCAGCATAGAGATTGCCATCGCACTGCACAGGACCGGCCGCATGATCTCAGCCGACGCCGCCAAGGCAAGTGAGTACGGCAACCGCGAGCAATCCAATCCAGCCGGGGTGCCGACCTCTCGTTCCAAACAGCACCAGCCCCGACGCCGTCATGAACGCGAGGACAATCGCCCAGAGGATTGTTGGATCCGGTGCTGACTCGCTTGTGGCCATGGACAGCAGGATGGCAGCGAAGCCAAAGCCGAAAGCGCTCGCCAGATGCCAGGTGGCCCAGAGGATTCGGATGTTGCGCTCCTGCAAAGGCGGCGCTGAATGGTCAGGTACCACCGTACCGCTTCGCAGCTTTCGGAAGATGAGAGCCTCGCCGAGCAGGGAGTGAACGATCCCGACGATGACGGCGACAACGGCGGCTGCAAGAAGGTATGAACGCATCCTGGCTCAGCTGGTGCAGCGCATGGTCAGGCCCGCCTTTGATGCTTCTCGTACCCAAGTGCGCTCGCAAACTGCCTCGCAATGTCTGCGGTGTTCACTGACTCCACCCCTCTCATGGCCAACGCCTCGAGATGTTCCGAGGGGTCGGTGCTTCCTGCGCAAAGCAGCGTATCTGGAGCGAACGCTCCGACCTCCCGACAATGGCGCAGGGCGGCGACGAGAAGATCGAAGCGCTGGTCTCTCGCCGCTGCCCAATCGGCATCATTCGCATAGTCCGCATCTGCAAGTGAGGCAAACTGCCGGCTGATGGCATCGAATGGTTCGTCGTCTGCGGAGTGGGTCCACTCAACGTAGATGAGTCCGATTTCCGGATAGTCCACCTCGTTCTCGCGCACCCAATCCCGCGTACAGGCGACGTGGTAAAGCGTCCTGACATCGTCGTCGGTGCATAGCGCAAAGCCAGACAGCTCGGCATTGTCGCTGCGCAATTCCGCTGCGGCCTTACGAACTGCATTGGCAATCTGGATTCGAAGTGCTTCGAGTTGATGTGGCATGGCGTGTCCAGCAGGCCTAGCGCTCAGGCGCCGGGGTGCGCAATATCACTGATTTCACAGGGCCGCCGCGTGCTTCTGGCACCACCGCAAAACGCCCTGGAATGAGCTGGCAATCGGTGCCAGCGAGTACCAGCCGCGCTCGGCAAGGCAGTCCCGGATCTCCTCCTGCGCTGAGTCATAAACTGATACCTACGGTGATGCCAATCAAACTCGACGGTGTGTGCCGGTACCACAGGCTTGGGACGCAGTCCTGCACCACGAGCATGCCTGCCATGAACACAAACGCCACCGCTCCATACGCCCATGTTCCAACGAGGAGGGCTCGCCGGAATCCGGTGCTTTTCTTGGCGAGACGCGGTTCGAGCCAGCGCCAGAGCCAGAATGCAACCGCCATGTAGATTGCCATATCCAGGAGCAGTGGGATCACGAACAAGTCCTTCGTCATGGAGTTGGCGATGCCTCGTGCATTCCATGGCAGGGGAAACCCAAAGTAGTCCGTGGAAGGACCGTCTGGAATCGCGACTGCGTACTGGACGCTCGGGTACGCGAGCAACCCCACTGCGATCGGTAGTGGGGTGAACCTAGACAGACGCATACCTGCCAAGCGCAGCCGCGAGCTGCCCAGTGTTGTCAGGCGGCACCGCGCTTCTCTCGCATGGCCACGACGCGCTTCGAAGCTGATGACAGCAATACCCGGGAGTAGAGCCTGTGGAAACCGACCAGTGCGTGGAATGCCATCCCGAACTTGCCGCCTGGCCGCACTGGGACAACAGCGGAGCCGAAGAACAGTGTCGTTGAACCGTTTTGCTCACCGTCGAGCCTGACGCTGAGCCATGAACGGGTTTGTCCTGCATCCATGAGAATTTCTGTTGCTGAACGGCGCTCCACCGTCCAGGCCGAGAAGCGCTCGGCGTCACCTTCGGCGAGCAGAAGTGCTTGCTGGTCGGAAGACGGGATGCGCAGCGCCTTGGCGAGCAGCTGGGATTCCCCCGCTTCCACTGACACCGTCCTAAGCTGAGTCTGCGGTCTTTTCGTATTCCGCAGGACTCAGATATCCAAGTGTCGAGTGCCGACGCCGCAGATTGTAGAACCTCTCCACGTAGTCGAACACGTCTGCTTTGGCTTCGTCCCGAGTGCTGTAGGTCTTGCGATGCACTCGCTCAGTCTTCAGGCTCGAGAAGAAGCTCTCCATCGCCGAGTTATCCCACACATTGCCCGAGCGGCTCATGCTGCAGGTGATGCCATGTTCGGACAGCAGTCGCTGGAACGCTTCGCTCGTATACTGACTGCCCTGGTCCGAGTGATGCATCAGCTCCTGGGGTCGACCACGTCGCCACAGCGCCATCATCAGTGCATCGGTCACGAGCTGAGATGTCATCTGGCTGCTCATCGACCATCCGACGATGCGTCGCGAGAACAGATCGAGCACCACCGCGAAGTACAGCCAGCCCTCGTGCGTCCAGATGTACGTGAAGTCCGCGACCCAACGTTGGTTCGGTGCTGTCGCTTCGAACTGCCTATCGAGCAGGTTGGGCGCGATCGCGTGCTCGGGGCGCACACCATGATCGAACGGCAGTCGGCGCCGCTTGCTGCGGGCCTGCAGGCCCGCAGCAAGCATGAGCCGTGCAACGCGGTGCACGCCGCAGCGATAACCCAGGGCGCGAAGATCACGCCAGACGCGCGGGCTGCCGTACGTCCGATCGCTCTCCTCGAAGCTCGCCCGAACCTGTACCGTGAGATGTCGGTTGTCGCGACTGCGCTGGCTCTCAGGCCGCTTCAGCCAGTCATAGAACCCACCACGCGAGACACCGAGAGCCTCGCACAACTCACTCGTCCGCCATGCCCCTCGGTGCTTCGCGATGAACTCGAACCTCACCGAGGCTCCTTCGCGAAGTAGGCGATGGCTTTTTTTAGGATGTCGCGCTCCGCCTTCGTCTTGGCCAGCTCACGCCGAAGCCGTGACAGCTCCGCATCGTCCGGTCTCTGCTTGCCTCGACCCGGAAACGCGGCTCCGCCGTTCTCCTTCGCGTCCTTCACCCACTTGCGCAACACGTTGACGTGAAGGCCCAGGTCCTTCGACGCCTGCGTCACCGTCATGCCTCGTTCCCGCACCAGCTTGACTGCCTCGTGCTTGAACTCCGGCGTAAATACACGCCTTCCCATCTGACACCTCCGAGATCATCATCGTACCTAACCTCGGTGTCAGCAGAGGCAGGGGAATCCCACCGATGCGAGCGCGCTGCTCGAGGCGCAGCGCTCCCAGGACATTCAGGCGGTGCCGATCAAGACCGAAGCGCAGCAGACGATCCTGCAGCTGCACCGGGTCCGCTCGCAGTGGATGCGCACGCGCACCGCACGCATCAACAGCCTGCGCGGATGCTTGCGTGAGTTCGGCATGGCGATCCCCGTCGGGGCTCGTTCCGGTCTCACCCGAGTGCGTGAGCATCTCGCACTCGCCGACAGCGCGATCCCGCCTGCGCTGCGCCCGATCGTTCACGATCTGCTCGGCGAGATCGCCGAGCTCGATGCGCGCATGCAGACCTGCGAGCGCCAGCTCACTGCACTGACGCGCGAAGATCCCGTGATCACGCAGCTCCTGCAGATCCCTGGCATTGGGCCGCTCACCGCCACCGCGATGCGCGCGACGGTCGTCGATGTCCACCGATTCCAGACGGCCAGGCATCTCGCCTCCTGGATCGGTCTCACGGCCCGTGAACATTCCAGTGGTAACACTCGACATCTCGGTCGCATCGACAAGCGCGGCGACGTGTATCTGCGCACGCTCCTGATCCACGGTGCACGCGCCGTGCTGCTCGCCGCCCGCAACGCTCTGGCTCGTGGGCGTCCAATCGATCGACTGCGTCAGTGGGCGCTCGATGTGCAGGAGCGGCGCGGTCACAACAAGGCCGCTGTCGCGCTCGCCAACAAGCTCGCGCGCATCGCCTGGGTCACCTGGAAGCATCAGCGCGAGTTCAACGGCAACTGGGCCCTCGCTCGCTGATGCTCTCGACGTAACAACGTTTCAACTTCTCGCACACCGTTGCAGCGATCACTCTCATGAACCCGCGGATCGGTCCCCGACGCGCTCACGCCGATAACAACTGTGGCCCTTTGAGGCCGTTCTCAGCGATTGGCGGCGCGTCGGCGACTCTCATGATGTCCAGAGCCTGCTTCAACGCAGCGCTCATCAACAGGACGGATATACGTTTGCAATCGGTCTCGTGGGCCGCTTTGATTCGATCGCTCAGCTTACTTGCGGAAGGAGTCCATATATGTTGTTAGGCGTCCGCAACTCTCGGGGCAGCGTTGGCGCCGTTGACCGAACGCATCGCCACGAGCGTCAAGACAAATAGCACAGTGGCAAGAAGATTCAAGAAGACTCCGTTCGCTGCGTCTCCAGCGAATCTGAAGGGCAGTGAAAGACCGTAACGGAAGCCGAAGCCGCGACCCTCGCTCGTGACGTAGAGGATCTGAACGAAGTACAGGACTGCGGAATTCGTCAGCCACAGCGGTTTGCGTACGAAGAAGAGATACAGAGACACCAGCGAGATCACACTCGGGATCGCAACGAGTAGCAGTATGAAGAGCGGGTTGCCCTTGAGTGTGAGGCTGCCTGAAAGGAACCCGAACGGCACAACGCAAAGGTTGATTAGCAGCATTGCGGCGAGGAACCATTGCAGCTTCGGGCGGCTCATGGGCACTGGCTTACGGACGCCTAACGCCCAAGCTCAGCGACGCGCGGCATGGATACCGTGCGGCGGAGGCACTTTATCTTTCCGACTTCACCCATCTGCCCTCTCCGAAGCTACCCCGCGCTTTCGCTGCAGCTTGTTGTTAGGCGGCAGTCAGCTTCAGCGATTCAACATCCCGCAGATCAACACTTTTCTTGGCTTGCCAAAGGTCAAATCCGTGCTGCATGGCCAGCCAGCTCTCGGGGGTACGCCCCAGGCACTTCGAGAGTCGCAGCGCCATCTCCGGACTGATACTGCTACGTCCCGTAAGCACTCGATTCAGAGTTGACGGCGAAACACCGAGCTTCGTCGCGAGCTCACGCCCGCTGATGCCGTTCGGGTCCAAGTAGACGCCCGAAATGAACTCTCCCGGATGGGGGGGATTGTGCATAGCCATCAGTGGTAATCCTCGTAGTCCAAGACATAAGCCTGACCATCTCGAAATTCAAAGGTCAGTCTCCAATTGCCGTTCACCCATACTGACCAGCGTCCTCGCTCCGACCCTTTCAGTGGGTGAAGTCGAAAGCCGGGCACATCCATATCCCCCACTACTTGCGACGTCTCCAGAGCCACGAGCAATAGCCGCAGCCGCTTCGCATGCTTGGGTTGAATGCCCCCAACGCTTCCTGTTTCGTAAAAGCGCCTGAGCCCCTTGTGCCGGAACGACTGGATCACCGGCGAAGTATAGCGCGTTGCGCGACGCGCAACAACTGCCGCCTAACGCCCAAGCTCAGCGAACCGCGGCAGGGATGCTGCACACCGAAGGCACTTTATCTTTCCGACTTCACCCATCTGCGCTCTACGAAGCTGCTCCGCGCGTGCGCTGCAGTGATGAGATGGACTCCTTCCGACCGAGACGACGGCATCGTTGTGCCAAGCTGAGCATGTGCGTGTTCAGGCAGCCCGATACAGAAGGAGTCCGAGATGGATGCTACGACTGTCGCTATTGATTTGGCAAAGAACGACTTCGAACTCGCGATCGCAGGCCCCGACGGGCGGCTGATCGAGCGCCGGCGGCTCGCCCGCGGCGCGTTTTCCCGATTCTTCGTCAACAGACCGCCCTGCCACATCGTCATGGAAGCCTGCGGCAGTGCCCATCACTGGGGCCGCGTGTTCACGGCGCTCGGCCACACCGTGCGGTTGCTGCCGGCGCAGTACGTCAAGGCCTACGTCCGTCGCAACAAGACCGATCGCGCCGATGCGAGCGCGCTGCTCGAGGCGCAGCGCTCCCAGGACATTCAGGCGGTGCCGATCAAGACCGAAGCGCAGCAGACGATCCTGCAGCTGCACCGGGTCCGCTCGCAGTGGATGCGCACGCGCACCGCACGCATCAACAGCCTGCGCGGATGCTTGCGTGAGTTCGGCATGGCGATCCCCGTCGGGGCTCGTTCCGGTCTCACCCGAGTGCGTGAGCATCTCGCACTCGCCGACAGCGCGATCCCGCCTGCGCTGCGCCCGATCGTTCACGATCTGCTCGGCGAGATCGCCGAGCTCGATGCGCGCATGCAGACCTGCGAGCGCCAGCTCACTGCACTGACGCGCGAAGATCCCGTGATCACGCAGCTCCTGCAGATCCCTGGCATTGGGCCGCTCACCGCCACCGCGATGCGCGCGACGGTCGTCGATGTCCACCGATTCCAGACGGCCAGGCATCTCGCCTCCTGGATCGGTCTCACGGCCCGTGAACATTCCAGTGGTAACACTCGACATCTCGGTCGCATCGACAAGCGCGGCGACGTGTATCTGCGCACGCTCCTGATCCACGGTGCACGCGCCGTGCTGCTCGCCGCCCGCAACGCTCTGGCTCGTGGGCGTCCAATCGATCGACTGCGTCAGTGGGCGCTCGATGTGCAGGAGCGGCGCGGTCACAACAAGGCCGCTGTCGCGCTCGCCAACAAGCTCGCGCGCATCGCCTGGGTCACCTGGAAGCATCAGCGCGAGTTCAACGGCAACTGGGCCCTCGCTCGCTGATGCTCTCGACGTAACAACGTTTCAACTTCTCGCACACCGTTGCAGCGATCACTCTCATGAACCCGCGGATCGGTCCCCGACGCGCTCACGCCGATAACAACTGTGGCCCTTTGAGGCCGTTCTCAGCGATTGGCGGCGCGTCGGCGACTCTCATGATGTCCAGAGCCTGCTTCAACGCAGCGCTCATCAACAGGACGGATATACGTTTGCAATCGGTCTCGTGGGCCGCTTTGATTCGATCGCTCAGCTTACTTGCGGAAGGAGTCCATATATGTTGTTAGGCGTCACTTCTTGGGTATCGTCTTGCCGCGGCGCCCCACCAGTCGCTTGTCGAGCAATTGCTCGCCCCTCACCACGTGCACAATATGCACGAGGTTCTTCTCATGGCGGTAGATCACTCGACAAGGTGGCTCAGTGATCTGACGATAGCGCCATCCCTTAAACTCCGGCAGCTTTGGGCCGCTGAGCGGATGGGATTCGAGTTGGTCGACATGACTAAAGACTCGCGCCACGAGATCTCTAGCAGCTTTCGGATTATCTAACGCGATGTAGTCAGCAATAGCGTCCAGATCGGCAAGCGCGGGTTCGGTCCAGATTACTTCAGCCATCGAGACATGCGCTTCTTCGCGTCGGCGTGAGAAACGGTTCGGCCCTCCTCAATGGCCTTCTCTCCGCGGGCGATACCTTCCAACAGCTTCATTCGGCGTTGCAGTAGCTCGTAGCTCTCAACGTCCACCAAGTACGCGCTAGGAAGTCCGTGCTGCGTGATTAGGATCGGTTCGCGGCTGCGCTCCAGCTCATCCAACAGTTCGGTGGCTTGGCGCTTTAATGTGGTGACGAGCTCGGTACGCATAAAGTGATACTAAAGTAGCACTCGCCAAAGCGCAAGCACCCGAGTGACGCCTAACGAAGCTGTAGAAAATTCATGCTCTGATCATGCCGCTGAAGAACTCGGGCCGCAATGCCCGGTCGAAGTTCTGACATATGTGACTGGGGGATCGACGGCATGGCCCGATACAAGGACGTGGACAAGGGGATGAAGCTGCTGGCGGTGGATCTGAGCCGCCAGCTGCTGCCCGGGACGTTCGAGCATGCACTCGCACATCTGATCGATCACGAGCTGGACCTGTCGCACTTCGACGCGCACTACCACAACGACGAGCGCGGATCGGCGGCCTATCCACCGGCGATGCTGCTGAAGGTCGTGCTATTCGCCTACTCGCAGGGGATCGTCAGCAGCCGCGCGATCGAGCGAGCTTGCCGCGATCACGTGACGTTCATGGCCTTGAGCGGCGACAGCGCGCCGCACTTCACGACGATCGCGGCGTTCGTGAGCGGACGAGAGAAGGACATTGCGCAGGTCTTTGCGGCGGTGCTGTCGATCTGCCAGAGCCAGGGACTGATCGGTCGGGAGATGTTCGCGATCGACGGCGTGAAGCTGCCGAGCAACGCGGCCAAGGCGCGCAGCGGCACGCGGGCAGAGTTCCAGAAGCAGCTCGACAAGCTTGAGGCGGCAGCGACGGTGATGCTGCAGCGACACCGCGATCAGGACGACAAGCCGGTCGAAGCGGATCTGCAGACCAAGCAGGCGCAGCGCCTGGAAGGTTTGCAGCGCGAGGCGCAGAAGCTGCGCGAGTGGTTGTCACACCACGCGGATCGCCAGGGACCGAGTGGCTCGATCCGCAAGAGCAACCTCACCGACAACGAGTCGGCCAAGATGGCCACCTCCAAGGGCGTGCTGCAGGGCTACACCGGCGTCGCCGCGGTGGATGCACGGCACCAAGTCATTGTCGAAGCGCAGGCGCATGGCACGGGCTCAGAGCAAGAACTGCTGCTCGGTGTCGTCGAGGGCATGAAGGACGTACTCCGTCCCGCATCGCTGATCACGGCCGATGCCGGCTACCACAGCGAGCAGAACCTCAAGACGCTCGAGGCTCAGGGCATCGACGCGCTGGTCGCTGACAACGGCATGCGCCGCCGCGATGAGCGATTTGCCACGCAAGATCGGCATCAGCAGGATCCGGATCCGCTGCACGACAAATCGCCCGCCTCGGACAAGCCGACGTTGTTCACCCCGGCCGACTTCACGTTCGATCCCGAGCAGCGCACCTGCGTCTGCCCCGCCGGCAAGCCGATGCAGAGAAGCGGGACACACCGCGACAAGCGCGGCTTCATCGGAGATCGGTTCCGTGCCGCCGACTCGACATGTCGGTCATGCCCACTGCGCACCAAATGCCTTCGACATCCTGAGAAGGATGCCGGACGACAGGTCACGTTCTTCCGAGGCAAAGCCTCTGATGCACCCGAGACCGCCACCGCGCGCATGAAGCGCAAGATCGACAGTCCCGAAGGACGTCGTCGGTACGGACGAAGATTCGCCGTCGTCGAGCCGGTGTTCGCCAATTTGCGCCACAACAAACGACTGGACCGCTTCACGCTGCGCGGTCGGCGCAAGGTCGACACGCAGTGGAAGTTGTACTGCCTGGTTCACAACATCGAGAAGCTGATGCGATACGGGACGATCGGCACGAAGAGCTGAGAAGACATCGCGGGAATCGGATCGATCATCGAGATCGGCTCGCTGCACGTTCACCAAGCGGAATGGCGAGAGCAACTCTCGTTTTCGAAAAGATAATTTCTACAGCTTCAACGCCCAAGCTCAGCGCAGCGCGGCATGGATGCCGTACAGCGAAGGCACTTTATCTTTCCGACTTCACCCATCTGCTCTCTCCGAAGCCACCCCGCGCGGGAAGTTCCTACGCAAAAGTGGACACCCTACTGTTAGTGAACACTGCTCTCGAACTCGACGGGTGAACGATACCCGAGCGCCGAGTGCAAGCGATAGTGGTTGTAGAAGGTGATGTAGCTTTGGATGGCGCCTCGCAACTGCTCGTCGCTCTGGAACGCCTGCCGATGATACAGATCCGACTTCATCGTCTTGTTCCACGACTCCATGTGCGCGTTGTCGGTCATACGTCGGGATCTGTTCACGGACTGCACCATGCCCGCCTGATCCAGCTGCTCTCGCACCGCGTACGCCAGGTATTCTGATCCTCGATCGCTGTGGAAGATCGTGCCTGGCCTGGGTCTGCGTGTGCGCAGCGCTGCGCGTAGTGCCCTGCGTACAACGTCCACGCCCTTGAACGCAGACAGTGCCCAGCCCAGCAGCCTCCTGGAGTGACGGTCCATCACCGTGGCGAGGTAGCGCCACTCTCCTTCAACCTTCAGGTACGTCACATCTGACACCCACACTTGGTCGGGTGCAGTGACGTCAGCCTCGTGCGCACGGCATCCGGTCATGCCGTAGAACTTTCCCATTCCCGGAAGCTTCCGGTACAGGTCTGCCGAGCAGCCCCGGATGCCACGTTGACGCATGATTCGCTCGACCCGGCGCTTGCCCACTGCCTCGCCTTGTCGGCGCAGCGACTCGTGCACGCGGGGACTGCCGTAGGTCTCACGGCTCTCGGTGTGGATCTGTCGGATCTGCTTGACCAGGCGTTCGTCCTCAACAGAACGCTGACTGATCGACCGCGCCTTCCACGCATAGAAGCCAGCCGCACTAACTCCATACAAGCGGCACATCATTCGGATCGAATGCGAGCCTTCACTGTGCTCGAGGAAGGCGAAGACTTCGCTCTTCGAGCTGAAGTGAAGGCGATGGCTTTTTTTAGGAGGTCATGCTCCATCTTCAGCTGCTCGTGCTCTTTCTTGAGCTTGCGCAGCGCCTTGAGCTCGGCCGCCACTTCTGCATCCAGCTTCACATTCTTCGCCATGATCAGTCCCTCGCGCGCTTGCTTACGCCAACGAGACAACATGAATGGGTGGATGTAAAGAGACTCAGCAACATCCCGCACGGCAATGCCGGACATCTGGCTCAATCGAACGGCCATCGCCTTGAAGTGCTCGCTGTAGCGAGCCGTCGTACGTGGTCCTGGCTTTCCCATTTGACACTCCTGATTGTTAGATCAGGGTGTCCACCAAACCGAAGGAACTATCGAGTCCGCTCCAGCGACTTGTTAGGTGACAGTCGATCCTTCACTACGAGCTACAAATGAGGCGGAACGACCGCCTGAAGCAACTTTATCAGGCGCGGATCCATGTATTCGAATTCGTCGGGAATGCTCAAGCAAATCACCCGCTGGTTCTTGAGATATGACCCAAATCGCTTCCGAATGCGATTGATGTGGGTTCTCTCCATAACAAAAATCGTATCCGCCCACTGCAACAGCTCTGGTGAAACCGGCACAGCGGCAGTGCGATCGGTGCCAGCAGAGGCAACCTCAATCCCTGGCCACGATGAGAAGACCTGCTCAGCGGTAGGGCTACGTAGCTGATTCTGGCTGCAAACGAAGAGCACCTTGCGCGAGCTCACTGTCACCTAACGCCCAAGCTCAGCGCAGCGCGGCATGGATGCCGTACGGCGAAGGCACTTTAATCTTTCGGACTGGACCCATCATCCCTCTCCGAAGCTACCGCCGCGGGTGCGCTGCAGCTTGTTGTTAGACGCCTTCAGGGAATCGGAATCTCCACATACCCACCAGGCGGCAGCGCATCAATCTGCGCGACCACGTGCGGTGCATGACGCTCGACGCGAGGCCAACTCGCCGCCATGAGCACTGCGATGGCAAGGTTGCGACCCGTGATGTTCTGCTGGTAACGCAGATTCTGGTCGGTGGTCACGAAGATCTCGTAGCCAGCAGTTTCCGCTTCTCGCAGGAGCTCGCCGTTCTGTAGCCGGCTCCAACCGAGCTCGAAGACGGTGGTGACAATATGGTTTGTCAGCAACGCTCGAAGTGGTCCGGGCGTGCCCTGATCAAACAGGACGCGCATTTACGCGACTTTCAGTGAGCGAGCCGCATGTTCGAGTACGGCACGAGCCTGTTCCAGGGTGACACCCGGGAACCATTGAACGAAATCGGTGACTTGGGCACCGTCTTCGAGGTTCTCAAACAGAGCCGTGACCGGAACGCGGGTGCCACGAAACAACCAAGAGCCGCTAACGCGGCTCGGGTCTCTTTCCACAGCAGTGCAGGCGCTCCAGTCGATCATGGTCTGATGCTACGCCGACGGCCCGAAAGCGGCAAACTGAAGGCGTCTAACGCCCAAGCTCAGCGACGCGCGGCAGGGATGCCGCACAGCGAAGGCACTTTATCTTTCCAACTTCACCCATCCGCCCTCTCCGAAGCTGCCCCGCGCGTGCGCTGCAGCTTGTTGTTAGAGGCCGACCACTGTCACAACGCCTTTGCCGGCGATTGGAATTGTCTCGATCAGACGCGGCACAAATGGCAAGAGATCGGCCAGGCGATTGCTACGCGACTGGATCAAGACGACAGCCAGGCCGTACTTGGGCAGATGCTGCTGAAATGAAAGATTGCGGTCGACGGTAATGAAGACGTCGAACTCTTGCTGAGCCAGGGCGAGAAGCTTGCCGTTGGTAGTTCCGCCCCAGCCCTGATCATGAACTGTGCGCGCCTGATACCCGACGACGTACGGTGCGAGCCTCGCATCGACGCATTCGTCGAGCAGTACCCTCACGCTGCGTCATTCACCGCGAGTTGGGCGGCACGCTCGAGGAAGGACACGACCTGTTGACGCGTCACGGTCGGGAAGCCGGCCAGAAAGTCGTCAATGCTGGCCCCACCCTCAAGGTAGTCCAGCAAGGTCTGAACGGGCACGCGCGTACCGGCGAAAACCGGTGTGCCGCCCATTATGTCTGCCGACGCCGAGATGACGCTGTCTGCCATGCGCCTACGTTACCTCGGGCGGGAACGCCTGTCCAAGTCGGCCTCTAACTATTTATTGGGGGACAAAGCACAGCGCCGAGTTTCTGCCGGAATCGGGAATATATGCAAGTTGATTCCTTGCATGTCCTTGAATAACTTGGCTGTGTTTCCAAGTTATCTGACAGTTGCCGAGTTAGCTGACTGTCGCATAAGTTCAGTCCGTTCAATCGGTATCGCGGAGGGACTTGCCATGTCTTCATCGACCAGCGTCGCGCTCTTTGCGCATCCCCAGTGGATCGGCGTTCGTGAGACGCCTCCCACCCTGGCGCCGCCGCGTCGTTTGATCGACGTCATGCGTGAGGCGATGCGCGTGCGCCGCATGAGTCTTCGCACGGAGAAGACCTACATCAACTGGGTGCGTCGCTACGTTCGCTTCCATCGCGGCCGGCATCCGCGCGATCTGGGTGCATCCGATCTATCTGACTTTCTCTCGCACCTTGCGATGGATCGGAACGTGTCGCCGTCGACGCAGAACCAGGCACTGCAGTCGGTTCTCTTCCTCTATCGCTCGGTATTGGAGATCGAGCTGCCGTGGCTGACGGACGTGGTGCGCGCTCCGCTGCGGCAGCGTGTGCCGGTGGTACTGACCCGTGACGAGGTCGCGCGGGTGCTGGACGCCTTTCCGCCGAAGCAGGCTTTGGTCGCTCGCCTGCTCTATGGCACGGGCATGCGGCTCGGTGAGTGTCTGCAGGTTCGCGTGAAGGATCTGGATTTCCAGCGGCAGGAGATCGTGGTCCGCGGCGGCAAGGGCGACAAGGACCGCATCACGATGCTGCCGCAGCTGCTGGCTCCAGCCCTCGGTGAACATCTGCGTCGCCTGCACACTTGGTACCTGAAGGAACGGCGAGAGGGTCATCCGGGCGTGTCTCTCCCGCACGCGATTTCGAACAAGTACCCGAACGCTTCGGTGAGCTGGCCGTGGCAATACGTGTTCCCGGCCCCGTCGCTTTGCATCGATCCCTACTCGGGCCGTCCGATTCGTCATCATCTCTACCCGAAAGCCATCCAGCGCGCGATGCAGCAGGCGGTGCGTGCAGCTCGTTTGAACAAGCCGGCGTCCTGTCACACGCTGCGTCATTCTTTCGCCACGCATCTGATCGAGAGCGGTTACGACATTCGCACGGTGCAGGAGCTGCTCGGTCATTCGGACGTCAGCACGACGATGATCTATACGCACGTGCTGAACCGCGGGGGTCGCGGCGTGATCAGTCCGATCGATGCGGTCTCTCCGCACTCTTCACTCCTCCCGGTGCACGGTCGCCGGTGAGAACGCGGGCAGGCAGACGGCGATGTACTCGGCGCCCTCTTCGCCGGGTGTGCTGTAGCGCACCCATTCACCGGCATGGGTGATGACGGCCTGGCCGGCGTGGACGTCGATGTGATGGATTGCATGGTCGCGGCGGGTTTCGACGCGTAGCGTGCCGCGCAGCACGACGGTGTACTCGTCGAACTCGGGTGTCTGGCCGGGCTCGAGCCACCCTGCGGGACTCTTCATCCTGGCGATGCTGGGCGCCCCGGCGGTGACGGCGTCGGGTGTGTTGACGCGCCCGATGTACTCCTCGATGAGCTTGGGTTTGCTGCCGGCGGCGGGGATGACGGTGGGCTTCTGGATGTAGGTGGTCATCCACGAATGATATGCGGCGCGGCGCGTCTTACAATCACTGCATGTCTTCTTCTCCTTCCGCCTCTCCTGCTCCTTCTGTGGTCTGTGTCGGTGAGACGCTCTGGGATGTTCTGCCTCGCGGGCGTTTCATCGGTGGCGCTCCCTTCAACGTGGCGGCGCATCTGGCGAAGCTGGGTCTGCGCTCCTTGCTGATCACGCGTCTGGGCTCGGACGCGCTGGGGCGTGAGGCGGCATCTGCGGCGGCGGCGCATGGGGTGGATATCTCGGCGCTGCAGTTCGACGATGCGCTGCCGACGGGTGAGGCGCGTGCGGTGCTGGACGCGTCGGGCTCGGCCTCCTATTCCTTCCTCTCGCCGGCGGCCTGGGATGCGCTGGTGGCATCGCCTGTGGCGCTGGACGCGGCGCGCGGGTCGGATGCGCTGGTTTTCGGCACGCTGGGTCAGCGCTCGCCGGCTAGTTCCGCGTCGATCCTGAACCTGGCCCGTGTGGCGCGCTTCCGCGTCTTCGATCCGAACCTGCGCGCGCCGCACATCGACCGTGACCTGACGCTACGCTCTCTGGCGCTCGCTCATCTGGTGAAGCTGAACGAGGACGAATGCGCGATCTTCGGCGACTGGCTGGGCTGTGCGGCGGATCCGCACGCGCTACAGCTGGCGCTGGAGCGCGGCTTCGGTGTCTCGAGTCTGTGCATCACGCGCGGGCCAGCGGGTGCGCTGTGGTACCGGGACGGTGTCTGGCTGGAGCAGCCGGCCTTCCCCTGTACGGTGGTGGACACGGTGGGCGCGGGGGATTCCTTCCTCGCGATGCTGCTGGGCGAATCGCTGCGCCGTGCGGCACCGGCGCACGCGTTGCGGCGTGCGGCGCAGCTGGCGTCGCGGGTGGCGTCCTCTGCGGGTGCTGTGCCGGATTACGACGTCGCGGCGCTCTGAAACGCAATCGGCCCGGAGGGGGGCCCCGGGCCGATCACGTCTCTGGCGGCTCTTGCGCGCCGCGGTTCAGAACTCGTAGCGGAAGCTGACGGCGGTCGAGCGGCCGCTGAGCGGCCTCGCACGCACGATGCTGCCGTTGGCGGCGGCGCCCTCTTCCACTTCGGTCACGACGAATTCATCGGTGGCGTTGTTGACGCTGAGCGAGACGCGCAGCGCGTCGGTGAGCTGGTAGTTGCCGAACAGATGCACGAGGGTGTAGCCGTCCTGCTTCAGCGAGTTCACGTCGCCGACGAAATAGCTGGTGGAACCCTGCAGGGTGGCGCCGAGTGACAACCGGTCATTCCGCCACGACGGTGTGATGGTGTAGATGAGGTCGGCCTGGCGTCGCGGGGTGTTGCCGACGACGGCGGCATTGTTGCGATCCTTGCTGATCTCGGCATCGGTCCAGGTCAGGTTGCCGCTGACGCCGAAGCCGTTGTCGCTGCGCCAGTTGCCTTCGAGCTCGAGGCCCTTCGCTTCGTACTCGCGCACGAAGGTCAGGCCGCTGGTCACTTCGGCGTTGGTCTCTTCGGTCACGGTGTTGAATGCGGTGGCGTAGATCGCATAGTTGCCGCGCTTGAGCTTGTAGCCGATCTCGAGCTGGTCGACGTTGTCGTAGCCGTCGGTGGTGGAGGTCAGGCTGCCGTCGGGGTTCAGTGTGCCGGCGATCTGCAGCAGTCGGTCGGCGATGGCGCGGCCGCCCTGGCTGTAGCGCGCGAACACGGAGCTCTCGTCGTTCAGCATGAACGTGCCGCCGACGGAGAACGAGGTGTTGTCCGCGTCGTAGTTGACGAGGTCGCGGCCGGCGACGGTGTTGGCGACGGCGACGCCGCGCGCTTCCCAGAAGTCGATGTTGCCGTTGCCGTCGAGGTCCACGAGGATGCCGGTGTTCTGCGGGGTGCCGAAGGCGCCCTTGCCGCAGCAGATGCGGCTGGCCTGTCCGCGTGCCTTGGTCTCGTCGCGGCGCACGGAGACGTCGACGTTGATGCGATCGAGATCCCAGGCGAGGTTCAGGTACGGCGCGGTGGTGTCGTAGTCGAGGTCCCAGGCCCAGGACAGCAGGCCGGGGAAATACAGGCCATCGCGCGCGACGACGGCGCCGGTGGTGGACGTCACGGTGAGGTTGCGCGCGGCGCCACCTTCGACGGTCTGCAGGTAGAACGGCCAGCTGGTCCAGTCGATGTCGACGGCCTGCTTGCTGGTGTAGTACCCGACGGTGACGGCGGCATTTCCGAGGGTCTTGGTGATCTTCAGGTCATTGACCTGCAGGCCGACGTCGTTGAACTGCGTGTCGAACAGCAGGTTGTTGAACGCGAGCGCGGAGCGGCTGTACGCGCTGCCGGCGCCGGGGCCGCTGCCGATCGTCACGCTGGTGCCGGTGCAGCCGGTGACGGGGGTGGACACGCCCATCACGGTGGCGTTCGGCGAGCCGGCGCAGATGGAGTCGGCGAGTGCGCCGGCGGTGCCGACGCCGTCGGTGAACGGCGAGATGAATCCGCCGCTGACGTCGCTGGTGCGGAACTTGTTGTTGACGGTCCAGCCGCCTTCGAACTCGCGGTTGAACTCGAGGCCGAACGACTTCACCTTGGAGTGGATGCCGTCGGTGACGTTGCGCTGGCGGCGGTTGCCGAAGGCATCGAACGTGGAGACGGAAGTCTGGTTCGGCGTGTGCAGCGATTCGCTGCTGGCGTCGTAGCCGGGCACGGGGCCGAAGCTGCCGTTGCTCTTCACGAGCACGGGTGACGGCAGATAGGTGGTGACGCGATCATCGAGGTGCTTGGCGAAGAAGCGCAGGTAACCGCCGTCGAAGCTCTTGGTCAGGTTGAACTTGACCTGGCCGCCCTTGTCGCCGTTGAAGCCGGTGTCGCGCACGCCTTCGCCCGTGCGGTAGAAGCCGCCGATGTGATACGTCAGCGTGTCGTTGAACGCGCCGCCATATTCGAAGTCGGTGCGGGTTTCGTCGTAGTCGGCACCGATGGAGACGCCGATGCTGCCGCGCTCTTCGCCACCGTAGTTGCTGATCAGGTTGATGATACCGCCGGGCGAGTTGCTGGCGAACGTGGAGGCAGACCCGCCGCGCACCGATTCGACGCGGGCGATGCTCCAGTCGTAGCGGATGAAGTTGTCGCAGTTGGCGAAGTTCAGGTCGCCGAATTCGCAGACGGGCAGGCCATCTTCATGCAGCTGCAGGTACTTCGCGCCGCCGGTGGCGAGCGGGATGCCGCGGATGGTGATGTTGGCGTTGCCGTTGCCGCCGGAAGATTCCGAGCGGATGCCGGGCAGGCTGCGGAAGATTTCCGCGACGGAGCGCGGCGCCACTTCGGCGATGCTCTCGAGGGTCACGGCGCTGACGGACACGCTCGACTCGAGGCGATTGACCGGACGCACGACGCCGGTGATGACGATCTCTTCGAGTTCTTCGCTCGCGGCCTCGGCGGCGGGAGCATCCTGGGCGCTGGCGGTGGCCAGGCCGAGGGCAGAAAGGCTGAACACACACGCGCACGACGCGCGCAGAAACCTGCGAATTGCGGACATCTTGTTTCCCCTCATTTTGTCCCCGCGGTCCACCGGGCTGATGCCATGGGCGGATTCGCGACGGTTGCAGGCTAGTCGCGTTTGCAATCGATTGCAAGCCTGAAAGCAAACGATTGCGTGAAAGTCCTCTGTTGTATTTATGCGACCGGGGCTCCGGCCGCGGCGTCGGCATCGGCCGCGGACTCGAAGCGGTGCAGTCGCAGCTCGCCCTGCCGTGAGTACTCGAGCCGGTACGCGGCACTGGCGAGATTGACGCGCAGTTCGGCGAATTCGGCGCCCTGTCGCCAGCGCAGGCACAGCGTGTCGGCGGGTGCGTCGATCAGTTCGAACGCGCCGCTGAACGCGGGATGTTCATTGCGCAGCCGGATCAGGCCGATCAGGTCGCGCACCACGGGACGCTGCAGCGCGGCGTGGATCTCGGCGTGGCTGTAGTAGTGGCGATTGATGTCGCGGCCGACGCCGCTCTTTGCGAGCAGGTCGAGATCGTTCAGTCCGGCGAGCAGGCCGACGTAATACACCTGCGGGATGCCGGGCAGGAAGAACTGGATCGCGCGCGCGAGCAGGTAGCGCAGGTCGTCGCGCGCCATCGCGTCGTAGAACGTGCAGTTCACCTGGTACAGGTCGAGGTTCGAGGCGGCGGCGCCAGTGGCCTGGCGGCTGCCGCCACGGCTGTTCTCGTGGATGATCTCGACGAGGCGGTCGAGCTCGGCGGGCGGCACGAGCCCGGGGCGACCGTTGCGGTCGGCGGGGTCCGCGCCGACGTCGATCACGCCGATGCCGTCATGGGTGTCGAGCACGGTCAGCGAATTCTTCGGGCGGATGCGGATCCACTCGGCGAGCGGCTTCGCGGTGCCGAACGCGAACGCATGCAGCACCAGCGGCGGCAGCGCGAAGTCGTACACCCAGCCGACGCGCTCGGCGATCTCGATCTGCTTTCGGTAGTACGAGTGGATCTCGACCAGCACGTCGATTCCGAGCGCCTGTGCGCGTGCGGCAAATTCGCCGATGAACTCGAAGGTCTCCGGCATCATGAAGCAGCTGCTGCCGGCCTTCTTGATCGCGTAGCCCGCGGCATCGAGCCGCACGATGCGGATGCCGGCTTCGCTGAACGTGCGCAGGATCCGGTCGAGATAGGCGATGCCCTGCGGATGGCGCACGTCGATGTCGAGCTGCTGCGGGGTGAACGTGGTCCACAGCACGCGCTCCTCGCCATTCGCGAGCGTGACGGGCGTGAACGGCAGCCCCGGTCGCGGCCGGTAGATGCGCTTCATGTCCTCTTCGCTGGCGCCCTTCGGGAACACGGCGTCCATGGTCAGGAACAGGCCGTCATAGCGTGACTGGTGGCCGTGCTGCGAATAGTCGAGGAACTGCGGCGATTCGGACGACATGTGATTGACGATCACGTCCGCCATCACCTCGACCTGCCCGGCCAGCGCGCGCACGTCGCGCCAGTCGCCGAGGCGCGCGTCGACGAGGGTGTGGTCGATCGGGTCGAAGCCAGCATCGGCGCCATCGATGCGGTGGAAGAACGGCAGCAGGTGCACGCCGCCGAACACGCCGTCGAGCGGGCCGCGCAGCAGCGCACCGAGCTCGCGCAGGCCGCCCCCGCCGAAGCGGTCGACATAAGTGATCAGCTGGACCTTGTTCTGCACGGTCGGGCTCGCGGACTCGGGATGCCGCCCCCTCGGCGACGGCGGGTATACTGCAATCGATTGTAGTACGATGGCAAGCGGGTCTTTTCAGGACCGCGGGATCGAGGGGGACACCGATGAACGCCAGCGCCGACCTGGGCCAGGACCGCAATGCGCGCCTGATCCGATGGCTCACCTGCCTGATGTTCCTGATGTTCGCGATGACCAGTGACGCGGTCGGAAGCGTCATCCCGAAGATCATCGAGGAGTTCCGCCTCAGCATGAAGGCGGCCGGCGCCTTCCACTACGTGCCGATGGCGGCCATTGCCGTGGGCGCGCTCGGGCTGGGCTTTCTCGCGGACCGGCTCGGTCGCAAGGCGACGATCGTGCTCGGCCTGATCTGCTACGGCACGGGCTCGCTGCTGTTCGCCTTCGGCAACAGCTTCGGCTTCTTCGTCGTGTTGCTCGCGATCTCCGGACTCGGGGTCAGCATCTTCAAGATCGGCGCACTTGCGCTGATTGGCGATATCTCGAAGTCCTCGCGCGAACACACGGCGACGATGAACATGGTCGAGGGATTCTTCGGCGTCGGCGCGATCCTCGGCCCGGCCATCGTCGCGATGCTGATCACGGCCGGCATGTCATGGAAATACCTGTACGTGATCGCGGCGGTCATGTGCGGCGTGCTGATCACGATCGCGCTGCTGGTGCGCTATCCGGTATCGAAACAGGCCGCGGCGGAGCCGGTGTCGTTCGCGCAGACGCTGCGCATGATGCGGGATCCGCATGCGCTCGGATTTTCGCTGCTGATCATGCTGTACGTCGCGGTCGAGGTTGCGATCTACGTCTGGATGCCGACTTATCTGCAGGACTACGGCGGCGGCTTTCCCTGGCTCGCCACCTATGCGCTGACGATCTTCTTCGTCCTGCGCGCCGCAGGCCGCTTCATCGGCATCTGGCTGCTGCAGCATGTGGGCTGGCGCATGGTGCTGGCCTGGTTCAGTGCCGCGATCCTCGCCTGCTTTGCCGGCAGTCTCGCCGGCGGCACCACGCTGGCCGTCTGGCTGCTGCCGCTGTCGGGCCTGTTCATGTCGGTGATGTATCCGACACTGAACTCGAAGGGCATCAGCGGCTTCGCGAAATCGCAGCATGGTGCGGTCGCCGGTGTGATCCTGTTCTTCACGGCGCTGGCCGCTGCGGTGGGGCCGCTTGCGATGGCGGCCGTGGCCGATGCCTTCGGTGCCGCGCGTTATGGCTTCGTGCTCGCGACGGGTTTCGCGCTGCTGCTCTGTCTCGGGCTGGTGTGGAATGCCATCGCGGATCCTGCCGGCCGGCGGCTCGCGCAGCAGGACGCTGCGGGCTGATCGAGCGGACGCCGCGCTACTCGCGCGCGGCGCTTGACTCACGAATGATCAATTCGGCGGGCATCGTCGCCGACGGCGTGTCCTCGCCATTCAGCCGGCGGAACAGCAGATCGACCAGCGTGCGTGCGCCGCGGTTCAGGTCCTGGCGCACGGTGGTCAGCGACGGATTCGAATGCGCGGCGATCGTGATGTCGTCGAAGCCGACGACAGCGACGTCCTGGGGCACGCGCAGGCCGGAGGCGGTGATCGCGCGGATCGCACTGATCGCGATGACGTCGGTCGCGGCGAACACGGCATCGAACTGTCCGCCTTCGCGGATCCAGGCGCGCATCGATTCGTACGCCGTGTCGGCAGTCAGGTGCGCGGGCACGATGCGATGCATGGCGGTGCCACGCGGCGCGCGCGCCAGCGCCTGCTGGTAACCCTCGTAGCGCAGCTTGATCTCGGGCACAGCAGGATCGCCGAGGAACAGGATGCGGCGGCGGCCAGTCTTGATCAGATGTTCGACGGCGGCAAACGCACCGGCGACATTGTCCGTGCCGACGGTGCAGTAGCTCTGCTGTGGCAGGTGCCCGCCCCAGACGACGAGCGGCAGATAGTTCGGGGCGGCGGCCTCGAGCGCCTTGTGCTCGGTGCTCTGGCCAATGACGATGATGCCGTCGGAGCGGCTCGAGCCGATCAGCTTCGGCAGCCAGTCCTTCATCGGCGGCAGGATCTTCTGCAGGAACATGCCGTAGTTGCGCTGCGTGATCTCGTCGGCCAGATGGCCGAGCATCTCGACGAAGAACGGATCGGTCAGAGGCTGGCCGGATTCATGGCCGAGCGGGATCACGACACTGAGCGTCTGCGTGCGTCGCAGGCGCAGGTTCCGTGCCATCGAATTGACGACATAGCCGCGTTCGCGCGCAAGCTTCAGGATTTCGTCGCGCTTCTTCTTCGCCACCAGCGGACTGCCGGCCAGCGCGCGCGACACCGTCGAGACGGACACGCCCGCGGCCTCGGCCACGTCGGCCATGCGGGCGGGCGTGGTGCGGCGGCGCTTGCTTTGGCGGGTCGGGGACATCGGTCAAGGATAGCTGATGCGAAGGGGCCGCTGTGTCATCGCAACGGCTTCATGCAATGCCAGCTACGCAGATAACGCGCGACAGTCGGGCCCTTGGTGAACTCGAAGCCGGCGCGCGCGAGTTCGCCGGCGAAATCGCCGTACAGGAATTCGCTCGAATACGGCTCGCCGTTGTAGCAGCTGTCGATGTCGAGGAAATACTGCAGGCCGGCCGGAATCGGCTCGCCGGTGGGAAAGTCGAAGATGTTGAACGTGCCGCCGGGTCGCAGCACGCGATGCACCTCGCGCAGCGTTGCACGGGTCTTCTCGAACGGCATTTCGTGGAACACGATCACGGACTGCGCCATATCGAAGTGATCATCGGGAAAGCCGCTGGCCTCGATCAGTCGCTGGCGAAAATGCACGGGCACACCGAGCCGCGTGGCGCGGTAGTGCGCGTAGCGCAGCATCGGCGCGGCGACGTCGATGGCGGTGATCTCGGCCCGCGGCAGTGCGCGCTTCAGCGCGGTGGCGCTCTGCCCGATGGCGCAGCCGAGATCGAGCACGCGCTGCACGCGGCCATCGACGGGACGCGGCGCGATCAGCGCGAGCTCGGTGTGCATCGCGTCTTCGTCGTTGGTGCCGGCGAAGAACACCTTCGTCCCGTAGTGATACACATGGCCGGTCAGGGCGTTCCCCTGGTAGCCACCGGGCTGGATGTGGAACTCGCGGCGCGTGTACTCGGGCACCGGGAAATCCGGCGACCACTCCAGCGTGCCGGGCCCCTGGGATTCTGCGGCGGTGAGCGCCTGCTCGATGTCGGCGCGTCGCAGGCCGAAGCTCTCGTTCAGGTTGCGCCACATCATCTGCTGGCTGCTGCGCAGCAGACGGTTGCGGGTCGCGAGCACCGGCAGCGCGTCACCGGCCTGGCGCAGCGCGACACGATCCAGCCGCGGCGAGGGCGCGGGGGGCGTCCCGAGTGCGCCATGCAACGCCATCATCGCGGGCTGCGACATGCGCGCGCCTGCGAAGCCACGGATGCCCTCGACGAAATCCTGATAGCTCTCGTCGGCGAGCCGCGGCAGTCGCGGCAGCAATCCCTGATAGCCCCGATCCCAGGCCTGACTCATGACTTCGCACTCCCGCTACGCGCGGCGATCAGCCGGCGCACATAGTCTCGATATCGATTCGGCGCCCGACCGAGCAGCATCGTCAGCACGTTCGGATTGCCACGAAATCCGTGTCGGTCGTAGTGGTCGTTCATGATGCGCATCTGCGCGATGCGATCGGCCGACACGCCGGCCGCGCGAGCGCGCTCCGCCATGACCTCGAGCGGCAGCGCCTGCGCCACGACCTCGCGCCCGAGCTCTTCGGTGAGAATCCTGGCCATGTCGTCCTGCGACAGCGGCTCGGGGCCGGCGAGTTCGTAGGTGGCGAAATGATGCCGGCCGGGTGTCGGACCCTCCGCTGCGGACTCCAGCACGACGCGTGCGGTGACCTCGGCGAGGTCCGCGAGATCCGCGACATTGAACGGCACCTGCGTGTTGAACGGCATCGCATGCAGGCCCTGTTCGGTCACGGCCTTCCAGATATTCTCGAGGTGCTGCATGTAGCGTGTCGGCTGCACGATCGTGTAGGTGAGATTGGATTCGATCACGCGCTCTTCCGTCTCGAGCTTGAGCCGGTGATGGCGCACCTCGCGGCGCAGCGGGTGCATGACGGAGTAGTAGACGACATGCGCGAGTCGCTGAGCCTCGGCCGCGCGCAGGAAGTTCTGCGTCATCGGGAGCTCATCCGGATGCATCGGCGGTCCGATGTGCACGAGCGCGTCGCAGCCGCTCAGTGCAGCAGCAATACTGGCCGGGTCCGCCATGTTGCCGACGGCATGTTCATCGGCACCGAGTGGCGCGAGGGCGGGTGCCTGCGCGGCATCGCGGATGAACGCGCGGATCCGCGGCGCTCGACCGATGCGCGCCTCCGCGCTCGGCGCTGCACTGAGCCGCGCGAGTGCGGCGACGACGGCACGGCCCGTGCGGCCATTTGCGCCGGTGACGAGGACTCGCAGGCTCAATGTCCTGCCATCGCATTGGCCGCCGCGCTGACGGCGGGCGTCGACTGATGGTAGCGATGCCGGATCGCACCATTGACGGTCCAGCCCGGCGGCGTCACCGCCAGCGCGAACACGCCGAACACCTGCGTCTCGAAGCTCGCGGTGCGCGTCTTCGCGTCGTAGCGCAGGCCCACGCTACCGGCCGGCGCGAGCACCGGATCCCAGTCGCGCGACGCGTCGTTGTAGACGAAGGCGCGCAGTCGTGCGATCTCATCGGCCGTCAGCTTCTTCACGCTGAGCGGCAGCGTGATCGTCGCCGGCCGGTTGACGATCGTGCGGTACGGCCCGAACAGCACGGCGGGACTGACGACGCGACTGTGTTCGGCGAGATACGGCAGCGGCACGTCCTGCGTGCCGATGTAGGCCTCGAAGCTGTCCCAGGCGCTGACGAGATTGTCCGCCGGATCCGTGAACGCGCGGAAGGTTTTCGCATCGAAACTCTCCGGCTCGCCGGGATGGGCGTCGACGGCCACGACCAGTTGCGCGCCCTTCAGCGGGCCGGCCTTCACGGCAACGCTGCCACCGCCTTCGCGATCCACGGCGCCGCGCGCGACGATCGCCAGATTCGTGCTGGTCGGATACACGCCGAACCTCTCCACGGCGCTGCGCACGTTCTGCGCATAGCCGATGCCGAACTCGCGTGCCCAGCTGTCGAAGGTCTCGGAATACTGCAGGTAGTGCACGGCGGGATCGTTCGCGTCGCAGGGGACCGGATCGGAGCTGTCCGTCTTCTCGCACCAGTCCACCCAGAACTTGCCGTTGCGGAAGTCGGTGCGCGTGTTCAGCGGGATCTTCTGCATCATGCGCACGGCGAGCAGCGGATCGCGACCGTTGTAGTACCAGTGCGACAGCACGGCAAGAATGTTCTTTCGACCGTCCTTCTTCGCCTGGTCGATGTTCTCGCGCAGGGTGCGGAAGCGGTTTTCCGGCTCCTTGGCGGTGAAATCGGTCGTCGCTGCGAGGCCATACGAATAGTAGTTGTCGAGGCGCCGGTCGCCGCTCGCGCCCTTCGGGTTGAACTGCAGCGTGTAGCGGTTGCCGTAGTAGGCCTCGAGGTAGCGCTTGAACGAGATGTAATTGTTGTACGCATTCTCGTGATACACCTCCTTCGACCACGGATGCGGCGCCGAGAACGGACCCGGCAGATTGCGGTCCGGAAACGGCAGGCCGTAGGTGGTGTAGAGGATCGCGACTTCGCTCCCGATCTTCAGGTTGTCGAGATTCTTCTTCGTCACGTGCAGCAGCGCGAGGTTGTACTCCGGCGTGCGTCCGACCTGGCGCGACTGCTGGAACTGGATTTCATCCTTGTGCCCGGCCTTGCACAGCGCGCGCTCGATGTAGCCGCGCGTCATGAAATTGTTGGCGTAGTTGTTGTTGTCCGTCGTTTCGCGCACCAGCACCATGCGCCGGAAGCCCTCGCGATGGAAATCCAGCGCGACGTCTTCCTCGAAGCGCGTGAGCCCGGTCGTCGGCGCATAGGCACCGAAGCGCACGTCCACTTGTTCGCCGAACAGTTCCTTCAGCACGCGCGCCGTCGTCGATTCCACTTCGACGGTCGCCGGCGAGAGCCGCGGCGTCAGGTCGTCGTGCAGCACGCTGAAGTCCGTGATCGCACCGGCCCAGGAATACTCGTCGGCATCGCGGATGCCGTTCGGGAAGGCGAGCGGATTGGGCCCCGGCCCCATCGGCGCCGATCCGATCATCACGACGCCCTCGAGATAGTTCGTGCCGTCGCGCGGATCGATCGCCCACAGCGAACGCTGCAGCGGTTTCTTCACGTCCTTCGCCGGCGTGATCATGCCCGGCGTCGCAGGCACCGCCGACGCCGCGACCGTCACCTTCTCGTCGTAGATCGAGACATAGGTCTGGCCATCCGCCGCCAGCCGATACAGACCCATCGAGTCGTACGCGCCTTCGAAACCCTTGACCGGACTGCCGAGCGCATAGGGCGTGAGCCCCAGCTGCACACGATACGGATCCTTGCCGACGTAGTTTTCCGTGCAGGGTTCGTCCGGACTCTCAGCGCGATTCGAGAAGCTGCGCTTCACCACCTCGCGCCGGTACAGCGGATCGAAACCCTCCGGCTCCGCCCAGTCCGTCAGCAGCACCGCAATGCGCTGCGCATTCGCCGCTGCGCTCGGCTGCGGACTCTGCGCCGCGCCCTTCTCTGCGCCCTGCACCATCACGCTCGCGAAAGCACCGGCGATCGACAGCACCGCCGTCGCAAACCCACGGCCGGTTGTGCCGGCTCTTGTCTGGGCTCTCCTCCGAGCAATCGAACTCTTCCCGGCCTGCTCCACCACGATCCACCCCCGTGCAACGTGCGAGTGACCGATGGTATGCGTCCGCGCCCTCTTCTCTTCATCACCCCCATCGCGCTGCCGCGCAGTGGACGCGAGCGTCCCGAGGGTGGTGCCGAGTCAGGGTTCCGCGAAGCTCACCGAAGCAGTTCTGGTTCCGGCCTCAACACGCGCTCGAACGAACGTTCCCACGGAGCGAATGTCGCGCGCCGGCGCGGCGGCGTCGCGCGGTGCGACTGGGGCGGTTCTGCTGTGACGGGAGCCAATATCGCACCGCGCAGCCGCGCGACGGGAACGCGAAAAATCGCCTTGCGATTTTTCAAGCGCGCGCGACCTTGAGCTCAGTGGGAATGTTCGCTCGAGCGCGAACTGAAACCGGAATCAGGCCTTCTTCGCTGCCTTCGTCGTCACCGCAGGGTCCGGCTCTTCCTCCGGCCCCTCACCACTGTGCGCCGGCGGTGAAGAAGCCTTGGGCCGCAGCGCCGCAACGAAGCTCTCCTGCATCTGCTGCCACATCGCCAGGTTCTGCTGCGTGATCTCGGCGAGCGGTGCGAACGGCGTGCCGCTCATCATCTTGGAGATCTGCGACTGCATCGCCTGCTGCTGCTGCACGAAGGACTGCACGCTCTGGTCGAGATAGCGACCCATGAAGCCCTGCATCGAATCGCCGTAGAAGCGGATGATCGATTCCAGAGTCTGAGTGGAGAGGATCGGCTGACCGAACTGTTCCTGGTCCGCGATGATCTGCAGCAGGATCGGGCGCGTCAGATCCTCGCCGGTCTTGTCGTCGACGATCTTGATCTTCTCCCCGGCGACGATGAGCTTGCGCAGATCCTCGAGGGTGACGTGGCGGCTCGCGGTGGCGTCGTAGAGACGACGGTTCGCGTACTTCTTGATGACGCGTTCTTCAGTCACGACCGCATTCTAGCCCGGCTTTGGGCAGTGCAATAAAAGAAAGGGGCGGGTGGCACGAGGGGGTGTGCTCCGCCCCTTGAGGGGGACTGTTCGACTTAACGCAGGCACCATCAGGTGGCTGCGATGTCGGGCCCTGCAGGCGCAGGGCCGAATCGGTTCAGGCCTTCTGGCGGACCGCGGCGGTCAGCTCTTCGTTCGCGGCCTGCGCCCACTTGCCGAGATCGGCCTGGGTGGTCTGCGCGAGCTGCAGCCACTCGTTCTGGCGGGCAGTCTGCTTGGCGACGAAATCGGACGTCAGCTTGGCCTGGGTCGAGGTCAGCTCGGCCGCATCCTTGGCGCCGGCGACGGCGTGGGCCTGGGCGATGCTGTATTCGAGGGCTTCGCCGAGCACTTCATAGCTCTGGCGGGCAGCGCGCTCGGCGCTCTTGGCGATCAGCTGGTTCAGTTCCAGGAACGGGCCGAAGGCACGCTTCTGAAACGCGATAAAGGCGTTGAAATCAGGGACTTGATTCGTCATGGCGTGTGCTCCTGTAGCGACTGGAAACCATCATACCGCAGGCTGTAATGCAGTGCAAAATCTTTTTTGAATCCCGGTCAGAATTCCGGGGAATCTCCTAATAATCATTTAAATCAATCAGCTATACTCCCCGAACTAGACTTCCACCCGGCCGGCCACGGCCCTTGGTTTTGCAGCGCAAGAGGCAGACATGAGCGACAAGCCCGAAGCCCCCCTTTACTGGACCGATGTCTATCTGAAGGGTCAGGAGGAATTCCTGAAGCGCTGGACGCAGATGGCCGGCGTCCCCGGCGCCGCGCCCGCGGGCAACGCCAATCCCTTCGCGCAGGCCAATCCTTTCGCGAACGCCTTCGGCGGCAACGGCGCGATGCCGGACTGGGCCTCGATGTTCAGCGGCCAGTTCTCCGGCGCCGCCAACGACGTGGCCCGTCGCTACTTCTCTCTCTACGAGCAGTACATGGGCGCGACGCGCTCGCTGTGGGACGTGCTCACGAAGTCCGCGGCGCAGCCGGATCCGTCGGCGAGCTCGCGCGAGTTCATGAACGGCGTGACGCAGCTGCAGCAGCAGTTCACGTCGATGTGGAGTTCCGCGTTCAGCCAGTTCACGCCGGGCGGCACGCCGGCCGCGGGCCCGGCCATGGGCACCAGCGGCAACTTCGGCATGCCGGAGCTGCCGGCGCTCGGCCTGACGCGCGAGCGCCAGGAAGCGATGAAGCGCATGCAGCACCTCGTCACCGAGTACGCGCAGCAGCAGCAGGCGCTGACGAAGCTCTGGGGCGAGATCATCGGCGATGCACTGAAGACGCTCGGCGAGAACGTCGGCGCGAAACTGCAGAAGGGCGAGATGCCGCAGTCACCGAAGGCGCTGTACGACCTCTGGGTCGAGAGTGCGGAGCTCGCCTACGCGCGCGCCGCACACAGCCCGGCCTATGCGAAGGCCCAGGCCGACCTCGGCAACACGGTCGCGAAGCTGCGCACCGAGCAGCGCATGATGGTCGAGACGGTCACGCGCGAGCTGGATCTGCCGACGCGCGCGGAACTGAACACCGTGCACCGCCGCATCAAGGAAATGAAGACCGAGATCCGCCAGCTGCGCGCCGAACTCGATCGTGCCAAGCCGCCGCGTGCTGCCGCGCGCAACGGCAAGGCCAAGCCTGAAGTCGCGAACTGATCCCGCCCCGCACCAGAATTTCCGGAAGCACCACTCATGACTGACAAGACTCTCGATCCCCAGGTCGCGATGCGCGAACTGGTCGATTTCAGCCAGAAGTTCGCGGCGGGCCTGCCGGCCCTGCAGGCCGCGGCCGGCGTGGAAGTCGGCTGTTCGGAGCGCGAAGCCGTGTTCCGCGACGACAAGATCACGCTGTACCGCTTCAAGCCGATCGCGAAGCCTGCCGGCGTCACGCCGGTGCTGATCTCGTACGCGCTGGTGAACCGGCCGTACATGATGGATCTGCAGAACGACCGCTCGCTGATCCGCCGCCTGCTCGAACAGGGGCTGGATGTGTACCTGATCGACTGGGGTTATCCGGACGGTGCGGATCGCTTCGTGGATCTCGACGATTACATCAACGGCTACATCCACCGCTGCATGCAGTTCGTGATGGACCAGCACGGCATCGACCAGGTGAACCTGCTCGGCGTCTGCCAGGGCGGCACGTTCAGCCTCTGCTACACGGCGCTGCATCCCGAGCGCGTCAAGAACCTGATCCTGATGGTGACCCCGGTCGACTTCAAGACGCCGGAAAACCTCCTGTCGAAGTGGGCGCAGGACATGGACGTGGATGCCGTCGTCGGCTCGAGCGGCAACGTCTCGGGCGAGATGCTGAACATGGCCTACGTGTCGCTGATGCCGTTCCGGCTGATGCAGCAGAAATACGTCAGCCTGGTGGACATCCTCAAGGATCCGCGCCAGGTCGAGAACTTCATGCGCATGGAGAAGTGGATCTTCGACAGCCCGGACCAGGCCGGCGAGGCCTTCCGCCAGTTCACGCAGTGGTTCTTCCAGGAAAACCGCCTGATCAAGGGCACCGTCGAGCTCGGCGGCGAGAAGGTGGACCTGAAGAACATCAAGATGCCGGTGCTGAACATCTTCGGCAAACAGGATCACCTCGTGCCGCCGTCGGCATCGATTCCGCTCGCGAACCTCACGGGCAGCCAGGACTACACCGCCTTCGAGATGGACGTCGGCCACATCGGCATGTACGTTAGCGGCAAGTCGCAGAAGCAGCTGCCGGAGAACATCGCGAAATGGCTGAAGGATCGGGAGTAAAGACGGCGCCGGTCGCCACGGGCGCCGCCGCGGCGGCGTTCGAGGCGCTGACGAAGCAGGTCGGCCAGGAAGTGCACGTCAGCGACTGGCTGACGATCACCCAGGATCGCATCAACGCGTTCGCCGCGGCCACCGACGATCCGCAGTGGATCCATGTCGATCCGGCGCGCGCGAAGGCGGAATCGCCGTACGGCAGCACCATCGCGCATGGCTATCTCACGCTGTCGCTGCAGATCCCGCTGCGCGGCATGGTCAGCACCACGAAGCCGTTCATCCCGGGCGCGAAGAACGTCGTCAACTACGGCCTGAACAAGCTGCGTTTCCCGAACGCGGTCAAGGTCGGCGCGAAGATCCGCGGCCGCTTCTCGCTGGTGTCCGTCGAAGTGATCGCGCCGAACGCGCTGCAGATCACCGAGACGTACACGGTCGAGATCGACGGGCAGCCGAAGCCCGGCTGCGTCGCCGAGAGCGTCATCCGCGTCGCGTTCTAGATCCGCGCGCGGCGCGAGCGCGCGCCGTCACGCGATCGTCAGACCGCCATCGATCGGCAGCACGGCACCGGTTACGTAGCGGCTCGCGTCGCTGAGCAGCCAGGTCACCACATCACCGACATCCTCGGGCTGGCCGAGGCGGCCGAGCGGCACCGCCGCCGCGAGCTGTTCCGCCCGTGAGCCGAGCATCGTCATCCAGGATTCGGTCGCGATGTAACCCGGTGCCACGACATTGATGCGGATGCCGAGCTTCGCGGCCTCGAGCGCGGCGGACAGGCACAGCCCGATCACGCCCCACTTCGACGCCGCATAATCCGCGAGTCCGGCGCGACCGCGCAGTCCCGCGCCGGCGCTGGTGACGACGATGGCACCGCCGCGCGCACCGCCCCCGTCACGGATCGCCGGAATCAGCGCCTGCAGCCCGTGGAACGGGCCGACGAGGTTCACGTCCAGCGAAGCCTGCAGTCGCTCGGGCGGCGTGCTGATCAGCGGCCCGGCGCCGAACAGGTTGCCGGCGTTCAGGAAGGCGCGATCGATGTGGCCGAAGCGCTGCTGCGTGAACGCGACCAGCGCCTGCATCGCCTCACGTTGCGTCACGTCGCCGGCGAACGCGGCGGCCTCGCCACCTGCTGCGGTGACCTGCGCGACGACGGCCTCGCAGGCAGCGGCATCGCGCGAATTGATCACGACCTTCGCGCCTTGCTTCGCGATGGCGAGTGCCGCGGCGCGGCCGATGCCCCGTGAGGCGCCGGTCAGGACGCAGACGCTTCCGTCGAGAATTCCATCAGGCATGAGCCGCCTCATCTTTCCAGCGTGGATACTTGCCGAGGCTCAGCAGCAGCGCTGCGCAGAGCACGAACGCCGCGCCGGAGCCGAGCAGCGCGATGTCATAGGAGCCGAAGTGATCATGCATGCGACCGAAGATCGCGGTGGCCGAGGCACCGCCCAGCGCGAACAGCACGAACTGGCCGGCATAGATCGTCGCGTAGCGCTTGCGGCCGAAATAGCGACCGCACAGATACGCCGCGAGATCGAACTCCGCGCCGGTCGCAAGACCCACCGAAATGATCGCTGCGAGCGTCCACCCCACGCCCCACTGCCCGTCCGAGAGTACGTAGGTCGCGAACACCGCGGGCAATAGAAAAAGCAGCGCGACGAACGGGCCCCAGAAATAGTCGACGAGGTAGCCGACGGCGAGCCGGCCGAGCAGCACGGCGATGCCGAAGCTCGCCGCGAGTTCGCCGGCCTCGAGCCGCGCGTACCCGTGATCCATCAGCAAGGGCACGAGATTGCCGAGTACGCCGGTGGCCGCGGCGGATGCCAGCCCGAACGCCAGCGCGATCGCCCAGTATTGCCAGGTGCGCAGGGCGTCCCTCACTTCCATGCCATCCATCGGCACGGTCTGCGAGCTCGGGGGTGCCGCGGGATTGGTGCTGGAGTTGATCGCCGCGCCGGCGCGCGGCGGATCCGCCGGCAGCAGCCAGATCGCGACCGGCATCGCGATCAGCGCGGGCAGCAGCGCGAGCCCGACGTACCCAATTCGCCAGCCGAACTGCTCGATCAGCAGGGCGCCGTAGATCGGCACGGCGAATGCGCATAGGCCCGTGCCGGACAGCGCGAGACCGATCGCGAAACCGCGCTTCACACTGAACGCGTTGGTCAGGATCTTGGTGAAGGTCATCGGCAGCGTGCCCGCGGCCAGCACGCCCATCGCGAAATAGAGCGCGTAGAACGAAGCGAGGCTGCGGGTCAGCAGACCGAGCGCGACGTAGACGATGCCGAAGCCGAGCTGCGAGAACACGATCAGCCGTTTCGGACCGAAGCGGTCCGCGAGCCAGCCGACGACGAAACTCATCGGGATCACCGAGCCGGCCAGCACCAGCGGCGCGAGCTGGATCTGGCCGCGCGCCCAGCCGAACTCCGCCTCGAGCGGCTGCACGAACAGGCCGAGCGAATAGCCGGCCCCGAGCACGCTGACGCTGAAGGCGATGCCGAGGAAACTCGCGGCCACCAGCGGCCAGCCGTTCGCAAATTCTCCGCCTGACATCACGCGCTCACGCATGCGGGAAAGCTATCATGCCCATCGCCCCGCCATGTCGCCGAAGGACCCTGGAACCATGACGCCCACCGGCCTCGTCCGCGCGATGGAGTTCGCCACCCTCGGCGTGTCGGATCTGCCGGCAGCGCTGCGTTTGTATCGCGACACGATGGGCCTTACGGTCGATGCGGAATACCGCGCGAGCTCGGACCTGCTGCGCGCCTGGCGCATCGCGCCGGGTGTCGAGGTGCATGTCGTCGAGTTGTCGCTGGCCGGCTATCCCTACGGCAAGCTGCGCCTGCTCGCCTGTCAGCCGCAGGGTGCGCAGCGTGTGCGCTCGGATCACGGCGCGGACGCCATCGATTCGCCGGCGGATATCGGCCCCAAGGCCATCGACTTCTACGTGCGCGCGCCGATCCAGCCTGCGGTCGATGCGCTCGAGGCGCTGGGCTATCCGGCACGCTCGAAGCCGGTCTATCACCAGATCGGCAACGTGATCAGCGAGGAAGTGCTCTTCACAGGCCCCGATGGCGTCCCGATCCTGCTGATGGTCGGCCACCGGCACTACGCCACCTCGATGCGCGAAGGCTCGCCGCATGGCCCGTTCAGCGAGATCCCGACGGTGTCGGTGGTCTGCGGCGACATCGCCGCCACGCGCCATTTCTATTCTGACCTGCTGGGTCTCGTCGCGGTGAACGACAACGAGACCCCGGATGCCTATCGCAATCTGGTCGATGATCTGGTCGGCATGCCGCACGGCACGCGCGTCCACTTCCTGCTGATGGCGGAACCGGGCCAGGCCAGCGGCAAGATCCTGCTGGTGCACTTCTTCGAGCGCAGCGGCAAGCGTCTGCGCGGCCGAATGCGGCCCGGCAACCTCGGCTTTGCGCTGCTGACCCATCGCTGCCGTGACCTGGATGCGCTCGCGGCGAAGCTCGCGGCCGCCGGTATCGCCCCGCAGTTCGGTCCCGATTACGTGCATTACGGCCAGCGCCGCGAACGCGTGCTGGTGGTGCCCGGCCCGAATGAAGAGCTGTTCGAGTTCGTCGAAGGCTGACCCGGCATGCGGTCATCCGGCGATGCGATGATGTAGACGTCCACAGGAACGAGGAGATTCGCCATGACAGATTCCCCCACGCGACGCGACGTGCTCGCGGCGGGCGCCAGCGTCGGCATCCTGACCGCCGGCCTGTTCGGCGCCGCCGATGCCGCGGCCAAGCCGAAGCAGCTGCCGACCATCGACTTCAACGATCCGCAGCAACGGCTGCATGCGAAGGTCAAGGTGTCCGGCTCGCTGGCCGGCGGCCCGGTCCACACCTTCCTGCGTCTGCACATCTACGGCTACGGCAACGAAGGCAACCTCGTGCCGTTCTTCTCGATGAACAACTACGCCTGCAACGTCTGGCGCAAGCTCGACAGCGGCAATTATGCGGTGAAGGTGTACGAGAGCGGCGTCTACACGAAGTTCGATTCGTACGAACCGATCACTGAATGGATGAATCCGTTCACGAACGAGCTGCGGCAGGTGCACCAGTTCCGCAGCGGTCCGCTGAACGTCGAATTCGGCCCGGACGGCCTGATCGCCGGCCCCGAGACCACCGTCAAGCCGAAGCCGATGATGACCGAGATCATCGAAGACACGCTGATCTTCTCGACGCAGTCGTCGTTCCGTTTCCCCTCGCCGTTCCAGCCCGAGGAGTTCCCAAAGGAAAGCGCGGGAAAACTGTTCTACTGGGATTCGCACTACGCCTACATGAGCCCGCTCGCGGCGGTCGCGGATCCGAAGGTCGTCAGCGCGCCGAGCAACATCTCGCTGAACAACCTCGTGTCCTGGAGCCCGTGGATGGGCATGTCGCAGAAGGCGGGCCGCACCTATGGTCGCGGCGCAGGCCGCAAGATCTCGGGCCCGGACGCGCTGCCGAAGCCGGTGCGTGCGAGCCTCGAGAAATTCACGCCACAGGTGTTCGACATCGCGAACTGGGGACCGCCCTACGATGACATCGCCGACTACAAGCGGATCCTGAAAGAGAAGCGCTGAAGGCCGGACACGGAGAGCAAGGACATGCAGCGCGACATCCACCGCAGACGAACCCGCGGCGCAGTCGCGCAAGCCATGGCGCTGGCGCTCTGCCTGCCGCTGCTCGCAAACGCAGAAGATGCGCGTGCGCTGCAGCGTTTCAAGAACTCGCCGGCCGAGCCGGTCGGCGCGACGGACTGGTACACGCCGACCGTGGACATCGGCGAGGGCACCGGCGCGCCGCTGCGTGAGGCAAAGCCGGCCGAGCGCAGCGTCGCAGGCGCCGCGCTCGAGACAGCACTGACGTATGCGCAGGACAAGAACAGCTATGGGCTGCTCGTCGCGCATCGCGGCGCCATCCAGCTCGAGTACTACAAGGAAGGTTTCGGCCCGGAGCGCCTGCTCGATTCGCAGTCGATGCACAAGCCGCTGTCCGCAATCCTGACGATGGCGGCCGTGGCCGACGGCAAGCTCTCGCTCGACGATCCTCTCGGCAAGTACATCCGGCGCTGGCGCGACGACGCGCGCGGCAAAATCACCGTGCGCGACGTGCTCTACATGCAGACGGGCCTGGTCGAGCCGAAGTACGAAGAGAAGTACGACAACCCGGCCTACCGCATGTTCATCACCAGCCGGCTCGAAGACGCCGTGCTCGCACTGACGCTCGAGGATCCGCCAGGCACGCACTACCGCTCGCACTATGCGGCCACGCAGCTGCTGCAGTTCGTGATCGAAGGAGCGACCGGCAAGCGCTACGCGGACTATCTGCGAGAGCGGCTGTGGTCGAAGCTCGGCGGCGGTCATGCGCGCGTGCGGCTGGATCGTCCCGGCGGCAATGCGCAGGTGTTCTGCTGCCTGCAGGCGCGGCCGCGTGACTGGCTGCGCGTCGGCCTGATGCTCGCGAACCATGGCCAGTACGACGGCCAGACCGTGCTGCCGATGGATGCGTTCGTGCAGCTGACGACGCCCTCGACGATGGCGCCGAACTTCGCGATGCAGCAGATCTGGCGCGGCAGTCCGTACAGCCGCGTGCGCATGGGCGACAGCCGCAATCCGAACCGCGGCCTGCCGATGTCCGCACCTTTCCTCGCCGACGACGTCTTCTATCTGGAAGGTCGCGGCGGGCAGCGCGTGTACGTCGTACCGTCTCGCGAACTCGTGGTCGTGCGCCAGGGCGAAGTACGCATGGAATGGGACGACGCGGCCTTCCTGAATGGCCTGATCGCGGGCGTCGATCAGATACCGCGCGCTGCGCGACCGGGCATGCCCGTGCCACCGCTCGCCTGGTCTGCCTTGCTCGCGCCGCCGGCGCCGGACTACACGCGCGCCGAGAACTGGGCGCGCCGCCCGGCCGCCGCGACGTCATCAACGCAGTCCGCCGCCAAGCTCCCCGCCGCGTTCTACATCCACCCGACGACTTACAGCGGCGCCGGATGGTGGAACGCACCGGACACGGATCCCGCGGTGCGGCCCGGCGTCGATTCGGTGGTGCTGGGCCAGGCCTCGGTGCTCGACGGCTGCTGCGAGGTGTACGCGCCGCTGTATCGCCAGGCGCAGTTCGCCGCGCTCGGCGTCAGCATGCTGCCCTATGAGCTCGCCTATCTCGACGTGCGTGCCGCGTTCAGACAGTTCCTCGCCGAGATCGGCGATCGCCCGTTCATCGTGCTCGGCCACAGCCAGGGCGCGCTGCATTCGCAGCATCTGGTGACGGACCTGATCGATCGCGACCCCGTGCTCGCACGCCGGCTGATCGCGGCCTATGTGATCGGCATTCCGGTGCCGGACGCGCTGTACGTGAAGACGCTGAAGCGCCTGCGCCCCTGCACGACGGCGACGCAGACCGGCTGCATCGCGAGCTGGGCCACCTACTCCACGGCCGCCTTGCCGAACCTTGCTCAGTCGCGCGCTGGCACTCGAGCGCGCTTCGCGGCGTTGATGAAGGACGGCCGCACGCAGGGCATCCAGTGCACGAATCCGCTGACCTGGATGGCCGACGATCGAGCCGCTCCCGCCGCGCTGAACCTCGGCGCCACGATGCCGGACCGTGCGACGAACGCGCTGATCCCGCCAGTGGCCGGTCTCGTCGGCGCGCAGTGCGATGACGGCATGCTGATCGTGACGCCGGAACCGCCGGCCCCGTTCAGCACGCTGGCCTTCACCGGCGGCAACTATCATCTGGCCGACGTCGCCCTGTTCCATGCGAACGTGGCACGCAATGTCGCCGAGCGTGCGGCGGCGTGGCAGCGCAAGTGACGCGACGTCGAATCGCCGCGTGGCTCGCCTGCACGCTCTCGCTCGGCGCGATGCAAGCCGGCGCGGACACCGCGAGCGCGCCACCGGTGCGCAGCGCCAGCGTCGATCTCGCGAGGGACACGATCTTCTATCGTCACGCCGGCGAAGGCCGCCCGGTGGTGTTCGTGCACGCGCTGCTGATCGATTCGCGGCTGTGGCTGGACCAGCTCGAAGGCCTGTGCGCGCAGCGCCGCTGCCTTGCGCCGGACTTCACCGGCTTCGGCTTCTCGTCGCGGCTGCGCGGTGAGACCGCGAGCTTCGATCACTACGCCGACGAACTGCTCGAGTTCCTCGATCGGGTCGGCGTGAAAGGTCCGGTGGATGTGGTCGCGCTCAGCGCGGGCGGCAACATCGCGGCAGCTGCCTACCTGAAGCGCCCGGAGCGCTTCCGCTCGATGGTGCTGATCAGCACCTCGCTCAGCGGTGGCGGCGCGCTCGATGCCGCGACGATCCGCTATCGGGCCGAGAACGCGCGCAATGTCGTCATCGAAGGCAAGGACGTACTGTTCCGTCGCTTCAATGAATACATCGTCGCGCCGGATGCGAGCCTCACCGCGCGGGCGCGGTACAAGAGCATGATCGAGCAGACGCCCTACGAATCGCTGGTCACGTTCTTCAATACGAAGGACTTCGGCGGTTCAGCATCGCTGCCGGGTGCGTTGAAGCTGCCGGTCATGGTCCCGGTCGGCAGCGGGGATACCGTCGTGACGACCCAGGGCGCGCAGATGCTCGCCACGCAGCTCCCGGACGCGCAGCTCGTGCGCATCGAGGCTGCGGGCCGCCTGCTGCCGCTCGAAGCGCCGGCGGCGCTGAATGCGGCCGTGCTGAAATTCTGGACGGATCTCGATGCACGCGGGGTTGCGCCGAGAAGGTAAGCGCCATGAGCCAGTCCGAGTACCGGTGTCCTGCGAGCCTTGCCGGCATGACGATGGCCGATCCGGTCATCAACGCCTCTCCGTACGATTACTACGCGCGCATGCACGCCGAGGCACCGGTGCACTTCGACGCGCGCATGGGTCTGTGGCTGGTGACACGTCATGCAGACATCGTCGAGGCCTCGCACAAGTGGGAGATCTTCGCCAGCCACATCGACATGCGCCGCGACGTGTCCTCAATCGATCCGAGTGAGGGCGATCAGCTGTTCCTGCGCGAAGGCTGGCTGGTCGCCGATGTGCTCAGCCAGGTGGATCCGCCGCGGCACACGATCTTCCGCCGCATGGTCGAGCGGCTGTTCACGGGTCCCGTCGTCAGGCGCATGCATGCGTATCTTGACGAGCATGTGCTGGAACTGCTGGCGGGGTTCGAGACGCGCGGGCGGGCGGATTTCCTGAACGAGTTCGCGCTGCTGCTGCCGCTGGATGTGATCGCCGACCAGCTCGGTCTGCCGCGCAGCGACGGTGCGCTGCTGCGCCGCTGGAGCGATGCGTTCATCGCCTCGTTCGATCCGACGATCTCGCCTGAACAGAAGCTCGCGCTGATCCGGATCATCCTCGAGTTCCAGCGTTACTTCGTCGCCTGGCGCATCAAGAAATCCGAGCAGCCCGGCGAGGACCTGCTGTCGATGCTGGTGGCGACGCGCGACGACAACGGCCTGCCGCTGTCGACCGAGGATTATCTCGCGCTCTGCGCGCAGCTGATGGTCGCGGGCAGCGAGACCACGCGCAACCATCTGCTGTCGGTGATGCGCATGCTGTGTGAGGACCCGGCGCTGCAGCAGCAGCTCCGAACGAACCCCGACCTGATTCCGCGCTTCATCGAAGAATCGCTGCGGCTCGAATCTCCGGCCCAGGGTCTGTATCGCCGTTGCACGCGTGATGTGGAACTCGGCGGCGTGACCATTCCGGCCGGCGCAATCGTGATGATGATGTTCGGCGCCGGCAATCGGGACCCCATGATGTTCCCGGAGCCCGCGCGGCTCGATCTCGAGCGCGCCAACGCGAACCGGCACATGGCCTTCGGCTACGGCATCCACAGCTGCATCGGCCGGACGCTCGCGACAGCGGAGCTGAACATCGCGACGCGACGGTTGCTCGAGCGCCTTGGTCCGATCCGCCTCGCGTCGGATCAGCCGCCGCCGACACAGATGTTCCACTTCAACATGCGCGCACTCGGCGCGCTGCACATCGAATTCGACCTGCGGACCTGAGCGGGCTGCTCAGCCCTGCTCCATCTCCCAGGTGACGAGCGGCGCGCCGCGGCGGATCCACAGCCCCGCACCGACCGGCCGGAACGACTTCAGCAATCGCTTGCGATACCACTCGCCGGTGCGCAGGTGCACATCCGGATCGGTGCGCCGCTGGTCGCAGTTCTCGAGCCAGTCATGTTTCGTCAGCGCGGTGATGTACAGCACCCCGCGGCAGAGCCGGCCGAGATTCGCGATCGCCCGTGCGGCCAGGCGATCGTCCAGGTACTGCAGCACGTCGTAGCAGATCACGAGATCGAAGGGGCGCGCGCGAAAATCAGTGAGTGATCCCTGCGTCCAGCCGTAGCGCTGGCAAAGGTATTCGCTGACCTCGAGGCCGGTGTACTCGGCCTTCGGCAGCAGCCTCTTGAACGGTGCGCGCAGCAGGCCGATGCCACAGCCGGCATCGAGCAGACGCGTGACGGGGCAGCCGATGTGCTGCACGTAGCCGGCGATCAGCGTCGCCCTCGCGCGCATCTCGGCGCGCGAGGTCACGGCGCTGCGGCCGTCGAAGTAGAACTGCCGGTAGTAGTCGCGATTGAAGCGTGCGCTGAGCGCACGCTCCGTTGACCCTGCGCGGCTCAAACGATGCCGTGCAGTTTCTTCGCGATCTCCGCGACCAGCGCCGGATCCGCCTTCGACACTTCCGGATATTCCGTGAAGCGCTCGGGGATCTTGATGGTCGCGTCGATGCCCATCTGCTCCGAACGGAACGCACCGAACTGCGGCGACTTCTCGCTCGACGGATCGAGCACGAAGGCCTGACCCGCCGGATTCATGATCGAATCCGAGATCGGCTGCCAGCGCGTCGCGATCGCCCATTCCACCTGCGCGAGATCGTAGGGATCCACGTCCGGACCCACGACGACGACGAGCTTGGCGGTGCGGCCCCAGCGCCCGGCAGAACCCCAGACCGCGTGGATGATGTACTTGCCGAACTCGACATGCGGCTTCGACGCACCGTCCACCGTCAGCTGCACGATGTAGGTCATGTTCGCCGTGACGGCGACGTCGTGCACTTCCGGGATCTTGCGCCGCAGGTCCGCGAGCACTTCGGCTTCAACCGGCAAGAGGCCGATGTAGTTGTGATCGAACGGCGGCACCATTTCCATGGTGGCGTGCCAGATCGGATTCTTGCGATGCGTGATGCACTTGATGCGCACGATCGGGAACACCTGCACGCGGTCGTAATAGCCGACCGGGTTCGAGTGCCAGCCGATGGCCTCGCTCTCCTCGAACACGACTTCGCCCTCGAGTACCCATTCCGCGGTGGCGGGCACTTCGAGATCGACGGTTTCGCACTTCACGACTTCGACTGCTTCGCCGCGCAGACCGCCGGCCAGCGCCGCTTCGTCGGCGCCGTAACGGCAACCCGTCGCAGCCGCAAGATGGCTCGCGGGCTCGCAGACGCCGGCGATCGCGACTTCGAGCCGCTTGCCCATCTTCGAGGCCTTGTACGTGTGGCGACCGATGTCCGAGAACGGCGGGTTCCACCAGAAGAACGCCGCGAGGTCGGTCTTCGAACGCGCCGGCGGATAACTGCCGCCCTGCGGATGCGAGGCATCGAGGAACTGCGTGAAGCGGTACCAGCCGACGTTGCGGCCACCGTTCTCCGGATCCTTCGAATACGTCAGCGCATTCGTGATGTAGGCCGGACCTTCCTTGCCGAACCAGACATGCGGCAGCTGCTTGTCGAGCGCCACGTCGCCTTCCTTGATGATCACGTCCTTGCAGGGCGCCTTGGAACGGTCCACCAGCTTCGGCGGAATCCATTTCTCCGGATTGCCCAGGATGTCCGCGTGATGCAGCTTCGCCTCGCGCCAGTTGCGGTGGCCGATGGTCATCGCAGTGCGTTCACGGGTGCCGAACGGATTGAACAGGATCGGCACGCCCTTCGTGTTGATGGCGTCGACGTTGTTCAGGATCAGCGCCGGTCCGTTCTTGCTGCAGACGTAGTTCATCAGCGACTGCAGTTCGTTCGTGCCGCGACGGCCGTCGAACGGCACATCCAGGTGCTTCAGCTGACCTTCCTTCTCGAGCAGCGCGAGGAATTCGCGCATATCCTTGAACGCCATGGGGGCTCCTTGCAATGACAGCAGCGAGCCTACTCGTGCGCCCCGGTCGCTGCCAGACATTGCGGGGCACCCCGCGCTGCCATGACCGTTCTCAGGTCACGGACTTGATGCCGGCGGGCCGGGCCTGCCGGGGGCCGTAGAATCCGTCCCCGGATATCAGGCATTCGACAGGGAGTTTCCATGGCCAACAGCACGCGCAAGGTCGCGATCGTCACCGGTTCCGCCACGGGGGTCGGCGCCGCCGCCGCCATCATGCTTGCGCAGCGCGGCTGCAACGTGGTGATCAACTACACCAAGAGCCAGGCCGAGGCCGAGGACACGGCGAAGCAGTGCCGCGACGCGGGTGCCGAGACCGTGGTGTTCCAGGGCGACGTCGGCGACGACGCCGTCTGTCAGGGCATGGCCAAGGCCGCCTTCGACAAATGGGGCCGGATCGACTACCTGATCAACAATGCCGCCAAGACCAAGTTCAATCCCTACGAGAACCTCGACGGGCTCTCGGCCGACGACTTCCTTGCGATCTACCGCGTCAATGTGGTCGGCGCCTACCAGATGGTCCGCGCGGTGACGCCGTACATGAAGAAGGCCGGCCGTGGCTCCATCGTCAACAATTCCTCGATCGGCGGCGTCACCGGCATCGCGTCCTCGATGGCCTATGCGGCCAGCAAGGCCGCGCTGAACATGATGACGCAGTCGCTGTCGCTGGTGCTGGGACCCGAAGTGCGCATCAACGCGATCGCACCGGGCGCGATCCAGACGCGCTGGCTGCAGGGCGGCATGACGAAGGAACAGTATGAGACCTTCCTGGTGCAGGCCGCCGCGATGGTGCCGCTGCAGGTCGTGCCGACCGCCGAGCAGATCGCCGAGGCGCTGGTCTGGTTCCTCGAGGGCGCGAGCGTGGTCACCGGTGAAGTGCTGATGGTCGATGCCGGCCTGCACTGCGGTCGCCTGCCGCCGAGTTCCTCGAACAAGGCGTCCTGGGACAAGATGAAATGAGCTGGCGGCGGCGAGAGGTCCTCGCCGCACTCGGCGCGCTGCCGGTAGCGGCAGGCGCTGCCAAGCTCGCGCACGCGGCCGACGCGCCATCGGCCGATGCGGCCGCAATGCCCGTCCCGTTCGCCGCGGGCGATGTCGTCGTCGGCTGCACGCTGCTGAACGATCCGAAGGACGATCATCGCGGCCGCGGCCGGATCCTGCATTACGACCGCGAGCTCAAGCTCAAGAACACGATCTGGCTCGATGACACGACCCACATCGTGCAGGGCCTGCGCTTCGGGCCCGACCGCACGCTGTGGGCCTTCGACGCCTTCGCGTACAGGATCACGCGTTTCGCGCCGGATGGCCGGCGCCTGCTGGATTTCACGAAGGCCCCGGCGCGCTCGTTCGCGCACATCACGTTCCATCCCGACGGCCGGTTCTTCCTCGGCGAGAATTTCGTCGGCGAAAAATCCCGCGTACCGCTGCGCACGACGCTGCCGTTCATGCCGGGCACGAAGCGGCTGGGCGACGGCCATCTGTTCGAGTTCAGCTCGAAAGGCAAGCTGCTGCGTGAGCACGCGACGCGCGTGCATGGCGGCATGGGCGGCTTCCAGGGCCTGAACTCCAGCGCGATCACCCCGGATGGCCAGAGCATCGTCTATACCTCGGAGTCCGGCCCGAAAGTGTTCCGCTGGGATCTCGCCGCGCGCCGGCAACTGCCGAACGTGCTCGACTACGAGGACAACAAGGGCCAGTTCTATTTCGACCTGTGCTTCGATCGCGCGCAGCGACTGCTGGTGATGGCCGGCACCCGCATCGATGCGATCGATCTCTCCGGCAAGCTGCTGCGCTCGTACCCGCTGCCAAAGTTCGGCTGGGCCTCGATGTCCCAGCCTCTCGCCGACACGCATCTGTACGCGACGAATTTCTTCACCGGCGACATCCTGAAGCTGGATCTCGCCAGCGGCGCCGTGCTCGCGCAGGCGAACACGGGCATCCTGAAGTCCGTGTCCGGCGTCGCCGAATTCCCGGGCTGACGCCCGCCTCCGCGCACCGTTCGCTCAGGCCGCTTCGGTCCCCGGCGGCGTCGGGCCGAAGCGCTCGTGCAGCATGCGCAGCAGCATCGAGCAGGCGTCCGTGCTCGTGAACACGCCGACGAGCTTGCCCGCCTTCGTGACGACAGCCGCGCTCAGATGCCGTCCGATCATCTCGTGCAGCACACGGTCGATCGGCTCCGCCGCGTCCACGACATAGGCCGATCGCATCACGTGGCGCACCCGCCATTGCGGCGGAATCGTCTTCAGGTCCTGATCCGTCACCATGCCCGTGACGTGGCCATGCTCGGTCACGGGCAGGTGATGGAACCGATGCTCCGCAAGGACGGCGATCGCATCCGCCACCAGCACGTCGTGATCAACGGCATGCGGGAACGGAGTCATCGCGGCGATCACTTGCGGCAGATGCTTCATACGGGCACTTGTGCCGGGTCGTAGCGGAACAGGCCCAGTGCTTCATCGGGCGGCAGGTCGTGGTGGAAGGCGTCCGGATCGTCCGAGTGGAAGATCGGCACCTGCGCGGAAGACCGTTCGACGACGAGCCTTGCCCGACCGACGCGCGAACCTTCGTAGCGCGCCAGCGCCTCCGGGATGTCCGGCGAGGCCTGGAAGGCTCGCGCCAGCAGCACGGCATCCTCGATCGCCATCACGGCACCCTGGCCGAGGTAGGGCAGCAGCGGATGCGCGGCGTCACCGAGCACGGCGGCACGACCCTTCACCCAGCGCATCAGCGGACTGCGCGCGCACAGCGCCCACTTGAACAGGTCCTTCTGCGGCACGGCGTTGATGATCTCCGTGACGTGCGGATGCCAGCCCTTGAACTCGGCCGCGAGCTCGGCGACTTCCGCCGGAATGCTCCAGCCCTCGTCCTCCCAGCCCGACCGCTCGGCGAATGCGACGAAGTTCAGCAGCTTGCCGCCGCGCACCGGGTAGCGATTGATCATGTGACCCGGACCGATCCAGACCTGCGACGGCGGGTCCAGCGCTTCCATCGGCACGCGATCCATCGGCACGAGTCCGCGCCAGGCCACGAAGCCGGTGAAGCGCACTTCCTCGGCACCGAACAGCGTCGAACGCACGCGTGAACGCACGCCGTCCGCGCCGATCAGCACGTCGCAGCGGCGCCATTCGCCATTGTCGAAGCGTACCGACACGCCGGCACCGTCCTGCTCGAGGTCGGCGAAGCGGTGTGAGGGAATGATCGCGTCGGGATCGTTGCCGAGCACCGCCTTCGCGAGCACGCCATGCAGATCCGCGCGATGGATCACGTAGTAGCGTTCGCCGTAGGACTCTTCCAGGCGATCACCGCGCGAGACGTTCGCGAGCACGCGCCCGGTCTTGTAATGACGCACGACCTGATAGTCCGGTGCATAGGCATGCTCGCGGAACTCGTCGAACACGCCGAGCGCGTGCAGACCGAGAGCCCCATTGGGACTGATCGAGATGCCCGCGCCGACTTCGCCGAGCTGGTCGGCCTGCTCGAAGATGCGCACACGGAAACCCGCACGCTGCAGACCGAGCCCTGCGGCCAGGCCACCGATGCCTGCGCCGATGATGGTGATTTCGCCGTGATCCATGACTCCTGCTCCCTCTGAATCCGATTCGTGCGCCCATGCGCACTGATCGCTTGTACGCGTGCGCGCGCGTCACGGGGAGTCGTGGATAATCACTACGTCCTGAATGCGGACGTCCGGCGTAGGTAGTACTACGGATTGCTGCGACGTGATCGCAGCAGCAGGGCGGCGGCCAGTGCCGTCAGCACGCCGAGCCCGAGACCGATCACCGGACCCAGCGTGTTGTCGACGAAGGTATCGATGCGCGCGCTGCCGGGATCGCCGGCGCGATAGCGCAAGGGCACCTTCTGTCCCTCGGTGAACCTCGGCGTCGGCGTGGTCAGCTGGCCGAAGATCGTCGTGCGTTCGTTCGGCCCGGACTCGAACGCGATCCGCGGCGTGTAGACGAGCTTGCCATCGGCCTGCGGCGAGCTGCGATGACCCATCACCGTGCCGGTGACCTGCACGACATCGGCATCGAACAGCAGCGCCCGGCTCGCGAGCCACCCGCCGATGCCCATCGACGCCACGGACAATCCGGCCAGCACCCAGCCCGCCAGCTTCAGCACGGAGTCAGCGAGTGACATCGGCATCAACCTTCGCGCAGATAGCCCCAGGTGTGCAGGCGATCGTGGTCCTCGAACCAGCGCTCGCCGATATCGTCGCGGTAGTACATGTCCGGGATCATGATGTTGCGAATACGCGCATAGGCTTGGGCCTGCGCCTGCCGCATCGTGGAGCCGAGTCCGCAGACGACGAGCACCACGCCCGAGGTGCCGGCGACATACCACTGACCGTTCACCTGCTTGACGTCGTCGATGTGGACTTCCTCGGGAATGCCCTTCTTGAAGAGGATCGCGGCATTCTTGGACACCGAGTTGAACGTCGCCGGATCGTCGAACGGAAAGGGCGACACGACGACACGCACGCCGATCTGGAATCCGCTCTTGACCTTGAACCGCGTCAGCGTACCCGCCGCCAGATCGTGCAGGAATTCGCCGATCGGCGTGCTCATGCCCTCCTGCTGGATCATGATCGTGGGGTAGCCAAAGCGCGAGGTGAACTCGAGCGGATAGATGCCCTGACCGTTGACGATGCAGTTGAGATCGACATAGCCGATGTATCCCTCGCGCGCGAGCAATGGCTCCATCTTGCGCAGCGTCGAGGTGAACAGCCGGTTCGGGCCACTCCAGAACATCGTCGTGCCCATCTCGCCGGTGGACGGACCGATATTGCCGGGAAAGAGTTTCTTGTTCTCGAAGTTCACGTTCAGCGGCTGCACGAATTCACGGCCATTGAAGAACGCGCCGATCGCCACTTCGACGCCGGTGACGCGCCGCTGCAGCTGGAACAGCTTGATCTCGTCCGGAAACGATTTCTTGTAGGCCTCGAGCACGCGCACGACATCCTCGCCATCGTCCTCGTCGCCGACGAACAGCCGGCGCTTGACGTTGCCGGATTCGCCGGAGGGCTTGATGACGTAGCGATCCGGGTTCGCCCGCACGAAAGCGATCGCGGCATCGAAGTCGTCGAACTGGCGATACGGCAGGATGTTCACGCCCGCCTGGCGCAGTTCTTCCTGGCCAAACGCGCGATCATCCTCGAGACGATCCGTGTAGGGCGTGCCACCGACCACCTTCTTGCCGCGCTGGCGCAGCTCGGCGGCAAGCGTGCCGTGGCCGAGCGTGTCGTCGAAGACGATGACGTCGGCCCAGTCGACGTCGGCCCGCCAGTCGAGCGTCTTCGTGACGAAGCCATCGCCGATGTCGCGCTCATCGACGGCATCGATGCTGTAGCGGACCTCGTGCCCTTCCTTGGACACCTGCCAGGCAATGTCGGTGATCAGGCCGGCGTAGGAGACGAACAGGAACTTGTATCGTGGCATGCCCGCCAAGTTACCGGAGCCGGCAGGTCATTGCGAGCATGGCGCCACGGCCCGGTGTGGCGCCATGGCCCGGCGTGGCATCGCAGCTCAGCGTGGCGGCTTCGGCCGGCATTCCTTCATGTAGGTGCCCCAGGTCGAATCGTTCGGCGTACCCCAGTCGGACAGCTTCGGTGCCTGGAAGAAATCCGGATAGCGCTTCTCGGTCGCCTCGCGCAGCTGCTTCGGCAGCTCGTCCTTCGAATACAGCTTCTTCATGAACGTGCGATAGAGGATGTGGCCTTCCGTCTGCCCCATCAGCATCCACGGCAGATAGGGACCGATGCGCGTCCACACGCCGGTGTAGTGCGCCGAGGTCAGGCTGTCGTCCTCGATGTCGGCGAGCTTCGCCGTGCGCTGGAAGATTTCGCCGATGCGCATGATGTCGCCCGCGCTCTCGCGCGGCCATTGCGCCGGCTTCATCGGACTCGGATACGCGGTGTGCACTTCGAATACCTGGAACACATCATCGCCGATCACGGTCCACGGCGGCGTGAACGGGAACTCCTTGACCGTACCTTCGAAGTCCATCTTCATCACCGGCGCGAGTTCCGCGCCGACATAGTGATTGTGGATCGGATGCGTTTCGCAGTCCTCGCCGGTCAGCGGATTCTTCCAGATGTCGACGTACTGGCCGGTGTAGGGATTCGAATAGAACGCGAGTTCGCGATTCAGGATGCGGTACTTGCCGTCGGGACGCGGCTCGCTGCGCAGCACGCCGAAACCCTCGACCCCGCACAGCATCTGCGCCGGCTTGTTGTTCTGGATCGCGAACACGTGGCCGCCGAACCAGCTGAAGGCTTCCTTCTCGGGATTCAGGTCGCCGAGCAGTTTGACGAAGGCGCGCAGGTTCTGCGCCGGATCACGGAAATCGACCTTGCTCATCGCGTGCTCTCCCGGAAACTAGGGTGTGATCGCAGCCGCGCCGATCCCGCCGCCGAGATGTTCGTTGTCGGTGACGTAGACCAGCGGGCCGTCGGGCGTGAAAGTGAGCCCTTCGGCCTTGTCTGCGTCGAGACGAAGCGCCACCGCTGGCCGCGACGCGGCCAGCCAGCCGGTCGCGGAACTCTCCGGCGCGACGCTGCCGAGTCGGTAGATCCACGAGCGGAACGGACCGTCATCGCCCGGGTCCTGGGTCGAGACGGCCCACAGCGAACCATCGGCGCGCACCGCCAGGTCCGCGACACCGCGCAGACCCTGTGCCTCTGCGGGCCACTCGTCCAGCGGCGCGACGAACTCGACGCCGCTCGCGTCCGCCCAGTCGATGCGATCCTGATCGGTGTGCAGGACACCGCGACGCAGCGAGGCCCGCGGGTGCTGGCGCGAGCCGCCGCGTTCGGCGAGCAGCAGCAGCACGTCGTCGTTGCCGGTTGCAATGCAGGCGAGACCTTCATAGTTCGCGGCGCCGGTGTCCGCGCCCTGTGGCAGCGCGTGCACGGCGAGCACACGCGCGCGCCATCGACCGAGCGGCGCGCGCGACATTTCGATCTCGAAGATCCGGCCCTGCCCGCCCATCGTCTGGCCACTCTCGGCCGCGAGAAATCGCGGCGCAGCGCCTGGCAGCCGGCACACCGACTCGAGATCCATCGGCGGGCGCTTGCCCGCGCGTCGCGCCGTGCCGCGCGGGGTGGCCACCGGACTCCAGTCGTCGATGCCCACCTGCTCCCAGCGCGCGGGATTGCCGGCGTCGGTGTCCCAGCGCGCGACGAGCAGTCGGTCGCTGTGCGCGTCCTTCGCGTCCATCACGACCAGCCAGCGCGATTCCCTCGCGCCACTGACCAGCGGCGCGATCCCGCTGAAGCTCGCGCCCGGTGGCGGCGTGGCGCGCGGCGTCGCACAGCCGGCGAGCAGCAGGGAACAGGTCCACGCTGCAGTCAGCGTGCGGCGCATGTCAGCGATTCACGCGGTTCGCGGCCTCGAGCGGAATCCGGCGCAGTTCCTTGAAGACATCTTCGATGAAGCGTGCACGTTCGGCCTTGAATGCCGCGGACTGCTCGGTGGTCGGCTCGAATCCTTCGATGTCCGCGCGGGCCAGCAGACCGCGCGACTCGAGCAGCGCTTCGAGCGTCAGGCGCCGTTCGCGCTCCACCCAGACCTGGGCCGACAGCTCGACCAGCATCCGCACCGTCGCATCGAGCAGGGGATCGGCCAGATAGATCGGGTCGGGCCCCGTGATCGGTGTGCCGCCTTCGGGAGTCTGGGCGCGGGTCTCGATGGCCATCGTTCAGCTCCGCGTCGCGAACCAGTGCTTCATGTAGCCCGCGCCGCCCGATCGTTGCCCGACCGGCGCCGCCGCCACCGTGAAGCCGTGCTCGGCCAGGATCGCATCGAGATCGCAGTCGCAGAAGTCCTGCGAATACGGCTCGCCGTTGTGACGCGCGTCGAACCAGCGGTGATAGAGCTGGAACGGCGACTTCGTCGCGGTCTCGGTGAAATCGTAGATCGCGAAGATGCCGCCGGGTCGCGTCACGCGGGCCGCTTCGCGCACGGTCTCGTGGATGATGCGCAGCGGCAGCTCGTGGAACACGATGAACGCGAAGGTGATGTCGAAATGCGCATCCGGGAAGCCCGTGCGCTCGACCAGCCGTTGCGAGAAGGTCACGTCACTGCCGAGCATGACTGCGCGTCGATGCGCGGTGCGCAGCATCGGCGCCGAGTAATCGATGCCGGTCACGTCGGCTTCCGGGTAGCGCGCCTTGAAGGCCGTCGTGCTCTGGCCGACGGAGCAGGCCAGATCGAGCACGCGCTGCACGCGACCATCCGCCGGCTTCGGCACGAAGCCGACGAGCTTGGCGTGCAGTTCGTCGTGGTCGTTGTCGCCACGGAAGAAGACCTTGGTGCCGTAGTGATAGAGGAAGCCGGACAGCTCGTCGTGATAGTAGCCGCCGGGCTGAAGATGGAACTGCACGTTGACGTACGGCGGATGCACGAACGCCGGATCGAGTTCGAGACGACCGGGGCCGCGTGCGTCGTACCGTGCGAGTTCCGCGGCGAGCTCGGTGCGCTGCTCGTCGAAGGCGCCGGCGATGCGGTGCCATTTCATTTCCTGCTGCGTGCGCGCGAGACGGTTGCGCAAGGCCGTCAGCGGCAGTGAATCGAGAAAGCCGCGAATCTGGTCGAGATCGCGCAGGGGTGCACCGCGCCGCCGCTCTTCGGCCTCGAGTGCCTCGCCGAGCCGGTCCTCGAAGTCCGCGCCCTTGCCAAGCAGGTACTCGCGAAAGCCCTCGACGAAATCGAGATAGGCCGTGTCGGCGCGGCGGGCGGGATGCGGCATCGGATCGGGAACGGCGGCCATGGGCGGACTCCAGCTGTATGCATATCCATGCGGCCGTGGCCGCAGGCGAACTCCGATTCTGGGCAGAACCGGCGCCGCGGGCCAGTGTTGGTTGCGGGCCGCGCCGGGTCTCCGTAGTCTCGCGCGCCATGAACCTGCTGCAACTCGCCCGCGATGCCCTCCCCCGCGAACCGGTCGCTGCGCTCGCCGCCTGGCTGGGCGAAAGCGAACCCGCCACCGATGGAGCGCTGCGCGGCGGTGCCTTGCCGGCCACGCTCGTCGGTCTGGTGCGCCAGTTCGGCCGCGACGAGACCACGGCGCGGCGCCTGGCGGAACTGCTGCAGCAGGGCGGGCATGACGGCGCGCTGCTGCGTGATCTGCCCGGCGCGCTCGCCGGCGGCACCGCAACCGAGGCGCTGATCCTGCGCGGCCAGGGGCTGCATCCGCTGCTGTTCGGCGAACAGTCCGAAGCGGTGGCGGGTCTGCTGGTACAGTCCTCGGGACTGCGTCCGGCCTCGGCGCAGAAGCTGCTCGGCCTCGCCGCCCCGCTGCTGCTGGCCGTGGTCGCGCGGGAAGTGACCGGCAACGCCCTGGGCGGCGCACAGCTTGCGGCTATGCTGCGCGATCAGCAGGCGACGCTGCAGAGCGCGGCACCGGCGGGTCTCGCCGTCGCACTCGGGGTCCGGGACTTCGCGCCTGTGGATCTCGCCCCGCCGCGCAAACCGGCGCTGTGGCCGTGGCTGCTGGTGCCCGCGATCACACTCGCCCTGTTCTTCACGCTGCGCTGGGTGCAGCAGAGCTCGATGTCCGCGCCAGCGCCTGCCGTCGCGCCGCTGCAGGACGCGCCGCCGCGCTAGACCTGGGCTCAGACCGCCTGGGTGACCGGGTTGTAGGAGAACAGGCCGATGCCCTCGTCGGCAGCCTTGTTGTTCATGCGCGCGTTGAAGGTCTCGACGTCCGGCGCGTGATACTGCTTGCCGGCCTTGCGTGACTCGTGCACGACGAAGGCAGCGCGCGGCATGCGTGCAGCCTCGTAGCGCTGCAGCGCTTCTTCGACGCTGTCGGCGGCGGTGACGGCGCGGCCGATCACGATGCCATCCTCGATCGCGAGCACTGCACCGTGGCCGAGGAATGGCAATACCGGATGCGCAGCATCGCCGAGCAGCGTGACGCGCCCCTGGCTCCAGCTCGTCAGCGGTTCGCGATCGAACAGGCCCCACTTGAACAGCTGGTGCGGCGGCACCTTCTCCATGAAGCGCAGCACCATCGGCGTCCAGCCCTCGAATTCGGCCAGCAGTTCTTCGACGCTCGAACGAATCGACCAGCCTTCCTCGGCCCACTCCGCGCGCTCGGCGAACGCGACGAAATTCAGCAGCTGGCCGTTGCGCACGGGATAGCGATTCACCATGTGGCCATTGCCGAGGAAAATGCCGGACGGCGGCTGCAGGATCTCCTGCGGTACCTGCTCCATCGGCACGAGGCCGCGCCAGGCGATGTAGCCCGTGTACTGCGGCTCGAGCGGTCCGAACAGCTGCGAGCGAACGGCCGAGCGCGAACCGTCGGCGCCGATCAGCAGATCGAAGCGGTAGCTCGTTCCGTCATCGAAACTGACCTGCACGTCTGTGCAGGTCTGCTGCAGCTCGCGGCAGCGCTTGGACAGCAGGATGCTGCCGCGCGGCTGCGCGCGCACGCCGGCACTGAGCGCATCGTGCAGGTCCGCGCGATGGATCAGGTAATAGCGTTCACCATATTGTTCGATCAGCCGCTGACCGCGATTGACCCAGGCCAGCGGCTGGCCGTCCTTGAAATGGCGAACGCACTGGTCCTCGGGCTTGTAGGCCTTGGTTTCGAGGGTTTCATGCAGGCCGATGTGGTTCAGGCCATGGATGGCCGTGGGCGACAGCGACAGGCCCGCGCCGACTTCACCCAGCTGGGGGGCCTGCTCCAGCACCGTCACGCGATGCCCTTCCTTCAACAGCGCCAGCGCCGCCGTCAGGCCACCGATGCCGGCGCCGACGATTCCGATGTTCAGGTCTTTCATGTCGAGAAACGGCACCACAGTCTGCGTGCAGGGCAGCTATTCACGCCGATTGGCCGAAGGCGGAAAAGGCGCTTGGGGTGCATGGTCCAGTCAGCGGTCATGGGCCAGGACCAGATCGCAGGGGTAAGATACGCGCCCGTCCCAGCCGCTCCGCACCGCATGTCACGCCGCAACCCGAAAGTCGGATTCGTCAGTCTCGGCTGCCCGAAAGCCCTGGTCGATTCCGAGCGAATCATTACCCAGCTGCGCGCCGAAGGGTACGAAGTGGCGCCGTCGTATGACAGCGCGGACGTCGTCGTCGTCAACACCTGCGGCTTCATCGATTCCGCCGTCGACGAATCGCTGGACGCGATCGGCGAGGCGCTGGAGCAGAACGGCCGCGTCATCGTGACGGGCTGCCTCGGCGCACGGCCGGAGCGCATCCTCGAGCGTCATCCGCGCGTGCTGAAGGTCACGGGACCGCATGCCTATGAAGACGTGATCGGCGCGGTGCATCAGCACCTGCCGCCGAAGCACGATCCGTTCGTCGATCTCGTGCCGCCGCAGGGCATACGCCTGACGCCGCGTCACTACGCGTACCTGAAAATCTCCGAAGGCTGCAACAACAAGTGCAGCTTCTGCATCATCCCGTCGATGCGCGGCCTGCTCGCGAGCCGGCCGATCGACGACGTGCTGCGCGAGGGCGAGAAGCTGGTCCGCGCCGGCGTGCGCGAACTGCTGGTGATCTCGCAGGACACGAGCGCGTATGGCTCGGATCTGAAATACCGCCGAGGCAGCTGGCGCGAGCGTGAATACGAAACGCGCTTCCTCGATCTCGCACGCGGACTCGGCGAGCTCGGCGTCTGGGTGCGCATGCACTACGTGTATCCGTATCCGCATGTCGATGACGTGATCCCGCTGATGGCGGAGGGTCGCGTGTTGCCGTACCTGGACGTGCCGTTCCAGCACGGCAGCCCGAGTGTGCTGAAACGCATGCGCCGTCCCGCGCACGCGGACAACTCGCTGACGCGAATCCGCCGCTGGCGCGAGATCTGCCCCGACCTGACGATCCGCAGCACCTTCATCGTCGGTTTCCCCGGCGAGACGGACGCGGAGTTCGACGAACTGCTCGCCTGGCTCGAGGAAGCGCAGATCGATCGGGTCGGTGCGTTCAAGTATTCGCCGGTGGAAGGCGCGACCGCGAATGACGTCGCGCCGCATGTCGCGCCGGACGTGCAGGAAGAGCGCCTCGCGCGCTTCATGGAACGTGCGAGCGCGATCAGCGCCGCGCGCCTTGCGCGGCGAGTTGGCCAGAAGATGCGCGTGCTCGTCGATGCGATCGACGGCGGCACCGCCATCGCGCGCAGCGCAGGCGATGCGCCGGAGATCGATGGTGTCGTGCGGATCGCGCGCGGCGGCAAGCTCGCCGTCGGTGAGTTCGCCGAGGTCGAGATCACGGCGGCGACCGCCTACGACCTGAAAGCGAAGCTCGCCCGGTCGGACTGATCGCGACGCGAGACGCTCAGGCCGTGTTCGCGCCGAGCTGATCCAGCAGCGCCTGTGCGCGCTCGCGGCTCTGGCGCGCTTCCTCCGCCGCCTCCGGCACGCGACCCGCCGAAAACGAGGCGAGCGCCTTGGCCCATTGCGCCTTCAAGGCCTCGAGTTCCTTGCGCGCCCGTTCGAGCAGTGCGCGATCGACGCCGGCTGGCAACTGGGCCGACCGGGCGAGCGTATCGACGCGACTCTGCAGCGAGTTCAGCAGCGGCGGCAGATCGGCCGCGAGACGCGTCCAGTCGCTGCGCGCCCGCTCGATCAGCTCGAGTGCCTCACCCTTGCGCTGGGTCGCCGCAGCCTGCAATGCGGCAAGCTGGGTGGTGACCTGAGGCAGCGCCGCGAGAATGCCTTTCGTGTCACCGTCGCGCAGATGCTGCTTGAGACTGTCGACCGCGGCGCGCGCCGCGGCGAATTGCTCCGGCGCGTAGCGCTCGGCATCGGCACCGAGCGCGGAAAGTGTGGCGGCGGCATTGTCGACGGCTTCAGCCGCGGCATCGCGCTGGTTGACGCAGCCGGCGCCGGACAGCGCCACGAACAGGGCCAGAACCAGTGCGACGATGGGCGCCGCGCCCGGCAACGCTGTCGCCAGCCGGGACTGCATCACTCCACCGTCACGCTCTTGGCGAGGTTGCGCGGCTGATCCACGTCCGTGCCCTTCAGGATGGCGACGTGATACGACAGCAGCTGCAGCGGCACGGTGTACACGGCCGGCGCCTGGAAATAGTTCACGTGCTTCGGCATCGTGATGACGGTGACGCCGTCCGAGGATTCGAAACCGGAATCCGGATCGGCGAACACGATCAGCTCGCCGCCGCGCGCCCGCACTTCCTGCAGGTTTGATTTCAGCTTCTCGAGCAGTTCGTTGTTCGGCGCCACCGTGATGACGGGCATGTCTGCATCGATCAGTGCGAGCGGACCATGCTTCAGCTCGCCGGCGGCATAGGCCTCGGCGTGGATGTACGAGATTTCCTTCAGCTTCAGCGCGCCTTCCATCGCGATCGGATGCAGCACACCGCGGCCGAGGAACAGCGTGTGGTGCTTGTCGGCGAAGCGCTTGGCGAGCTGCACGATCTGCGGATCGAGCGCCAGCGTCTTCTCGATCAGCGACGGGATCTCGATCAGCTGCTGCACGAGGCTGCGCTCGCGCTCCGAATCCGCGCCATGATGCTTGGCGATCGCGATCACCAGCATGCACAGTGCCGCGAGCTGGGTCGTGAAGGCCTTGGTTGAGGCGACGCCGATTTCCGGGCCCGCACGCGTCAGCATCACGAGCTCGGATTCGCGCACCAGCGAACTCTCCGGCGCATTGCAGATCGCAAGCGAGGCGAGGTACCCCGCCTGCTTCGCCAGGCGCAGCGCGGCCAGCGTGTCCGCGGTTTCGCCGGACTGCGAGATCGTCACGAACAGCGAATTCTTCGGCACGACCGGATTGCGGTAGCGATATTCGCTCGCGATCTCGACAGAGCACGGGATCTTGCAGATCTGCTCGATGAAATACCGCGCCACGGAACCGGCGTGATAGCTCGTGCCGCAGGCGACGATGTGCACGTGCTCGGTGGCCTTGAATATCTCGGTCGCCGCGGGGCCGAAGGCCTGCTCGAGCAGGCGGCCATTCGCGACACGTTCCTGCAGCGTGTTGGCCACGGCGCGCGGCTGCTCGTGGATTTCCTTCAGCATGAAGTGCCGGTACTGGCCCTTCTCCGCGGCGTCAGCCGTCAGTTCACTCTCGCGCACCGCGCGCTCGACACTGTTGCCTTCGCGATCGAGCACGCGCACGGCCGTGCGGCGCACGTCGGCCACATCGCCTTCTTCGAGGAACATGAAGCGCCGCGTGACCGGCAGCAGCGCCGAGACGTCCGACGCAACGAAATTCTCGTCGACACCGAGCCCGACGACGACGGGGCAGCCTTCACGCGCGAGGATGATGCGCGTCGGGTCCTTCTCACTCACGACGGCGAGCGCGTACGCGCCCTCGAGTTCGGCGACCGTGGCACGCACGGCCTTGAACAGATCGCCGACCGTCTGCAGGTGATGGTGGATCCGGTGCGCGATGACTTCGGTATCCGTCTCCGACGTGAACTTGTAGCCGAGTCGCTCGAGGTCGCGGCGCAGCTCTTCGTGGTTCTCGATGATGCCGTTGTGGACGATCGCAAGACCGTCATCGGAGATGTGCGGATGTGCGTTGCGCTCGGACGGCACGCCGTGCGTGGCCCAGCGCGTGTGCGCGATGCCGATCTTGCCGTGCGTCGGCGACTGGTTGATCGCATCCTGCAGCGCCTGCACCTTGCCGACGGTGCGCACGCGCTTCAGTTTGTCCGTGCCATTCAGGACGGCCACACCGGCCGAGTCATAGCCGCGGTATTCGAGGCGGCGCAGTCCTTCCATCAGGATGGGGACGATGTTGCGCTCTGCGACGGCTCCGACGATGCCACACATGTGGAAGGTCCTGGGACTGTGGGGGCGCTAGTTTGCCTGATTCCACGGCGTGCTCCGCCGTTTGACTTATTGAAACGTGACGGGCCTCTCGCGGCGGCCCCGGAATCACCTCAAGTCATTGATAAATATGAGCTATTTATCAGACGGGCGCTTCTGAGGGCGCTTCCAGCCATCGATCGTCAGCTGCTTCGCGCGCGCGACGGTCAGCTTGCCGGCCGGCACCGTCTTGGTCACCGTCGATCCCGCGCCGACGGTCGCGCCGGCGCCGATCGTGATCGGCGCGACCAGCACGGAGTTCGAGCCGGTGTGCGCGTCGTCTTCGATTACGGTGCGGTGCTTGTTGGCACCGTCGTAGTTCGCAACGATGGTCCCCGCGCCGATGTTGACGCGCGCGCCAACCGTCGCATCGCCGACATAGGCGAGGTGGTTCGCCTTCGAGCCCTCGGCCATCTGCGAATTCTTCACCTCGACGAAATTGCCGATGTGCACGTCCGCAGCGAGCGCCGCGCCGGGACGCAGTCGCGCGTACGGACCGATCTGGCACTTGGCACCGACGGTGGCCTGCTCGAGCACGCAGCTCGCCTGCACGATCGTGTCCGCGCCGATCTGCACGTCCCGCAGCACGCAGTTCGGTCCGATGCGCACGCGATCACCGAGCGTCACCTGCCCTTCGAACACCACGTTGACGTCGATATTGACGTCGCGGCCAACCTGCACCACGCCGCGCACATCGACGCGTGCCGGATCGAGCAGCGTCGCACCGGCGCGCATCAGTGCGCGCGTACGCGCCGAGCGCAGGTGCGCTTCGACCTCGGCGAGCTGCAGGCGATCGTTGATGCCGAGCACCTCGGGCAACGTCGGCGCGACCAGCGGCTCGACCTTGACCTTGTCCTTCACGGCCATCGCGACGATGTCGGTGAGGTAATACTCGCGCTGGGCGTTGTCGTTGCTGAGCTGGCCGAGCCAGCGCGACAGCAGCCGCGCCGGCGCGGCGAGCACGCCGGTGTTGCCCTCGCGGATCGCCAGCTGCGCCTTGGTCGCATCCTTCTGTTCGACGACACGCTGCACGCGGCCCTTCGCATCGCGGACGATGCGGCCATAGCCCGTCGGGTCCGGGAGCTCGACCGTCAGCAGCGCGAGCGCTGCCTTGCTGGAACTGCCGCCGGCGGCGAGGTCGATCAGCGTGCGCAGCGTCGCGGGATCGATCAGCGGCACGTCGCCGTACAGCACGAGCACGAGACTCTCCGCATCGACGTTCGCCATCGCACAGCCGACCGCATGCCCGGTGCCGAGTTGCTCTGGCTGGAGCACCCAAGTCACGGGCTTCGCGCCGGTGGACTCGTGCGCCATCGCGCGGATCACCTGCTCGCCACCATGCCCGTGCACGATGTGGATGGCGTCGGGCGACAGCGAGCGCGCCGCATCGATGACGTGCTGCAGCAGCGGTTTGCCGGCCAATGGCTGCAGGACCTTGGGCAGGTCGGAGTTCATGCGCTTGCCCTGGCCCGCGGCCAGGATGACGATCGAGAGCTTCATGCGTGCGGTTCAGCCGGGTTTGATGTTGGCGTTCAGACGGAACTGGTTGCCGGGATCGTAGCGCTTCTTCAGTGCCACGAGCCGGTCGTAGTTGGGACCGAAGTTTCCACGAATTTCCGCGTCGGCGCGATCGTCGATGGAGTTGACATAGAACCCGCGGGTCAGTGATTCGACCCGCTTCCACGCGGCGCGTGCGATGCCGAGCTTGCGCTCGGAATCGGCGGCATCGCGCCAGTTCGCGCCCAGCATCAGCCACCACGGACTCGCCCGATTCGGGAATGCGGTCGCGGCGACCGGCACTCGTGCGATCGCGCCGCCGCTCGACTGGAAGATGAAATTGACATTGCCGGGCGGCGTCGAGGCGAACACCTCGAGGATCGCATCGATCGTCGAATCACTGAGCTCCGGCAGAAAGCCGGCCTTGCCGTAATGCCGGACACCGTGCGGATTGACGACGTCGTTCGCCGCCTGCAGGTCCACGTAGCGCATCGGCCTGACCTGGTCGAACAGCGGCTTGCCGAAACCACGCAACCGCGCGATGCGCTGCTCGCCGACGGCGTGGTCCGCCGACCAGCAGACCTCGACCATGATCATCGGCGGCGCACCGGGCGGCGAGACCAGGATCGGCTCGATGTTCAGTTCGTCCGGGGCGGCGGCATGCATCTCGGCGATCAGCCGCAGCACGTCGCGCGCCTCCGCGATCGGCCAGGCGATACGCCCGCCGAGGATCACCGGATCCATCGGATGCAGCGCATATTCGAGCTGCGTGACGATGCCGAAGTTGCCGCTGCCGCCGCGCAGTCCCCACAGCAGTTCCGCGTCCGCGGAGTCCTCCGCGCGCAGCCGCTTGCCGGCGGCGGTGACGACGTCCGCCGCCAGCAGATTGTCGCAGGCGAGACCGAAGCGTCTGCCGACGCGGCCGAAGCCGCCCCCGAGCGTGAGCCCGGCGGCACCGGTATGCGACACCGTGCCGGCGGTCGTGACGAGTCCGAAGGCAGCGCATTCATGATCGAGTTGCCCGAGCAGTGTGCCGGCCTGGACGTAGGCGCGGCGCGCGACCGGATCGACGCGCACGCCCTGCATCGGCGAGACGTCGATCATGATGCCGCCGTTGCAGGACGACTTGCCCGCCGTGCTGTGCCCGCCGGCACGCACCGCCGTCAGCAGTCCGTGCTCACGTGCGAAGTCGACGGAGCGCATGACGTCAGCGGTCCCGGTGCAGCGCGCGATCAGCGCAGGGCGAAGGTCGAACTCGCCATTCCAGATCCGCCGCGCGCTCTCGTAATCGGCATCGCTCGCGACCAGCACGCGGCCGCGCAGACTCGCGGCGAATTGCTGCAGGTGATCGCGCGGAATGGTCGTCTCGCCACCGCTCAGCAGGCGCGCCGGCAACGCCGTCCCACCCGACTCCATGGCCGCAGCCTTGCCAGCTGCGGCCGCCGGAATGTCGGCAAAAGCCTGTGTGCCGAGCCACGGCGCAGCGCCGAGACCGAGCGCGGTACCGGCGAGAAATCGTCGTCGATGCATGGCCATGACTGCGTTCCCCGTTGTGTCAGGGGCATGAATATACGCCACTGCAACGCACTGCAGCGGCGCTGGTACTCGTGGACCGCCCGCACCAGAGGGCGTAGCGTGTCGCGCAGTCTCGGGGCCAGCGGCCGGCGAGAGCGATCCAAACAATCACGGGGGAAATGAAGATGAAAGCGATTTTCAAGGTTCTGGCAACAGCACTGCTGCTGACGATGGCGACGCAATCGATCGCCGACGAGGCGAGACGGTACTCTGACGGTCCGGTCATCAATGTCAGCTACATCAAGATCAAGCCGGGCATGTTCGATGCGTACATGAAATGGGTCGCAACGGACCGCAAGACGCTGATGGACGAGTACAAGAAGGCCGGCGTGATTCTCGACTGGCGTGTGTACAACGCGCAGGCGCGAAGCCCGAATGAGCCGGACATCATCCTGACCGTCACCTACAAGAACATGGCGGCGTTCGACGGGCTCGACGACCGGCAGGATGCGATCCTGGCGAAGGTCGCAGGCTCACTCGACAAGGCGAATGCCGCGTCGATCAAGCGCGAGGAGATGCGCGAGGTGCTCGGCAGCGAGCTGATTCGCGAGCTCGTTATCAAGTAGACCTGGTGTGCGGGAACGGTCCGGCCGACAAGCCAGCGCCGTTTCCGCATCGCCTTTGGAATGGCGCTAGGCAGCGTGCGCGGCGGCGTCGGCGACCGCAGCCGGTCGTCCAGCGCGCGTTCGGTACCGCGAGATCGCCTCGCGCAGCGTGTGGGACTCGCGCGTCAGCATCTCGGCGGCGCTGCTCGCGGTCTGCACGAGAGACGCCGTTTCCTGCGTCAGCCGATCCATGTCGGTGACGGCGCGATCGATCTCGACGATGCCCGCCGACTGCTGGCGCCCCGCTGCGGCGATCGACTGGACTTGTTCGGCGACGCGCTGCACGCCCGCCGCGAGTCGCTCGAAAACGACACCGGATTCCGTCGCGAGCGTCTGGCCGTTCTGGACGCGCTCGCTGCTCTCATGGATCAGGCTGCGGATTTCCTTGGCCGCCGCGGCGCTGCGCGTCGCCAGCGAGCGCACCTCGGTCGCCACGACCGCGAAGCCGCGCCCCTGTTCGCCGGCACGCGCCGCCTCGACCGCAGCGTTCAACGCGAGCAGGTTCGTCTGGAACGAGAGATCGTCGATCACACCGACCACATCGGCGATGCGCCGGCTCGATTCGCCGATGTTCTGGACGGCGGCAGCGGTCGTCTGTGCCGCAACCTGCCCGCGCTTCATCTCCTCGAGCGCTTCGGTCGCGAGGCGCTGTGCCTCGGTCGAGCTCTGAGAGTTCTGTTGCACGGTGGCCGTCATCTGTTCCATCGACGCAGCAGTTTCCTCGAGACCGGCCGCCTGACGCTCCGTCCGGCTCGCGAGATCCCGGCTGCCCTCCGCGACCGTCCGGGCCTGACCGTCGATCGTTCCCGCTGCATCCTTGAACTGCTGCACCAGCGTCTCGGTGCAGTTCATCAGTTCGTTCAGTGAGCGAGCGATCATCGCGAAGAAGCCAGTCTTGCCGCGTTCTTCGACTCGCACCGTGAGGTCGCCGTCGACGGCACTCGCAACGACCTTGCGCAGTTCTGCCTCGGCCAGCGCTTCCTCGCTGCGATCGCGCAACTCGACGACGGTGCCGAGCACCGTGCCGTCGCCTGTTCGTATCTGACTCGTTTGCAGGCGCAGGATCACCGCGCCGAACGTCAGTTCGGGACCGCCACCGGCTCCCGCCTCACCCGCCAGGCTCGTGCCCTGGCGGCGCGCCGCCGCTTCGAAGGCAGCCAATTCGATGCGTCCCAGCGCCTGCGGATCATGGCCGATCGCCTCGACGCCGCGGATTTCCTGGCCGATCGTGGCGCCATGGCGCTTCAGCAGCTGGCGCGCTGCATCGTTCGCGTACACGAAGCGACCGGCGGTGTCGGCCATCATCACGCAGGAAGCCGCCGAATCCAGCGCCGTGCGGATGCGGGCGTTCTCTACCGCCATCTGCGCTTCGCGCTCGGCCCGGGCGCGGATTTCCTGCGCCGCAGCGACCGCCGCATCACGCGACGCGGTCGCTTCTGTCAGCATGTTGACAAGACGCGCCCGCATGCGTTCGAGCGCGTCCGCGACGCTGCCCGGTCGGGCGGTTACCGGGCGCGGTTCGAGGTCGCCGTCGGCCAGGCGCTGGGCCCAGGCACCGATGGCCTCGGGTTCCGCGCCGAGCATTCGCCCGAGGCGCAGGCGGATCAGCATGAACAGCGCGGCGAGACCCGCCGCGGCCAGCAGCAGCGCGATGATCGAGGTCCTGCGGGTGTTGCTGCGGGTCGCATCGAACGAGGCGATCGACTCCTCGGCGAATGCCACGGAGGTCTTCACCGTTTTGTCGACGCCGCTGCGGTGTTCGCGATACAGCTGATCGAGCCCGGTCAGCGCACGCCGCGCTGCCGCTTCGTCATTTCGGCGCAATGCCGGCAGAAACTGGTCTTGCACCGCCGCCATCATCTGCTGCGCGGCCGCATGCTGGGCTCCAAGCAGTTCCTTTTCGAGACCGTACGGCGGCGCGTCCTTCCAGTACTTCGCGCGCGCTTGGTACTCGGTACGCAGCCGGGCGAATTCGGATTCCGCGGTGCGCAGGTCGATGAATCCATCGATGGCCTGCGAGGCGACGAGACGGGTCTCGATCAGATAGAGGGGCGGCGGCAGGATGTCGGCGGTGACATCTTTCGCGACATAGACCTTCGAAGCGTTGTCACTGAGTGTTCCGAGTCCCCGCAGGGCTGTCAGGGTCAGAAACCCGGCCGCGGCGAGGGCCGCAATCACGAGCGAGAACAGCAAGGCACGAAAGCTGGACATGATCGGCGCCGCTCCACGGGATCGGATTGATCCCCGACGCCCGCTGTATCGGTGCGGAAGGAGCGGTCATTGAGGTGAAGACCCCCCGGACAGCACGGGAGCCGGCTGGAACTGCGACGCAGGGCACTGGCGTCAGGGAACGCCTGACGCGGGACGCGGTACGGAAAATCAGCGCGGCTTGCGCAGCTTCTTCAGCAGGTTCAACTGCGCGACGGCGCGCGCGAGCTCCGCCATGGCTTCGGCCTGCTCGATCTTGTCGACCTTGCCCGCAAGCGCCTCTTCGGCGCGCTGCTTGGCCTGCAGGGCCGCAGCCTCGTCGACGTCCTTGGCGCGCAGTGCGGTATCCGCGAGCACGGTGACTTTCTTCGGCTGGATCTCGAGGGCACCGCCGCCGACGAAGAAGAACTGTTCCTGACCGTCCGGCGTCTGCACGCGCACTTCACCGGCCTTGATCAGCGTCAGCAGCGGCGCATGGCGCGGCGCGATGCCGATCTCGCCCTGCGATGCAGGCACGAACACCATCTTCGCGGCGCCCGAGAAGATCTCGCCTTCGGCGCTGACGATATCGACGTGAATGGTGTTGTCTGCCACGTTTTTGATTCCTGTGCGGGCGGGACGCTGCTTACTGCAGCGTCTTCGCCTTCTCGACGGCCTCTTCGATCGAGCCGACCATGTAGAACGCCTGCTCGGGCAGGTGATCGTAATCGCCGGCGAGGATGCCCTTGAAGCCGCGGATCGTGTCCTTCAGCGGGACGATCTTGCCGTCCTGGCCGGTGAACACCTTCGCCACATTGAAGGGTTGTGAAAGGAAGCGCTGGATCTTGCGCGCGCGGAACACGGTGAGCTTGTCAGTCTCGGACAGCTCGTCCATGCCGAGGATCGCGATGATGTCCTGCAGTTCCTTGTAGCGCTGCAGCACCTGCTGCACGGCACGCGCCGTGTTGTAGTGCTCCTCGCCGACGACCAGCGGATCGAGCTGGCGGCTGGTGGAGTCGAGCGGATCGACCGCCGGGTAGATGCCGAGCGCCGCGATCTGGCGCGACAGCACGACCGTGGCATCCAGGTGGGCGAAGGTCGTGGCGGGCGACGGGTCCGTGAGGTCGTCCGCGGGAACGTACACGGCCTGGATCGACGTGATCGAACCCGTCTTCGTCGACGTGATGCGCTCCTGCAGCACGCCCATTTCCTCGGCCAGCGTCGGCTGGTAACCCACCGCCGACGGCATGCGGCCGAGCAGCGCCGACACTTCCGTGCCCGCGAGCGTGTAGCGGTAGATGTTGTCGACGAAGAACAGCACGTCGCGGCCCTTGCCGTTCGCCTGCTTCTCGTCGCGGAAATACTCGGCCATCGTGAGACCGGTGAGCGCGACGCGCAGGCGGTTGCCCGGCGGCTCGTTCATCTGGCCGTACACCATCGCCACCTTCGAGTTCTCGAGCTTCTCGAGGTCGATGACGCCCGACTCCGCCATCTCGTGGTAGAAGTCGTTGCCTTCGCGCGTACGCTCACCGACGCCCGCGAACACCGACAGACCGCTGTACTGCTTCGCGATGTTGTTGATCAGCTCGAGCATGTTGACGGTCTTGCCGACGCCGGCGCCGCCGAACAGACCGACCTTGCCGCCCTTCGCGAACGGCACGAGCAGGTCGATGACCTTGATGCCCGTGACGAGCAGATCCTGGCCACCCGCCTGTTCGTCGTACGACGGAGCCGGACGGTGAATGGACCAGCGCTCCTTGCACGCGACGTCGCCGCGGTTGTCCTGCGGCGTGCCGAGCACGTCCATGATGCGACCCAGCGTGCCCGTGCCGACCGGCACCGAAATCGCGGCGCCCGTGGCTTCGACTTCGAGGCCGCGCTTCAGGCCTTCCGAGGCGCCCATCGCGATCGTGCGGACGATGCCGTCACCGAGCTGCTGCTGCACTTCGAGCGTGAGGTCCACGTCCTTGAGCTTCAGCGCTTCGTAGATGTGCGGGATCGACTCGCGCGGGAACTCGACGTCGATGACCGCGCCGATGATCTGGGTGATTTTGCCGGTAGCCATGCTCAATTCCTCGAAAAATTCTTCAGACTGCGGCCGCGCCGCCGACGATTTCTGCCAGTTCCTTGGTGATCGCTGCCTGGCGCGCCTTGTTGTAGACGAGCTGCAGGTCACCGATCAGCGTGCCCGCGTTGTCGGACGCGGCCTTCATCGCAACCATGCGCGCCGCCATTTCGCAGGCGACACTTTCGACCGAACCGCGATACACCTGCGACTCGACGTAGCGCATCAGCACGCCATCGAGGATGTCCGCCGCGTTCGGCTCGTAGAGATAGTCCCAGTGCTGCTGCAGGTCGCCGGCGTCGGATGCTTCGACCGGCAGCAGCTGCACGACTTCGGGCTTCTGCGTCATCGTGTTGACGAACTGCGCGTGCACGACGAACAGGCGATCGATCGTGCCGTCGCGGTATGCGTCCAGCATCACCTTGACGCTGCCGAGCAGGTCCTTCACGTGCGGCTTGTCACCGAGGCCGGTGACGCTGGCGAGGATCGGCAGGCCGAGGCGGCGGAAGAACGCGAGGCCCTTGCTGCCCATCAGGCACAGCTTCACGTCCGCGCCCTTGCCCTGCCATTCCTTCATCAGGTTCAGCGTGGACTTGAACACGTTGGTGTTCAGCGCACCGCACAGGCCACGATCGCTGGACAGCACGATGATGCCGACGGACTTCGGCGCGCGCTCGACCAGGAACGGATGCCGGTAGTCCGGATTCGCCTGCGTGAGGTGGCCGATGACCGTGCGGATCTTCTCGGCGTACGGCCGCGCGAGGCGCATGCGGTCCTGGGCGCGGCGCATCTTGCTCGCCGCGACCATTTCCATCGCCTTCGTGATCTTCTGAGTGCTCTTCACACTCGCGATCTTCGAGCGAATTTCCTTTGTGCCTGGCACGTCAGCTCCCGCTCAGCGCTCAGTAAGAACCGGTGGCCGCGAAGTCTTCGCAGATCTTCTTCAGCGTCGCTTCCTGAGCCTTCAGCTCCGGCTTCGCATTGATCGCGTCGAGTTCCGCCTTGTAGTTGGACTTCGCGAACGCCTGGAAGGCGGCTTCGAAGTCGACGACCTTGGTGCGCTCGACCTTGTCCATGTAGCCGTTGTTGACGGAGTAGATGGTCAGCGCCATTTCCGCGACCGACATCGGCGCGTACTGCTTCTGCTTCATCACTTCCGTCGTGCGCTGGCCACGCTCGAGCTGCTTGCGGGTCGCTTCGTCGAGGTCCGAGGCGAACTGCGAGAACGCCGCGAGTTCGCGGTACTGCGCGAGCGCGAGGCGGATACCGCCACCGAGCTTCTTGATGATGTCCGTCTGCGCGGCGCCACCGACGCGCGACACCGAGATGCCGGCGTTCATGGCCGGGCGGATGCCGGCGTTGAACAGGTCCGTCTCGAGGAAGATCTGGCCGTCGGTGATCGAGATGACGTTCGTCGGAACGAACGCGGTCACGTCACCGGCCTGGGTCTCGATGATGGGCAGGCCGGTCAGCGAACCGGTCTTGCCCTTCACGCGGCCCTGCGTCGCCATCTCGACGTATTCTTCATTGACGCGGGCAGAGCGCTCGAGCAGTCGGGAGTGGAGATAGAACACGTCGCCGGGGAACGCTTCGCGGCCCGGCGGGCGGCGCAGCAGCAGCGAGATCTGGCGATACGCGACGGCCTGCTTCGAAAGATCGTCGTAGATGATCAGCGCGTCTTCACCGTTGTCCATGAAGTACTCGCCCATCGTCACGCCGGCGTAGGCGGACAGGTACTGCATGGCGGCCGGCGTGGACGCGGAGGCCGCCACGATGATCGTGTGGCCCATCGCGCCGTGCTCTTCGAGCTTGCGCACGACGTTGGCGATCGACGACTGCTTCTGGCCGATCGCGACGTAGATGCACTTAATGCCCGACGACTTCTGGTTGATGATCGTGTCGATCGCGAGCGCCGTCTTGCCGGTCTGGCGGTCGCCGATGATCAGCTCGCGCTGGCCGCGGCCGACGGGGACCATCGAGTCGACGGCCTTGTAGCCCGTCTGCACCGGCTGGCTGACCGACTTGCGGTAGATGACGCCCGGCGCGACGCGTTCGATCGGCGCGGTACGCGTCGTCTTCAGCGGGCCCTTGCCGTCGATCGGGTTGCCGAGCGCGTCGACGACGCGGCCGAGCAGTTCGGGACCGACCGGCACTTCGAGGATGCGGCCCGTCGTCTTGACGGTGTCGCCTTCGCTGATGCCCTTGTAGTCACCGAGGACGACCGAGCCGACCGAGTCCTGCTCGAGGTTCAGCGCGAGGCCGAACAGGTTTCCCGGGAACTCGACCATTTCGCCGTAGCGGACATCGGCCAGGCCATGGATGCGGCAGATGCCGTCCGTGACCGAGACGACCGTGCCGACGTTGCGGGCTTCGGCAGCCGATTCGAACTTGCCGATGCGCTGCTTGATCAGCTCGCTGATTTCTGAAGACTTGATGGACATACCGGAGTCCTTCGCTGGAACTTTCGTTTAAAGACTGAAAATGAAACGGGCGGCGCGCTACTGCGCGGCCACCGCCGTACCGAGACGCTCGACCCTGCCACGCAGCGAGCCGTCGACGACGAAGTCACCCGCACGCACGATCGCGCCGCCGATGAGCTTCGGATCGATCTGCTGCTGCAGGCGCACCGTGCGCTTGAGGCGCGCCGCCAGCGCCGCGCTGAGCTTCGCGCTCTGCTCGGCCGTCAGCGGCATCGCCGAGGTCACCGTGACATCCACCGTGTTCTCGACATCGGCGCGCAGGGCTTCGTACTGCTCGGCGATCTGCGGCAGCAGGTCGAGGCGGCGGTTGTCCGCCAGCAGGTGCACGAAGTTGCGGGCGTTGGCGTCATTCGCGACGCCGACCAGATCGAGCAGGAACGTCACGAGATCCGCCGACCGCACATGCGGATTGCCGACCAGCGCGGCGACGCGTTCGTCGCTGAGCGCGGCGCTGGCCTTCTGCAGCATTTCGCCCCAGGCCGCGAGCGCATTCGCGCCACGGGCATGGTCGAACGCGGCGCGCGCGTAGGGCCGCGCGATGGTGGCGGTATCAGCCACGGGCAATGTCCGCTGCGAGCTGGTCGAGCAGCTGCGCATGCGCCTTCGCGTCGACTTCACGCTCGAGCAGCTTGGACGCGCCGGCTACCACCAGCGTGCCGTACTCGCGGCGCAGCGCGTCGCGTGCGCGCGCACTCTCGGTGGCGGCTTCGTCGCGCGCGGCGCTGACGATGCGGGCGCCTTCGCTCTGCGCGGTGTGCTTCGCGGCCTCGACGGCCTCGTTGGAACGACGCGCGGCCAGATCCTCGATCTGACGCGCACGCTCGCGCGCCTCACGGATGATCTCGTTGGCACGGTTCGTCGCCTCAGCGAGATCCTTCTGACCCTTGTCTGCGGCGGCGAGGCCATCGGCAATCTTCTTCTGCCGTTCCTCGATGGCGCCGATGATCAACGGCCAGCCGTAGGTCATCACGAGCCAGGCCACCGCGAAGAACGCGAGTCCCTGGATGATGAGCGTGACGGTAATACTCATGCGCTTCTACCCCTGCTGCCTGATGCCCTGCTGACTGACGCTGGGCGCCGCGCTGCGACGCCCCGACGAAAAGTCGGAATCAGCCGACGCCGAGGGCTGCGAGGAACGGATTCGCGAAGATCAGCAGCAACGCGATGGCCACCCCGATAATGGGCACGGCGTCCAAGAGGCCGGCGACGATGAACATCTTCGTCTGCAGCATCGGGGTCAGTTCCGGCTGGCGCGCCGCGCCTTCCAGGAACTTGCCGCCGAGCAGCGCGAAGCCGATGGCGGTACCGAGCGCGCCGAGACCGATGAGCAGGCCGGCGGCGATCACCGTCATGCTCATGACGTCAGCGATCTGGGTAATGTTTTCCATTTCGAATCTCCGTAAGTATCAGTAATCGACGAAACAGTGTTGCGAACCAATGAAACCGTGCGCGCGGCGAACCGCGTCAGTGCTCCTGCACCGCCATGCTGAGATAGACGATGGTGAGCATCATGAAAATGAAGGCTTGCAGCGTGATCACGAGGATGTGGAACGCCGTCCAGATGAAGCCCGAGATGAACTGCATCGGCGCCATGATCCAGGTCAGGCCATCGCCGAAGCTCGCGCCCAGCGTCATGCAGGCGATCAGGATGAAGATCAGCTCGCCGGCGTACATGTTGCCGAACAGTCGCAGCGACAGCGAAATCGGTCGCACGGCTTCTTCGATCAGGCGCAGCAGCAGGTTGGCCGGCGCGAGCAGGATGATGCCGACCGGGCCATGCGCGTGGAACGGCGCGGTGAACATCTCGCCGACGAACTTGCCCACGCCTTTGTGCTTGATCGCATAGAACTGGATCAGCAGGAACACGCACAGCGACATGCCGAGCGTGGTGGACAGATCCGCGGTGGGCACGACGCGCAGATACGGAATGCCACTCGCATGGGCCGCGGCAGGCAGCGCGTCCACCGGCAGCATGTCCATGAAATTCATCAGGAAAACGAGGCAGAAGATCGTGATCGCGAGCGGCGCGACGAACTTCGACTTGGCCGGGAAGGTTTCCTTGACGAGACCGTCGACGAACTCGACGATCATTTCGATCGCGCATTGCAGCTTGCCCGGCACGCCCGACGAGGACGAGCGGCGCGCGACGCGCAGGAATACGACGACGAAGATGACGGAGAGCAGGAGCTTGAAGAAGATGCTGTCGAGGTGCAGCTGCCAGAACGCGCCGCCCGGGCCGACTTCGACGTGAAGATGCTCGAGATGGTGCTTGATGTAGCCTGTCATCCCTCCCGCTTCGCCTTCCGCCGCCATCTCGTTCCAACCCCTGTTTTTTCTGCGTCGCGCTATTTATTGAACAGCGCCACACCAATCCAGAATCCGATCTGTGCCGCGAGCATCCCCGCCAGCAGCGGCATAGCCATCAGCTTCGCGACCACCAGCGCCAGCCACACGGCCAGCACGATCCACAACCACTTCAGTCCCTCGCCCGCCCACATCGCCCGCGCGATGCGCCCGGCGGGCGCGATGCCTGGCGCGAACAGCCGCCAGCCGAAAATCACATTGCCCACGGCAACGATCACACCACCGGCCAGCGCGGCCTGAGCCGCCGGCCACCCCGCGCGCACAGCGCCGATGACCGCGACGACCGCGGCGGCGCACATCTGCACCGCTGCGAACCGGGCGACCATCTGCTTGCCGCGAGCAACCGGGTCGTTCTTGTTCATCTGCCCTGGCTAAAAGGCCGCGCATTGTAGGTTTTTTTTTGCGCTGCTTCAACCGAGAAAAACCGGGGTGGACTTGACAAAATTCGCTGAAAAATCAGGGGTCGACACCGGCCGGCGACCGCCGGGCGGGCAAACGGAGGTCGGCCGGGCTGCGTTTCGCGCCAGCCTTTACTGAATGTGGCCCAGGATCCCGTCCAGTTCGTCGAGCGAGTTGTAGCTGACCACGAGCTTGCCGCGGCCGGAGCCGGAATGCTGGATCGCGACCTTCGCGCCGAGCTTGTCGGACAGCTCCTGCTGAAGCCGGGCCACGTTCGGATCGAGCGCCGGCTCGCCGCGGCCGCCGCCCTGGGCACCGCCGCCGTCCGGATTGGCCATCCGGCGCACCAGCGCCTCCGTATCGCGCACGGACAGGCCCTTCTTGGCGACCAGCGCGGCCACTTCCGCCTGCTGCCGGCGGTTCACGAGACCGAGCAGCGCGCGCGCATGGCCCATCTCGATCTCGCGGTTCTCGACGAGTTCGGCCACTTCCGGGGCGAGTTCCAGCAGGCGCAGCAGGTTGCTGACCGCGGCGCGCGAACGACCCACGACCTCGGCGGCCTGCTGATGCGTGACCTCGAATTCTCGGATCAGCCGGTCGAGCGCGCGCGCTTCCTCGAGCGGATTGAGGTTTTCGCGCTGGATGTTCTCGATCAGCGCCATGGCGATGGCGGCGGAATCCGGCACGCGGCGCACGATGGCCGGAATCTCCGGCAGGCCCGCGATCTGCGCGGCGCGCCAGCGGCGTTCACCCGCGATGATCTCGTAGCGCGTCGATGTGCCCGGCGCCGCGCCCGGCATCTCGATCGGCCGCACGACAATCGGCTGGACCACGCCCTGCGACTTGATCGAGTCGGCGAGCTCCTGCAGCGTCTCGGGCCGCATGTCGACGCGCGGCTGGTAGCGGCCGCGCTGCAGCAGATCGAGCGGCAGACGCATCAGCGTTTCATCGAGGACCAGCGGCGGCGCGGGCGGCGCGGGCGGGGCGGGCGGCGTGACGGCGGCGGCACCGGCCACGTCGGGCGCTCCGGACCCGGCGGGCGTGGCGCGGTTGCTGGCGATCTGCCCGAGCAGGGCATCGAGGCCGCGTCCGAGGCTGGGCTTCTTCTGACTCATGCGCGCGATGATAAACGCACGGCGCCCGTCACCGCAGCGGCAACCGGCTGATTGTCGCGGACACCCAGAAATATCTCGCGGAAACTGACATAGGTCAGCGCACCGAGGAAGCAGTACAGCAGCGGCACCAGCGGCGGCACGACCAGCACCCACAGCACCGGCAACGTGATGAACAGCAGCCCGACCATCAGCACGAACGGCAGGTTCTTGACCTGGCCGATCGCCGACAGTCGATACGCGTCACGGAACGGCAGGCCGAGCAGCGTCGTGCAGGGGAACTGGAAGAACGACGTGAGCCCCGGAATGTTCAGGCCGAAGTACAGCAGGCCGAGTGCATAGGCCGCGTAGACGAAAATCTGCCGCAGCGCGACGTACCAGTCCGACGACAGCACCGTGACCGAATTGCGATCGGTATAGAGAGGCGACCACCACGGCACGCCGGGCTTCGACAGCAGCAGGATCCAGATCAACGCGCCGGCAAACGCGATGATCGCGGCGAACACCAGCACATCGAATGCATGCCGGCGCAGCATCGCGAGCATTTCGCTGATGCTCGTCTTCTGCGACCGATCGAGTTGCGCCGCGATCAGGATGCTGGCGAAGAACGTGGACAGCGCAAGGATGCCGTCGACGATCGGCAGGCGCTGCCCGACGAACATCCACAGGCACAGCAGCGCCGTGAGGCCCATCCAGAAGCCGAAACCGCGTGCGATCAGACTGCTCGCCTGGCGTGTCCAGCGCCACAGCGCGCCAGGTTCAGCCTGGCGTGGTTCGATGAGCATCCTGCTCGTCCTCGCGACGGATCATCTCGCCGGCGAGCGCGAGGTAGGCCAGGGCACCGCGCGAGTCCTTGTCATGCAGCAGCGCCGGCTTGCCGAAGGACGGCGCCTCGGCGAGACGCACGTTGCGCGGAATGATGGTGCGGAACACCTTCTCGCCGAAATGCGTGATCAGCTGCGCGCTGACTTCGTTCGAGAGGTTGTTACGCGGATCGAACATCGTGCGCAGGATGCCTTCGATCTCGAGCGCGGGATTCACGGAGTCGCGGATCTGACCGATCGTGCCGACCAGCGCGGAGAGCCCCTCGAGCGCGTAGTACTCGCACTGCATCGGCACGAGCACGCTGTCGGCCGCGACCAGCGCATTGACCGTCAGCATGTTCAGCGACGGCGGGCAGTCGATCAGGATCACGTCGTAGTCGTCGCGCACGGGCTTCAGGGCGTTGCGCAGCCGCAGCTCGCGCCCGACGTTCATCGTCAGCAGCTGCACTTCGGCGGCGGTCAGGTCCTGGTTCGCGGGCAGCAGCGAGAAGCCGCCCTCCGGCACCGGCTGGATGCCTTCCGCCGCCGTGCAGGCGCCGACCAGCACATGGCCCGAGCCGAGCTCGAGCGAGGACTTGTCGATGCCGCAGCCCATCGTCGCATTGCCCTGCGGGTCGAGGTCGATCAGCAACACACGGCGCCGCGTCGCCGCGAGCGAGGCGGCGAGGTTGACGGCAGTAGTGGTTTTCCCGACGCCGCCCTTCTGGTTGGCGACGGCGATCACGCGCTTCATCGCCGGGACTCTAGCGTGGATCGCCCGAATAGCGAAGCGTCACGAGATGCCGCTCCGCATCGACCTCCGGCACGTGGAGTGGCGTCACTTCAGCGCGCCAGCGCAGCGGCAGCGCGGCCAGTTCCTCATCCGGGCGCTTGCCCTTCAGCGCGAGCAGCCGCCCGTCGCGCGCCAGCAGCGGTCGGCACAGCCGGGCCAGATCCGCGAGCTGGCCGACAGCGCGCACGATCACGACGTCGAAACGCGCGTCTGGCTTGAAACTCTCGGCGCGCGCCGCGAACGCCGCGGCGTTCTCGAGGCCGAGCAGGCCGATCGCTTCCTCGACGAAGCGGATCTTCTTCTGCGTGCCGTCGATCAGCGTGAACTGCCGGTCCGGACAGGCGATCGCGAGCGGCAGTCCGGGAAAGCCGCCGCCGGTGCCGACATCGAGCACGCGTCGTGCCGCACCGAGATGCGGCGCGATCGCGAGACTGTCGAGAAAATGCAGGCCGCGCATCGCAACGAGATCATCGATGGCGGTCAGGTTCACGTGCTGGTTGCGCTCGCGCAATGCCACGGCGAGCTGCCAGCAGGATTCTGCCTGCTGCGCCGAAAGCGGCACCGCGAGTTGCTGCGCGCCGGAGCGCAGTGCCGCAAGCCATGCGCTGCGATCGGGATCCTGGGTCGTCATGTTCCACACAGCCCGGTGATGAAGGCGTCGAGAGGCAGATCATCCACGATTCCATCGCGGGCGAGCGACTGGATCGTCGGTGCGGCAGGACTGGGCAACAGCGCACCGCTGCGGCGCAGACACAGCAGCGCGATGCGCACCGCCTGCGCGGCCGCCCCACCGGCTCGCAGTGCGCCATCCGGCAGCACCGATGGCGCTGCGATCACCGATTCATGGTCGAGGTTCGATGCATCGGTGGTTGCCGTTTGGCCGAGCAGCTGCAGCACAGCCCCCGCCGGCGACGTCGAGCTGCGATCTGCATGGAGCGCGCGCTGCAGATCGCCGACCGTCGGCACTCGCGCGGCCAGCAGCCGCTGCCGTCGCGCCCACCAGTCGCCGGCCGCAAGCAGCGCCGCGAGACGGATTTCCGTGCCGACGCGCTCCACCGAGCGCGGCTCCGCGGTCGTCTCCCAGGCCAACATCACGCCAAGGTTGAAGGCCGCCTGCACCGGATCGAGTTCATGACAGAGCCCGGGGACGCGTGCACCGCCGGGCATCGTCGCACCGGGTGCGACAGGCCCGAGCCAGGCGGCGCACGCCGGATCCGCTGCAGCGCGCTGCGCGCGCGCGATTGCGGCGGTGAGAGCCTCCGCGGGTGCAGGCTCTGGAGCGTTCATCGACTCAGCCGATCTTCACGATCGTGCGACCCGTGATGCCGCCCTGCAGATAGACGCCGAAGGCGCCGGGCAGATCGTCGAACGGAATCGTGCGCGTCGCGATCTGCGCGAGGTGCCGCGGCGCGAGGTCCGTCGCGATGCGCTCCCAGACGCGCAGACGCGGTTCGCGCAGCGTCGCCGATGAATTGATGCCGAGCAGGCTCACGCCGCGCAGGATGAACGGCATGACCGTCGTGTGCAGTTCCGCGCCGCCGGCGAGCCCGATGCTGGCAATATTCCCCCAGGAGTCCACCGTGCGCGTGAGCCAGGTCAGCATCTCGCCGCCGACATTGTCGATCGCGCCACCGAAGCGGGCCGCCTCGAGCGGACGCTTGCCGTAGTCGATCTCGCTGCGCAGCAGCACCTGCGAAGCGCCGAGCGCTTTCAGGTAATCGATGGACTCGGCCTTGCCGCTGACCGCGATGACTTCATAGCCGCGGCCGGAGAGCATGTCGATCGCGACGCTGCCGACGCCGCCCGTTGCGCCGGTCACGACGATCGGGCCCTTGGACGGCGTCTGGCCGTTGTGCTCCATGCGATGGATCGCGAGCGCGGCGGTGAAACCTGCGGTGCCCAGCGACATCGCCTTGAACGCATCGAGACCGGGCGGCATCGGGATCACCGAATCGCCGAGCAGGCGCGCGTACTCCGCGTAGCCGCCGTCAAATGTTTCCGACAGGCCGCAGCCCGTCACCAGCACGGCATCGCCGGCGCGATAGCGCGGATCACTCGAGGATTCGACGACGCCCGCGAGATCGACGCCCCCGACCAGCGGAAAGGTCTTCAGGATCCGGCCCGCGCCGGTGGCGGCGAGCGCGTCCTTGTAGTTGATGTCCGAATACTGCACGCGCACCACGACATCGCCCGCCGTCAGATCATCGAGCGTCAGCTGCTCGAAGCCCGCGACGATCTTCTTCTCGACCTCACGGATCCGAAACGCCTTGAAGGTCCTGCTCATGTCAGCGCTTCGCGCGCTCGAGCCACGCCAGCAGGCCGTCCGCGTTCAACTCGAGGTCGAGCTCGAGCATCGACAGGATCTCGGCCTCGCCGATCTTCACGCCGTGATCGCGCGCAGTGCTGAGCCAGAGCTCGCTCATCGCGGCGACGATCCGGCGCTTGCAGGCTGCGCGGTCGTCACCGCTCGCGGCGGCTGCCGCGCGGGTTGCATCGACGATGACGGCGAGCTGGCGTTCGAGTTCGGCCGCGAGGCGCGGAATGTCCGTGACGCGACTGTAGTGCGTCAGGTACAGCGCCGCAGGCTTGAGCGCGGCGATACGCCGGATCGAGGCGACGAGCTGGTCGGGATCGAACTGCGTCGGCGTCGTCGTGGGAATGACCAGCGCGCGGCCGTCCACATCGAACTCGCGATACGACAGCCCGAAGGTGTCGCCGGTGAACGCGACCGCGTGGGCGGGATCGACGATGCACTGGTGATGCATCGCATGACCCGGCGTGTGGATGCATTCGAGCGCGCGGCCCGCGAGGTCGAACCGCTGGCCATCTTCGGCGGCCACGACGCGCGAGGCCGGAATCGGCACGAGATCGCCATACAGGCGCCGGTAGTTCTCTTCACCGTACACCGCGATCGACGCGGTGATCAGCTTGGCCGGATCGATCATGTGCTGCGCGCCGCGCGGGTGGATCACTGCGCGCGCATTCGGCAGCTGACGCATCAGCTCGCCCGCACCGCCGGCATGGTCCAGGTGCACGTGCGTGAGGAACACGTAGTCCACGGCATCACGCGCCACGCCGAGCTGCTCCAGCGCGGCGAGCAGGTGCGGCACCGAGTGCGTCGTGCCGGTGTCGATGAACGCGGCGCGCCCATCCTGCACGATCACATGCGACGCATCGAACTGCGGCCGCAGGTAGTGCGTGTCGACGGCCGTGATGCCGGCGGGATGTCGCGTCAGGTCGGCCATGCTCGCGTCCGCGCCTTACAGTGCGGGATCCGCAGCCAGTGCCGCGAAGTCCTTGGCGAAATCCTGCGGCGGCGCTCCGGCACCACTGAGGATCTCGAAGGTCTTGCGCTGCGCGCTGCGCTGACCGAGGGCCTCGATGCAGACCCGCGCCACGTCGGCGCGCGGGATGCGGCCGGTGGACTGATCGCCCTGAGAGAACTGCACGATCTTCGCGCCACCGGCTTCGTCGACGAGACCACCGGGCCGGATCACCGTGTACGGCACGCCGCTCGCGCGCAGTGCATTCTCGCCCTTGAACTTCGCCGCGAGGATCGGCCGCATGAAGGCCAGCGGATAGTCGGCGGCCTTGGTCACCGCGGCCGACGAGACGAGCACGAAGTGCTTCACGCGTGCCTTCTTCGCCGCCGCCGCGAGATTCGCAACGCCCTGGTTGTCGATCTCCTCGGGGCCATTGCCGGCTTCGGCGCGCGGCCCGCCGCCGGCGCCGATCGTCGAGATCACGTACTTCACGCCCTTCATGGATTTCGCGAGCGAGGCGACGTCGCGCACGTCACCGACCGCGAGTTCGACGCCCGCCGGGAACGTGCCCTGCGCTTTCGCCGCATCGCGCACCAGCGCGCGCACGCGATAGTTGCGTGCGACGAGCTGCGACACGACTTCCTTGCCGGTGCGGCCGGTGGCGCCGGCGACGAGCACGAGTTCGCCACCTGCAGCCAGCGCGGGCGCCGTGCTGAAGGCGGACGCGGCGATGGCCAGGCCGAGCGCCGCGAGGAGACGTCTGCTGATCTTCATGGCTTGTTTCCTTTGTCGAGTACGTCTTTCCATTTCTCTTCGAATGCCCATACATCTTCGAAGCCGACCATGCGGCAGAAGGCGTCGAAGCTCCACAGCGGCACATCCGGCGCGATGCTGGTGCCAGTGGCTTTCAGGTTCAGCATGGCGCGCTCCATGGCCGCCGACGCGGACAGCGCCGCCATCGCCGGCCAGATCGCCAGCGAATAGCCGAGCGACTTCAGCTCAGCCGCCGGGCGGATCGGCGTCGCGCCACCGTCCGACATGTTGGCCATCATCGGCTTGCGGATCGCAGCGCAGGCACGCCGCATCTCGTCTTCGGACTTCAGCGCTTCGACGAACACGAGATCCGCGCCCGCTTCCGCATAGGCCTGGCCGCGCCGCACGGATTCCTCGAAGCCGAGACCTGAACGTGCATCGGTGCGCGCGATGACGAGGAAGTCCTTCGACTTGCGAGCGTCGACGGCGACGCGGACCTTCGCGACCATGTCCTCGAGCGGAATCACACGACGGTACGGCGTGTGGCCACACTTCTTCGGAAACTCCTGGTCCTCGATCTGGATCGCGCTGACGCCGGCGGCTTCATAGCCACGCACCGTGTGGTGCACGTTCAGCAATCCACCGAAGCCGGTGTCCGCATCCGCGATGACCGGCGCCGTGGATTTCTCCACCACCTTCGCGACGCGATTCAGCATGTCCGTGTAGGTGGCGATGCCCGCGTCGGGCAGGCCGAGATACGACGCGGTCAGCCAGTACCCGCTGGCGTACACCGCATCGAATCCGACACGCTGCGCGAGCATCGTCGAGATCATGTCGAAGACGCCGGGAGCGACGATGAATTCGCCGCGTTCGAGTTTCTGTCGCAGCAGTGGATTGGCCATGTTTTTCAGTTCGCCTCGATGCAGTCAATGTGTCGCGCAATGAGGCAACATAGCAGACATGACTGATCGAATCATCGCCGCGAACGGCCTCATCGTGGAGGGCTTGCCAGCTTCCATCGCGGAGTCCGTCACGCAGTCGCTCGCGGTACCCGAGGCTGCACTCGATGCCTGGCTTGCACTGCGCGAGGCACGCGTCGAGGGCTGGCTGCCGGACGGCGCGATGCTGCTGCGCGTGGGCGTCGGCGGCCATCGTCAGCTGATGCGGCTGGCAGCGGCCGGCGCGCGGCTCGAACCGCTGACCCATCACGTACGTCCGGTCGTCGCAGCGCAGCTCGCCCCGGCGGCGGGCTTCTCTTTCCTGCTGCAACGTGAACGTGGCACGCAACTCTACGACTTCCGGCTGATCGATCGCAGCGTGCGGCGCATCGGCGATGCAGCCGCGGAACATCGCGACCCGCTGTGGTCGCACGACGCGCGGCGTCTCGCATTCAGCAGCAGCATGCGCAACGGCCTCGATCAGGACCTGTACGTCGCGACACCGGGTGGCAGCGACGCGCCGCGTCTGCTCGCGGCCGCTGCGATGGTGGAGAGTCGGCGTCGCGCATGGCAGGCGTTGGCCTGGTCTGCCGATGACAGCCGACTGCTGCTGCGCCAATACATCCCGGACCCGTCTTCGCCATCGCGCGAATCAGGGCGACTGTTCATCGTGGATGTCGGCACCGGTGCACTGACTGCCGTCACGGTGACCGATGGCGATCGCACTGCGGTGCCGCTGTCGATCGCTGCGGCAGGCTGGGCCGGCGATGGACAGCGCGTGCTGCTGCTCGCGGCGCAGGGCGATGAGCCGACACGACTGCACGAACTCGATCCCGCGACGGGCATGTTGCGCAGTCTCGGCGCGCCGCTGCCGTGGAATGCGGAACAGATGCAGATCAGCGCCGATGGTCGCCGCGTCGCGCTGCGCTTCAACGCCGCCGGACTGAGCGCCGTGCGCGTGCTCGATCTCACGAGCGGCGCGCAGGCGGAGCCTCCGGGACTGCCGCAAGGCATCGTCACCGCGATGCACTTCGATGCCGACGGCACGCGCCTCGCACTGTCGCTCGAGGATGCGCAGCAACCGGCTGCGGTCTGGGTCTGGGATCTGCGCAGTCAGCAACTGCTGCGCTGGACCGGGGCGCCCACCAACGCGACCGCAATGGCGCGCGGCACGGCGGTGCCGGCGCAGCGTCTGCAATTGCCGGGCTGGGATCGCGCCGGCCGACGCACGCGCGACCTCTCCGCCTGGCTGCTGCGTCGCGCCAGCGGCGAGAAGTCGCCGGTGCTGATCGACCTGCATCGCGGCGCCGGCGCCGTGTATCGGCCGGGCTTCGATGCGGGGCTGCAGTATCTCGCGAGCGCACTCGGCGTCGCCGTCCTGCTGCCGAACCTGCCGTTCGAAGACCAGGACAGCATGGTGCGCGACATCGGCTCGCTGCTGGTGTGGATCTCCGCGCAGCGCGGCCTCGACGGCCAGCGCATCGCGATCATGGGTCGCGGTCCTGCGGCCGGGGTCGCCGTCGCGGCACTCGCGCAGTACGGCGATCGACTGCGGGGCGCGATCCACGATGAAGGCAATGGCCTGGTGCTCAGCACCGCGATGAGCGCGCTGCTGCACCGACCGATCCTGATGCTGCAGGGCTTCGAATCAGGCAGCGGCGAACCCGGATCCGGCGGACTGCCCGATGACGGCGAGCGACTCGCCGCGCGACTGCGTGGCAGCCGCGCAGAAGTGTGGCGCGTGGTGAACCGGGGTGGGTCGGCCGGCGGCGGTGGTGTGGCCGCGTCGGCGACAGCGCTGCGGAGCAAGGCCATCGCCGCATTCCTGCGGCGCTGCAACCCGTAGCGCGAACCTTACTTCGCGGAGAAGCGTGTCAGACGGCGCTTCACGGTGTCGAGTCCCGGCTTCTGGCTGCTGTAGTACTCCGCCAGCGCCTTGATCTCTTCTTCCTTCAGCGCACCCGCAAACCCGGCCATCACCGCATTCTTGCGGCCGCCGCGCTTGTAGTCCGTCAGCGCGCGCTCGAGGTAATCCGCATGCTGGCCCGCGAGGTTCGGATACTGCGGAGTGATGCCGATGCCGTCATTGCCGTGGCAGGACACACAAACCGCCGCGGCAGCGGGCGGCTTGATGGCTGCGGCCGCAGCCGGGTTCGACTGCAGCGGCGTGCCGGCCAGGTACGCAGCGACATCCGCCATCTGCTGATCCGACAGCGAGAACGCGTTCGCGTGCATCGTCGCGTGGCTGCGTTCCTGGCTCTTGTAGGCCTGCAGCGCGATCACGATGTACTCGGGATGCTGGCCGGCGAGGCGCGGCACGCGGTAGTTCGGGTAGCTGTTCTTGTAGTTCGGGATGCCATGGCAGCCGAGGCAGGTGTAGCCGAGCTTCTCGCCGCGCGCAGCGTCGCCGACGATCTCGCCCTGGGCCTGCGCTGGCGCGCTGCCGACCATGCTGATGCCACAGAGGCCCACGATGGCCACGACCGACGCCCAGAACCCGCGACCGAAACTCGTCATATCCACTCCGTGCATGCCCGCCCTAAGTATTGAACAGGGCTCGAAAAACCGGCGAATTCTACGGACTCGAGGGGGGAATTGCCACCCTCGGCAGACCCTGAGAGCCGCCGCGGAGCCGGCCGTTTCACAGATCCCGCGTCGCGAGCATTGCCTGATCACCGATGCGCGTCCACTTCGCGACGCCCTGCTCGAACTTCAGGAAGGAATCGTAGACCTTGCGGAACGCCGGATTGGCGGCCGCACGTTCCTCGATCACGTCGCGCGACAGGCGCTTCAGCAGCTTCAGGACCTCGGGCGGGAATGGCCGCAGGTCGACCTTGTGCACAGTCACCAGCTGCTCGAGCGCCTCGGGGCTGCGCGCATTGAACTCGGCCAGCATGCTGTCGTTCACCGCGCGGCAGGCTGTCAGCACGATCGCCTGCAGATCGGCCGGCAGGGAGTCGTACGCCTTCTGGTTGATCAGGCATTCGAGCGTCGAGCCGGGTTCGTGCCAGCCCGGGTAGTAGTAGTACTTCGCGGCCTTGTAGAGACCGAAGGCCAGATCGTTGTACGGGCCGATCCACTCGGCCGCGTCGATGCCACCCGACTGCAGCGTCGTGAAGATCTCGCCGCCGGCCAGCGTCACCGGCGTGCCGCCCGCGCGCTCGAGCACCTCGCCGCCGAGACCCGGCATGCGCATCTTCAAACCCTTGAGATCCTCGGGCGTGCGGATTTCCTTGTTGAACCAGCCGCCCATCTGACAGCCTGAATTGCCGCAGGGCATCGGCAGGATGCCGAAAGGCGCGTAGGCCTCGCGCCAGAGTTCGAGGCCACCGCCGTACCAGAGCCAGGCGTTCATCTCGGTGGAGGTCAGGCCAAACGGAATCGACGAAAAGAACGACGCGACTTCCGTCTTGCCCTTCCAGTAGTACGCGCCCGCGTGGCCGAGTTCGGCCGTGCCGCGCGAGACGGCATCGAACACTTCGAACGCCGGCACCAGTTCTCCGGCACCGTAGACCTTGACCTTGATGCGACCGCCGCTGCACTGCTCGATCGTCTCGGCGAAGCGCATCGCGCCCGTGCCGAGGCCCGGGAAGTTCGGTGGCCAGGTGGTGACCAGCTTCCAGCGGAATTCGGAAGCCTTGCCCGCATCGCCGCCGGCTCCCGTCGCAGCGGATTCCTTGCGGGCGCAGGCGGTGCTGGCGGTGGCGGCCGCAGCCGTCAGAAAATGGCGTCTCTTCATCAGTCCCTCCACTTGCTGCAGAGTGTAACGAGATGATCGCATTGATACAGCGCGTCACTTGGGCGCGCGTCGAAGTGGAGGGCGTCGTGATCGGCGCGATCCAGCGTGGTCTGCTGGCCATGATCGGCATCCGCCCGGATGACGACGGCGACTCGGCGCTGCGCGTGCTCGAGCGGCTGCTGATCTACCGCGTCTTCCCCGATGAGGCCGACCGGATGAACCGCTCGCTGACCGATATCGCCGGCGGCCTGCTGCTGGTGCCGCAGTTCACGCTGGCCGCCGACACCCGCGCCGGCACCCGGCCCGGTTTCAGCACCGCCGCGGCGCCGGCCGTCGCCGAGCCGCTGTTTCGCGAGCTCGCCGCAGCCGCACAGGCCCGCCACGCCGGCCCGGTGGCCACCGGGCGCTTCGGCGCCGACATGAAGGTGTCCCTGCTGAACGACGGGCCGGTGACGTTCTGGCTGGAATCGCCGACAGGGGCTGCGCGAAGTCCCTGAAACGTATCGGGTTTGTGACGCGGTGCGCTGCCTGCGGACAATAATGAGGCGTCACCCGCCGGCCATTTGCCCTATCATTCGATCAGTCACCGGTTCATCCAGATCGAGGTTCCCATGGGCATCGGAATGCGCGAGCTCATCATCATTCTTCTCGTCGTGCTGCTGGTCTTCGGAGCGAAGAAGCTGCGCACGATCGGCAGCGATCTCGGTGCGGCCGTGAAGGGCTTCAAGAAGGGCATGAGCGATGCCGAATCGTCGGTCGACGATGACCCGCCGAAGCAGCTGAAGGCTCAGACGCCGGACGCCGAGTTCCCGGAAGTGGCCCAGAGCGCCCAAACGGCCAGCAAGCCCGCCAGCAAGACCGGCTCGTCCGACAACCGCGGCGCCTGATCGAGGCCGGTCCTCGCCCATGTTCGAGGTCGGCTTCAGCGAGTTGCTGCTGATCATGGCGCTCGCCCTGATCGTGCTCGGTCCCGAAAAACTCCCCAAGCTCGCGGCACAGGTCGGACGCTGGATGGGTCGCGCCCGTTCGATGGCGAGACAGTTTCGCGAGCAGCTCGAGGAAGAAGCGACGCTCGAGGAAACGATCAAGCGCCGTCCCGCGCCAACGCCAACACCTGCTCCGCCGCCGGCCGCCACGGCCGAGCCCGCGTCAGCCTCGAGCACTGCCAGCGACGACGACGACATGCGACACAACGACTACGCCGGCGCTGCGTACGAGCCGCCCGCCGCGGAGCCGCCGGCCGCAGAGCCAGCCATCGTCGTTGAGTCACCCACGGCCGCGCCCACCGAGTCCGCACCGGCCGTCGAAGAACCGAGACGCTGATGGCCGAGAAGGAGCCGGAGAAGCTGGCGGAAGGCACGCTGATCTCGCATCTGCTCGAGCTGCGCGACCGGCTGATGAAGGCCTTCATCGCCGTCATCATCGTGTTCATTCCCTGCGCGATCTATTCGAACGAACTGTTCAGTTTCGTTGCGCAACCGCTGCTCGCCCAGCTGCCCGCCGGCAGTTCGCTGATCGCCACGAGCGTGATCTCACCGTTCATGACGCCGTTCAAGCTCGGCTTCTACGTCGCGCTGTTCTTCGCGATGCCGGTCGTGCTGTGGCAGTTGTGGGCGTTCGTCGCACCCGGGCTCTACAAGCACGAGAAGCGCTTTGCCGTGCCGCTGCTCGTGTCATCGATCCTGCTGTTCTATGTCGGCGTCGCCTTCGCCTATCTGTTCGTGTTCCCGGTGATGTTCCAGTTCTTTGCGGCCACGACGCCGGCCGGCGTGAAGATGATGACGGACATCGCGAGCTACCTGGATTTCGTCACCACGATGTTCTTCTGCTTCGGCCTCGCGTTCGAGGTGCCGGTGGTGGTCGTGCTGCTGGTGCTGACCGGAATCACTACGGTCGACAAGCTCGCCGCCTCGCGCGGCTACGTGCTGATCGGCATCTTCGTCGTCGCGGCCATCCTGACCCCGCCGGACGCGGTCTCGCAGACCATCATGGCGGTACCGATGTACCTGCTGTACGAGGGCGGCCTGATCATGGCGCGGGTCATGTCGAAGATGCGGCGCCCCGAGCCCAAGGACGAGGCCGAAGCGTGACGCGCTTCACACAGCATCCTGCCCGGGCGGCCGATACCGAGTGACGCCCCGCCAGTCTCCGGGGCTCATGCTTCGGGAGTGCTCGTGCGTTCATTCAAGGTTCTGCTGATCGGCTTGCTGGCCACTGCGCTGGCGGTGGCGACCACCCTCACGGTGACGGCCATGTCGACCGAGGGGTCACTGGCCGAGCAGGCCAACCGCGTCTATGTCGCCAAGGACGTGACCGCCGACATCCTGCCGCCCCCGATGTACCTGATCGAGATGCGACTCGTCGCCTCGCAGGCGCTCGAAGGATCGATGGAACTCGCGACCGCGAAATCCGAAATCGCGCGACTGAAGTCCGAGTACCTCGCGCGCGTGCAGTACTGGACGGCGTCCCCGCCCTATGGGCTCGAGGCACAGCTGCTCGGCGAGCAGCACGCCGCGGCGAACGTCTTCATCGATGCGATCGAGCAGAAGTTCCTGCCGGCGATCTCGGCCGGCGACATGACCGACGCGAAGCAGGCATTGATGGCTGCGCATGTGCTGTACCTGCGGCATCGCCGCGGCGTCGATGCCACGGTGGCCGCGTCGACGACCTTCGCAACGGATGAAATGACCGCCTTCAACGGAAAGCACGCGCGCAGCCAGACTCTCAACATCGCAGCACTGGGCATCGGCGCGGTGATCCTGCTGGCGTTCTTCATGCTGGTACGTCGCGGCGTGAACCGCACGATCGGCGGCGAGCCGGAAACGCTCGCCGCGAGCGCCGCCGCACTCGCCGCCGGCGACCTCACCCACCGCCTCGAGTCCGAGCATCCGGGCAGCGTCGCCGCCTCGCTCGAGAGCACGCGCCTGCGGCTCGCACAGATCATCCAGGACACGCGCCGCTCGTCGCAGGAAGTGCTCGATGCCTCGCGCGAGATCGAGCTCGGCACGCAGGATCTCGGCCAGCGCACGGAACAACAGGCGGGCTCGCTGGAGGAAACCGCTTCGGCGATGGAAGAACTGAACAGCACGGTCAAGGAGAATGCCGAAGCCGCGCGCAAGGCCAGCGATCTCGCAACCGGTGCCGCGAGCGTGGCGGAACAGGGCGGCAGCGACGTGCAGCGCGTCGTCGCGACGATGCAGGAGATCCAGCAGAACTCGCAGCGCATCGCAGAGATCATCGCCGTGATCGACGAAATCGCATTCCAGACGAACCTGCTCGCGCTGAACGCGGCGGTCGAAGCCGCGCGTGCCGGCGAGCAGGGTCGCGGATTTGCGGTGGTGGCGGGCGAAGTCGGTGCGCTGGCCAAGCGCAGCGCGCAGGCTGCGCGCGAGATCAAGGACCTGATCCAGACCAGCGTCGAGAACGTCTCGAGCGGCTCGCAGCAGGTGAACTCGGCCGGCAAGACGATGGCCGAGATCGTCGCGCGCGTGCGCGAGGTCAGCGAACTGATCCAGGACATCGCGCGTGCGACGCAAGACCAGAGCGCCGGCATCGGCAACGTCAACGATTCGATGATGGAAGTCGACAAGATGACGCAGCAGAACGCCGCGCTCGTCGAACAGTCGACGGCCGCTGCGATGGGTCTGCGCAGCCAGGCTGCGAAGCTCGTCGATGGCGTCGCTCAGTTCCAGCTCGGTGAGGAAGAACGCGCCAACCCGCGCGGTCGCGAATCCGCACGCGCGCCCCAGGCCTCTGGCCGCGTGCCGAGCTCGTCGACGGAACGCAGCGAGGCCGCGCGCGCCGCCGCCTGAACCAGGACCCGCGACCACCGCGGCGGCTGGTTGCCTGCCGCCGCGGTTCTCGGTCAGACTGCCGGTAACGCAGCGCTTCGGCGCGCCAAAGTTATCGGACAACAACAATGAGCACGACCACGTCGGCCCCGCCCCCCGGGGACACGGGCTTCTTTGGCCATCCGCGCGGCCTCGCCACGCTGTTCTTCACCGAGATGTGGGAGCGGTTCACTTATTACGGCATGCGCGCGCTGCTCGTGCTGTTCCTCGTCGATGCGGTCACGAATGGCGGCTTCGGCTTCGATGACAAGACCGCCACGGCCATTTACGGTCTGTACACGGCCGCTGTGTATCTGGTCGCGCTGCCGGGTGGCTGGATCGCGGACCGGCTGATCGGTGCGCAGAAGGCCGTGCTGTACGGCGGCCTGCTGATCGCGCTGGGCAACTTCACGCTGTGGCTGTCAGCGACGCCTGCGATGTTCTACCTGGGCCTGATGGTCATCATCGTCGGCGTCGGTCTGCTGAAGCCGAACATCTCGGCGATCGTCGCAGAGCTCTATCCCGAAGGCGGTGGCCGTCGTGACGCCGGCTTCACGATCTTCTACATGGGCATCAACGTCGGCGCGTTCATCGGCCCGCTGATCACGGCCTGGCTCGCGCTGCATTACGGCTGGCGCGCCGGCTTCCTCTCCGCGGGATTCGGCATGCTGCTCGGCGTCGGGCAATTCATTCTGACCCGTCACCATCTGCATGGCGCAGGGTCCATGCCGCACACCGCCGCCGGCGCAGATCCGTCCAGCGCCTGGAAGTGGCTGTGGCTGGGCACTGCGCTCACCGTCGCCCTCATCGCGCTGCCCTTCCTCGGCATCGTGCAGGTGTCGCCCGTACAGCTGCAGAACGCCGGCATCTACGTGATCGTCGGCATGGCCGCGCTGTATTTCATCTACCTGCTGTTCTTCGCCGGACTCGATGCGATCGAGCGCAAGCGCGTGCTCGTGCTGGTTGTGCTGTTCTGCGCCTGCGCGCTGTTCTGGGCCGGGTTCGAGCAGGCGGGTTCCTCGCTGAACCTGTTCGCCGAGCGCAACACGGATCGCGTCGTCGGGACCTTCACGATTCCCGCCGGCTGGTTCCAGTCCCTGAACGCGATCTTCATCGTGACCTTCGCGCCGGTGTTCTCGGCGCTGTGGGTCTGGCTCGCGAAGCGCAACATGGATCCTTCGACGCCCGTGAAGTTCGCGCTCGGCCTGATCGGCATGGCCGCGGGCTTCCTCGTCATGGTCGCGGCCGCGAAGATCGTGGCCGGTGGCGAACAGGCGGCAGCGTACTGGCTGGTGCTCACCTATCTGCTGCACACCTATGGCGAGCTGTGCCTCTCGCCGGTGGGCCTGTCGTCGGTGACCAAGCTCGTGCCGCAACGATTCGTCGGGCAGAGCATGGGCGTGTGGTTCCTCGCCACGTCGCTCGGCAATCTGGTGGCCGGTGCGATCGCCGGTGAGTTCGATTCCGACAACCTGGCGGCGATGCCGGGCCAGTACATGAACATCTTCTGGTTCGGCGCGATTTCCGCCGTCGTGCTGTTCCTGGTCAGCCCCATCGTGAAGAAGTGGATGGGAGGCGTGAAGTGAGCACGCCGGCGAGCGGCGGCGACGCCCTCGCACCGCAACTGACCGTCCGCGCGGTCGCGCTGTCGATCGTGCTGGCGATGATCCTCGCCGCCGCGAACACCTATCTCGGACTGTTCGCCGGGATGACGATCGCCTCGGCGATTCCTGCCGCGGTGATCTCGATGGCGGTGCTCAGCCGGTTTGGCGGCGGCATCCTCGAGAACAACATCGTGCAGACCGGCGCCTCCGCCGGCTCGTCGATCGCCTCCGGCGTGATCTTCACGATCCCGGCGCTGGTGATCCTCGGCTTCTGGCAGGACTTCTGGTCGCATTACTGGTGGGTGCTCGCGATCGCGGGACTCGGCGGCATCCTCGGCGTGCTGTTCTCCGTGCCGCTGCGCCGCGCGCTGGTGGTCGAGCAGAACATGGCCTTTCCCGAAGGCAAGGCCGCGGCCGAAGTGCTGCGTGCCGGCGAGAATCCCGGCCAGGGCGTCAAGATCCTCGCCGCGGCTGCAGCCGGTGGTGGCTTCGCGAAAATCGCCGCGGCGAGTGGCCTGCGACTGATTCCGGACAGCGCGGCAGCGGCCGGATTCTTCGGCAACTATCTCGCCTACTTCGGCACCAACCTCTCGCCCGCGCTGCTCGGCGTCGGCTACATCGTCGGCCTCAACATCGGCATCGTCGTGCTGGCCGGCAGCATGATTTCCTGGAACATCGCGATCCCGGTGTTCCATGCCGTCGCGCTGCCCTCGCACCCGGAACTCGCCGCGGCCATTGCCGACGCCTGCCGTGAAGCCTCGCAGAGCGAGTGCGCCGAAGCGACCGCCGGCATGCTGTGGTCGAAGCAGATCCGCTATCTCGGCGTCGGCGCGATGCTGGTCGGCGGCATCTGGGCGCTGGTGTCGCTGCGGCACTCGATCGTCTCGGGCGTGAAGAGCGGCCTCGCCGCGACGCGCGCCGGCGCGGCGGGTACCGTGGTTGCGCACACCGACCAGGACCTGCCGATGAAGTCCGTGCTGATCGGCATCGTGCTGTTCACGCTGCCGCTGTGGGCGCTGTATCAGGTGATCGTCGGCTCGCTCGGCGTGAGCCTGATCATGGCCGTGATCATGATCGTCGCGGGTTTCCTGTTCTGTTCGGTGTCGGCGTACATGGCCGGCCTCGTCGGCTCGTCGAACAACCCGGTCTCCGGCATCACGATCGCAACCATCCTGTTCTCGGCGGTCGTGCTGCTCGCGCTGATGGGCAAGGACACGGCCATCGGTCCGGTCGCCGCGATCATGATCGGCGCGGTGGTCTGCTGCGCGGCCTGCATTGCCGGCGACAACCTGCAGGACCTGAAATGCGGCTATCTCGTCGGCGCGACGCCGTGGCGCCAGCAGGTGATGCTCGCGATCGGCGCGGTGACCAGCGCGCTGGTCATGGCACCCGTGCTGCATCTGCTCGACAAGGCGTATGGCATCGGTGTGCCGACCGCAGCCCATCCTGATCCGCTGCTCGCGCCACAGGCCACGCTGATGGCCTCGGTCGCCAAGGGCATGTTCGGCGGTGCGCTGCCCTGGAACATGGTCGCGATCGGCGCCGGCATCGGCGTGGCGATCATCATTCTCGATGAGATCCTGAAGAAGCGCGGCAGCAGCTTCCGCACGCCGGTGCTCGCGGTGGCCGTCGGCATCTACCTGCCGCTCGAACTGATGACGCCGATCTTCCTCGGCGGTCTGCTCGCGCACCTCGCCGGCAAGGTGCTCGGCGCGGACAAGGATCCGGAGAACGCCGAGAAGCTGCATCGCACCGGCACGCTGTTCGCGGCGGGCATGATCACCGGTGAAGCCTTGATGGGCATCCTGATCGCGATCCCGATCGTCGTGACGGAGCGCGCCGATGCGCTCGCGCTGCCGGCGAGCCTGCAGTTCGGCAAAGTCGTCGGTCTCGGCGTGTTCGCGATCCTCGCGTTCTGGCTGTACCGCACCGCCGTCGCCAAACGTTCGATGCCGTGAATCCGGCGCGATTCAGTCGGCGCAGCAAACTGCTGCTGTGCTTCGCGATCGTCTATCTGGTGTGGGGTTCGACCTATCTCGCGACGGCGATCGGCGTGCGCGCGACGACGCCTTTCCTGTTTGGCGCGATCCGCTTCCTCAGCGGCGGCGTACTGCTGTTCGTGATCGCTCGCTCGCTCAGCAGCTATCGACAGCCGGCAACGCGCGCGCAGTGGTTGATCGAATGGCGGCAGCTGCTGATCGTCGGCTTCTGCGCGGTACTGATTTCGAATGGCTGCAACGGCTGGGGACTGCAGTACGTGCCCTCGAACCAGGCGGCGCTGCTGAACGCCACCGTCGCGTTCTGGATCACGCTGTTCGGCATGTTCGGTGCGCGTGCGCATTCCCCGTCGGTGCGCGGCTGGATCGGTCTCGGCATCGGCCTCGTCGGCACGGCGCTGATCCTGCTGCCGCGCAGCACGCCCGGAGTCGCGCCCGAATCACCGTACGGACCTCTGATCCCGCAGCTCGTGATCCTGTTTGGCTGCATGGGCTGGTCGATCGGCACGGTGCTGCAGCGCGAGGCCAGCGTCGGCTTCGACCTGCTGTCGTTCACGGCGCTGCAGCAGATCATCGGCGGACTGATGCTGCTCGCCATCGGCCTCGCAGCGGGCGAACCTGCGCAGTGGCACTGGTCGCCGAGCGCCATCAGCGCGATCGCCTACATGATCGTGATGAGCTCCTGCATCGCCTACACCGCCTATGCCTGGCTGTCGCAGAACGCGACACCGTCGCAGATCGGCACCTATGCGCTGGTGAATCCGGCCGTCGCGACGCTGCTCGGCTGGTACGTGCTCGATGAGGATCTGGTTGCAGCGCAATGGTTCGGGATGATCATCATCCTGACGGGCGTGATGCTGGTGAACTGGCCACGATCGAAGACCGCCACGCCGGACGCCTGACGCCGGACGCCGGACGCCCGGCACATCACCTCACGCCGCTCACTCGCGACAACGCTTCACCAGCGGCACCGCCTTCTGCTGCGCGAGATCCACGCTGGCCACGGTCTGGCGCTCGCGCACCGGAAAATCGATCTGCGCAATGAGATTGCTGCCCTCGGCGTCGCGGATGTTGGTCAGCCCCTTGTAGCGCATCAGCACGCGATCCGACTTTCGATAGCTGACCTCGATGTACGGCAGGAACCAGCCGAGCACACCGGAGAGATTCAGGCGAATCACGCTGGCCGGCGCGCCTTCGATCGACTGCTCGTGATGCTTCTTGACCTTGAACGTCAGGAAATCGAGCCGGCTCGGCACCATGAACGGAAAGCGCACCGTCTTGCCGGCTTCGAGTTCGGCCCAGTGGCGCCGCACGAATTCATCGAAGCCCGCGTCGGAGACGATGGCGACATCGCCCGGCACCTTCGCGCGTCGGGTCGCACCCGCGGCAGACGCGCGCTGGAACACCTCGAGTCCCTGTGCCGTGCGGCGCAGGCCTTCGCTGTAACCCGTGCGCCCATCCAGCAGCGTGAACTGCGGCTCCTCGCGCACGGTGCCGTAGTCCAGCTCCTTGCGCGCGAAGGTCTCCGTGCCGTTGGCGCAGCGATACAGCACGACGCGCTGCTCGCCAACCGCGCCGGCAGCACGGACGAAATGCGATTCGACGTACAGCAACCGGCCGGTCTCGAGTTCGCGTGCATAGCCGGTGAACGTCTGATCCGCCGCGTTGCCCGCGAGCGGAGCCAGTCCAGGAATGAGCAGACAGAACAGCGCCGCAGCGCCCGCGGTCACACGAGGCATCTTGCCCTCCAGGGGCGGGACTGCGACTCAGCGCCGTCTGCCGCCGTACTTTTCGAATCCTTTCGAACCAATCAGCCAGGAACCGATCCAGCCGGTCAGGCCGACGAGCAGTGCCGTCAGCAGCGCGGAACCGAAACCCGCGAGATGGAAGCCAGGCAGCATCCAGGCGACGAGGGCGACCATGCCCGCGTTCACCACCAGCAGGAACAGGCCCAGCGTGACGAGGGTGATCGGAAAGGTCAACACGATCGCGATCGGCCGGATGATCGCATTGACGATGCCGAGCAATGCCGCGGCGAGCAGCAGCGTGGTCGGCGTATCGATCAGGACGCCGTCGATCCAGCGGGTCGCCATCCACAGGCCGAAGGCGGCGATCACGGCGCGCAGAATGAATCCAGTCATGTCAGGGACTCCTTGGCGTCGGGGTTCTGTTCGTCGAGGTTCTTTTCGAGATACACCTTGAGTCGCGCCAGCGACTGCCGCCATCCGAGCACGTGCCGGCGCAGCGCCTGCTCGTGTTGCGGCCCGTCCGGAAAGCCGCTGCCGAGCACGCGGACGACGGTCATCGGATTGCGCCATTCGATCATGATGTCGTCGATGGTGACGCTGTCACCCTGCGGCACGGCCATCGACGGCAAATGGATCAGGCGAAGCCGGCGCTCGGGTTCGAACACGTCGATATGCGCTTCCATTTCGCGCTCGCGATCGAGGCTGGCCGTGAACGAGCCGCCCGCCCGCGCGCTGACGCGCGAATTCGGCGAGCACCAGCGCGTCAGGCGCGACGCGTCGGTCAGCGCGCGCCAGACGCGCTCCGGCGGCACCTTCACATCGATGCGCTGTGCATATCCCCGTGCTCGTTCAGCCATGGCGTTATTGTGCCACCGCGCTATGCTGCGGGTGTCCAAAGAGTGCATGGGGAAGAGGATGGAACTCGTTTATTTCGTGACGGTGCTCGCACTGATCCAGTTTTTCCTGTTCGGCATCGCGGTCGGGCAGGCGCGCCGCACGTACAACGTTCCAGCACCGGCCATGTCCGGTCCGCCGGAATTCGAGCGCGTCCAGCGCGTGCAGATGAACACGCTGGAACAGCTGGTCATGTTCATTCCGTCGCTGTGGATGTTCGCGCACCTGGTCAGCCCCACCTGGGCCGCCGGGCTCGGCCTCGTGTTCGTCGTGGGGCGCGCGCTGTATTCGGCCGGCTATCGCAAGGCCGCGAACAAGCGCGGGCTCGGCTTCGCCGTCTCGGCGCTGCCGGTGATGATCATGATGATCGGCTCGCTGATCGCATCCGGGGTTGCGGCCTGGCGTGCCGCCGGCATCGGCGGCTAGCAGCAGGCGCTCGCGCGCGCGAAGGCCGGATCAAGCCTTCGCGTTGCGCTGCTGGATGGCCACCCAGACCAGTGGCAGCAGCGAGACGACGATGATCAGGATCGTCACCACGCCGAAGTTGTCGCGCACGATCGGGATGTTGCCGAACAGATAGCCGCCGATCACGAACAGCAGCACCCAGGTCACGCCGCCGGCCACGTTGAACATCTGGAAGCGGCTGTAGGGCATCTGTCCGACGCCGGCCACGAACGGCGCGAAGGTGCGCAGGATCGGCAGGAAGCGCGACAGCATGATGGTCTTGCCGCCATGCTTGTCGAAGAAGGCCTGGGTCTGCTGCAGGTATTCCACGCGCAGCAGCCGGTACTTGCCGCTGAAGGCCGGCGGCCCGATCCAGCGACCGATGGAGTAGTTGCAGGTATTGCCGAGGATCGCCGCGACGATCAGCACCGCGATGATCACCGGCAGCGTCAGCGTGTTGCTGGTGTCGATCGCGGTCAGCGCGCCCACCGCAAACAGCAGCGAATCGCCAGGCAGGAACGGCGTGACGACGAGCCCGGTCTCGGAGAACACGATCACGAACAGGATCGCGTAGATCCAGATGCCGTACTGCTGCAGGAGTTCGACGAGATGCTTGTCGAGGTGCAGTACGAAATCAATCAGCCAGTAGATCAGTTCCAATTGCCATCCTTGAGCGAGCCATCCCTGAACGGGCCGCGAGTCTGGCACCCGTCTTCAGCGTCTGCAACGCGAGCCGGATCTCCCGATCCCGCTGCAGCAGCGAGTTGGCATTGCTGCCGTCGAGTTCGGCCGGCGGCTCTTCGACGCCATCGACCGCAACGTCCGGCTCGATGCCGCGCTCGTTGATCCGTGCGCCCGACGGCGTCGCGTAGTAGGACGTCGTCAGCTTCAGCGCGCGACCATTCGCGAGCGGAATGACCGTCTGCACCGAGCCCTTGCCGTAGGTGCGACGACCGACCAGCGTCGCGCGCTTCTGGTCATGCAGCGCGCCGGCGAGGATTTCCGCCGCCGAGGCGGAGCCGCCATTCACCAGCACGACGATGCGCGCACCGCCGAGCAGATCGCCGGGTGTCGCATCCATGCGAAAGCGCGCCTCGGGCGAGCGGCCATCGGCCGTGACGATGATGCCGCGCTCGAGGAAACTGTCCGCAACCTCGACGGCAGATTCGAGTACGCCGCCCGGGTTGTTGCGCAGGTCGATGACGAGACCCTGCAGCGGCGCGCGCTGCTCCGCGCGGAACGCGGCGAGCGCCCGCTCGACATCGATCGGTGTCGTGTCGGTGAAGCTCGCGATGCGCAGATAACCATAGCCCGGCTCGAGTGCGGCGCGGGTGACGCTGTGCACCTCGACATGGTCGCGAGCCAACGCGAGATCGAACACATCGGTCGCGCCCGGACGCCGCAGGCTCAGCGTCACCGTCGTACCCGCCGGGCCGCGCATCTGGTCGATCGCCGCTTCGACGTCGAGTTCGACCGGGCGGTTGTCGATGCGCACGATCAGGTCGCCGCTGCGGATGCCGGCGCGCTCCGCGGGCGAATCCGCCAGCGTGCGCAGCACCATGATGCCGCTCTCCTCGGCGCTGACCTCGACGCCGATGCCCGGATAGCTGCCACTGGTGCTGAGGCGGATCTCGTCGTATTCGTCACGATCCAGATAGGCTGAATAGGGGTCGAGGCTGCCGACCATGCCGCGCACGGCGCTCTCGATCAGTTCGCCATCGTCCACCGGTTCCACGTACTCGCGCTTGACGCGGGCGAGGATGTCGGCGAGTTCGCGGGTATCCGGCGCCGCTGCCCGCGCCGCAGCATCAGGCTTCGACGCGTCAGCCGTCGGGTTGAGCGGACTCACCGCGGGAGCCGCGGCCGTGCCCGGATCAGAGCGACCCGCAAGCACGGCAGCCGTCATCGACGCCGCCACGCCGAGCGCGAGGCCGATGGCGAGGGCGATCGTGATTTGCGAGCGACCGTGCATGACTGTGCCGACGGGGGTCCTTCGGAGGGGGCGGAAACCAGCCCTGCCGATACTACCCGCGGCCGGGCGGCACCCGCTACTGACCGACCGCGATCAGCGGATTGCGGCCGGTTTCGGCCAGCGAATCCACCATCAGCGGGGTCAGCGCCGCGTACAGCGGCAGCTCTGGCAGCAGATCGGCGAGCGGGGCCGGCTTGCCGATCGCGAAACCCTGGGCGAAGTCCACGCCGAGCGCGGTGACGCGCGCCAGCAGTTCCGGCGTTTCCGCGTACTCGGCGACCGTGGCGATCCCGATGTTGCGAGCGAGCTGGGCGATGGCCTGCACCATCGAGTCGGAACGCGGGTCCTTCAGGATGTCGCGCACGAAACTGCCGTCGATCTTGAGGATCGTCGCCGGCAGCGAGCGCAGGTAGGCGAGCGACGACAGGCCCGTGCCGAAATCGTCGAGTGCGACACCGCAACCGATACGGCGCAGCCGTCGCATCAGCATCTCGGCCTTGGCGATGTTCTGCACCGCATCGCTCTCGGTCAGCTCGAAGCAGAATGCGCTCGGCTCGATGCCGCTCGTCTCGATGGAGCCGAGCAGGAAGTCTGGAAAATCATCATCGTTCAGCGACTGACCCGAGAAGTTCAGGCTGAACACGACTGCGCGGTTCGCGAGCAGCGCCGCCTGCGGACGCAGCATGGCGATCGCCTGCGTCAGCACCCACCGATCGATCGCCGGCATCAGCTGATAGCGCTGCGCGGCGGACAGGAAGCGATCCGGACCGACAGTCTCACCGTCGAGCCCGATCATGCGCAGCAGCAGCTCGAAATGCGTCGGATGCGTGTGGGCCGCAGCCCCGACCGGCTGGATGATCTGCGCATCGAGACGGAAACGATTGGAAGCGATCGCTTCACGCAGCTCACCGGCCGTGGTGATGTCCGTGAAGCGGCGGATGATGCTGACGTCGGCGTCTTCGTAGACATCGACGCGATTGCGGCCACGATCCTTGGCGGCCTTGCAGGCGGATTCCGCGGCGGCCAGCGCGTGGGCCAGGCCTTCGCTGCCCTTCTCCAGCGCGGCGACACCGACGCTGATCGAAACATGCAGTCGCGTGTTGGCATGCGTCGAGCCGAGCTGCGCGGCACTCTGCCGCAGCGATTCGGCGAACTCGGCCGCCTGCTCGCGACGCTGCGTCAGCAGCAGTGCGAAGCGATCGCCGGAAATGCGTGCGGCCAGTCCGCCGGACGGCAACCGGCGACGGATCAGCTCGCCGATCTGCGAGAGCATGTTGTCGCCCTCGTGCATGCCGAAGTTTTCGTTGATGGCGTGCAGCTGGTCGACGTCGATGTACAGCGCGCTCTGAATGCGCGGCGCGGTGGGCTCGCTGCCGAGCGCCAGCAGGCGCTGCTCGAGCGCCGGTCGCGTCAGCAGCCCGGACAATGCGTCGTAGCTGGCTTCGATGTTCGCCGAAGCCTTGCGCGCCAGCAGCTCCGCGAGCCGCGCATCGCGCGACTCGAACTCCGGCGCTGCAGCATCGCGGAACAGCGCGAGCGCGCCCATCGTGCGGCCGCTCGGATGCTTCACCGGACAGCACAGGATGCGGTACGGCAGCTGCGTGGAGTTGTCCGGCCCGCTCATGACCTTGTTGATGATCAGCGCATCGCGGCGGGACTGCGTCATCTGCAGCAGCTGACGATGCGTACGCGCGAGCAGCGAGCCGTCGGGCGCGCGATCGGCGCCGGCGCGCATCAGCGCGATGCTCTTCTCGGGGACGATCAGCGCCGTCAGCATGCAGTGCATGTGTTCGGCCGCGCGCTGCAGCATCAGCTTCAGTTCGTCGACATGAGCGCCGGCATCATGCGACGTGCTGTCCGATACCGACAGCACGAGATCCATGTCCTTCTCGCGCGCCGCGATGATCTGCGTGAGGCCGAGCAGGTGGCTTTGCGAGGCCAGCTCGCGACGCAGGCATTCCACCGCGGGACGCGCGAGTGAATTGATCAGAGAGAACAGCTGCGGTTCGCCATCGGCGGGGCGACGCACCGAAACCGCTACGGTCGCGATCAGTGCGCCCGCGTCAGTGCGCAGCCACCACTGGTACAGCGGCGAACTTTCGCGGTCGAGCTGCACCACCTCACCGGGCAGCGAGGGATCCTCGAGCGCGCGCTTCTGGCCGGCCTCGATCGCGGTGTACAGATCCGGGCCGGTCATCGACTCGCTGGTCCAGCGCAGCTGCGCGGCGGCATCGAAAACCCAGATCGATTCGGCCCGTGGCATCAGCGAGCGCAGCAGCTGTGCATAGGGCTCGAGCGCGGTCCACGCGGTATTCACGGTGGACGCGTTTGCTGGATTGATTGCCATGTGCTGGACGATCCCGGAGTACAGGATGGATGCAGAAACACTGCCGATTCGGCAGGGTCTCCCCCATCAGGCGCGACGATGCAACGCGGCGCGAACTGTCGCTTCGAACCAGTCGGCACTTTGCTTAAGTCGCGAGCTTCCGCTCGGGTCGCGGCCAACGAAAGCCGCAAAATCGCCGCAAAAGACGCATTAATGTGAATTGCGTCACAAGCCGGGTGGCCCCGCGGAGTCGGCGCAGGGGCCCGGGAATCAGGGCGCGGGCGTGCGGAACCAGGGACGCGGGTCCACGGGTTGGCCGCCGCGGCGGATCTCGAAATAGAGTTCCGGCCGCGGGCGCCCGCCACTGTCGCCGACGGCGGCGATCTCATCGCCGGCATCGACACGCTCGCCGACCTTGCGATAGATCGAATCGTTGTGGCCATACAGGCTCATGTAGCCACCGCCGTGATCGACGATCACCAGCAACCCGAGCCCCGCGAGCCAGTCCGCGTAGACGACGCGACCATGATAGATGCTGTGCACGGCACTGCCGCGCTCGGCACCGAGCAGCACGCCTTCCCACTTCAGGCCACCGGCGCGCGTCTCGCCGAAACGTGACAGCACGCGCCCCTGCGCGGGCCAGGTCAGTTTGCCGCGCAGCTTGGCGAACGGGTCTTTGCTGTCGGTCGGGAAGCGCTGCACGGCGCGGCGCAGCTCACGCAGCAGTTTCTCGAGCGAAGCCTGCTCGCGCTTCAGGCGTTCGAGACTCGCGACGCGCGAGCGCGATTCGGCCTGCACGCGCGTCAGCACGTCGCCGCGCTCGGCGCGCGCCTTTTCCAGACGCACCAGTTCCTGCTGCCGCGCGTTCTCGAGCTCGAGCAGGCGCGCCTGTTCCTGCTCGAGCTGCGCGTCGAGCTCGGCGAGCTTCGCGACATGCTCACCGATGCGGTCGATCTGCTCGGCGCGGGCGCGCCCGAAATAACTGTAGTACGCGAACATGCGGCCCGCGCGCGCCGGATCGCGCTGATTGAGCAGCAGCTTCAGCGGCTCTTCGCGCCCGATCAGGTAGGCGGCGCGCATCTGCCCGCCGAGGGCCGCACGTTCTTCCGCCAGTGCCTGCTGCCGCTCGCGAGTCTGGGCTGCGATCTCGCTGCGGCGCTTCGCGCCGGCGTCACGATCATTGCGGAGCCGGAGCAGTTCACCGCGCACGCCCGCCACCGACAACTCCGCCTTGCGCAGCTCGCGGGTCAGGCGATTGCGCTCGGCGGCATCGCGGCCGACCTGCTCGCGGATGCGGTCGATTTCGGCACGGATCTGCGACAGCTGTGTCTCGGTCTGGGCCCGATCGGCGCGCTGCGCGTGGGCCGGCGTGGCGGTCACGAGTCCGAGCGCCAGAAGGCCCGCGAGCAGGCCGCCTGCCGGCCAGGTTCGGCGCAGGATTGAGTTCAATTCGGGCATGGGCCGCAGGAGTGTAACGCAGGCACACCCCGCCCCCGACTCGTTATAATCGCCGCCCCTTTACGGAACGGCCCGCATGGAACGACTCCTCGAATACGCCGCCAATCACCCCTGGCTGGTGGCCGCCGCGGTCGTCGCGCTGCTCGCAGTCATCGCCTTCGAATTGCGCGAGCGCCAGAACGATTTCGCCGCCGCCTCGCCGCAGGACGTGATCCGCATGATGAACCAGGGCGCCCTGGTGCTCGATCTGCGCAACGCCGAATTGTTCGCGGCCGGCCACATCCAGGGCGCACGCCGCATGGATTCGGCTGAGATCCTGAAAGCCGGCGAGACGCTGAAGAAGCACAAGGAGAAGCCCGTGGTCGTCTATTGCGAATCCGGCTCGCTCGGCGCCTCCGCAGCCCGCATCCTGACCGGCCAGGGCTTCACCAAGGTCGTGAACCTCGGTGGCGGCCTGGCAGCCTGGCGCACCGAAGGCCTGCCGCTCGCGAAGCCGGGCAGCGCGTTGAAGGAAAAGCACGCGTGAACGCCGCCGCGCCGCGCGTCGTCATGTACGCCACGAGCTGGTGCCCGTACTGCGCACGCGCGCGCAGCCTCTTCAAGAGCAAGGATGTGGCGTTCGAAGAGATCGACATCGAAGCTTCGCCGGGCCGCCGCGAGGAAATGATGACTCGCAGTGGCCGGCGCACCGTGCCGCAGATCTTCATCGGCGACACGCACGTCGGCGGTTGCGACGATCTGCACGAACTCGAGGCTCGCGGCGGACTCGATCCGCTGCTGGGCCGTCCCTGACAAAGAATCGACCAGGAGTTTCGATGGCTGATCCGACGACCGACGGTGCTGCGGCACCTGTTTCGACCGAACCCGAGTTCTCGCTGCAGGGCGTGTACCTGAAGGACTGCTCGTTCGAGGCGCCGAAAGGCCCGCGCCATGAAGGCGAGTGGAATCCGCAGATCTCGCTGGACCTCAACACTGCGGCGGAGCCGCTCGACGGCGACACGCGCGAAGTCGTGCTGACCGTCAGCGTCACGGCGAAAATCAACGACGTCACCGTGTTCCTCGTCGAGGTCAAGCAGGCCGGCGTGTTCGGTGTGCGCAATCTCAGCGAGGCGGATCATCGCCGCGCCGTCGCGAGCGTGGCGCCGAACGTGCTGTTCCCTTATGCGCGCGCCGTCGTGTCGCAGCTCGTGTCGCTCGGCGGCTTCCCGCAGATGCTGCTGCCGCCCGTCAACTTCGATGCGCTGTACGCCCGCTCGCTCGCCGAAGCGCAGGCGGGCAGCACGGCGCGCAACTAGGGCCTGCTAACACGATGAACGGCGCAGCGACGACGTGAGCGCAGACAGCTCGCCCATCGCCGTCATCGGTGCCGGCTCCTGGGGCACTGCCCTCGCGATCCAGTTCGCGCGCGCCGGCCATGCCACGCGCCTGTGGGGCCGTGATGCCGCACAACTCGGGCAGCTCGCGCGCGAGCGGCGCAATGCGCGCTATCTGCCCGACGCGCCCTTTCCCGAGGGGCTCAGCATCACACCGACGCTCGCCGCGACGCTCGCGGACGTGTCGGATGTGCTGATCGCCGTGCCAAGCCATGCGCTGCGCGAAACGCTGACCGAAGTGCGTCCGCATCTGCGCCGCGGCACGCGGCTCGCCTGGGCCACCAAGGGTTTCGAACTCGAGACCGGCCTGCTGCCGCACCAGGTGGCGCAGTCCGTGCTCGGCGCAGACGTGCCGGTCGCCGTGCTGTCCGGCCCGACGTTCGCAAAGGAAGTCGGCGCGGGCCTGCCGACGGCGATGACCATCGCCTCCACGGATGCGACGTTCGCGAACGAACTCGCGCACAGCCTTTCTTCCAGCCACTTTCGTGCGTACACCTCGACGGACATCGTCGGCGTCGAAGTCGGCGGCGCGATCAAGAACGTGCTCGCCGTCGGCGCCGGGCTCTCGGACGGACTCGGCTTTGGTGCGAACACGCGCATCGCGCTGATCACGCGCGGCCTCGTCGAGATGACGCGGCTCGGTGTCGCGCTCGGCGCGCAGCGCGAAACCTTCATGGGGCTCGCCGGTCTCGGCGACCTCGTGCTGACCTGCACCGACAACCAGTCACGCAATCGCCGCTTCGGTCTCGCGATCGCCGGCGGGCGCAGCGTCGATGACGCGATGCGCGAAATCGGCCAGGTGGTCGAGGGCTATCTCGCCGCGCGCGCGGTGCATGCCGTGGCCGCGCGACACCGGGTCAGCATGCCGATCTGCGAAGGCATCTATCGCGTGCTCTATGAAGGCGCGCCGGCCGCCGAACTGGTCAAGGGCCTGATGACGCGGCCGATCAAGGCCGAGACGGACTGAGCGCGGTCGACACCGCGGGCGCCGCGCCGGACGACGCCGCTCCGCCGAAGCCGCATTGCCGCCAGGCCTCATAGACCGCCACGGCCACCGAATTCGACAGATTCAGGCTGCGATTGCCCTCCAGCATCGGCAGACTCGCGAGCGTGACACCGCGCAGCTGGGCCAGTGCAGACTCCGGCAGTCCGCGCCGCTCAGAGCCGAACAGCAGCACGTCACCGCGCGCGTAGCGCACCTCGTCGTAACGCAGCGTGCCGCCGGTTTCGATCGCGATCCAGCGGGAGGCGCCGAGCGCTGCAATGCAGGCGCGCAGATCGTCGTGCACGTGCACCGCGGCCATCCAGCGATAGTCCAGTCCCGCGCGACGCAGCGAGCGCTTGTCCAGATCGAAGCCCAGCGGCCGGACCATGTGCAACTCGGCACCGGTGTTGGCGCAGAGGCGGATTACGTTGCCCGCGTTCGGCGGGATCTCGGGTTCGAACAGGACGATGCGGAACATGGAGATGTCGGGGCGTCAGGGCTGGCGTTTGGGCACGGGATCCGGGGGCGCTGCCGCCCGCGCATTCGGATCGGGCACGAAGATGCGCCAGGCCTTGGTCGGATGCCGCAGCGCCCAGAACGGCGCGATGACGCCGCCCGGTACTTCGCGCTTCTCCGGATCCGGCGGCGGCGCGCTGCGGCGCGACTCGACGGTCACGGAATCCTCGTCCGTCGGCAGCGGATAGCGCCACTGTTCGGCCGGCAGCAGGCGCCGGACGTCGGGCGCGCGCAGATCCAGCGGCCGCCGGGCGGTGGGTCGGGTTGCCGTCGCGGGTGCGGCCGCAGCAGCCGGGCCTAGGACCACCGGCGATGGCTGACGCAGCCGGGTCGGCTCGGCGGCGAGCGCAAATGCCGGCATCAGCGAACCCGGGGCGAGCAGCAGCCAGCTCAACCGGGCCCACACGAACCGCCGTCGTTCCGTCATCGCCACGCGCATAGGGTGAGCAGGCCCCGTCCGTCTTGGGTGATAATCCACATCATCATGTCGACCGCTCCCGAGCATATCCGTTCGCCGCTGCGCTATGAATTCTGCGGCCTCGATTTCGCCTCGCCGATCGTGCTGCTCTCCGGCTGCGTCGGCTTCGGCGAGGAATACACCCGCATCGAAGGCTTCTCGAACCGCGACGCCGGCGGCATCGTCCTGAAGGGCACGACGGGCCAGGCACGGCTCGGCAATCCGCCGCACCGCGTCTATGAAACCTCGATGGGCATGCTGAACGCGATCGGCCTGCAGAACCCGGGTGCCCAGCACGTCGTGAAGAAGATCCTGCCGACGCTGGACTTCAGCGAGACGCGCTTCATCGCGAACGTCTCGGGCTCCACCATCGACGAATACGTCGAGGTCACGCGGCTGTTCGAGGATTCGCCGATCGATGCGATCGAGATCAACATCTCCTGCCCGAACGTCAAGGAAGGCGGCGTGCAGTTCGGCAACTATCCGGAGATGTCGGCGCGTGTGGTCGAGGCCTGCCGCGCCGTGACGAAGAAGCCGATCATCACCAAACTCTCGCCGAACCAGACGGACATCAAGGAAAACGCGCGCCGCTGCATCGAAGCGGGCTCGAACGCGCTCGCCGTGATCAATACCGTGATGGGGATGGCGATCGACGTGAACCGCCGCAAGCCGGTGATCGGCAACATCCAGGGCGGACTCTCGGGTCCGGCGATCAAGCCGATCGCACTGCTCAAGGTGCATCAGGTGTATGACGTCGCGAAGAAACACGGCGTGCCGATCATCGGCCAAGGTGGCATCGTCAACGCGACGGATGCGCTCGAGTTCATCATCGCGGGGGCGAGCGCCGTCGGCGTCGGCACCTCGCTGTTCTACGATCCGATGGTCTGCAAGAAGATCAATGCCGGCATCGCGGACTATCTCGCGCGCAACGGCATGAGCAACGTAACAGAACTCGTCGGCACGCTCGATACGTCGCGCTGACGCGCGGCCCCACAGCATTGCAGGTCCGCTCTTCAGGACAAGGAACCGTCTTGACCCAAGACACCGCCTGGCCCACCCGCGCTGCCGCGCTGCGCGATTCGCTCAGCGAAGCGCAGCTGCTCGCCGCTTATCGACGCATGACGCTGATCCGCGCGTTCGAGGAGCGCCTGCACCTCGAGAACACGACGGGTGACGTGCCCGGCTTCGTGCATCTCTACGCCGGCCAGGAAGCGATTGCCGTCGGCGTGTGCGAACACCTCGCGGATTCGGACTACATCGGCTCCACGCATCGCGGTCATGGCCACTGCATCGCCAAGGGTTGCGATCTGCACGGCATGATGGGCGAGATCTTCGGCCGCGCCACCGGCGTCTGTGGCGGCAAGGGCGGCTCGATGCACATCGCCGATCTCGCACGCGGCATGCTCGGCGCCAATGCGATCGTCGGCGGTGCCGCACCGCTCGCGATCGGCGCCGCGCTGACGCACAAGACGAAGCGCACGGGCGGCGTGGCCGTCTCGTTCACCGGCGACGGCGGCTCGAACCAGGGCCTCGTGTTCGAGGCGATGAACATGGCCGTCGTGCTGAAGCTGCCGGCCGTGTTCGTATTCGAGAACAACGGCTATGGCGAAGGCACGGGCGCAGACTATGCCGTCGGCAGTGGCAGCATCGCGAAGCGCGCCGCGGGCTTCGGCATGCCGGCGGTGCGCGTCGACGGCACGGACTTCTTCGCGGTGCACGCTGCCGCGCAGGACGCCATCGCGCGCGCCCGTGCGGGCCTCGGACCGAGCACGATCGAGGCCGTCGCGCTGCGCTACTACGGTCATTTCGAAGGCGATCCGATGGCCTATCGCGCCGCAGATGAAGTCGCGAACCTGCGCGCCCAGGTGGATCCGCTGAAGCTGTTCCGCGCGGCCGTCGGCAGCGCCGGTCTCGGCCGCATCGATGATGCCGCGCTCGACGCGTTCGATGCCGAAGCCGCCGCCAGCGTCGATGCCGCGGTGAAGGCCGCGCGTGCCGCACCGTTCCCCGGACTCGAGACGCTCGAGACCGACGTCTACGTGTCGCCGTAGGTCAGGCCCATGCCCAAGAGAAGCTACCGCGCTGCGATCAATGATGCGATCCGTCTCGAGATGGAACGCGATCCGAACGTCGTGCTGATCGGCGAGGACGTCCGCGGCGGCTCCGGCGGCAGCGGCGGCGACGTCGAAGCCTATGGCGGCGTGATGGGCGTGACCAAGGGACTGTGGACGAAGTTCGGCTCCGACCGTGTGATCGATACGCCGATCACCGAGTCCGCGATCGTCGGCATGGCGGCCGGCGCGGCGATGACCGGCCTGCGTCCGATCGCCGAGATCATGTTCCTGGACTTCTTCGGCGTCTGCTACGACATGCTGTACAACCAGGCCGCGAAGTTCCGCTACATGTTCGGCGGCAAGGCGCGGACACCGCTGGTCGTGCGCGGCATGATGGGCGCGGGACTCTCGGCGGCCGCGCAGCATTCACAGGCGCCGTACAACGTGTTCACGGCCGTCGCCGGGCTCAAGGTCGTCGTGCCGAGCAATCCCTACGACGCGAAGGGCCTGCTGATCACGGCGATCCGCGATGACGATCCGGTCGTGTTCTGCGAACACAAGCTGCTGTACGGCCTCAGCGGCGAAGTACCGGATGGCGCGTACACGATCCCGTTCGGAGAGGCGAACTACACCCGCGAAGGCGAGCACGTCACCGTCATCGCGCTGTCCGCGATGGTGCCGCGCGCCAATGCAGTCGCGGACCGGCTGCGTGCGGAAGGCATTTCCGTCGAGGTCGTCGATCCGCGCACGACCTCGCCGCTCGACGAGGAAGGCATCCTCGAGAGCGTCGCGCACACGGGCCGTGTCGTCATCGTCGACGAATCGGCCGCTCGCGTCGGCATCGCGCACGACATCTCCGCGATGATTGCGGACCAGGGCTTCCGCCATCTGAAGGCGCCGATCAAACTCGTCGTACCGCCACACACGCCGGTGCCGTTCTCGCCACCGCTCGAGAAGGCGTGGATGCCGAGCGAAGCGCGCATCGAAGCGGCGATCCGCACCGTTCTGAAAGACCAGTAGGAGCACATATGGCCCTCGACCCGAAATTCCAGGCGTTGCTCGCCGTGCCCGGCATGCAGCTCGGCGCACCGCCACCCGGTGTCACCGGCGCGATGATGCGTGAAGCGACCAGGGCATTGCGTCCGCCGGTCACGCCGCCGCCGATCCACGCGACAAGGGATTTCAAGGTCCCCGGCCCCGCCGGCGAGATCGCCGTCCGCCTTTATGCGCCGTCGGCCGAACCGGACCTGCCGCTGATCGTTTTCTATCACGGCGGTGGCTTCGTGGTCTGCGATCTGGACAGCCACGATGTGCCGTGCCGGATGCTCGCGCTCGAGTCCGGGTGCGCGGTCGTCGCGGTGGACTATCGCCTGTCGCCCGAGACGAAGTTCCCGGGCCCGCTCGAAGACTGCTACGCCGCACTGGTCGCACTGGTCGCGCGCGCGAAGGAATTCGGCTGCGACCCGACGCGAGTCGCGGTCGCGGGCGACAGCGCAGGCGCGAATCTCGCGACCGCCGTCTGCGTGCTGGCGCGTGAGCGCCGTGGACCGGCCATCCGCCATGAGGCGCTGTTCTGTCCCTGCCTCGACGCGCGCTGCGACAGCGCCTCCATGCATGAGCTCAGCGAGGGCTACATGCTGTCACGCGGCATGATGCAGTGGTTCTGGGAGGCCTACGTCGCGCAGCCGGCGGACCTCACCAACCCTCTGGTCTCGCCCGTGCTCGAGAAGAACCTGGCCGGCCTGCCACCGGCCAGCGTCACGACCGCCGAGTACGATCCGCTGCGCGACGAGGCGGAGCAGTATGCAGACCAGCTGCGCGCCGCCGGCGTGCCGACGATCGTGCGCCGCTACAACGGCATGATCCACGACTTCGTGACGATGTCGCTGGTCACTGAAATGGCGCAGATCGGCATTGCGGACGTCGCGCGCGATCTGCGCACGGCGCTGCGGGCACCTGCCATCGATCGTATCGCCATCGCGCAGCAGCTCTACCAGCTGGCGCTGACGGGCGACTTCAAGGCCACTGAATCGCTGCTCACCGACGACTTCGTCATTTACGAGGCCTCGACGCTGCCCTTCGCGGGCACCTACCGGGGCAAGGGCGCCCTGCAGGAATTGTTCATCAAGGTCGGCGGCATGCTGAAGCTGAAGGATCTGAAGTTTCGAGGCGTCATGGCCAGCGGCGAAAACGTCGCCGTGCTGATCGACCTGATCGCGGACCGCGGCGGGCAGGATGAGCGGATCTCGATCGTCGAGACGCTGCGCTTTCGCGGCGCGCTGATCTGCGAGCTGAAGCCGTACTACTTCGACTCCGACCAGGTCAGCGCTGCTGCGCAGGGCCACGTCGCGCGATGATCTGGATCGGCGCCGCGGGCAATCGCCTCGTCGGCGAGATCTTCGAGGCCGACGGTCCAGGCAGCGTCGTCATGCTGCATGGCGGTGGCCAGACGCGGCACACCTGGCGTCGCGCCGCGAAGCGATTGCAGCAGGAGGGTATCGCATGCCTGACCTTCGACCAGCGCGGTCATGGCGACAGCGACTGGATCGACGGCGGCGACTATCTGCTCGACGATTTTCTCGCCGACGTCGATCAGTTGCTCGACGCCTGGGCGCGTCCCTGCGTGCTGATCGGCACCTCGCTCGGCGGACTCGTCAGCATGATGGCCGCCAGCACGCAGAAGCCACTGATCCGCGGCCTGGCGATGATCGATACCGCGCCGCAACTGAACCCGAAGGAAATCGAGTGGCTGGTGGAGTTCCTCGGTGCCGATGCGGAGCGCGGCTTCGAGTCCCCGACCGCTGCGGCAGCACACCTGCAGCGTTACTTCCCGGAACTCGACGTCGCGGCCGACAGCATCGAGAAAAGCCTGCGTCAGGGCCCGGACGGCCGCTGGCACCGGCACTGGGACTTGCGGGTCGTGCTGGGCGAGCGCAATTCCATCGCGCTGCCGCATGAGGCGGCGCTGCACGAATGCGCACGGCGCATCCGGGTACCCTTTGCGCTCGTGCGCGCGGGTGCGAGTGACCTGGTCAGCGATGCCGCCGTCGAAAGGCTGCGCGGCTGCGCGCCGCAGCTGGAGCTGATCGAGATGCCGGGCCTGCATCACCTGTTCAGCGGCGACGAGAGCCTGCAGATCATCGACCGGATCGATTCTTTCATGCAGCGCGCGCTGCGGAACTGACCGGAGGGGACCCGCGTGGCGACGTCAGCAGTGAAGCGCACGATCGTCGAGACTCTGCAGCGTGCAGTCGCGACGCATGGCGATCGCGAAGCCATCGTGATGGGCGCGCAGCGGCTGTCCTATCGCGACGTATCGCGCGAGGCACACCGCTACGCGTCGGCCCTGCGCGCGCTCGGCATCGAACCGGGCCAGCACGTCGGCATCCTGATGCCGAACTGCCTCGAGTACCTGTTGCTGTTCTACGGCTGCGCATTGCTCGGTGCGCGGCCGGTGCATCTGAACTCGCGCTACAAACGCGAGGACCTGCGCTACGTGATCGCAGACTCGGACATCCGCGTGCTGTTCACCTCGGCGAAGCAGCGTGAGCACACGGACTATGCCGCGATGCTGTGCGATCTGTATCCAGTGCTGAACGACTGGCGTTACGGCGAAAAGCTGCAGCTGAACGACGCGCCACTGCTCGGCGCCCTCTTCGATTTCCACACCGGCGGCGCCACGGCCTGGGGCTCGGAGGCGCAGTTCTTCGCCGGCGCCACCGATATCGAGCAGACGCTGCCTCGCGTGGATCCCGAGGACATCGGCCTGATCATGTACACCTCGGGAACGACCGCGCACCCGAAGGCCTGCCTGCTGTCGCATCGCGCACTCGAAGGTGCGGGCCACGCGCTGGCGGAACGCTGGCGCATGACCGAGGCCGATCGCTACTGGGATCCGCTGCCGTTCTTCCACATGTCGACCATGCTGCCGATGGCCGCCTGTCGTGCGTCGGGGGCGACTTTCATCGCGCAGGAGCATTTCGATCCCGCGGCGTCCGTGCGCGAGATCGTCGAGGAGCGCGCGACCATCCTGTTCCCGTCCTTCCCGACGCTGACCAATGCGCTGTTCACGCACCCTGATTTCGACGCGCAGAAGATGCCGGCCGTGCGCATCGTCAACAACGTCGGCCCGCCGGATCTGCTGCGACGCTTCGCGGCGCTGCTGCCGCAGGCCGCGCACGTGTCCGCCTATGGCCTGACCGAGGCCGGCGGGGTGATCGCGTTCCATGCGCCGGACGATCCGCCGGAACTGCTGACCGAAACCGCCGGCCGCGCCTTCGATGGCATCGAAGTGCGCATCATCGATCCTGAAACGCTGCAGCCACTGCCGCTTGGCGAGCGTGGCGAGATCTGCATCCGCGGCCCGACGAACTTCAGCGGCTATTACAAGGACCCGCAGAAGACGCGCGAAGTCGTGATGCCGGATGGCTTCCTGCGCAGCGGCGATCTCGGCTCGCTCGAGCCCTCGGGACACATCCGCTATCTGGGTCGCATCAAGGACATGCTGAAGGTCGGCGGCGAGAACGTCGCGGCGATCGAAATCGAAAGCTGGCTGTGCACGCACCCGGCGATCAAGGTGGCGCAGGTCATCGGCGTGCCGGACGAACGGTTGCAGGAAGTCGCGGCGGCGTTCGTCGAGCTGCACGATGGCGCGACACTCGATGCCGAAGCCGTGATCCGCCACTGCAAGGGCCACATCGCGAGCTTCAAGATCCCGCGCTATGTGCGCTTCGTGCGGGACTGGCCGATGAGCGCGACCAAGATCCAGAAGTTCCGGTTGCGCGAGCAGATCGCGGACGTGCCGCGCATCGAACCCTCGCAGGTCACCTGAGCGTGCGTAGCCTGCTCGATCTTGCGAAGCTCGATCCCGCCGAGGCTCTCGGGGCGGCAGGCGGTCATCCTTCGCAGCCGTGGCGCTGCGCGCGCACCGGCATCTGGGTCATCGAAAGTCATGCGCTGGTCTCCGAGGCGCTGTCGCGCCCCGGCGATTTTTCGAGCAAGGTCTCGCTCGCGGCACTGGATGCCGGGTTCCCGGCGGCCGAGGTCGAAGCGATCTACCGGGCTGGCGGCTATCCGCCCGCGCGCACGCTGCAGACGAACGATCCGCCCGCCCATCGACGCTTCCGCGCGCTGGTCGAGCGCGTGTTCACGCCGTCGCGCGTCGAAGCGACTGTGCCGGACATCGAGGCCGCCTGCACGGACCTGCTCGAACAGTGGCCTGCGGACGTGTCGTTCGAGGCGATGGCGGGCTTTGCGGTGCCCTTGCCACTGCGCGTGATCTCGACCCAGCTGGGCGTGCCGGCGGAAGATTTCCGGCTGTTCAAGCGCTGGTCCGATGCCGCGATCCAGGCGATCGGCCTCGGCGCCACGCGCGACGAGCAGATGCATGCCGCGCGCTGCGGCGTCGAATTCCAGCATTACTTCGCCGCGCTGCTCGGGGATCCTGCGCGTCGGCCTGCAGGCTCGCTGATCGAACGCGTGGCTCAGGCCGCCGCGCAGCCGGATTCCACGCTGACGCTGCCGGAGCAGCTGTCGCTGCTGCACACGCTGATGATCGCCGGCCACGAGACCACGACCTCCACGCTCGGCTCGCTGCTGCGAATGCTCGCCGAGCAGCCCGCGCTGGCGACCGCCGCGCGCGATGACGCAAAGCTGCAGAAGCGCCTGATCGAGGAAGCACTGCGCCTGCAGGCACCCGTGCAGGGCCTGTTCCGCATCACCACACAGGCGCTGCAGTTCGGCGGTGTCGATCTGCCGGCGCGCAGCATGCTGTGCCTGCGCCTCGGTGCCGCGAACCGCGATCCGGCGCGTTTCGCCTCCGGCGGCGAGCCAGATCTGGTGGGACCCATCGCCGCGCACCTGTCCTTTGGCGCCGGCATCCATCACTGCATCGGCGCACCGCTTGCGCGGCGTGAACTTGGCGTCGCACTCGCCGCGCTGCTGGCCCGCTTCAGCCAGTTCGAATTCGCGCCCGGCGCCGGCCCACTGCAATACTCCGCCAGCGTGATGACACGCGCGCTGCTGACACTGCCGCTGATCGCCCGTACCTCATTGCCACACTCCGACAGGACAACCATGCCCCTGCTATCCGATGCCGATATCGTCCTGTCGCTCGGCCGACGCTCCGCGTGCGGCAAGTTCGGCGGCGCGCTGCGTGATGTGCCGCTGACGGATCTGTCCGCACGTACGGCGCGCGCGGCCGTGGCTGGCGCCGGTCTCACGCTGCCGGACATCGATCACTTCATTTTCGCGACGACGATCCCGACCGATCGCGATTCACTGTTCGCGCATCGCGCGATCTGTGTCGCGACCGGCTTTCCGATCGAGACCAGCGCGCTCGGCGTCGTGCGCGCCTGCGGCTCCGGTCTGCAGGCCATTGTCTCTGCCGCGCACCAGGTCATGGACGGCTCGAGCCGCGTCGCGCTGGCCGGCGGAGCCGAGATCTTCAGTCGCGTGCCGTATGTCGTCACGACCGCGCGCTGGGGCATCAAGCGCGGCACGCAGCAGCTCGAGGACATGCTCGACTGGGCCTATCGCTGTCCGACGACCCAGCTCTACATGGGCGAAACGGCCGAGCAGCTCGCCACGCTGCACGGCTATTCACGCGCCGCGATGGACGACTGGGCGGTGATGAGCCAGGAGCGCGCCGTCGCCGCGCAGGACTCCGGCTTCCTCGGCGAGCAGATCGCGCCGCTCGATGGCTTCGATCGCGATGAGAGCATCCGTCGCGGCATCACTCGCGAGAAGCTCGCCGCACTGAAACCGGCGTTCTCGGACGGCGGCGCGGTCACCGCCGGCAACGCCTCGCCCGTCTCCGATGGTGCCGGCTTCATGGTCGTCGCGGATCGCGCGGCGCTGCGCGACGCCGGCGGCATCGCCCACGCGCGGCTGCTCGGCTGGGCCACCGTCGGCGTACCGCCCGAACTGATGGGGCACGGTCCGGTGCCCGCGATCCAGAAGCTGCTCGCGCGGCACCAGCTGCGCGTGCAGGACATCGACTACTGGGAAATCAACGAGGCTTTCGCGGCGGTCACGTTGCACACCGAGGCGCAACTTGGCATTCCGCGCGATCGCACCAATCTGTACGGCGGTGCGATCTCGATCGGGCATCCGCCGGGCCTCACCGGCGTCCGCATGACGCACACCGCCATGCAGCACCTGCGCCGCCGTGGCGGCGGGCGCGCGGTCATGGCAATGTGCCTCGGTTCAGGCCAGGGCATGGCCATGCTGATAGAGGGGATTTCCTGATGACCGACTCCGATCTCGCCGCGCGCGTGCGCCGGCTCGAAGACCGCGCTGCGATCCACGAACTCGTCGGCGCCTACGGCTACACCATCGACAACCGCGACATCGACGCGCTCGGCGAACTGTTCATGGAAGACGGCGTGATGATGTCACTGGATGGCGTGATGAATGCGTGCGGCCGTGCCGCCATCATCGAACTCTACAAAGGACGCTTTGCTGCGCTCGGTCCGACCTTCCACTTCACGCATGATCACGCGCTGACCTTCGGCAGCGATCCGGATCGCGCCTCCGGCATCATCGCCTCGCACGCGGAAGTGACGCGCAACGGAGAGACGATGCTGGCGGCGATCCGCTACCACGATGACTATTGCCGCAACGGCGGCCGCTGGCGCTTCGCGAAGCGTGCGCTGTCGTTCTTCTATTACACGCCGACCGCGCAATACGTCGAGATGATGAAGAGCACGCTGCGGCAGCGCGCCTATGGCGACCAGCGTCCGGCGGACTGGCCGGAGAACCTCGACAGCTGGAAGCAGTACCGCGCCACGAGCCCGCAGAAGTAAGCAATGCCTCAGCAGGAAATGAACGCGTCATGAAGCTATCGGGTCGTGTTGCCTGGGTGACGGGTGCGGCGGCCGGGATCGGCGCCGCCGTCGCGCAGGCGCTGGCGCGCGAGCGCGCGCGTGTGTTCGTCACCGACATCGATGCGGCTGCGGCAGAACGCACCGCAGAAGCGATACGCAAATCCGGAGGCGTGGCCTGGGGCGTGGGCCACGATGCCGCGAGCGAAGCCGACTGGGAGCGCGTGCTCGGCGATGTGCGCCGGCTCGGCGGCGGGCTGCAGATCCTCGTCAACAATGCCGGCATCGCGCCGACCGGCGACATGATCGAGACGCTCGCGCTGGCGGACTGGCGGCGCTCGCTCAGCGTGAACCTCGATGGCGTGTTCCTCGGCACGCGGCTCGGCATCCGCGCGATGAAGGCCAACGCGCCGCCGGGCGGCACGATCATCAACGTCTCATCGATCCTCGGCATCGTCGGCACCGCCGGCGCGCCGGACTACGTCGCCGCGAAGGGCGGTGTGCGCATGCTGACCAAGGCCGCCGCACTCGAATGCGCCCAGAGCGGCTATCCGATCCGCGTGAACTCCGTGCATCCCGGCTACGTGCACACACCGATGCTGGAGCGCGGCATGGCGCGGATGGTCGACGCGGGCGTGTTCCCGGACGCGGCCGCCGGCATCGGCGCGATCGCCTCGCTGCATCCGATGGCCCGGCTGGCGACTCCCGAGGAAATCGCGACGACCGTCGCCTTCCTGGCGAGCGACGACGCCAGCTTCATGACCGGTTCGGAACTGGTCGTCGATGGAGGCTACACGGCGCGCTAGCGCGTGCCACACTCGAACCCCGACGAAAGTCGATCGACGAGGCTGCGATGCAAGGATGCGCGCACGATGACGCCGCGCAATCCAGCGCGCGCGCCCTGAGCGGCGCCCTCGTCATGCTGTGGCTGGCCGGCTGTGCGACGCAGATCCCCGCCGGACCGGTCGCGGACCGCCTGGACCGCAGCCAGCAGCGCGTACTGCAGGGGGCGGAGTCGGCGGCGCGCAATCTGGATCGCCGGTTTGCGCGCGACGGCGAAACTCCGCTGCCCGCCACGGCGTCATCGCTGCGGGTCGGCATCGATACCGCAGCGTTCGATCGCAGCGGCGGCCTCACCGGTGATGCCGCGCTGGATCTCGACGTCACGCTGGCGCTGCCCAACATCGAGCGGCGCCTGCGTCTGTTCGTCACGACCGACGAACTGACTGAATCGCCCACCGTCTCCGCAGCAGAGGAGCGCCGACTGCGGATCGGTGCGAGGGTGGCGTTCCTGCGCGACGTCGATTTCGACATCGGCGTGCGCGCCGACCTCTGGCCCACCGCGTTCGCTGCCGTGAAGTGGTCCCAGTTCCACGCGCTTGGCCGCTGGCGTCTCGCGCCTTTCGTCAAGACCTACGTCGAATCGGACAACGGCTTCGGCGTCGCGTCAGGCTTCACCCTGGACCATGTCGTGGGGCCCTGGCTGTGGCGATCTTCATCTTACGTGGATTGGGAAAGCGATCGCGATGCCGCCGTCTGGACGCAGGCGTTCGTGGTGGCACACGTGTTCGACACGATCGTCGATTCGCGACCGAGCTCGCCGGCACGACTGCGCGACATCGGCTTCGGTACGGGCGTGCGCCTCGCCATCAGCAGCCCACAAACGCAGAGCTCCGCCGTGGGACTGTACTCGGCCACGCTGTTCGTGAAGCGGCCGCTGTACGGCAGCTGGTTGTACTGGAATTTCGGTCCTGAGATTCGCTGGGAGCGGGAGCGTGACTGGCGCGCAGACTTCGGCTTGCGCCTCGGACTCGACATCCTGTTCCGCGAGCCCGAGCAGACGCGCTGATGCGAGGCGCGACGCCGTTCACTCCGACAGTCGACGCTGCGTGATCTGGCCCGACAGCGTCTCATCACCGATCGTCAGGTAGAGATTGCGCTCCGCGACCGAGAGATCGAACTCCATGCGCCGTTCGAGCCGGGCGACCAGCGCAGCGAGCAGCTCGCGATCCACGGCCAGCACATCGATGCCTTCAGCGCGGTGGATGCGTTCGCCCGCCATGCGCGCGAGCCAGCTGTCGACGTCGCGGTGCAGGTAGACCGCGACCCGCGGCGCCGCCTTGGAGGCTTTGTGCAGGCGCGCGGCCTCGGGCGCACCGACTTCGATCCAGGCCTGCAGAGCGCCCGTCAGGTCACGGATCGAGATCGCGGGTTCATCCGTATCCGACAGGCCGCGGGAGAAGGCGATGCCCTCGGTGTATTCGAGGCAGTACGCCAGCACGCGCGTCAGCAGGAACTCGGCCGTCTCGGAAGGATGCCGCGCGACGCGCAGGTTCAGGGTTTCATAGACGCTGCGGTCCGCGTCGGCGAGCCGGATCGTGAACACATGCATCGTCGCGCCGAGCGCCATGGAATTCCCCGCGCCGTCGGCGTGAATGCGGAATCGAACGGGCTCACGCGCTGAGCGCGAAGCCCTCGTAGCCCTTGCTCGCCACGTCCGTGCAGATCTGCCGGTACACACCGACACCGCCGACGTAGGGCATGAAGATGCGCGGCTTGCCCGGGATGTTCGCGCCGGTGTACCAGGAGTTCGCCTTGGGGAACAGCGTGGTGTCGGCCACCTCGTTCACATGCGCGACCCACTTGTCTTCGGCCGCGCGCGTCGCTTCGATGGTGCTGAAGCCGCGCTTGCGCAGGTGATCGATGCACTGCGCGATCCACTCGACGTGCTGCTCGATCGAGATCACGACGTTGCTGAGCACCGACGGACTGCCGGGCCCCGTGACGGTGAACAGATTCGGGAACCCCTCGACCATCAGACCGAGATAGGTGCGTGGACCGTCGGCCCATTTGTCCGCGAGGCGCTGGCCATTCCGGCCACGGATGTCGATCGACAGCAGCGCGCCGGTCATCGCGTCGAAGCCGGTCGCGAAGATCAGGCTGTCGAGTTCGTAGTGCGCATCTTCGGTCCGCAGCCCGGTCTCCGTGATTTCCGCGATCGGTGCCTTGCGCAGGTCGACCAGCGTGACGTTGTCGCGGTTGTAGGTGTTGTAGTAGTCGGTATCGACGCAGATGCGCTTCGCGCCGAGCGGATGGTCGGTCGGTGTCAGCAGATCCGCGACCTTCGGATTCCGGACGATGCTGCGGATCTTGCCGCGCACGAACTCGGACACGGTTTCGTTCGCCGCGTCGCTGACCAGCAGATCCGCGTAGGCGACCAGTGTCGGCGTCGCGCCGCCGGCGGTCCAGGCCGCTTCGTACTGACGGCGCCGTTCCTCCTCGGACACGGACAGCGCCATCTGCATGTTGATGTCCCAGGGCACGCCGAACAGCGATTCGCGCGCCTTCTGGTTGTGCTCGGACAGAATGCCCTGGCGTGCCTCGACTTCATCGCGACGCAGCGGCCGATTGTGTGCGGGGATGCTGAAGTTCGGCGTGCGCTGAAAGACGTAGAGCTGCTTCGCCTGCTTCGCGACCATCGGCACGACCTGGATGCCGGATGAACCCGTCCCGATGACACCGACGCGCTGGCCGGTGAAATCGATGTTTTCCTTCGGCCAGTGTCCGGTGTGATACGAGCGGCCCTTGAAGTGCTCGCGGCCCTTGAATTCCGGCACGCGCGCCGTCGAGAGGCAGCCCGTGGCCATGACGCAGTAGCGCGCGCTCAGTGTCTCGCCGCGATCCGTGCGGACCTGCCAGCGACCGGACGCATCGTCATAGTGGGCCGCGGTCACTCGTGTCTCGAGCTGGATGTCACGGCGCAGATCGAAGCGATCCGCGACGTGATTCAGGTAGCGCAGGATTTCAGGCTGGGCGGGATAGCGCTCGGTCCACTGCCATTCCTTCTGCAGTGCGGGATCGAACGTGTAGCAGTAGCTCATGCTCTCGACGTCGCAGCGCGCGCCGGGATAGCGGTTCCAGAACCAGGTGCCGCCGACGCCATCGCCGGCCTCGATCACGCGCGCGGAGAGGCCCATGCCACGCAGCAGATGCAGCATGTACATTCCGGAAAATCCGGCACCGACGATGACGGCGTCGATGTCTCGTGCCGGAGGTGCTACTGCTGTCATGGCTTCAGTCCTGATCTGTTTACCGGGTCGTCATTCTGCCATCATCGAACGGCTGGGGTTCAAGAGGGGAACTGCGATGACGAGCCGATCCACGCGCGCCGCGCGAATGCTGCTTTGCATACTGACCACCGGCGCCTGTGCCGTCAGCGCTGCGCCACCCGACGTCACGCAGGACACGGGCGCGAACTGGCTCGGCGTCGGACGCACGGATTCGGAGCAGCGCTTCAGCCCGCTGAATCAGATCTCGCGCCGCAATGTCGGCAAGCTCGGCCTCGACTGGGCGCTCGACATGCCGGACGCCATCTCGTTCAACAGCACCCCGCTCGCCGTCGATGGCGTGCTGTATTTCTCCGGTGATCGCTCCATCGTCCGCGCCGTCGACGCGCGCACCGGTGCACTGCTCTGGACCCATGATCCGCAGGTCTGGCGCCACGCACCGCGCGGCATGGCGATGTCCTGGAACACGAGCCGCGGCATCGCGTATCTGGACGGGCGCGTGTTCCTCGGGGCGGCAGATGGCCGCGTGATCGCGCTCGACGCGAAGTCAGGCGAGGTGCTGTGGACCACGCGCAGCTTCCCGTCCGAATCGCGCAAGGTGCTGACGGGAGCGCCGCGCGCCGCCGACGGCAAAGTGTTCATCGGCCACGGCGGCGCGGACTTCGGCAATCGGGGTTATGTCGATGCCTTCGACGCGAAGACCGGCGAGATGCTGTGGCGCTTCTACACCGTCCCCGGTGATCCGTCGGACGGCTTCGAGAACAAGGCCATGGAGATGGCGGCGAAGACCTGGCACGGCCAGTGGTGGAAGGAAGGCGGCGGCGGCACCGTCTGGAACGCCATCACCTACGACCCCGAACTCGATCTCGTCTACCTCGGCGTCGGCAACGGCGATCCCTGGGACTACGATCGCCGCAGCGACGGCAAGGGCGACAACCTGTTCCTGTGCTCCATCGTCGCGCTGCGCGCGGACACCGGCGAATACGTCTGGCATTACCAGATGAACCCCGGCGAACAATGGGACTACAAGGCTACGGCCGACATCATCCTGACGGACCTCACGATCGGCGGCGAGAAGAAGAAGGTGCTGATGCAGGCACCGACGAACGGCTTCTATTACGTGATCGATCGGACCAACGGCAAACTGCTGTCGGCCGAGAAGTACGAGAAGGTGAATTGGGCGGAAAAGATCGATCTCGCCACCGGGCGCCCGGTCGAAGCACCCGGCATGCGCCCGAAGGGCAGCGAGAAAGTGACGATCTGGCCGGGCCCCTGGGGTGCGCACACCTGGCATGCGATGTCGTTCAATCCGCAGACGGGTCTCGCGTACATCCCGACGATGCACATGTCCGGCACGTTCTCGAAGATCCCCGAGCTGCCGTTCCGCGACAAGTTCCTGACCGTCAGCGTGAACGTCGAGGATCTCAACAAGCCCGAGGACACCTTCGGCGCGCTGGTCGCCTGGGATCCCGTGAAGCAGCGCGAGCGCTGGCGCGTGGATTACAGCGCCGTCTGGAACGGCGGCACGCTGACCACCGCCGGGGATCTCGTGTTCCACGGCACGGCGGACGGCGCGTTCGCGGCCTTCGACGCGCGCAATGGCAAGCGCCTGTGGAGCATGAACGCGCAGCGTGGCATCAGCTCGGCGCCGATCACCTACAGCGTCGACGGCCGGCAGCACGTCGCGCTGCTGGTCGGCTGGGGCGGGCTGGCCGCGACCAACGGTGCCGGATTCTCCAAGCATGGCTGGAAGTACAAGGGTCCGGGCATCCGGCTGCTGAGCTTCAGCCTCGATGGCAAGGCGACGCTGCCGGCCGTGCCAAACACGCGCTTCGCGCTGGCGCCCGCGGATACGGGTCCCGAGCCGATCGACACCGCTGCCGCCGAGCGTGGCTTCCTGCTGTACCACATGTCGTCCTGCGCGGTATGCCATGGCGGCGGGGCCGCCTCGAATGGGGCCGGTGCACCGGACCTGCGCGAATCGAAGATCGCCATGGACTACCGGTCGTTCAAGGCCGTCGTCGCGGAGGGTGCTTCACTGCCGCTCGGCATGCCGATGTTCAGCGACTTCACCGAAAGCGAACTGCGCGCGGTACACGAGTACCTGCGCCAGCAGACCCGTCTCGCGAAGCCGCAGGCGGCGGTCGAAAAGAATCCCTGACGCCCATGACTCCGAGGATGATTTTTACATCGCATGCTTACGATGTGGCGTGTACGCCACGATCGCAAGCTAGACCTAGATAGTTCTTATTTCCCATCGTATATTCGCCCCGGGTCGAGCTGTTGCCATATCGCAGCAGCTCGAAAATTGAGGGGAGCCCAATATGAGTCGTTCAACGACCCGCGTCATTCGTGCGGGTATCGCGATGCTCGGCGCTGCTGCCGTCATCGCTCCGGCCATGGCGCAGGATGCGCCGCGTGAAGCCGCCAGCGCACTGGAAGAAGTCATCGTCACCGCGCAGAAGCGCGAGGAAAGCGCGCAGAGCGTGCCCATTGCGTTGACCGCGCTCGACGCTGCGCAGATCGAGAAAACGTATTCACGCGACATCCAGGACGTCGAGAATCTCGTTCCGAACGTGATCATCGACCCGACGCTGGGCAACGGAACCGCCTCGATTTCGATCCGCGGCATGCAGCTGAACGACGTCGAGAAATCCTTCGATCCCGCCGTCGCCGTGTATCTCGACGGCATCTACCTCGCGAATACGACCGGCGCGCTGCTGCAGATGTACGACGCGGAAGCCGTCGAAGTGCTGCGCGGCCCGCAGGGCACGCTGTTCGGTCGAAATACGATCGGCGGCCTGATCAACATCCGTCGTGCAGCGCCGACCGGCGAGTTCGGCGGCAAATTCGCGCTGAACTTCGGTCGCTTCAATCAGCTCGACGCGCGCGCCGTGCTGAATTTCAATGCGTTGGCGGACGGCAAGTTCTCGCACAAACTGTCGGTCGTCCGTCAGGACGGCGGCGGTTACTTCCAGAACGTCACGCGCAACAAGCGCGAGGGCGACACATCCTTCACGGGCGTCACGTGGTCCGCGCTGATGAAGCCGTCCGAAAACTTCGACGCGCTGCTGACCCTGGACTATTTCGACGACAAGTCGCCGACACGCCCCGTGACGTCGCTCACGCAGACCGGTGAAGCGTTCTGCCCGCCCGGACTCACGGCGGGACAGCTCGGCTGCGGCCGCCCGCAGAGCGATTCGAAATGGCACCGCGCGCCGACGACGTCTCTCGAGCAGAAGGCTTTCGTCAAGACCAAGGCAGCGACGCTGACGATGAACTGGCGGGTGTCGGATGCGCACAAGATCGTGTCGCTGACCGGCTACCGTGACGTCGAAGACGATGCCCTGCAGGAATTCGATGGTGTCGCCGCGCCAGTGTTCTGGACGCAGCGCCCGCAGAGCGGCACCCAGTTCAGCGAAGAACTCCGGCTCGAATCGGACTGGAACGATCGCGTCAAGTCGGTGGTCGGTCTCTACTATTTCGAGAACGACTACGAGCTGAATCAGGTCACGACGTCGCCGGCCTTCTTCGGTGACCCGACGGCGCCCATGGGTATCGCCTTCTCATCGCGAAACTTCTCGCAGGATGTCGAAGCACAGGCCATGTTCGCGCAGATCGACTGGAGCGTGACCGACAACCTGATCCTGAGCCTGGGCGGCCGCTACTCGCAGGAAGACAAATCGGCGCGCGGCACCGAATTCCTGTCCATCAATGGCGTCGGCATCGTGCCGCAGATCAGCTACGGCGATCAGCCGTCGCGCCCCGCGTACGTGGGTACGTACGTGGATCGCGTCACAGGTGCCACGGTCCGCGCGACCGGCGAAGCGTCGTTCTCGAAGTTCACGCCGCGCGTCAACCTCACGTGGAAATTCGACGACGAGAAGCTGGTGTACGCCACGTATTCGAAGGGATATCGCTCGGGTGGCTTCAATGGTCGCGCCAGCGGGCCTGAGACCCTCGGCCCCTACCAGCCTGAGGAAGTCGAGACGATCGAGATCGGCACCAAGACGCAGTGGCTCGACAACCGGTTGCGCTTCAATGCTGCCGTGTTCGACACGGACTACACGGACAAGCAGGAAGACGTGGTCTTCCCGGACCCGATCGCGGTCACAGTGACGCTGGTGCAGAACGCGGCTTCCGCGAGCATCCGTGGCGCGGAGTTCGAATTGCTGGGTATCCCGACCGATGGCCTGACGCTGGGTCTGAACATCGGCATCCTCGATGCGAGCTTCGACAGCTGGAGCGTCGCCGGCTTCAACAGCAATCCGATGAATCCGGCGACCTACGTCGACAAGAGCGGCTTCGAGTTGCGCCGCGCGCCGGACCTGACGGCGTCGTTCAACGCGCAGTACGAGCAGCCACTCAGCAACGGCAACTTCCTGGTGTACGGATTGAACTATTCGTACAAGGATGACTATTACGTCATCGCGAATACATTTCAGCGTGCCGCAGCCCAGGATTCAGGTCTGGTCAAGGCGTTCGGCCTGCTCGACGCATCGGTCAGCTACGAGACCGACAGCTGGAGCGCGTCGCTGTGGGTCAAGAACATCACGAACGAGAACTACTTCCTGCACGTTCTCGACGTCGGAACCAACTACAACGCGGGAACGGGCGGTGCCCCGGTGGTGATCCCCGGCCTGTGGACCTTCGGCACGATCAACCCGCCGCGGACCTACGGCGTGGAGTTCCGCTTCAAGTTTTGATGAGGGGGGATGACGGGGGAGGAGAAAGGGGCCGCAAGGCCCCTTTTTCTTTGAGTCGTCACATTGGTAACTGCATGGCGGGCCGCCGGCCGCGCGTGATAGTTTGGGTGTCGGAGCACGGAGGCCGTGGCGATGTCGAGCTCGAATAACAACAACAATCCGATCGAGGCGGTATTGCCGGTCGTATCGCCCCCCACCGCACGGGTCAATCCGCTGACCACCCGCGCCGCGTGGAACGAAGCGCGACGCACCTGCCTCGAAGATCCTGGCGCCTATCACGGCGACATCGCTCGCCGCGAGCTGCACTGGTTCGAAGCGACGCTCGGCACGCATGGCGCGTGGCTGAACTGGAACGCGGAAGAGTCACGCTGGCAGGGGTTCGATGCGCGCAGCGGCGAGCCGATCGCCCCGACACACGCGGCGAACTACTCCCCCTGGCGCAATGCGCTCGATGCGAGCGAGGCACCGTTCTACCGATGGTTCCGCGGCGCACTGACCAACGCCTGCTTCAATGAAGTGGACCGCCATGTACTCGCCGGCTGCGGCAGCGAAGCCGCGCTGTGGTTCGAGGGCGATCGCTGGGACCAGTCGCTCGATGGCGGTCGCGGCGGCCCGGTCGTGTCGTACAGCGTGTCGCGCAAGCAGCTGCTGCTGGAAGTGGCGCGCTGCGCGCTGGCGTTGCGACAGCTCGGACTCAAGACCGGCGATCGCATCGCGATCAACATGCCGAACATTCCGGAACAGGTGTACTGGACCGAGGCCTGCAAGCGCATCGGCATCGTCTATACCCCCGTGTTCGGCGGCTTCAGTGACAAGACGCTGTCGGACCGCATCCACAACGCCGGCGCGCGCATCGTCATCACCGCCGATGGCGGCTATCGCAATGCTCAGATCGTCGCCTTCAAGGAGGCGTACACGGACCCGGCGCTCGACGGTTACGTTCCCGCGGAAGTCGCCGTGGCCGCCGTCGAACAGGCGCTCGGCACGCTCGCGCTGCCCGCGGCACAGTCCATCGCGATCCTCGCCGGTGCGCGCGCTGCGGTTTCAGCCGAGATCACACTGGAGCGTTCGGACGTCATGCGTGGCGTCGGACGCGCCCTCGAAGGCATCGCCGGACTCTCGTCCGCGGAAGCCAGCCGGATCCGCACCGCGATCGCCTCGGCGCTGGTCGCGACGCCGCCGCGCGTCGATACGGTGATTGTCGTACGCCACGCGGCGCAGCCGGATCTGCTGTGGCGCGCCGAGCGCGACCGCTGGGGCCATGAACTCACCGATGCGGCGATGAGCGAGATCCTCGCCGGCGCACGCCGCGCGGGATTCCGCGTCGACTCGGAGCAGCAACTGCTGCAATTTTCGGATCGCGAGTTCGTCGCGGCCATCTGGGCCACGATCCCGCCGGAACCGCTCGACGCCGAATTCCCGCTGTTCTTCATCTATACCTCGGGCTCCACCGGCAAGCCGAAGGGCGTCGTGCACGTGCATGGCGGTTACGTCAGCGGCGTCGCACATACGATGCGCGTCGCATTCGACGCGCGCGCCGGCGATGTGATGTACGTGGTCGCGGATCCGGGCTGGATCACCGGCCAGAGCTACATGATCTGCGGCGCACTCACCACACGCGTGACCACCGTGATTGCCGAAGGCGCACCGGTGTTCCCCAGCGCCGGCCGCTTCGCGAGCATCATCGAGCGGCTGAAGGTCAACATCTTCAAGGCCGGCGTCACGTTCCTGAAGACGGTAATGACGGACCCGCAGAGCGCGCTCGACGTGCGCGCCTATTCGCGCGATTCGCTGCGCGTCGCGACTTTCTGTGCGGAGCCCACCTCGCCGGTCGTGCAGCAGTTCGGCATGGAGCTCGTGACGCCCTGGTACATCAACTCGTACTGGGCCACCGAGCATGGCGGCATCGTCTGGACGCATCTGTTCGGCAACGGCGAGTTCCCGCTGCGCGCCGATGCCCACACCTACCCGCTGCCCTGGGTCATCGGCGACGTCTGGGTGCCGGACAGCGAACCCGACGCGAACGGCACGGTCGTCGCGCGCTCGGCGGATATCGGCGAGAAAGGCGAGATCGTCATCGCGGCGCCGTATCCGTATCTGTGCCGCACGATCTGGGGCGACGAAGCGAACTTCCGAATCGAAGGGCGCTCGGTCGCGCGCGCCTGGCGCGGCGACTTCGATCGATACCGCAAGACCTACTGGACGCGCTGGAAGGACAAGACCGCGTACACGCAGGGCGATTTCGCGGTGAAGTACGACGATGGTGGCTTCTCGCTGCACGGCCGCTCCGATGACGTCATCAACGTCTCGGGTCATCGCCTCGGCACCGAGGAGATCGAAGGCGCGATCCTGCGCGACAAGCAGATCAATCCGGATTCGCCCGTCGGCAACGTCATCGTCGTCGGCGCGCCGCATGCGCAGAAAGGCCTGACGCCGCTCGCCTTCGTGAAACCCGCGCCCGGTCGCAAGCTCTCGGCCGAGGACCGTCGCCGCCTGATCGAGACCGTGCGCCAGGAAAAAGGCCAGGTCGCGATTCCCGAGGATTTCGTCGAAGTCTCGCAGTTCCCCGAGACGCGCAGCGGCAAGTACATGCGCCGCATGGTGCGTGCGCTGGTCGAAGGCACCGACGTCGGCGATACGTCGACGCTGCGCAATCCCGAATCGATCGATGAGCTGCGCCGCGCCATCGATGAATGGCAGACGCGCCAGCGCGTCGCCGATGAACAGCAGCTGTTCGAGGATTTCCGCTATTTCCGCGTGCACTACCACGCCCTCGCCGCTCCCGCCGGCAAGGCTGCGTCGCGCGGCAAGGCCGCGAAGGTGCCGGCGCGCATCGCGCTGGTCACCGTCACGAATCCGCCGGTCAATGCGCTGAACGAGCGAGCGCTCGATGAACTGAACATCGTCATCGACCACGTCGCGCGCCGCGACGACGTCAAGGCCGTGGTGTTCACGGGCCAGGGCACGGCCGCCTTCGTCGCCGGTGCCGACATCCGCCAGCTGCTCGAAGACGTGCACACGCTCGATGAAGCGCTGCCGCTGCCGAACAACGCGCATCTCGCCTTCCGCAAGATCGAGACGATGACCAAGCCCTGCATCGCGGCGATCAATGGTGTCGCGCTCGGCGGTGGCATGGAATTCGCGATGGCCTGCCACGTGCGCGTCGCCGAGCCACTGGCCACGTTCGGCCAGCCGGAAGTGCGCCTGAACCTGCTGCCGGGCTATGGCGGCACGCAGCGACTGCCGCGCCTGCTCGAGCAGGCGGGCCACGCGCAGCCTCTGGTGCGCGCGCTCGAGGTCATCCTCGGCGGGCGCACGCTGAGCGCCGAAGAGGTGCAGGCCGATGGCCTCGTGCATGCGCTCGCCTCGGATCAGGAGGACGTCGTGCAGCTTGCGACGCGGCTCGCCGCGGAATTCGTCGCCGCGCCGCGGGGCAAGAACCTAGTTGCGCGCACATTCGCTGCGCGCAATGCCGCGAACGAGGCCTGGCAGACTGCCGGCAATGCGTCGTTCACGGCGACGCTGGACGATCCGGAAGTGCAGCGCCTGCTCGCGCAGGCCAGGGCCGTCGGCCGCGCAGCCACTGCCGATCGCATCCTCGATGCCGTGCGCACGGGCTGGAATTCAGGCGTGCGCGCCGGCCTTGCGCGCGAAGCGCAGCTGTTCGCGGAAGCCATTGTTGATCCCGCGGGCGGCAAGGCCGGTATCCGCGCGTTCATCGACAAACAGAGCGCGCCGCTGCCGACGCGACGCGACACCACGCCCGTCGCGGATCAGGTCCCCGAGCTGCTCGCGCGCGGCGAACTGCTGCCGGTCGGTGCGCCGTTCTTTCCGGGCCTCACGCCGATCCCGACCTGGCAGTACGGTCATGCCGTCGTACGCAATCCCGAAACCGGTGCGCCCGCACATGGCCTGCCGAAGGACTTCGAGCGCGAGATCCTCGTGCCGGTACCGACGCCGGGACCCAACGAAGCCGTGGTCTACGTGCTCGCCTCCGAGGTCAACTTCAACGATATCTGGGCGATCACCGGCATTCCGGTCTCGCCGTTCGAGAACCACGATCTCGACTACCAGGTCACCGGATCGGGCGGCGTCGCGCTGATCGCCGCGCTCGGCAGCGAGGTCAAGCGCGAGGGCCGGCTGAAAGTCGGTGATCTGGTCACGGTGTACTCCGGCCAGAGCGATCTGCTGTCGCCGCTCGCGGCGCGCGATCCGATGTATGCCGGCTTCTCGATCCAGGGCTATGAGACGGACACCGGCAGCCATCAGCAGTTCCTGCTCGTGCAGGGCCCGCAGCTGCACACCGTGCCGCCGGACCTGACGCTCGAAGCCGCCGGTTCCTACGTGCTGAACCTCGGCACGGTCGTGCGCGCGCTGTTCACGACGCTGCAGATCGAATCAGGCAAGACGCTGTTCGTCGAAGGCGCTGCGACCGGCACCGGCTTCGAGGCGATGAAGAGCGCATCCCGCAACGGACTCACCACCGTGGGTCTGGTCTCGAGTGCGGACCGCGCAGCGTTCATCGCGACGCAGGGCGCCGCCGGCGCGATCAATCGCAAGGACCCGCGCTGGGCGAAGGCCTATACGCTCGTACCGAAGTCGCCCGAGGCCATCGCGCAATGGGAACGTGAAGGCGAGCCGATCCTCGAGGCCATGCGCAGCCAGACCGGCGGACGACTCGCAGACTATGTGGTCTCGCATGCCGGCCAGGAATCTTTCCCGCGTTCGTTCCAGCTGCTGGCCGACCACGGCACGCTGACGTTCTACGGCGCGACCAGCGGCTACTGGTTCTCGTTCGTCGGCAAGCGCGGCGCCGTAGCGCCCGAAGAGATGCTGCGCCGTGCGCGACTGCGCGCCGGCGAAGCGGTGCTGCTCTATTACGGCGTCGGCAGTCGCGATCTGCTGGACCGCGTCGGCCTCGAGGCAATCGAAGCCGTGCGTGCCGCGGGCGGCCGACTGGTCGTCGCGACGGCGAGCGATGCGCAACGCGAGTTCGTGCAGTCGCTGGGCTTCGGCGATGCCGTGCGCGGCGTCGTGTCCATCGAAGAAATCCGTCGCAAGGAAGGCGCAGATTTCGATTGGCCCGACGCGCTGCCCGGCATGCCGGACGCGAAGCGCGAGACTTCGAAGTTCAAGGAAGCCGTGCGCCAGTTCCAGGAACGCACGATGAAGCCCTTCGGTGGCGCCATCGGCCGCTGGTTGCGCAGTGCCGACAATCCTCGTGGCTATCCGGACCTGATCATCGAGCGCGCCGGACACGATGCGCTCGCCGCGTCGACGTCACTGGTGAAGCCGTTCACCGGCCGCGTCGTGTACTGCGAGGACATGAGCGGCCATCGCTACACCTTCTATGCGCCGCAGGTGTGGATGCGGCAGCGTCGCATCCTGATGCCAACGGCCACGATTGCGGGCACGCATCTGTGCAACGCCTTCGAAGTCGCGCGCATGAACGACATGATCGCGGCAGGCCAGCTCGAAGTCAGTCCACCGACCGTCGTGCCCTGGGAGCAACTGCCCGCGGCGCACCAGTCGATGTGGGACAACACGCACGCGGGTGCGAACTATGTCGTCAATCACGCCCTGCCGCGCACGGGCCTGCGCACGCGGGATGAGCTGTTCCAGGAATGGGGAGCGTCGAAGTGAGCAAGAAGACCACACCGAAGGCGAGCGCCGCGAAGAAGAAGACGGCAGGCACCGCGGCCACACGCAGTGCCGCTGCACCGAAGCGCACCAGCGCGAAATCGGCCGCCGCAGCGGGCCTGCGACCCGGTCGCCTGGTCGGCAAGGTCGCGTTGATCACCGGCGCCGCCGGCAACATCGGCGAGAGCATCGTGCTGCGCTATCTGCAGGAAGACGCCAGGGTCGTGATGGTCGGCCGTAATCGAGAGAAGCTCGACGCGGCGCGCACCTATCTGCTGAAGAAGAGCGGTGCACCGGCGGACAACGCTTTCGTGCTGCCCTTCGATGCCTCGGACCCGGGTCAGGCGCGCTTCGGCGTCGACGCCGCGATCCAGCATTTCGGCGGCATCGACATCCTGGTCAACAACGCGGGCTCCGCGGGCCCCAAGCAGGTCATCGAAAATCTGCCGCTGTCGCGCGAGGAACTCGACGCACTGCGCGCGGCGGGCTCGACGGACAACGAGACCGTGCGCGATGCCGCCGGCAACCTGCTCGGCCTGACCTGGAACATGGTGCGCGCGGTGTCGCCGCACCTGAAGGCCGGCGCCAGCATCATCAACGTCTCGACGATCTTCTCGCGCACAAGATATTTCGGCCGTGCAGCCTATGTGGTGCCGAAGGCCGCGATGAATGCGTTCTCGCGCCAGCTCGCGCTGCAGGTCGGCAAGCGCGGCATCCGCGTCAACATCGTCTATCCGGGTCCGATCGCCAGCGAGCGCATCCGGACCGTGTTCGGCGCGATGGACAAGCTGCGCAAGGCGGCCTCCGGCACGACGGCGACGGACTTCCTCAGCACCATGGCACTGGCGCGCTCGGAAGGCGGCGCACCGCCGATCCGCACTTTCCCGACCGTCGAAGACGTCGCCAATACGATTGTCTTTCTCGGCAGCGATGAATCGCGCGCGTTCAGCACGCAGGGTTTCGAAGTCACCAACGGCATGCAGGTCTGGCAGGAATCGCGCTCGACCTGGGTGTCACGTCCGGAACTGCGCACCGTCGATGGCACCGGCTCGACGATCCTCGTCGCGGCCGGTGACCAGGTGGCCGATGCGCTCGTCATCGCGCGCACGCAGGCGCAGTGCGGCGCGCATGTGCTGCTGGGCCTCGGCTCGGAAGAAGCGGTCAACGCGGCCCTCGCGGCGCTGTCGAAGGACGGTGCGGACGCGCGCATCGACGCCGTGCTGTTCGACCGCCGCCGCGCCGACACGCTCACCTCGCTGCTCAGCCGGCTGAAGCCGGGTCACGGCCTGCATGGCGCGATCGTGCTGCCCGCATTCGGCGCCTGGCGCTTCCAGACGCCGCTCGCCGAAGCCAGCGACACGGACGTGGACACCTTCCTGGGCGCGGAGCTCACCGGCGCGATCAGCATCGCGCGTGAGCTGTCGCGCGTCTGGCATCAGTTCGCGGCGAAGGGCAGCAATCCGCGCACGCTGTTCATGTCGAACGGCAGCGACGCTGCTGGCAACGCCTATGCGGACATCCTGCGCTCCGGCATCGAGGAACTCGTGCGTGTCTGGCGCGACGAGAGCCAGACGCAGTCCGAGGCCGGCGACCGGCCCGCGATCGAATGGTCCAATCAGATCCTGCGCTGGACGAACTCCGAGGAGAATGGGCTGCTGTTCGCGGCCAGCCAGGCTGCGCGGTTGCTGTACACGAAGCGTCGCGTGCCGCAGGTCAGTCTCTATATGCCCGCCGCGATTGTCGATGCCACGGGTTCGACCCGCCCGAACTTCGGCTGGATCGAATCGCTGATGGGCCTGCATCTCGGCAAGTGCGTGCTGATCACCGGCGGCTCGGCCGGCATCGGCGGCCAGCTCGCGCGCCTGCTCGCGATCGCCGGCGCGCGCGTGATGCTGACGGCGCGGCGCGAGAACCAGCTCGTCGACCTGCGCGAGAGCATCGTCGCAGAGCTCGAGGAGATCGGCTACAACCGGCCGCGCGACCGCGTACAGATGCTCGCGAACATCGACGTGGCCGATGAGGCGGGCCTCGCGAAGTCCGTCGCGGCGACGGTCAAGGCCTTCGGCCGCATCGACTACCTGATCAACAATGCGGGTGTCGCGGGCGCCGAGCAGATGGCCGTCGACCTGCAGCCGACCGACTGGCGCAACACGCTGAACGCGAATCTCGTCTCGAACTACTCGCTGATCGAGAAAGTCGTGCCGATGATGAAGGCGCAGGGCTCGGGCTACATCCTGAACGTCAGCTCGTATTTCGGCGGCGAGAAGTACATCGCCGTTCCTTACCCGAACCGCTCGGACTATGCCGTCTCGAAGGCGGGCCAGCGTGCGCTGGTCGAGAATCTCGCGCGGTTCGTCGGTCCCGAGATCCAGATCAACGCGATCGCGCCGGGTCCCGTCGAGGGCCAGCGCCTCAAGGGCAAGGACGGCAAGGCCGGCCTGTTCGACCGGCGCGCGAAGCTGATCCTCGAGAACAAGCGCCTGAACCAGGTGCATGGTGCGGTGCTGAAGGCGCTGGAAGCTGGCGTGCTGCTCGGCGACATCCTGATGGCGCTCGCGCACAACGACCTCGGCCTGCTGCAGAGCGATGGCGTGCCCGAGCCGCTGCGACAGATCGCCGGCAAGATCAAAGGCGAAGCACATGGCACCGAGGAAGCCACCCATTCCTCGCTGCATTTCGTCATGACGCGCACGATGGCGACGCGCCTGGTCGCGCGGCTGCGCAACGGCTGCGTGATCCTCGACAAGAAGGCGCACGCGCGCGCCGAGAAGTGGGTGATGGAGTTGCCGGAACCGCCGGAGCCCTTCATCAACACGACTCGTATCGCCGAGGAGGCCGAGAAGATCCGCGACGGTGTGCTCGGCATGCTGCACCTGAACCGCATGCCGACGGAAACCGACGTCGCACTGGCCACCGTGTTCTTCATGGCGGATCGCGCGATCTCCGGCGAGACCTTCGAACCCTCGGGCGGCCTGCATCAGGAACGCACGATCACCGAACGCGAGCTGTTCGGTCGCGCCAAACCCGAACGCGTGCGCCGCATGGAAGGCGAGACGATCTGGCTGATCGGCGAACACATGACCGAGCCGCTCGCCGCCGTGGCGCGGCTGTTCCTCGCGGAGGGTCATGTCGGCAGCATCATCACGCTGACGCGCACCGCCGAAGCCGGCGAGGCTATCAAGGACGCGATGGGCCGCGCGCTTGGCCATGACCGCATGGTGTACATGACCGTCGGCGACAACCTCGAAGCGAAGATGGACGAGGCCTTCGATGCCGGGCATGCACCCGCCGCCGTGATTTCCACGCCGTTCGCGCCGATCCCGCGCGCGCTGTTCGGCGTGGAGGGCAAGGATCATCTGAACGCGGCCGGGTTCGAGTCGCTGGTCGAGACGAACCTCACGCATCATTTCCGCGTGGCGCGCAAGGTCTCGCTGTTCAAGGGCGCTCGGCTGATCCTGGTATCACCCGACGTACCGGTCGGCGGCACGCTGCCGCAGTTCGCGATGGCGAATTTCGTCAAGACCACGCTGCACGCATTTACCGCGACGCTCGGCGTCGAGAACGAGCGCCTGCCCACGTCTGTTCCGGTGAACCAGGTGAACCTGACGCGCCGCATGCGCAGCGAAGAGCCGCGCGATGCCGTCGAGCAGGCGGAAGAGTACGACCGCTTCGCGCATGCCGTGCTGCTGGCCGCCGCGCCGATTGTCGAGGCGAACGAGAGCCGGTATCGCGCCAGGATCTACCGAGGTCTTGCGATCACGGTCTGAGTCCGTTGCCTCCGGGGGTTTCTGCCATGTCGAAGATCGATCACTCGACGGCGCCGACAGGGTCGGGCAGCCGGTATCCCGCGCCCTACGATGCGCCCTGCCGGGGGCGCCGCTGGATCAAGCTCGGCGAGGCAGCCGGGCTGACGCATTTCGGCGTGAACCTGTTGACGCTGCCGTCCGGCGCTTGGTCCAGCCAGCGCCACTGGCACGAGCATGAAGATGAGTTCGTGCAGGTGATCTCGGGCGAGGTCGTGCTCGTCACGGATGCCGGCGAGCAGCTGCTGCGTGCGGGCGACAGCGCCGGCTTCAGGGCTGGCTCGCGTGACGGGCACCATCTGCAGAACCGCTCCGGTGGCGATGCCGTATTGCTGGTGGTCGGCTCGCGCAACGATGCCGACTGGGGCGAGTACCCGGACATCGATCTGAAGTACGGTCCCGGGCGCTATTCCGGACCATTGCCCTACTTGCACAAGGACGGCACGCCGTATTGACGGGTCATCGTTCCTGAGCCCCTTGCCACGTCGATGCGCGCCCGCATGATCGCAGCCGTCGGCATCGTCGTTGCGATCTACGTCGCGATCTGTGCGCTGCTGTTCATCAACCAGCGCTCTCAGATCTATTTCCCGACGCTCGCCGTTGCACGTGAAGATCTCGGCACGCTGATGGTGGAATCCGGCGGTGAGCGGCTGAAGCTCTGGCGGGTCGGGCCGCACACCGACGAGCCTGCCGCGCAGGCAGTCGTCTATTTCGGTGGCAACGCCGAGTCTGTGGACGGCAACGCCGAGGACTTCGCGCGCGCCTTCCCGAAGCACGCGATCTACCTCGTCAACTATCGCGGCTACGGCGGCAGCACGGGCACGCCGAGCGAGGCTGGCTTCCTTGCCGACGCTGAGGCGATCCACGACGTCATTGCCGCCCGGCATCCAGGTGCGGGCATCACTGTCATCGGCCGTAGCCTCGGCTCGGGTGTCGCGACGTATCTCGCCTCCGTGCGCACGGTGGCGCGGCTCGTGCTGGTCACGCCGTTCGACAGCCTCGTCAACGTCGCCCGGGTGCATTTCCGCTGGCTGCCGGTGGGCCTGCTGCTTCGCGACCGGTTCGAGTCCATCGAACGCGTGCGGGTCGGCGCCGTCCGCGCGCCGACGCTGATCGTCATCGCCGGGCAGGATGAAGTCGTGCCTGCCGAGCGTGGCGAAGCGCTGGTGGCCGCCTTTCCGCCCGCGCAGGTCACGGTACTGCGACTCGGTAGTGCTCAACACAACACCGTCGGGATGTTTCCCGAGTATCTGCGGACCCTGGCCCTATTTATATCCGGATGATATTGACGAAGAAATTTAATCCGGGTATAAATAACGGATGACGACCCGATCTTCCGCAAGTGCCGATTCCCACTCGGTTTTCGACGGTACCCGCCGCCTGGGCGCCGGCCCGCTGCCCAAGGTGGCGCTTTTGGCGCGGCGCGCGCTCGCGGGCGATCACGAAGGCCCTGTGCTGGTGTTCGATGATCGGACCGGCAAGGTGGTGGATGTCGACACGCGCGGCACGGAGGCCGAGGTGCTGGCGCGACTCGCGCCGGTGAACGCGCTGCCGTTTCCGGCTGTCGTTCCCGACCCCGCCATGCCAATCGAAGCCGCCGGCGAGCCGCGCGGCCGCGGCCGTCCGAAGCTCGGTGTCACAGCCCGCGAAGTCACGCTGCTGCCGCGGCATTGGGAATGGCTGTCACGCCAGCCCGGCGGCGCATCCGTCGTGCTGCGTCGGCTGGTCGAGAGTGCGAAACGTGCGTCAGACGAGAGCGGTCGTGACGATCGGCGTCAGGCGCAGGAACGCGCCTATCGGTTCATGACCACGATGGCCGGCGACCTGCGCAACTATGAAGAGGCCACGCGCGCGTTGTTTGCGAGCGATGCCGGGCGGCTACGCGAGCTGATCGCGGGATGGCCTGCAGACATCCGCGCGCATTGCCTTCACCTTGCGTCAGTGCCGGACTAGCAACCCTCGACGCTCAGCCGGTACGGCAGATACAGGGTCAATTCCGAGACATCCGAGCGCTGCCACTGCAGGCGGTTCGAGAAATCCCCGAGCCCCACTCTGACCTTGCACGCCGCGCCAAATGCCTGCTGCAGATCCTGCACGGACGCCGCGATCGCCTGGACGACCTCAGGCCGATAGCGTTCCGGGTTGACGATGCTGAGCGCCACGTCGCCGAGCGGTTCGATCGAGCTGCGACCGATCATCTTCGCGTTGTCGACGAAGTCGCCGAGCGTCTTCACGGCGCGCGGCACGTCCGATTGCGGGGTCAGCGCGTACTTGATGTAGAGAACCGCGCGGCTCGCGTCGTCGCGTTCATCGTCCGGCTGCAGCGGGATCTGGTAGTCGCGTTCGGTGATGGGCATCAGGAAGCCGTTCTGCCAGGCGAGCGACAGGCCCGGCGTCTTCGCGGCGGCCGCGGCGAGACCGCGCAGCGTCTGGTAAAGCTCGTTCTCGCGTGCCTTCGCGTCGCGCGTGTCGTTGGTCAATTCGACGGACTGCAGCAGGAAGTCCGCGCGCTTGCGGATGACGACCGCCGGCAGCGGCGGTGGTGGCTGGTCCCCACGGATTCGCGCGGCAGTGACGACGATCTCTTCCGCGCCGTCGGACTGCGCGTCCGCCGTCGGCACGAGCGCAGCCATCATCAACATCATGCAGCATTTCCAGACACTGGTCGGCATCGGCGATCCCCCTCAGTTCGTTTCTGCTGAATTCACACTACGCGATTTCGATCCGGGCGCCCACCCTTGTAGCGAGCATGCATTCGCTCGTGCAGCGTGCGCGTTTGCTGCGCCGGATCCTTGCCGAGCAGTTGTGCGGGTTCGCTGATTCCGAGCAACTGCAGGTCTTTCGCCATCGCCGGCCCGACGTTCGGCAGATCGGTGAGTTTCACGAGGCGCTGGCGGTCCACTTTGCTGGGGTTCATGAAGATGGCCTCTCAGGAAGGCTTTGCGTCGAGCGGCTTGCACGGGATCGCGAAATCCACGTGGTAGTGCTCATCGTGGCGTATCCATGGCTTGCCCTGCATGAATCGCACCTGTTTCTGCAGGTATGCGCCGCGCGGTGTCGCGTACAGCTTCGGCAGCCAGTCGTGCTCGAAGATCACGAGCGCCAGATCGGATCCGTGAGCTTTCGCGGCTTGAGAAAGCTGGTACAGGTGTTCGGCGATGGCGGCGAAATCGATCGTCAGGTTTTCGTAGCGTCCCTGATCGTCGAACTCCAGGTCATAGCCGAACTTGTTCGCCGCGTTGCCGGGCAGCGGCACCGATTTCCCTTGCGCATCGAGCACGGGCACCATGAAGTCCACCGACGTTCCGTTCTGGTGCGTACGGTGCGGCCGGAAGCGCCCGCCCTTTTCCCAGCCGGTTTCGCCGTAGATGAAGGTCTTGTCGGGCATCGCCTTCTGCGTTCTGGAGTACGCGTCCTTGACGATGGCGCGAACCTGTTCATGGACGTAGGTGCGGCCGAGCGTGACGCCGAGTCCGCTGTAGGCGTCGAAGTTCTTTCCGGATCGAGGCAACGCGACGGCGCCTTCGATGCGGCCCTCGCTCACGCGGCCGAAGCAGGTGCTCGCGGCGGACGTCGCAACCGGACTCGCCGCCACGACGCTGAGCAGCGCGCACACACTGAAGGTCTTGGTAGAATTGCCGGACATCGAAGCTACTTTACTGCGTGCTGCCGCTGTCGGCCGAACCGAAAGGCCGCGCGAATACAAATGCGCCGCGTCGGCGCTTCAGTCGATACAACTGCGCGGGCCGATTCGCGCCGCCCTTCGTGCGCGGCAGCGGATCGAGCAGATCGGCCGCAAGCAGGCGCGTACGGAACGCTTTCTTTTCGAGTTCGCGACCGAGCACGATTTCGTAGATCCGCTGCAGCTCCGTCAACGTGAACTCACCGGGCAGCAGATACACCGGCAGCGACGTGTACTCCACCTTGGCGCGCAGTCGCTGCACCGCGGCACGAAGCAGTTCTGAATGATCGAACGCGAGTGGTTCGGCGACGCGCTCACCGCGCAGTTCCATCCACTGCGACTGCGCTGCGTTGCCGCCCGCGCGCAGTTCAGTTCCTTCCGACGCCATCAACGCGAAGTAGACGTGCGTGGCCGACCAGCCGCGCGGATCCCGCGTGGCGTTGCCGAAGCTGCCGAGCTGCTCGAGGTAAGGCGCATCGACGCCGGTCTTTTCGCGCAGCTTGCGCATCGCGCAGGCGGCGAGGTCCGCATCCTCGCGAGTGTCGATGAAGCCGCCCGGCAGCGCCCAGGCCTGCGGGAACGGCTCGGCCTTCCCGGCAGGCCGTCGCACCAGCAGCACCTGCAGTGTTTCATCGCGAACGCTGAAGATGACCACGTCCACGGTGGTCAAAGGTCTATCGAAATCAGGTACTTGCATGTTCCCGCCCCTCGCCCTGTTGACATCCTATCCAAGTTGGTGGGACTATGCCACTTACTAAGTGGGTATCCCCCACTAACTGAAGGAGACAGGCCATGTTCGGAATGCAGTTCATCAAGGTCAACCCGACCACCCACCTGATCGTCTATCGCGGCGGTCGCGTCGTCCGCCAGGGCCCCGGCCTCTCGCTGCTGTACTACCGGCCGACGACCAGCCTCGTCGCGGTGCCGCTGGACAGCCGCGAAGTCCCCTTCCTGTTCGAGAAGGTGACCGCGGACTTCCAAGCCGTCACCGTGCAGGGCCAGCTCGCCTACCGGATCTCGGATCCGGAGCGCACGGCACGCAGCGTCAACTTCACGCTGGCGCCTTCAGCAAAGGCCTACGAAAGCGAAGAACCGGAGAAGCTGCCGGAGCGCATCACCGCCGTGGCGCAGGCCGCGATCCAGCGGCTGATCCACGCCAGCGTGCTGACCGACGCGATCCGCATCTCCGGCGAGATCGAAGCGAAGGCCCTCGCAGAGCTGCGCGCGAGCGCCGAGCTGCAGGGTCTCGGTGTCGAGGTGCAGGGGCTTGCGATCCTCGCGATCAAGCCCACGCCGGAAACCGCCCGCGCGCTCGAAGCGCGCGCGCGTGAAGCGATCCTGCGCGAGGCGGACGAGGCGATCTATGCGCGGCGCAACGCCGCCGTCGAGAACGAGCGCGCCATCAAGGAGAGCGAGCTCGATACCGAAGTGGCCGTCGAACAGAAGAAGCGCACCATACGTGAGACCCAGCTCGACGCCGAAGCGTCGGTGCAGCAGCGCAAGGCCGAGCTGCGCGAGCGCGACATGAGCGCGAGCATCCAGCTCGAGCAGCAGCGCAAGGACCTCGTCGCCGCCGCGGCCGCGAACACCCGCACCGAGGCTGAGGCCGCCGCGCATCGCGTCGCCGCCAGCGTGCAGGCGCTGTCCAACGCGGACCCGCGACTGATCCAGGCACTCGCCGCCGTCGGCATGGACGCGGGCCAGCTGATCGCCCAGGCCTTCGGTGGTATCGCCGAGCGCGCCGACAGCATCGGCCAGCTGAACGTCTCGCCGGATCTGCTGCAGACCCTGATGCACAGCCCGGCGCGCACGGAGAGTCGCCGTGGCCAGTGAACGCAAGGCGGTGCTCGTGACGCGCCGGACCCGCCTCGAGGAGTTGATCGCGCGTTTCCACACGGTGGCGCAGGCGAAGTTCTACGTCGAACATCTCGGCGCAGACTTCGCCGACTACGAAGCCGAACACGCCACCTATCTCACGGCCCGGCAGATCGTGGAGGCGGCGCTCGCGCGCCGCTGCCGCGTGCAGAAGCTCGAGCGCAGCTATCTGCCGAACTACCTGTTCGCGCCGGACGACGTCGTCATTGCCCTCGGGCAGGACGGCGTCGTCGCGAACACGCTGAAGTACCTCGACCAGCAGCCCCTCGTCGGGGTGAACCCGGACCCGACGCGATTCGACGGCGTGCTGCTGCCGTTCAAGCCTGCCGACGTCGTGCGCGTGCTCGATGCCGTGCTCGCCGACAAGCGGCCGAGCAAGGGCGTGACGCTTGCGATCGCGAAACTCTCCGACGGACAGACCTTGCGCGCCGTCAACGATCTGTTCATCGGGCCTAAGACCCACACCTCTGCGCGCTACGAGATCCAGCTGGGCGAACGTCGCGAAGTACAGTCGTCGAGTGGACTGATCGTCTCGACCGGGCTCGGCTCCACCGCCTGGCTGCGCAGCATCGTGACCGGCTCACAGGCCATCGCCAGTGCCAACGCCGGCGCGCCGGTCGACGCCTACCGACCGATGCCCTGGGATTCACCGACGCTGCGATTTGCCGTGCGCGAACCGTTCCCCAGCGTCTCCACGGGCACCTCGCTCGTGTACGGTGACGTCGATGCCGAACATCCGCTGACGCTGCATTCCCGCATGGCCGAGAACGGCGTGATCTTCAGCGATGGACTCGAGAACGACTATCTGCAGTTCAATGCCGGCATCACCGCCACCGTGACCGTGGACGATCGCGTCGGCCGGCTGATCCAGTGAGCCGTTGAGGTTCAGGTATCGGTGGTGACGTCGTCCCAGGCCTGATCCATGTAGCGGATCAGCCAGTTCAGCGCGTGGTGACGCTCCATCGTGACGCCGGGTTCGAGACCTGCGGGTGGATCCTGCTGCGTGACCCGTGCCTCGACGACAGCCCAGTGGTATCGATAGATCATATCGGCCGCGTCCAGGATCTCCGCGGGCGAGCGAAGCTTCGCATCGGCCACGAACTGCGCCATGGTTCGGTCCTTCATGAACGTGACGGCACGCGGTACGTCGCAGATCGCGACCGGCTTGTCGAGCGTCTCGACATAGCCCAGCGCCCACAACATCACCCAGGCGGCTTCGTAGCGCCAGGAGAACTGCACGCGATCCTGTTCGGAGGGAGTCAGATTCGACAGAAAGCGCCGCTCGTCCGGCGAAAGATGCGGCGCGATCTGATAATCACGAACCAGCCGTTCCACGATCGGCTGCTCCAGGCCTTCGCCCTTCAAGGACACGATCAGCAGCGCGATCGCTCGCTGCGCGACCTCCTGCGTGGTTCGGGGTCGAAGCTCGCGCTCCGACTCGATCACCGGCAGCGAATCGTTGACCGGCACGCCTTCAGACTTCAACACGGACTCGGAGCGCTGCTTGCGCGCTGTCGCCTCATCCGGCGGCGAGGATTGACGTTGCTCGATCCGCTCCCGGCGCTGCTCGAGCGTCTGCGCGGACGCCGTCCCGAGCAATGCGGCACACATCCAGACCAGCATCATCACGCTGAACGCACGCTTCATGGTCCTGAATTCTCCCAAAGGCTTCACCGGCCTGGCAGCCGATAGTGCCCGATGATCCTGAACTGGAACAGGATGTCTTCCTCGACAGTGCCACGCCCGATGTTGTGGATGACTCTCGGGACGCCGCTGAACGGGCGCGAATCAGACACCACACCGACATGCAGGATGCCCCGACCGAGGTCCCAGGCGACGATGTCGCCCGCCCTGAACTTCGCCGGGTCGTTGGACAGCGGCAGTGCGTAGCCGCGCCGCTGGAAGAAGGTCATCAGGTTCGGCACACGCCGGTGGTCGATGTTCGGGTCCGGCTTGCGCAGCATCCACTGCCAGCGTCGCGGATAGGCATCCCAGTTCGCCTTCATGTCGGCGTTGACCTCGCGCTGCAGGTCGAGGCGCCGCGCGTCGCGCAGCGCACGGATCACCACGTCCGTGCAGACACCAGTCGATCGCGGCAGGTCACCATTAGGGAACGGGATGCGCTGATAGGCAGGGTCGTAGCTCGTCGTCACGCCGATCTGCTGCCGGGCGGAGCGCGCGAGGTCGAGGCCGGATGGAGCGGCGATATCGGCCAGGGCGGGATTGCCCGCACACAGCCAGAGGGCTGCGAGGATGAACAGGTTTGGCAGACGTCTCACGGCCGCAACTCGATCGGCGTGCCGTCCGGCACGACGCGCCACAGTTCATCGAGCTCTGCATTCGTCATCGCGACACAGCCATGGGTCCAGTCGAACCATCGGTGCATACGGCCGACCCAGCCGAATCCATTGCGCATCCCGTGGATCATGACAGCACCTCCGGGTACCACGCCATCGCGCACGGCCCGGGCACGATCTGCGCGCGAGGGATAGGAGATGTGCAGCGCGCGGTGATAGCCGGAATCCGCCTTGCGGAAATCGATGCGGTAAAGACCCTCGGGTGTGCGTCGATCTCCTTCGCGCTGCTTGGCACCCGCCGGCTGCAGTCCCAGCGAGATCGAGTACCGCTTCAGCAATACGTCGTCCCGATAGAGCTCGAGAGTCCTTGCGGACTTTCGAACCAGGATGCGGTCCGCCGTGACGCCCTGCGCGAGCGCGCGGGTCGGCCAGTTGGCCCAGGCGAGCACTGAAAGGACGGAGACCATCGCGACTGCAACGATCCACTTCATGCCAGGTTCTCGTGCGCTACGGATCAGACCACCTGCCACCACGCAAGCCCGCAGGGAAGCTCGCGCGGGCCGAATACGAAATGCAGGACCCGCCGCTGTCTGTCGGAACGCATCCTGGAAGAAGCGTGCAGCAGCAACGGTCGCATCACCATCGCACCCCCTCGCGGGACGAGACAATCGACTTCCCCAATTTGCTGGCGCATTGCCCGAATCTGCCCGGACGTCAGGCGGCCCCGGTCGTGCGACCGCGGTACGACGCGCAGCGGCCCGTCGTCCGGGCCGCAGTCGTCAAGGTGCACACGAACGACGATCAACTGTTCGAGCAACGACGTTGGAGGCTGAACGAACCAGATGCCTTCCTTGATCGACCATCCGCGGCAGGCATCGTCTTCGATGCGTTCGCGCACCGCGACGCTGCAATCCTGATGCAGGGCCACGAGCCAGTTCTGCTGGGCGGTCTTGTCGAAGAACGTGCACTGAACGGCAGCGTGTTCGGCGGGCAGGACATCGGCGAGCGCGGACGAGGCTCTCAGCCGAGTCGCCAGCGCCTGACACCAGGGGAGATCCAGGAATCGGCGCGTGCCGGCATGTCCGCTGGGCGCCTGCAGAATCTTGTCGCTGAGGTCGTCGCACTCACCGGCACTGAGGACGTGAGTCAGGACGGCGTATCCGTCGACGGGCATCATCTTTCGTCGTCCTCATCCTCCGCGAGCAGAGAGCGGCAGTAGCGACCCGCGCGCTCCTTCGTGATGTTTTTCCCGATGGGTCAGGGCCCCGACGCGACCTCGTCGAGCACCAGCAGCTGTTCGCTCGACTCGGTCACCACCGGCTTCCACTGCTCGCGGTAGTACTTCAGGAACACTTCGCTGTTCTCATACGCGCGGTTGTTTTCCCAGTTGCGGAACGACAGCGACGCACAATAGGCAAACTTGGCCGGCGTGATCGCGCGCTCGACGCGTACCTTCACGCCGTACGGCATCGCGGTGATCGTGCGCTGCAGGTCGAGCAGGAACTGATCGGCTTCCGGGCTGTTCACCGGATGCTTCAGGTTGAAGCAGAGCTGCAGCCTGAGCGGCTTCGTGGTCGCCCAGCCGGCGGGGATGTCCGCGATCCGCGTGGGGTAGCCCTTGTAGGTTTCTTCGGGTGACTTCAGCACGGCCGCGCCCGGCTCAGCGGCACTCAGTGCGCGGGCGGCAAGCAGCAGAGAAGCGAGGACGATCGCGGCGACGGGCTTCATGTGCGGTGTTCCTGCGTTTCGGAGGGCCTCTCATTCTCCCATTCGGGATTCGTCGCAGGCGGGCGCGAATGTCCGCTAGCCGCCCCTCGTGACATTCACCGCCAGCGTGATCCACATCGCGACGAGCACGAGCCAGCTCACGCCATAGATGCGGATGCGCGGCGTCAGCCGGTTCGCGCCGAGGTGGATCCAGGCGTGCACGAGGCGTGCGAGCACGTAGGCCCAGGCGAGCACCGTCATCGTGGGCGTCACCTGTTGCGTGGCGATCGCAGCGACACAGGCGACGTAGAACAGCGTCGGCGCCTCGAACAGATTGGTGAAATGGCGGCTCGCCTGCGCCGACGCTTCCGGCTCCGCGGCGCCCTGGTACACCCGGAAAAATCTGGCGGGGACCTGCGCGGCGCGCACGGCGCCGACGCGTCGCCGGAACATCGTCACGAGCACGAACGCGGTCAGCGCGACGAGCGCGCACATGGGGTAGACCAGGCTGGCGTTGCTCATCGGGGGTCCTCGCGGTTTGGATCGTTGTGACGTGTCATTGCTTTTCCAGTGCAACAAATTCGCCCTTTAAATGAGCGACTGTCTCGCCCGCGCATTCCAGAACGCAGCGCACAGTCACCCGCCCCACGCCCTTGCGACCCAGCGTGCGAGTGAAGGTCAGCCAGTCAGCCGCGTCCGGCGGCAGGGATGTGGCGGTGAAATCGGCCTCGACGGGTTTCAGGTAATCGATCGAATTGCGCTGGATCACCAGCCGGCAGGTGACGCCCTCGGCGCTGAGCCTCGTGTGCAGCAGCGACCATGCCGCGAGGATGGCGACGGCAGAGATGCTGCCGCCGAATGCGGTGCCGCGGTGGTTGATGTTGGGCTCGATCGGCGCGGCCAGCGTGACGCTGTCGACCGCCACTTTCACGACCGAGACCTGCATCGCTCGCGACAGCGGGATGTGCTCGTGCAGGTACTGCTCGAGGTCCTTCGGCTGCATCAGCCGAACGCGAACGCCGACTGGTCGCGCAGGCTCGCGGGCTGCACGTGGATGGCATCTCCGACCGACACCGCGCCACCCTGCACGATCCGCGCGCGCAGGCCGCCACGATGGCGCAGCACGCGAACCAGTTCAGGATGGGTGCGTCGCTTCAGCGGGTTGCAGGGTTCGCACAGCTCGATGCCTTCGAACGTCGCCGCCCCGATCTGGAAGCGGCGCCCGCACAGATCGTTCAGGCGGATGCCGGCGGTCACGATGTTGCGCCGCGAGTCCGACATCGCCAGTCGGTGGCCGGTCTGCTCGAAGAAATATTCGAGGTTCTCGGATTCGATCAGCGTGACCTCGCGGGTCGGGTCTGCCCGGTCGCCCGAGTTGCGGGATCGGAGACTCGCGTAGCGGTCGCCTGCGAGTCCTGTATCCGCGAGGGCCTCGACGCTGCCCAGCGACTGCATCGGCGCGCCGCGTGCCGGCGCGATGAACAGATGCAGGACGACGCTCACTTCGGCGCCGTGGTCTTCTCGAGCTTCTCGACGGCTTCGCGCTGCACCTGCTGGATGCGCGGCATCATGCCGCCGAGCTGGCCCTGCACCATCTGCATGGTGTTCTGCATGATCAGCGGCATCTTGGCGATGACCGCCCGACCCGCGGGCGTCTTGTAGAACGCGATCATGCCGTCCACTTCGGACTGCGTCAGCGAACGCTGGTAGACATCGATGAAGGCGGGCTCGAGCTTGGCCCAGGTGAACTCTTCCCCGAAGATCACCAGAAGATTGGCGCGCATTTCGTCGAGGATCTTCTCCTGCTCCGGCGTCAGCACGCGGCCCTGCAGGCCCTGCTTGACGCCGTTCTGGATCGCGGCATCGATCTGGCTCATCGAATTGTCGATCAACTGCTTTGCTTCCGTGACCGCGAGCAGCTCACGCAGCGAAGCTTCGCTCGGAGGCTGATCGGCAGCGTAGGCCGGCGCGCAGATTGCAGCCGCACACAGTAAAAGAGCCCTGAATTTCATGATCTCTTCGCCTCAGTGTTTCTTCGCGGCCTGGATGGCCTGCCAGATCTTGAACGGCGTCGCCGGCATCGAGATGTCCTGCACGCCGAGCGGCGCGAGCGCATTGAGCACCGCCGCGATGACGGCCGGCGGCGCCGCGATGGCGCCCGCCTCGCCGCAGCCTTTCACGCCGAGGGCGTTGTGCGGCGACGGTGTGCACACGTAGTCCGTCTTGAAGTTCGGCAGGTTGTCGGCGCGCGGCATCGTGTAGTCGACGAAGCTGCCGGACAGCAGCTGTCCGCTGTCCTCGTCATAGACGCAGTTTTCGAGCAGTGCCTGACCCACGCCCTGCGCCACACCGCCGTGCACCTGACCATCGACGATCATCGGATTCAGGATCGGGCCGAAGTCATCGACGACGGCGTAGCTGACGATGTCGGTGGTGCCGGTGTCCGGATCGATCTCGAGTTCGCAGACATGCACGCCAGCCGGGAACGTGAAGTTCGCCGGATCGAAGAACGCCGTCTCCTCGAGCCCCGGCTCGATCTGGTCGCTGGGCCAGGCCGCCGGCGCATGCGCAAGGAAAGCGATCTCCGGGAACGAAATGCCGCGATCGGTGCCGGCCACGTTGAAGCGACCGTTCTCGAAGCGGATGTCGCCCTCGGCGGCCTCGAGCAGATGCGACGCGATGCGCTTGCCCTTCGCAATGACCTTGTCCAGCGCCTTGACGATGGCCGTGCCGCCGAGCGACAGCGAGCGAGAGCCTACGGTTCCGATGCCGAACTGCACGATGCCGGTATCGCCATGCACGATGTCGACGCTCTCCATCGGCACACCCAGCCGTTCACTGACGAGCTGCGCGAACGTCGTCTCGTGGCCCTGGCCATGCGAATGCGTACCGGTGATGACGACGACGGAGCCCGAAGGATTCACGCGAATCGTGGCGCCTTCGAACATGCCGCTACCGCCGCCGGCCGCCATGATGATCTTTGACGGGCCGGCACCACAGGCCTCGATGTAGCTCGAGACACCGACACCGCGCAGCTTGCCGCGCTGCTTCGATGCTGCACGACGCTGCTCGAAGCCGGCGTAGTCGCTGAGCTTGATCGCCTTGGCGATGACTTCGGGATAGTTGCCCGAGTCGTACTCGGATCCGAACGGCGTGCGATACGGAAAAGCGCCAGGCGAAATGAAATTGCGCCGGCGCAGTTCGATCTGGTCGATGCCGAGATCGCGCGCCGCCTGGTCGACGATGCGTTCGATCACGTAGGTGGCCTCGGGACGGCCCGCGCCGCGATACGCATCCACCGGCACGGTGTTGGTCCAGGCACCCTGCACGTCACAGTAGGCCGTCGGGATCACGTAGGTGCCACAGAGCATCGGCGCGTAGTAATACGTCGGGATCGCCGGTCCGAACGTGGAGTAGTACGCACCCATGTTGGCCTTGGTGCTGACGCGCAGGCCGAGGAACTTCGCGTCCTTGTCCAGTGCGAGTTCGACGTGCGTGAGGTGATCGCGGCCGTGCCGGTCACTGACGAAGGCCTCGCTGCGATCTGCAGCCCAGTGCACCGGACGACCGACGCGCTTCGCAGCCCACAGCACGATCACGTCTTCGTTGTAATGAAACGCCTTCGAGCCGAAGCCGCCGCCGACGTCCGGCGAGATCACGCGGATCTTGGATTCCGGCGCCTTCAGCGTGGCGGTGGCGAGCAGCACGCGCTGCACATGCGGATTCTGCGAAGACAGCCAGAGCGTGTACTCCTGCTTGCCGTCGTCGTACTCGCCGGTCGCGGTGCGCGGCTCCATCGCGTTGCAGATCACACGGCTGTTGACGAGGTCCAGCTTCGCGACATGCGCCGCCTTGGCGAAAGCCGCTTCGGTCGCCGCCTTGTCGCCGATCTGCCAGTGGAACGCGACGTTGCCCGGCGTTTCACTCCAGATCTCGGGAGCGCCGGGCGCGAAGGCACGATCGATCGAGGCGACGACCGGCAGATCGTCGATGTCGAGCTCGATCAGTTCGGCGGCGTCCTTCGCCTGCAGCAGCGTTTCCGCGATGATCACGGCAATCGGCTCGCCGACATGCCGCACGCGATCCACGGCCACCGGCGGATGCGGCGGATTGAACTGCGGCTTGCCGCTGATGTTCTGGGTCATCCAGCCGCAGGGCAGATCGCCGATCCCGTCGGCCTTCAGGTCCGCACCGACGAACACATCGACGACGCCCGCTGCAGCCTTGGCGGCAGAGACATCGAGACGCTTGATCACGCCGTGCGCCACCTGCGACCGCAGGATGTAGGCCTGGGTCTGGCCCGGGCGAACGATGTCGTCGGTGTAACGACCCTTGCCGGTGATGAACCGCTGGTCTTCGACTCGCGGAACCGAGGCCCCAAATCCGGTGCTGCTCATGGAAATTCCCGTTCGACGATGGGCTTGTGATTGCATCGCCGTGCTGCGATGGTAGCCTCCCGTTCGCCGCCGTGGGAAGCACTGTCGCGGCGTCTTCGCAGTCATGGAGTCTGACGCTTGGCGATTCAAGGTGAATATCGCATCGCTGCACCGCGCGAAGCCGTGTGGGCGGCACTGAACGATCCGGAAGTCCTGAAGGCCTGCATCCCCGGCTGCGAAGAGCTGAACAAGCTTTCGGATACGGAGATCGATGCGCGCGTCAGCGCAGCGCTCGGCCCTGTTCGCGCGACTTTCGCCACGCGGATCCAGCTCTCCGACATCCAGCCGCCCGCGTCCTATACGATCAGCGGCGAAGGCAAGGCAGCGGCCGGCTTCGGCAAGGGCAGCGCCAAGGTGGATCTGACCGAAGACGGCGCGGTCACCGTGCTGCGTTATTCCGCGGACCTGCGACTTGGCGGTAAGCTCGCGCAAGTGGGCTCGCGGCTGCTGGAAGGCGCCACGCGCCAGCTCGCGGACCAGTTCTTCGATGCATTCGCGAAACGGCTCGACGCCGGCGCGACGAAGCAGTCGGACGCGCCTGCGGCAGCAGACGGCAGCGCTGCCGGTGCGGATGCCTCGGCCGGCGGCGGCTCGAAGCTCGGCTGGATCGCGGCCGCGATCGTGGTCATCGCGGTGGTCGCGTGGCTGGTGATGCGCTGATTCGAAATTGAGGGGAAACGCAGCATGAAGGTCAGTCTCGAAGTCAACGGTCGCGCGGTGTCGGCGGAGGTCGAGGAACGCACGCTGCTCGTCGATCTGCTGCGCAAGAACCTGCGCCTGACGGGCACCCATGTGGGCTGCGATACCTCGCAGTGCGGCGCCTGCGTCGTGCATGTGGATGGTCGGGCCGTGAAGAGCTGCACGATCCTTGCGGCTCAGGCAGAAGGCTCGAAGGTCACGACGATCGAAGGTCTGGCGCCGGCGGGCGAGCTGCACGCGGTGCAGGCGGCGTTCCGTGCGAACCATGGCCTGCAGTGCGGCTTCTGTACGCCGGGCATGATCATGACCGCCGTCGAACTGCTGAAGCGCAACCCGAACCCGACGGAAGAAGAAATCCGCGACGGCCTCGAGGGCAACATCTGCCGCTGCACGGGTTATCACAACATCGTCAAGGCCGTGGCCGCGGCGGCGCAGACGCTGCGCACCACGGGCTGAGGGTTTCAGCATGTATCCATTCGAATACCAGAAGCCGGCGGATGTGAAGACCGCGGTGCAGGCCGTGAGCGCCACCGGTGAGAACAAGTACATCGCGGGTGGCATGACCTTGCTGCCCACGTTGAAACTGCGACTCGCGCGACCGGACCGCCTCGTCGATCTCGCGGGGATCGCAGATCTCGGTGGCATCCGCATCGAGCGCGATCGCGTGGAGATCGGCGCGATGACGCGGCACGCCGATGTGGCGCATTCGGTCGAGCTGCGCCGCGCCATCCCGGCGCTGGCTGCACTGGCCAGCGGCATCGGCGATCCGCTCGTGCGCAATCGCGGCACGATGGGCGGCTCGGTCGCGAACAACGATCCCGCAGCGGACTACCCGTCGGCCGTGCTCGCGCTCGGCGCCACGGTCGTCACGGATCGCCGCGAGATCGCCGCAGATGCGTTCTTCACGGGCATGTTCTCGACGGCGCTCGAAGCCGGCGAACTGATCACGCGCATCCGCTTCCCGATCCCGAAGCGCGCCGCCTACGTCAAGTTCCCGAATCCTGCCTCACGCTATGCGATGGTCGGCGTGTTCGTCGCCGAAACGGCGGGCGGCATCCGCGTGGCCGTCACCGGCGCGGGGGCCTGTGTGTTCCGCATCGCCGCATTCGAAGCCGCGCTGACGAAGCGATTTGCGCCGGAAGCACTCGACGGGCTCAGCGTACCGTCCGATGGCCTCAACCAGGATCTGCACGGTTCCGCCGAATACCGCGCCAGCCTCGTGCCGGTGATCGCGAAGCGCGCGGTCGCCGCAGCGCTCGCGGGCTGACGCACGGCGCTGGCGCGCTCGCTGCCCGTGCAGACCTCGACACGCATCAGCGCTGCGCCTGCGTCCATCGAAGAGACAGAGGCGCTGCTGCGCGGCCAGCAGTACCTCGCCGACCGCACGCTGTCGGTGGTGCTGTTCCTCGCGCTGAAGCTCGGCCGTCCACTGTTCCTCGAAGGCGAAGCAGGCACTGGCAAGACGGAAATCGCGCGCGCGCTCGCAGCGGGCCTCGGTCGCGACCTGATCCGGCTGCAGTGCTATGAAGGCCTCGACGCCTCCGCCGCGCTGTATGAATGGAACTACCTGCGGCAGATCCTCGAGCTGCGCGTCGCCGAGGCGGCGAGCGGTGCGGACCGATCGAAGTCTGCATTGAAGGATGCGATCTTCTCGCCCGAGTTCCTGATCAAGCGGCCGCTGCTGCAGGCGCTCGAGCCCCACGCGAAGGGACCGCCGGTGCTGCTGATCGACGAGATCGACCGCGCCGATGAACCGTTCGAAGCCTTCCTGCTCGAGATCCTTGCCGACTATCAGGTCACGATTCCGGAACTCGGCACCGTGCGGGCAGCAGAGCCGCCCATCGTGATCCTGACCTCGAACCGCACGCGCGAAGTGCACGATGCGCTGAAGCGCCGCTGCCTGTATCACTGGGTCGGCTATCCCGATGCGGTGCGCGAACTCGAGATCCTCGCGGCGCGCGCACCCGAGGCCGGCAGCGCGCTGTCGCTCGAAATCGTGCGTTTCGTCCAGGGGCTGCGGCAGCGGCGGCTGCAGAAGCCGCCGGGCGTTGCCGAGAGCATCGAGTGGGCGCGCGCAATCGTCGCGCTCGGCCAGCATGCACTGACGCCACAACTGATGCAGGAAACGCTCGGCGTGCTGCTGAAGTACGAAGAGGACATCGCTGCCGTGCGCGCCAACGTGCCTGGCGTGGCGCCGCCCGGCGCGTGACGCGAATCGACCCATGACCAGCCCGGCGCTGCTGACGCTGCCGCGTATCGCGCAGGCGCTGCGTGACAGCGGCGTAAAGGTCGGCAGTGGCTCCGTGCTGGTGGCCTCGCAGGCCCTCGCGCTGATCGACCTCGGTCGACGCGCCGATGTGCGCGATGCACTGCGCGCGGCTCTGGTCAGCGAACCCGCTGACTTCGAGCTGTTCGACACCCTGTTCGAACTGCTTTTTCCGGCAGATGCGAAGACGCAAACCGGTAGCGCCGCCGCACTGCCGCGTTCAGAAGATCTGCCACCTGCGCCGGGTGGCCGCCGGCTTGCAGCAGCACTGCCTCAGCCGAGCGTGCGACAGATGCGCGCACCTGAACTCGTCGAGCGCGATGCGTCCGGCTCCGCGTCGGATTCGGAAGTGCTGTCGAGCAAGGACTTCGAGCAGATGAGCGCGGCCGAACTCGAATCTGCCCGCCGGTTGCTCGCGGCCGCGCCGCCACGGTCCGCCCAGCGCCGCACGCGACGCTTCGTCGCATCGCCGCGCGGCGCCCAGCTCGATCTGCGCCGCACGCTGCGCGCGATGATGCGCGGACTCGACCCGGTGCCGCCCGCACGGAGACGTGCCGCGCTGCGGCCTCGCGACTGGGTGCTGCTCGTCGATGTCTCCGGTTCGATGGCCGCCTATTCGCGCATGGCCTTGCATCTCGCCTGGGCGCTGGCGCGACGTGGCGGGCGCATCGAGGTGTTCACGTTCGCCACGCATCTGACGCGCCTGACGCGTAGCCTGCGCGCCGCCGATCCTGACGTCGCCATGCAGTTCGCGACGCGTGCCGTCACGGACTGGGACGGCGGCACGCGCATCGGTGAATGCATCGCCGAGTTCAATCATCGCTGGGCTAGACGCGTGCTGACGCGCGCGCCCTGGGTGATCCTGCTGACCGACGGCCTCGAACGCGCCGGTACGGAGCAGCTCGAGACCGAGGTCGCGCGGCTCGCGCGTCAGTGCCGCGAACTGATCTGGATCAACCCGCTGCGCCGCAGCCCGGTGTACCAGCCGCTGGCCGCGGGGGCGGCAGTGCTCGATCGCCATGCGTCACGCCAGTATTCCGCACACAGCGTCGATTCGCTGCTGGCGCTCGGGCGCCTGGTGGAAACGCCGGCGCGAGCGCGCGACTGAACTCACGGGAGATCACCATGCAGAACCTGCTGAACGGCAAGCGCGTCCTGATCACTCAGGCGGACGAGTTCATGGGCCCGGTGTTCTGCGACGTGTTCGCGCAGCAGGGCGCTGATGTCGTTGCAGATTCGCGCTCGCTGGCAGCGCCGGAGGCCGCAGCGCAGATCGTGCGCGATGCCGGCAGCATCGATGTGCTCGTGGCGAACCTGTCCATCAAGGCGCCCAGCACGCCCGCGGTCGATGTGGATGAACCTGAGTGGCGCGAGGTGTTTGCCGCACTGGTGGATCCGCTGCCCCGGCTGCTGCGTGCCGTCGCGCCACAGATGACGGCGCGACGCCGCGGACGAATCCTCGTCATCGGCAGCGCGTCGGCCCTGCGCGGCATGAAGCGCGCATCGACCTACAGCGCCGCACGCGGCGCGCAGCTCGCCTGGGTGCAGGCAGTGGGCGTCGAATTCGCGCCGCAGAACGTGCAGATCAATGCGATCGCGCAGAATTTCGTCGACAATCCGACCTACTTTCCTGCCGAAGTGCAGGCCAATCCGCGCTTCCAGGAGCGGCTCGCACGTGACGTACCGCTCGGCCGGCTGGTCGGTGCGCGTGAGGACGCGCAGTTCGCGGCCTACCTCTGCAGCGACGCTGCCGCCTGCTTCGTCGGCCAGGTGTTTCCGGTCTGCGGTGGCTGGGTCGCGCGCTGATCGAACGGCGGTTCTACCTCAGAACTCGTAGTCGAGCGCCATCACGGATTCCGCGATCGCGCGGATCTTGCCGGCAACTTTCGCGTGCTCGGGATGCGGGCCGTAGGCCTCGAGCGCGGCCTTGTCCTGCAGGATCACCATGAGGCCGTATTGATAGCCGTTCGCGCGGTCCGTGAAATTGCGGCCGACATTCATGTCGAGAATTCCGGGCACCTTGCCGCGCAGCGCGCGCAGGTCCGCGAGCACGGCGTCGATCTGTTCCGCAGAAGCATCACTGCGGAATCTGATCCAGACCTGATGATTGACGGGCATCTACTTGCCCTCCACCGAAAACACCAACAGAAGATTGCCGGGTGAGTGGCTGTACAGGCCATATCCCGAGTTGATGACGACGTGGCCGTCGCCGACCGCCGGCCCCGCGCCGCTCATGCTGCCGCCGCCGGCCATCAGACCGTTGACCGTACGGATCTTCGGCTTGGTGTCGTACTGCCACAGCAGCTTGCCATTGCGGCCATCGTAAGCACGCACCCAGCCGTCGAGATGTCCCGCGAACACGGCGCCCGGCATTGCGGTCACCGCCGACGAGATGCCCGGATCGCAGAATTTCAGATCCGGCGGACACACGTTCTGCTGCACATGACTCCACAGCAGCTTGCCGGTGCGCGTATCGACCGCATGAATGCCTGGGCGCGCTGCTTTCGGATCGAGCACGTCGCCGTTGCCGGTGTCGTTCATGTCGTTGATCGGTACGTAGACGCGCGTGCCCTCGGCCGCCATGCCGAAATGCACACCGCCCTGGATGCTGCCGCGGCCGATCCGCGTCTTCCACAGCAGCTTGCCGCTCGCATCGGGATCGAGACCGAACACGCTGCCATCCTTGTGGCCGGCGACCAGCGTGTGCCGTGTGCGGCCCTGCGCATCACGGCCCGTGTCGACCAGGATCATGCTCGCGCCGTGGTCATAGTCCGGCCCGTCTTCCGGCGGGCAGTTCGGGTTGTTCACCATCATGCAGGCGACGTTCCACGCGTCGCCCGGCGTGCTCTGGCGATGCCAGAGGCGCTTGCCGGTGGTCATGTCCACCGCCATCACCGAATTGCTGTTGCCATCGGCGGGGGTCGAATAGTTCTCGCCCGTGCCGAAATAGATGATGTTGCGCGCCCGATCGACAGCCGGGCTCGACCAGATCGGCGCGCCGGACGGCGACAGCACGCGCGTACCGATCGACGTCCGGCTGGTCTCCGCGGGCTCCTGCGGAATCGAGAAGTGTTCCCAGATCGGCTCGCCGGTGCGCGCGTTCAGCGCGAGGATCTTGCCGCGGAACGTGCAGCACTCGTACTTCGGATCCGCCGCCGGAATCACCTCGAGCGAGGACACCGGCACGAACAGCCGATCACCGACCAGCGCAGCCGTGCCGGTCAGCGTGGCCGCAGGATGTTCATCGGCCTTGCGTGCCCACACCTGCTCGCCGGTCAGCGCATTCACGGCATAGACGCGCGCGAGGATGTCGCCGAAGTAGGCGAGGGGCGGCGAGCCTGCACTGTCTGCCGAGGTCTGCAGCACGATAGCCGTGCGCACTTCGGCGGCGGCCTGGAAGCGCCAGCGAAGGCAACCCGTGTTCAGATCGAAGGCGTAGACGCTGCCGTCCTGGCTGCCGACGAACACGGCACCGTAGCCGATCGCAGGCTGCGAACGCGCGCGCAGCGCGCCCGGAAATCCATAGGCCCATTTCAGCTTCAGGCGCGGAATGTCCTTCGCTGCGATTCCAGCGGCGGCAGCCGGAACGAAGCGCGCGGTGTCATGACCCCAGCCCACCGGCGCCGGCCGGCGCTCGAGATTGAACTGCGCGGCACCGCCCGTGCACTGCGGCGGGCTCGCCGCGGCGCGCGGATCCGAATCCGCCGGCTCGCGCGTGATGTACTCGGCGATGTGGCGCTTCTGCTCGGCTGACAACGCTTCGCCCTGCGTGCGCATCAGGCCTTCGTCGAGCGCGCGCACGATCGCACGCGGACTCATCATCTCGAGCCAGGTCAGGTGCGGCGCCTTGGGGACGGCGCCGTTGTGGCAGGCCGCGCAGTTCGCTGCATACAGTGCCGCGCCCGGCATCTTGTCGCGCGGGCCGAAGTCGACCGTCTTCGCGACCATGTCGTCGGTCGATTTCAACGTCGTGGGCTGCGCAGCCAGCAGTGGCGAGGCCGCCGCCGCAACCAGACCCGACAGTACGAGAACGCGAATCAATGCATGCTCCATCGCAGGCCTCCCCCATTTCGCTCGCGATCGAGCATGATAGGGAGCACAGATCGGGGGACACAAGGGAGATCTGCTGATGAGCCACGAGAATTCCACGCATCCGCTGCGCAGCAGCCGCCATCGACTGAAGCTCGGCGTCTTCGGCCTGAACGTCAGCAGTGGCTGTTCGATGACCGACCGGCCAGACACCCTGAAGGTGACCTGGGATGAGTCCGTGCGCATCGCACAGCTCGCGGATCGCCTCGGGCTCGAGGCGATCATCCCGGTGGCGCGCTGGAAGGGCATGGGTGGCAAGGTCAACTTCAACCACCGCAACTTCGAGACCTTCACCTGGGCCGCGGGACTCTCGGCGGTGACGGAACGCATCTCGATCTTCGCCACCTTCCACGTGCCCACCGTGCATCCGGTGCGTGCGGCGAAGGAAGTCGCGACGATCGATCACATTGCGCGCGGCCGCTTCGGCCTTAACATCGTCGCCGGCTGGAACGAGAAAGAGATCGCGATGTTCGGCATCCCGCAGAAGGAGCACGACGTCCGCTACGACGTCGCCGACGACTGGATCAATCTCTGCCGCGAACTCTGGACGCGTGAGGGCGAGTTCGACTACGACGGCCCGCATTTCAAGTCACCGCGCGTGTACTCCGAGCCGAAGCCGATCCAGCAGCCGCATCCGGTCATCATGAGTGCGGGCAACAGCGCCCGTGGCCAGCAGTTCGCCGCGCAGAACGCGGATCTGAATTTCGTGATCGCGCAGGACGCCACGGCGGCCGGCGAGATCGCCGCCCGCGGCAAGAAGCTCGCGCTGGAGAAGTACGGCCGGAAGATGCAGGTCTTCGGCCAGGCCTACGTGGTCTGCCGCGACACCGAGAAGGAAGCGAAGGAATTCGTCGACGAGTACGTCAACAAGCGTGGCGACTGGGAAGGCGTTCGCAACCTGCTCGATACCCTGGTGCCGAATTCACAGAGCGCGCTCGGCCCGGGCTGGGAAGCATTCGCCTCGAACCTGATCGCGGGTTACGGCGCCGTACCGCTGGTCGGCACTGCAGAGCAGATCGTCGACGGCATGAAGAAGTTCGCCGATGCGGGCATCGACGGCATCACGCTGTCGTGGGTGGATTACGAAGCCGGACTCAAGCAGTTCGGCGAGAAGATCCTGCCGCTGATGAAGCAGGCCGGGCTGCGCGAGTAGTCCGGCCGTTCGATCCGGTCATCCGGCCGGATCGACTTCGATCACGACGTCGCGACCGTCCCAGTTCGCGGCGGCCGCGGCGACGTCCCGATACAGTTTCGTCAGTCCTTCGCTCGGCCAGTACACCTCGAGCATGTGACCGAGCTGACGGCGCGTGTCGATATAGGCTGCGCCGCGACCGGACGCCGTGCGCAGTTCGGTGACGACATCGAACCCCAACGCCGCGCAATGCGCGAGCAGCCCGTCGTAGTCATCGGGCACCACCGCGACGTGATGAAAGCCCTCCTCGCCCGGCGCGAACATTTCCCGAAACGCGGACGGCGTCGCGTCGTGCTGCGTGACCAGTTCGACCATGATGTCGCCGGCCTGCACGTAGGCCGCCGAGATATCGAGCGTCGACGGCTGGCCGCGATAGCGCACGTCCGGCAACGCGATGTGCCGGCGCACGATGAATGGCCCGATGTTCCACAGTGCGTGCCAGCGTTCGATCGCTGCATCGAGGTCGTTGACGAAATAGGCGTTCTGGATCGTGCGATGGCGGAACGTCATGCAGCCTCCCGGGCGGGCGTGGTCGGTGGCGTGGGGATGGGATAGCGACCGAGCGCGAGCAGGATCACGGCGCCGAACAGGAACAGGCCCGTCGCGATCATGTAGCTGATGTCGTAGCTCGAGGTCACGTCGAACACGCGCGCGAACAGCATCGGCGCCGTGCCACCGGCAACGGCGAGGATCGCGTACAGGATCGCGTAGATTTTCGAGTAGTGGCGCAAACCGAAATAGCGCGCGGCGAAATAGGCCATCAGATCGAGCTCGGCGCCGGCCGCGAAGCCGATCAGCAGCGCGGCGATCACGGCCCAGGTGAAATCGATGTTGCCGAGCAGGATCACGCAGCCGATGGCGGGCAGCGACAGCGACACCAGCGCGACGCCCGGCGCCCAGTAGCGATCGACCAGCCAGCCGACAACCAGACGGCCGAGAATGATCGCGAACCCGTACACGCCCTGCACCGTCGCCGCACTGCTGGCCGTGAAGCCCTTGTCCGTCAGCGATGCGATCATGTTCGGGCTGATGCCCGAGACGGCCATGTAGATCGCAAAGATCGAAGCGCACAGCACCCAGAAGCGATAGCCACGCACCGCCTCGCTGAGCGACAGGCCCCAGCTATCGGTGGTCGACGGCGCAGCATCGACCGCTGCTGCGGACGATGCAGGCGTCGTGGAGACGGGCCGAAACCACATCCAGACGATCGGACCGGCGAGCAGGATCGGCAGCAGGCCGATGCCGACGTACGCACCGCGCCAGCCGAAGTCCTCGATCAGCCAGACCACATACTTCGGCGCGAGCATCGCGCAGATGCCCGTGCCCGTCAGCGTGAGACCCAGCGCGAGTCCGCGCTGCTTGTCGAAGTTCTGCGCGATCGCGCGCGTCCAGGTGACGGGCGTCGTGCCGGCGCCGAGCAGCGCCATGCAGCCGTAGGCGAGGAAGAACATCCACAGCTCGCCATTCATGCCGGCAGCGATGAAGAAGCCGATGGAGAGTCCGACGAGCCCGGGCAGCACCAGCACGCGTGGGCCGTAACGATCGCTGAGCCAGCCGATCAGTGGCGCGGTCAGCGCACCGAGTCCCGAGCTGAACAGGATGCCGAGCTGAACATCCGCACGCGACCAGCCGAATTCCGCCGTCAGCGGTTTGACCAGCGCGCCGATCGTGTAGAACGGCAGCACGATGGAACTGCAGATGACACCGATGCTCGACGCCAGGATCAGCAGCCAGCCACGACGCAGTTCGCGATGCATGGTGTCGAGTAACGCCTAGATCGGCAGCTTGGTCGTGTACTTCACGCAGGACAGCGCGAAGGAGGAACTGACGGCGGCCGCACCCGGCAGGTGCACGAGCTTGGCCTTCAGCAGCCGGTCATAGGCATCGACGTCCGGCACCACCACCCGGAGGTGGAAATCCTTCTCGCCGGCGATCGCATAGCATTCCATGATCTCGTCGATCTCCTGCACGGCACGCTCGAAGCGCTTCAGCGTGGTCTCGTCATGGCGCTTCAGCGTCACGGACACCAGCACCGACACGCCGAGCCCCAGGCTGCGCTGATCGAGCAGCGCCACGCGGCGCGTGATCACGCCACTGCGCTCGAGCCGCTGGATCCGGCGCCAGCAGGGGGTGTACGACAGCGCGACCTTCTGCGCCACTTCGGCCACGGAAAACTCCGAACTTTCCTGCAGCACCCGCAGAATGCTGCGATCCGTCTCGTCGAGTCTGGCGGCGGACAAGTCCATCCGTTCCATGGCGTCTCCGGAGATTGATTTTGCGCTTTGCGGAATCGACAGGAATGAAGCTTACTGCTTGATCGGCCGCGACCGCAGAGTATCATCGGCAACGCCATTGGCACAGCCGCCAGCTTGACCATCGGCGCTCAATCTTCTGAGGGGAAGCAGTTCATGAGCACCGTCACCGTTACGGGATACAAGGAAGCCAATCAGACCCTGGCCCTGCCGGATCTGAAGCAGTCGCTCTACGACGAAGGCCGGATCATGTTCGATCGCGTGCTGGTCACCCTGCACGGCGAAGACCACCGCACCCGTCGCCTGCTGGAGATGCGGATCTTCAAGAAGGACTTCTTCAACTATTACGAAAAGCAGGTGCTGCCGGCCGTCGTGCAGCGCACGCTGGCGAAGTTCCTGCCGACGGGCCGCACGGACCTGATGGACTTCGGTCGCCGCGCGATGCTCGACCTGACGGCGGATTTCGCCGGCATCGATCGCCCGCTCGGTTCGGATGCAGAGCGCGACGCGCTGATCGAGATCATCCATGGCCTCGGCGCGGCGGCGACGCTCGGTCAGTTCGCCGGCGATCGTGAACCCGTGCGCCAGAACATCATCAAGACGCTGCGCGACTTCGATGCGAACTTCTTCACGCCGTCGATGGCGCGCCGTCAGGCGCTGATCGCGAAGTTCAAGGCCGGCGAGATCGGCGAGGACGCGCTGCCGCGCGACATCCTCACCGTGCTGCTGCGCAACGAAGACAACGTGGATCTGCCGCGCGACATGATCCTGCGCGAGACCGCGTTCTATTATCTCGCCGGTGCGCATACCTCCGTGCATTCGCTGACGCACGCGATGCACGAGATGTTCCAGTGGGCCGCGAAGCATCACGAGGATGCGGAGAAGATCCGCAAGGATCCGCTGTTCGTGCAGCGCTGCGTGCACGAGAGCCTGCGGCTGCATCCGTCGAGCCCGGTCGCCAAGCGCAAACCGATGTGTCCGGTGCACATTCCGACGGGAGAAACCGTGCAGGGCGACGACGAAGTCGTCATCGACCTTTACAACGCGAACCGCCAGGCCGCGACGTTCGGACCCGATGCGGCGGAGTTCAATCCGTACCGCACGCTGCCGGCCACGCTGCCGCCCTACGGCATCACTTTCGGTGTCGGCATCCACACCTGCCTCGGTCGCAACCTGGCTGCCGGCGATCTCGCCAAGCCGACCACGGATCCCGAGACGCACCAGTACGGCACGATCACGTTGATCGCCCGCGCGCTGATCGCGAACAACGTGCGCCCGGATCCCGCGAACGCACCGAAGCGCGAGCCGAACATCGCACGCGAAGCCTGGGCGGTGTATCCCGTGCTGCTCGGCCCGGCCTGAGCGTCGCGACGAGGGTATCGGCGATGAGCGGTCACAGTCGTGGTCCCGGTGACATCGTGCGCTCGTTCATCGCGGCGTGGAACGCGAACGATCTCGATCGAATCGTGGCGCATCTGCATCCAGATGTGGTCTATCACAACATCCCGGTCGCGCCGATCCACGGCCGTGCAGCCGTCAAGGCCTACCTCGACAGCAAGGGCGGCTTCGACTGGGTGAACTGGAAGTTGCTGGCCATCGCCGAGTCCGGCGACAAGGTACTGACCGAGCGCGTCGATGATTTCGGCGTCAGTGGTGCGAGTATCAGCCTGCCGGTCATGGGCACTTTCGAAATCGACGGCGAACTGATCCGCGCCTGGCGCGATTACTTCGATCTGGATTCCTATCGCAGGCAACTGCCTGCCTCGATGCCGCCGCCGGGCGGCTGACGAACTTCGCGGAGCCACATGGATCTCGGACTCAAGGACAGGATCGTTCTCGTCACGGCGGCGAGTGCCGGCATCGGCCGCGCGACGGCGCAGGCGTTCGCGCGCGAAGGGGCGAAACTCGCCCTGTGCGCGCGCAATGCCGCAGCACTGGAGTCCGTCGCGACACAGATCCGCACGCAGTACGGCACCGAGGTCCTCGCCATCCCCTGCGACGTGTCGGACGCCGCGCAGATCGACGCGATGGTCGCGAAGGTGGTCGCGCATTTCGGCACCGTGCACGTGCTGATCAACAACGCCGGCGGCCCGCCGCCCGGCACCTCCGGCAAGGTCACGGATGCGGACTGGCAGCGCGCCTTCGATCTGACGCTGATGTCGGCCGTGCGCACCACGCGCGCCGTGCTGCCGCAGATGCAGCGCCAGCGCTGGGGTCGCGTCGTGATGATTTCTTCCTACTCCGTGAAGCAGCCGATCCCGGACATCCTGCTCTCGAACAGCCTGCGGCTCGGTGTTGCGGGCTGGGCGAAGACACTGGCCACGGAAGTGGCGCGCGACAACGTGCTGATCAACACCGTGGGCCCCGGCTGGACGCGGACGGATCGGGTCACGCAGATGCTCGAGTCCCGCGCTGCGAGCAGCGGTGGCCAGGCGACCGCCGCCGATGCGGAAGCGCAGATCGTGCGCAACGTACCGCTCGGCCGGCTCGGTGAGCCCGGTGAAATCGCCGACGTCATCGTCTTTCTTGCTTCCGAACGCGCGAGCTTCGTCACCGGGACCTTCATCCCGGTGGACGGTGGCATCGTGCAGAGCGCCCTCTGATGAGCATTCACAATGCCCGCAGCATCGACATCCACGCCCATGCCGTGCTCGAGGAATCGCTCGGCGCCGCAGGCGAGCATGGCCCGGAACTCACGGTCGGGCCCGATGGAAGGCCGCTGTTCCGCGTCGGCGGCTACAAGCTCCATGGAGTGCGCTACCGCGGCAGTCCTTTCATGGAAGTCGATCTGCGCATCCAGGCGATGGACGCCGCGGGTATCGACTTCCAGGTGCTGTCGCCAAATCCGCTGACGTATTTTCATTTCGTCGATGTGCCCTCGGCCGTCGGTTATTGCCGCCGGCACAACGACATCCTCGCGAAGCTGGTCGCGCGCCATCCAGATCGCCTCGCGGGTCTCGCCTCGCTGCCGATGCAGTCGCCGGCCGCAGCGATCGATGAACTGACCCGCTCAGTGCAGGAACTCGGCCTGTGGGGCGCGTATGTCGGCACCGAGTTCGGCATCCGTCTCGATGCGCCGGAACTCGATCCGCTGTATCGGCGCTGCGTCGAACTGAACGTGCCGCTGTTCTTCCATCCGGCGCCGGCGGGCATCGACGGTCCGAAGGCGTTTCCCGCCGTCGACCGCTTCGATCTCGATCTGCTGATCGGCTTTGCGGCCCAGGAGACGATCGCCGTCGGGACGCTGATCTATGGCGGCGTGCTCGATCGCCATCCGGATCTCGACGTCTGCGTCAGCCATGGCGGGGGTGCGATCGCGTATCTGTATGGGCGCTTCGAGGAAGCCGCGCACAAGCGGCCCTGGTCGAACGACGCGCTGCGCGCGCCGGGTGGCTTCGAGGCGCGGCTGAAGCGGCTCTGGTTCGACAATCACGTGCACAGCGCGGATTCGCTCGCGCTGCTCGAGCGCATCGTCGGTCGTGACCGCCTCGTGTTCGGCACGAACTTCGCCGGCTGGGACCAGCCGGCGGCCGGCAAGGCCATCTCGATTCCCCCCTATCTCGCCGACAACGCACGCAGGCTGCTGCGCCAGAAATCAAAGTGAGGTTGCCGTGAACGCGCTGCTGATTTCCAATGGTCGCGTGATCGACGGCACCGGCGCGGGGCCGCGCGAAGAATCCGTGCTGATCGAAGGCGAGCGTATCGCCGCCGTGGGCGTGGCGGCCGAGAAGCAGGCCGGCGGCAGGCGCGACCTCACGCGTATCGATGCGCGCGGACTCACGGTCATGCCCGGCCTGATCGATGGCCACTGCCACATCAGCTTCGATGAGCCGAATTCCAACGATGAGCTGTTCTTCCACCGTCGGCATGGTCTGTCGGCCATCGTCGCGGCGCAGAACGCGCGCAAGGTACTGCAGTCGGGCGTCACCGGCATCATGGATGCGGATTCGATCTTCGAGCTTGGTGTAGACCTTCGCGATGCGATCGAAGCCGGCATTGTCGATGGACCCCGGATTTCAGCCGGCGCCTACGCGCTGTGGACCAGCGTCGGTGGCACGGCAGGCCGGCTGATCCCGGACCGCGGCATCATGGGCTACGGCAAGGTCGTCTCCGGCGATGCGGAAATCGTCGCGGAGGTGCGCCGACAGATCAAGAATGGCGCGGACTGGATCAAGGTGCATGTCACCGGGCTCGTGCCGCGTCACCCGCTGCGCGGCGAGGTGAAGAGCTGGACGCGCGCGGAGCTGAAGCTCGTCTGCGATACGGCCCATGAGCTCGGTATTCCCGTGCTCGGTCACATCCGCGGCGCGGATTCGGTCATCGACTGTGTCGCCGCAGGAATGGACCTGCTGCTGCACGCCACGCTGATGGACGAGGCCGGCCTCGAAGCCGTCGTGCGCACGAAGACGCCGCTGATGCCGGTGTTCACGTTCCAGGCGAACCTCGCCGACTACGGTGCCAACATCGGCGCGGATCCGATGGTGCGTGAGATGTTCCGCCGCGAGATTGCGGACAGCGCGCAGATGCTGCGCCGTGCCTACGACGCCGGCGTACCGCTGCTGACCGGCAGCGAGTCCGGCTTCTCGATCACGCCCTATGGCGACTGGCACTACCGCGAACTCGAAGTGTTCGTGCGCGATCTCGGCCTCACGCCGCTGCAGGCGATCCAGTGCGCCACGCAGCAGACAGCCTTCGCGATGCGGATGTCCGGCCAGGTCGGTGAAGTGCTGCCAGGCCGCCTCGCCGACCTGCTCGTGATCGATGGCGATCCGTCGAAGGACGTCACGGTCCTCGGCGATAAATCCCGCATTTGCCACGTGCTGCAGGGCGGCCGCGACATCGACCTCACGCCGGCGCGGCCGCGCGGCGATCCGCCCGGCTGGCGCGTCAGCACGTATGGCTCGCGCCTCGGCAAGGATGTCGCGCAGGGCCGCATGCCTCCCGCTTCGCCGGCGACGCCCGAACACGAGCCCTGAGGCAGGAGCTTCACGATGACCACCATCACGTTGAGCCGGATTCCGGATGCGCTTGCGGCGCTGAAGAACGAGCACCTTGCCCAGTCGCTGTACGACGAGGGCAAGGTGATCATGGAAGACACGCTGCTGACGCTGCATGGCGAGGCGCACCGCACGCGCCGGATGTTGGAGTTCCGCGTGTTCCGCCGCAGCTTCTTCCGCTGGTACGAAACGGACGTGTTCCCGCGTGCGCTGGCTGAGGTGCTCGGGCCGACGGTGGCCAAGGGTCGCTGCGACCTGATCGACTTCGGCTACCAGATCACGATGAACCTGACGGCGGATTTCGCTGGCGTGGATCGTCCGGCCCGCACGCCCGAAGAAACCGCGGCGCTGCTCGCGCTCGTGATGACCTTCAGCGAAGGCGCGACGCTGGTCCACTCGACACGCAACAAGGACGAGGTCCGCGCCGAAGTCCGCGCGGCACTCGTCGAGTTCGATCGCAAGTTCCTGCAGCCCTCGATCGCCCGTCGCGAAGCACTGATCGCGCAGCATGCGCGCGGCGAGATCGACGAGGATGCACTGCCACGCGACGTACTCACCGTACTGCTGCGCAACGAGGATCGACTCGAACTGCCGCCCGATCTGCTGCGGCGCGAGATCGCGTTCTATCTGCAGGCCGGCTCGCACAGCACGGCGAATTCCACCGTGCACGCGCTGCACAACATCTTCCAGTGGATGCAATCGCATCCGGGAGATCGCGCGCGCATTCTCACCGACACGCTGTTCCTGCAGCGCTGCGTGCATGAGAGCTTCCGCCTGCATCCGGCCAGCCCGGTGGCCTGGCGCAAGCCGCTCTGCCCGGTGCATCTGTCCAACGGCGCCCACGCGGGCATCGACGATCGGGTCGAAATCGATCTATGGACCGCGAATCGCTCGAAGGACGTGTTCGGCGAAGATGCGGACGTCTTCAATCCGCATCGCAGCGTCGCGGCCGGCAACGAACCCTTTGGCCTGACCTTTGGCACCGGCGTGCACACCTGCATGGGCCGGGATCTCGATGGCGGACTCGTGCCGAAAGGTGCGGTGGATCCGCAACAGCATGCCTACGGCATCGTGACGATGCTGGTGAAGGCGCTGCTCGATGCCGGCGCAGCGCCGGATCCGACAGACCCGCCGCAGATGGCCACCTATACTGCGCGTCCCAACTGGGGCCGCTATCCCGTGAGGTTTACATGAGCAAGACAGCCATCATCACCGGCGGCGCGCATGGCATCGGCGCCGGCATCTGCACACTCGCCGCGACGCGCGGTTATCGCGTCGGCGTGCTGGACCTGAAGCTCGCGGACTGCGAGGCGCTCGTGAAGAGCCTGCCGGGCAGCGGCCATGTCGCGCTGCAGGCGGACGTCACCAACGAGCATCAGATGAAGGCCGCGTTCGATGCCTTCGGCGTCACGCCGGACCTTCTCGTCAACAACGCCGGCATCGTCCGCTTCGGCTCGCTGCTCGAGCAGACCGTCGATGATTTCCGCGCCTCGGTGAACGTCAGCCTGATCGGGACTTACATCGGCGCACGCGAGGCGGCGCTGCGCATGGTCAAGCGTGGCAGCGGCGTGATCATCAACATGAGTTCGCTGAACGCCGTGACGCCGGGCCCCGGTTCCGGCGGCTACCCCGCCGCGAAGGCCGGCATCGCGAAGCTGACCGAGCACATGTCGCTCGAGGTCGGGCCGCTCGGCATCCGCGTCAACTGCGTGGCGCCCGGCTTCATCGATGGCGGCATGTCAGCGCCGATTTATGCCGATCCGAAAGTGCGCGCGCTGCGCGGCGGTGCAGTGCCGCTAAAGCGTCTCGGCACGATCGAAGACATTGCCAACGCCGTGCTGTGGCTGGCTTCGGATGAAGCGGCCTACATCACCGGACATCAGCTCGTCGTCGACGGCGGCGTCGCGCACAGCGTGCTGCTGCAGCTGCCACGCAAGGTCGACTGACACTCCAGGGACGCTCGTTGACCCAGGCACTCATTTTCTCGGGTGGCATCAACCACCCGTTTCCGGATTCCGCGCCGGCGCTCGCCGCCGTGCTCGGCGAGACCGGGCTCGACGTACGCCTGTCGTTCGAACTCGATGAGATCCTCGCGGGCCTGCGTGCGAATCCACAGGCGCTGCTCGTGATCTACGCGCTGCGCTGGGGCATGACCCAGCACGAGAAGTACGAACCGCACCGCGCGCAATGGGCGATGACGCTGTCCGCCGCGGCACGCGAGACCATTGCCGGCCACGTGCGCGCGGGCGGCGGGCTGCTCGGCCTGCACACGGCCTCTATCTGTTTCGACGATTGGGCCGAATGGGGCGAGGTGCTCGGCGGCGCCTGGCAATGGGGCACCACCTATCATCCGCTGCTCGGGCCAGTGCGCGCGAAGCTGGATGCCGGGCACTGGCTGACGCGCGGACTCGGCGACTTCGCGCTGACCGACGAGGTGTACACCCACCAGCGCGTGCTGCCGGGCGTCGAGATCGTCGGCTGGGCTGAAACCGTGGGGCCGGATTCACCGGCAACGGGCTGGCAGCCGGCACTCTGGACCCATCGCTATGGCGCAGGGCGCGTCATCTACGATGCGCTCGGTCACGACGCCGCGTCACTGCAGCATCCGATTCATCGCCGACTGGTGCAGCGCGCCGCGCTCTGGGCCAGCGGACATCCGCAACACATCGTGGAGGCAGCCTGAGCATGCGTGAGATCAAGGGAATGTCGGTGCTGGTCACCGGCGGCGGATCGGGAATCGGTGAAGGCGTCGCGAGGCTGTTCGCCTCGCGCGGCGCGAAGGTGACCATCACCGGTCGTCGTGCCGACAAGGTGCAGGCCGTGGCGAAGGACATCGGTCCGAACTGCCATGCGGTGGCCGGAGACGTCACCGTGGCCAAGGACCGCACGGCCATGATCGAAGCCGCGCTCGCGCATGGCGGCAAGCTGGACCTGTTGGTCAACAATGCGGCCAACATGTATCGACAGGCCGTCGGTGAATACACCGAGGAATTCCTGCGCGAGGCGTTCAACACCAACGTGATCTCCGCGATGATGCTGTCCAGCGAATCCGTGAAGCATCTCGAAAAGACCGAAGGCGCGATCATCTTCCTGGGTTCGATCCACACGCGCCGCGCCTATCCGGGCGCGACGCCGTATGCGACGACCAAGGCTGCCGTCGAAGGCCTGACGCGCGTGATGGCCGCAGAACTGGGCCGCCGCAAGATCCGCGTCGGCTGCGTGCTGCCGGGCGCCGTCGCCACCGAGATCAATCTGCGCGCCGGTTTGTTCACGCAGGAGCAGTCCGACGCTCGCTATGCCGCGATCGCGCCGGATCACGCACTCGGCCGCATCGGCACGACGACCGAGATCGCCGAAGCGATCGAATATCTCGCCCGGGCCGAATGGGTCACGGGCGTGGCGCTCGAGGTCGACGGTGGCCTCGGCCTCGGTGTTTCCAATTTCTGATTCGTTCGTTGATTTTCCAAGAGGGGGAAAATTCCATGAGTACTGCACCGATGAAAGCCCTGACCCTGCTCGTGGCGGCGCTGGCCGCTTCGGGTGGCGCGCAGGCGGAGCCGCAGGCCACTGAAACGGCCGGCACGCTCGAGGAAGTCACGGTCTTCGCGGAACGCAAGGCGGAAGGCCAGAGCCTGAAGGAAGTGCCGATGGCCGTGTCCGCCATCAATGGCGCGATCATCGATGACGCGCGCCTGCAGAGCGTCGTCGACATCGGCCGCCTTGCGCCGAACACGCAGCTCGATCCGGTCGGCACCTTCCCGGGCTTCTCGAACTTCTCGATCCGTGGCGTCGGCAATTCGAACAGCACGCGTTCGATCGACTCTCCGGTCAACATCATCCAGGACGGCATGGTCATCGACTACCAGGCCGGCGCCGTGCTGGATACCTTCGATCTCGAAAGCGTCGAGATCCTGCGCGGTCCGCAGGGAGTGCTGTTCGGTCGCAATGCGTCGGGTGGCGCGGTCGTGCTGCGCTCGCGCCGGCCCACCGGCGAGAACAGTGGCCACATCGACGTGTCGCTGACGAACGCCAGCGGCTTCGATGTGAACGCGAGCCTGGAAGGTGGCCTGATCGAAGACAAGCTTTCGGTTCGCCTGGCCGTGATGACACGCCGCAACGACGGCCTGATCACCAACACGACCAAGGGCACGTTCACGGCCGTACCGAACTGTCCGGCTCCGCCGATCCCGACCGGCACGATCTGCAACGTCAACAACATCACCGGCGCGGGCGTCAACCATCCGGTGGGCCGTATCTCGGGCATCGATCGCATCGTCGTGCGTCCGACGATCGCGTTCACGCCGACCGAGGACTTCAAGTTCACGCTGATGACGCAGTACCAGAATTACGATGATGGCGGCGGCGTAGCCCGTGCGACGTTCCCGGACAACGCGGTGACCCAGAACCAGCAGCGGCTCTGGGGCTTCCTGCCGAACCCCGGCAAGTACGAGACGAACGTCGGCAACGTCGGTTACACCAAGATCAAGGCAACGCACGTCATCGGTGAGTTCGAGTGGAAGGTACTCGGCGGCACCTGGACGACGATCGCTGCGACCCGGGATCTCGAATACAAGGCCACTCTGAACGTCAGCGGTGACCCGTTCGATACGCTGGTCTTCCCGAACAACGTCGAGAAGGCGAAGCAGAACAGCATCGAAACGCGCTTCAACGGCAGTTTCAGCGACAACATCGACTACCTGGTCGGTGGCTTCTGGCTGGAAGCAGAGGCCAACGTCCGCGAGAAGCGCGAGAGCAAGACCAACACCTCGACGGCGATCACCTACTTCGATTCGCCCTGGGTGCAGGACTCGATCTCGAAGGCGGTATTCGCGAACCTCGACTGGCGTTTCACGGACCAGTGGAGCGCTTCTGCAGGTGTGCGTTACACCAAGGACGACAAGCGGATCTGGCTGCGACCGCTGGCGTCCTGCGGCACGACTCCGACCGGCTGCGACGGCTTCGCCTACATCAACGACGAGCGTGACTGGACCAACACGTCGCCGCGCGTCGTCGTGAAGTTCGCCCCGACCGAGGCGATGAACTTCTACCTCAGCTATTCGAAGGGCTATCGCTCGGGCAACTACAACGCCCGCACGGCCAGCGCCCAGGTTCTGCGCACACCCGCGAATCCCGAAACGAACGCGTCGACGGAACTCGGCTTCAAATCCGAATGGCTGGATCGTCGCCTGCGCACGAACGTCGCGATCTTCAACGCCGACTACACGGACATCCAGCGCACGGCAACCGTGCTGAACTCGGTGCCGTCGATTTCCACGCTGACCAACGCCGGCAAGGCAACGATCCGCGGCATCGAAATCGACGGCTCCTGGCTTGCCACGGATTGGCTGCGGGTGGACTTCGGCTACGGCTACACCGACGCGAAGTACGACGAGCTGAACGGTATCGCCTGCCCGCCCTGCGGCGACAAGACGCGTCCGACGGACCTGAACTTCGACAAGCTCGCGCCGTGGACGGCGAACGTGGCCGTCACGCACACCGCGCAGCTCGCCAACGGCGAACTGTCGACGCGCGTGTCCTATTCGCGCCGGCCGGAGTACGACACCGATTTCCGCAATACCGTCGCGCTGCGCCAGAAGGCCTTCGGCCTGCTGGATGCCAGCATCAACTACGACATGGGTGCGTGGAATTTCGCGGTGTTCGGCCGAAACCTCGCGAATGCGGAGTTCGTCGATATCCGATCGCTGGGCCTTGGCTATCAGGACTATGGTGGCCAGCCGCGCACCTACGGCATCTCGATCGGCCGGTCCTTCGGCCAGGATTGAGGCGGCCCGGGCAAGTCAGCGCCCAGCCGCGCAGCGGAATGGAGAGAACGGGTTCATGACGCTGTTCACTCCGTTTCGCTGTCGCGGCATGACCCTGCGCAATCGCGTCGTCATGGCTCCCATGACGCGCGAGTGTGCGCCCGGTGGCATCGCCACGCAGGCGATGGCGGACTACTACCGTCGCCGTGCCGCCGGCGGCACCGCATTGATCATCACCGAAGGCACGCCGCCGAATCGGGCGGGCAGCTTCGGTGCCAACGTGCCGAATTTCTTTGGCGCCGCGGCACTCGCGGCCTGGCGTCCGATCGTCGAAGCGGTACACGCCGAGGGCAGCGCGATCTTCGCGCAGCTCTGGCATGTCGGCGCCTTCGATCCTTCGCTGATCGGCATGGCCGACAGCTTCGCCACGCCGCCGGAGAGACTGAGTCCGTCCGGTCTCGCCGGGCCAGGCCATCCGCATGGCCGCGCGATGACCTTGGCCGATATCGACGCGACGATTGCCGACTACGCCAATGCGGTGGCGGCTGCCCGCGCGCTCGGCTTCGACGGCGTCGAGATCCACGGCGCGCATGGTTACCTGCCGGATCAGTTCCTGTGGGTTGGCACGAACCAGCGCAACGATGACTACGGCGGCAACCTGCGCAACCGCCTGCGCTTCGCCGAGCAGTTGCTCGCCGCCTGCCGGCGCGAAGCTGGCCGCGACTTCGTACTGTGCTTCCGCTTCTCGCAGTGGAAACAGCTCGACTACGCCGCGCGCATCGCCGACACGCCGGACGAGCTTGGCGAGATCGTGCAATGTCTGCGCGACGCGGGCGCTGATCTGCTTCACTGCAGCACCCGGCGCTACTGGGAGCCGGCATTTCCAGGCAGCGAGCGGTGCCTTGCAGCCTGGGCGCGCAGGCTCTCGGGCATTCCGACGATCGCTGTCGGCTCTGTGACCCTCGGCAATGACTTCAAGTCCGCGACCGGTAAACAGGCCGCTGCCGCCGCACCAGAGCAGATCGACGACATCGAACACAGACTCGAGCTCGGCGAGTTCGATCTGATCGCGCTCGGCCGTGCGCTGCTGGCAAATCCGGACTGGGCGACGCGCGTGGAATCCGGACGGCGCAGCGCCTTGCAGTCGTTCTCCAAGGCTCATCTCGATGTCCTGCAGTGACGCGGAATGGCACCGATGACTGACGACGACTTCCAGCCGAAGCTGATCTATCTCGCACGGCGCCATCCCGCCCTGACGCGCGAGACGTTCACGCCGCGCTGGCGACAGCATGGCGCGCTCGGCATGTCCCGGCCGCGCTGGCGCAATATCGCGCGCTATGTGCACGGCGATGTCATCGATCGCGACGATTGCGACGGCATCGGCCTGATCTGGCATCGATCGCGCGCCGCGCGGGCCGCGCATCTGGCCGATACGGACTCACGGCTGCAGATGGAACAGGACGAGGTCGAAACCTTCGCGGAGCCCATCGTGAATGTCTGCCTGCTGGCGCGTGAATACGTGCTGCTCGGACCGCCCGACGCACCGGTCTCGGCGACGGGCCGCGCGGACCCGGACGGCCCTGTGAAGCTGACACGATTCCTGAACACACACGCGCCAGCCGACGCGACGGAGCTGCGCCTGCGCCTCGATGCCGCAGAGCTGCCGCTGCTCGGACATGTGATCAATCTGCCGCTGCTGCCAGAGCGCGGCAGCGCCTGGGGTCTGACGCACGCCTGTGTCGAGGAGCTCTGGTTCGAGAACCTCGAAGACGCCCGCCGTGCGGCGCTGGTCGCTGCGGCGGCTCCGGGCACGAATGCCAGTACGATGTCCGTGCTGACGCGCGAAGTCCTGCTCCACCAGATCCAGACAGAAGGTTGACTCACTCACATGCTGTTGCAGGATCGAACCATCCTGGTCACTGGCGCGAGCTCGGGCATCGGTCTTGCGGCGCTCGGCGTATTCGCTGCCGAGGGCGCGACCGTGATCGGGCTGGCACGCCGGACCGGCGAGGCTGAAGCCGAAGTGCGGCGGCTGCAGGCCGCCGGCCACCGCGTGAGATTCATGACGGCGGACATCACGAAATCTGCGGATGTCGAGCGGGTCATCCGCGAGATCGAATCCGGGATCGGACCGCTCGACGGTGCATTCAACAATGCGTCCATCACCCAGGATGCCTGGCCGTTCGACGAGTTGCCGGAGTCCGTGTTCGATGAAGTCATCGCGATCAACCTGAAGGGAACCTGGCGCTGCATGCAGCTGGAGCTTGCGGTGATGAAGACGCGGGGACGCGGCGCGATCGTCAACACCAGCTCGATCGCCGGCGTGCGCGGATTCCCGGGACTCGCGGCCTATACGGCCAGCAAGCATGCGATCCTCGGCCTCACGCGCAGCGCCGCCCTCGATGCCGCCGCCTGGGGTATCCGCGTCAACTGCCTCTGCCCCGGCACGACGCGCACGCCGATGATGGAGCGGCAGATGCTGACGCGGCCGAACGGTGAACAGGGCACGCTCGCGCGCATTCCGCTGAACCGCTTCGCGACGCCGGCCGAACAGGCGCAGGCTGCCGCCTGGCTGCTGTCCGATCAGGCGGCGTTCGTGACCGGCGAAGAACTCGTCGTCGATGGCGGCGGCACCATCCGGTGACCAGCGCGATGCACGACGGTTCGCAATTGCCGTCGCGCACTGGCACACTGCGCGCCTGATGATCAGGCTGCTCGAACCTGCGGACGACGCCAGCTATCGGACACTCTGGTCCGAGGTGATCAACAAATTCGGCGAGCATTTCCGCACCGCGCCCGCCGATGGCGCGCCCGCCGGCATCCCGACCACGTTCCAGCCAGACAGCTACACACTCGGTGCATTCGAGGGTGGCAAGCTGATCGGCATCGTCAGCGTCGCGCGCGAATCCGGTGAGAAGCTGCGACACAAGGCGCTGCTGTCGCGGATGTTCATCCATCCCGATGCAGCCGGCCTCGGGCTCGGCAAGCTGCTGCTGCACGAGACCATCATGCTGGCGGTCAGCGTGCCCGATCTGCGCCAGATCTATCTGACCGTGCTCGAAACGAACGAGCCGGCGCAGCGGCTGTATGCCGCGGCCGGCTTTCGCAGCTATTCGCACGAGCCGGACGCCGTGAAGATCGGCGACGCCTATGTGGCGGAGCTGCAGATGGTGCGCTTCCTGCGCCGCGAACAGCGCGGCTGAGCGCAGCGGTACAGATCAGGCCCGACTCGCCGCGCCGTCAGGGCTTCGCGCTGCCGCCCGCCGGGTCGACTGACTGCCGGACCAGCACCGTCTGGGTCGGGTACGCAAACTGCAGGCCGTGCTGCTCGAAGGCTGCGTGGATGCGGAAGTTCACGTCGTTGATCACGGCGAGATACCCGGGCCCGTCCTCGAGCGGGACGTAATAGCAGACCTCGAACTGCAGCGCGGAATCGCCGAAGTGGCGGAACGCGCAGTGCACGAAGCGCGAAGGTGCGACGGCCGTGATGGCTTCCTCGACGATCTTCGGCACCCGCTCCAGCAGCGCCCGCGGCGTCTCGTAGGTGACGCCGATCGTGAACAGCGCGCGCCGCTCCGGCATGCGGCCGAGATTGCCCACACGGCTCTTCAGCAGGTCCGCATTGGAAATCACGATCTGTTCGCCCGAAAGACTGCGCAGCCTTGTGCTCTTCACGCCGATCCGCTCGACCACGCCCTCGATGTCATCGAGCCGCAGCGTGTCGCCGGCGACGAAGGGTTTGTCCAGGGTGATCGACAACGACGCCAGCAGATCGCTGAGCACCGTCTGCACCGCCAGCGCGATGGCGATGCCGCCGATGCCGAGGCCAGCCACCAGCGCGGTGATGTTGACGCCGAGATTGTCGAGCGCGAGCAGTGCGACGACCGCAAAGATCGCAACCTTGGCAATGAAGCCGAGGATACCGAGCGAGCCCTGGTAGCTCTGGTCGCCCGCTGCGGAGGCGCGCACCCGCTGCCGGTCGAGCGCGAAATTCGCGGCCGCCGAACCCCAGAAGCCGACCTGCAGCCAGAAGACCACGACGATGATCGCTGTCGATACGCGCTCGACGCGTGGCGTCAGTTCGAGGAAGCGCTCCGCGACATACAGCGCGACGACCCACAGGAACACCCGACCCGTCCGGGCGAGCAGCACCAGCGCGAGCTCGACTCCGACCGGCGGCTCGAGCGATTCGATGCGATTGCGCTGCGACATCACGACGCTGCGCAGCAGCGGCAGCACCGTGAACGTGAACAGGAAGGCCGCGAGGGCCAGACCCCAGGCCTGCAGCGTGTTGCCGAGATAGATCTGTTGCAGCAGTTCGCCGAAATTCATGCTTCGTCCTGGAATCCATGCGTTCCAGGCCGGGCTTGCTCTGGATTCGCCGGGGTTCGATTATAGTGTGCCCGGGCCGCAGTCAGCGGATCACCGCCACACGAGTTTCGACACAGCATGCAGATCAAGGATTCCGTTGCGCTGGTGACCGGCGCGAACCGCGGCATCGGCCTCGGCTTCGTGAAGGCGCTGCTCGAGCGCGATGTCGCGCGTATCTATGCGACGGCACGCCAGATCGAGACGCTCCGCGATGTACAGGCGCTGGATCCGTCACGCATCGTCGTCCTGCCGCTCGATGTGACCGACGCCGCCCAGGTGGTCGCCGCCGCGCAGCGCTGCCGGGACCTGACGCTGCTGATCAACAATGGCGGTACGGCGGCCATGACCGGGTTCATCTCGGCCGCCTCGCTCGACGGGGCGCGCGCGGAGATGGAAGTGAATTTCTGGGGGCAGCTCGCGACGATCCGTGCGTTCGCGCCGGTGCTCGGTGCCAACGGTGGCGGTGCGATCCTGCAGATCCTCTCGATCGGTGCGATGACGACGTTCCCGGCCGTGGGCACGTACTGCGCCAGCAAGTTCGCGGCCAACGCGATGTGCAAGGGCGTGCGCGCCGAGCTCGCTCCGCAAGGCACGCAGGTCATGAGCGTGTTCTCGGGCGCAATCGAATCCGACATGTCGGCCAACACGCCGGGGCCGAAGATCTCCGCCGTGACCCACGCGCACAATTGCCTCGCCGCGCTCGAAGACGGCCAGGAAGAACTGTTCCCGGACTTCAAATCGCAGCGGATGTACGAAGCGTATCGACGCGATCCGGTCGCGTTCGAGCGTGCATTGCGACCGGCCTCGAAGAAGGATCACTAGGGCCTGTGAACACTATGAACAGCGCGGCGTTGCCAGCACAGCGATTTCCGGCAAGGCGCGAGGCCCGCAGCGTGGCCCTTGTCTGTTGGAAGAGGCCACGTCAGGGCCGAGAAACGCCGCGGGAAATCGCTGTGCGAGCAACCCGCAGGGACGGCGCCCGCGCGGCGCATCGCGGCGTTGGTCCTCGCTCGTGGACATTCAGTACACTTCGCTCGTCCCGCCTGGCGCTGCGCCGCGTGGACCGCCGTCGCCGCGCTGTTCATAGTGTTCACAGGCCCTAGGCGATGCGCGGCCCCGGTATCCACGTGAAGACGCCCGCCGAGCAGGATGCGATGCGCGCGGCCTGCCAGGCGGCCGCGAGCGTCCTCGTGATGATCGAGCCGCATGTCCGCGCCGGCGTCACGACCGGCGAGCTCGACCGGATCTGCCGCGAATACATCGAAGGACCGCTCGGCTGCATCTCCGCGACGATCGGCTACACCGCCGGTGGCTCGCATCCACCGTTCCCCGGTGCGATCTGCACGTCCGTGAATCACGTCGTCTGCCACGGGATTCCCGGGAACAAAGTGCTGAAGAGCGGCGACATCGTCAACATCGACGTGACCGTCATCAAGGACGGCTTCCATGGCGACACCAGCCGCATGTACTACGTCGGCGAACCCGGCGTGCTCGCTCGACGCCTGGTCGAGTGCACGCGTGAAGCGATGCTGCTCGGCATCGCAGCAGTCCGCCCCGGCGCGCATGTCGGTGACATCGGCCACGCGATCCAGACCCACGCCGAGGCGGCAGGATTTTCGATCGTGCGCGAATACTGCGGGCATGGCATCGGCCGCGGCTTCCACGAGGAGCCTTCGATCACGCACTACGGCAAGCCCGGCACCGGCATCGAACTCGTGCCCGGCATGTGCTTCACCGTGGAGCCGATGGTCAATGCCGGCAAGCGCGACATCCGCGACCTGCCGGACGGCTGGACCGTCGTGACCCGCGATCACTCGTTGTCGGCGCAGTGGGAGCACACCGTGCTGGTGACGGAGAGCGGCGTCGAGGTGCTGACCGCGCGCGACAGCGGGCCCTGACTCGAAATTCCCCGCCGCTCGGCCGCCGAGGCGTACAGTGTTCGGATGCAGTCATCGACTGCGCTGCAGGACAGAAAGCCACATCCACTGGCTCGTCATCAACACTGAGGGGGAATGAAAATGCAGAAGCTCATCCTGGCGGCCGCGGCCGCCCTTGCGATATCGACGCCGGCATCCGCCTTCGAGGTCTACAAGGACTACACGCCGAGCACCGAGGTCTGGAACGTCACCTATGTGCGCGTCAATCCGAACCGGCTCGATGATTATCTCGAAGGCCTGCGGCAGACCTGGTGGACCAGCTGTGAAGTGCAGAAGAAGCAGGGCACCGTGCTCGAGTGCAGCATCTTCGCGAGCGAGTCGATGTCCAATCGCGACTTCAACCTCATGCTGGTGATCAAGGCTCCGAATGCCGCGGCCAGCGATCCGAGCGAGAAGCGTTACAACGAGTTCATGGCCGAGACGCGCAAGATGCTGGCGCAGGACAAGGAAAAGAAGCTGGTCGAGGGCTACGACACGCTGCGGACGTTCTTCGGTGAACAGGCCTTCCGCAAGCTGACCTTCAAGTAAGCAGCGTTCGAAGGCGAGGCAACGTCCTCGATGGCCTGATGCCGCGGTCTCGCGGCATCAGGCGACTTCGCCCGCGTCAGGCGGCGTCGCCATCCTCGTCGGCATCGCTCATGCCGAGTTCCTTCAGCTTCCGCGTCAGCGTGTTGCGGCCCCAGCCGAGCAGCTTTGCCGCTTCCTGCCGATGTCCCTGCGTGCGCTTCAGCGCGACCTTGATCAAGGTCCGCTCGAACTCCGGCAACGCGATGTCGAGCAGTGCCGGCACGCCCGGCGGCGCCGGCTGCGCCTCGGCCCAGCGCGTCAACACTTCGCTCCAGGAATCACCGCCTGAATTCTCGCTCGGACGCGTGAGGTCCACCGGCAGATCGTCGGGCCGGATTTCCGTGCCCGGTGCCAGCACCGTCAGGCGACGGCACAGGTTCACGAGTTCGCGCACGTTGCCGGGCCAGTGATAGGCCTCGAGGCGCGCACGCGCCGACGGCGACAGCGTCTTCGGATCCACGCCGAGTTCCTGCGCGGCCACCCGCAGGTAGTGATCGAGCAGGTCGCCGACGTCCTCGCGCCGGGCGCGCAGCGGCGGCAGCTCGATGCGGATCACGTTGAGGCGGTGATAGAGATCCTCGCGGAACAGTCCGCGCGTCACGCGTTCGTCGAGATTCTGGTGCGTCGCCGCGATCACGCGCACGTCGACGCGGATCGGTGTCTGCCCGCCGACACGATAGAACTCACCTTCCGCGAGCACGCGCAGCAGGCGGGTCTGCAGCGGCGTCGACATGTCGCCGATCTCATCGAGGAACAGCGTGCCGCCATCGGCCTGTTCGAAACGGCCGCGGCGCAGCGAGTCTGCGCCCGTGAAGGCACCCTTCTCGTGGCCGAACAGTTCTGACTCGAGCAGCTCCGCAGGAATCGCGGAGGTGTTCAGCGCGATGAACGGCTTGCCGGCGCGCGGGCTGTGCTCGTGCAGCGCACGCGCGACCAGCTCCTTGCCGGTACCGGATTCGCCGGTGATCAGCACGGTCACGCTCGAGCGTGACAGCCGGCCGATCGCGCGGAATACCTGCTGCATCGCCGGCGCGCGGCCGAGCAGTTCGGGAATGGTCGGCGGCACCGCGGCGTCGTTCGCGGCGCGCGCCGTCGTCGTCGCCGCACGGCGCACGAGATCGACTGCCTGATCGATGTCGAACGGCTTGGGCAGATACTCGAACGCACCGCTCTCGTAAGCCGAGACGGCGCTGTCGAGATCCGCATGCGCCGTCATCACGATGACCGGCAGTTGCGGACGCGAGCCGCGGATGCGCTTGACCAGTTCGAGCCCGGACTGCCCCGGCATGCGGATATCGGTGATCAGAACGTCAGGTGCCGCTTCGCTGCGCAGCGCCGCGAGCGCGCCTTCGGCCGCGTCGAAGCTCTTCGGCAGCATGCCGCCATTGCGCAGCGCGCGCTCCAGCACCCAGCGAATGGAGGCGTCATCGTCGACGAGCCAGACGCGCAGCGGTTCTGCGTTCATGACAGCGGTTCCTCGAGAGGCAATACGATGGAGAAGATGGTCCGGCCGGATTCGCTCTGGAATTCGATCGCGCCGCCATTGCGCGTCACGAGTTCCTGCGCGACGGCGAGGCCCAGTCCCGTGCCGTTTGCGCGGCCGGTGACCAGCGGAAAGAAAAGGCTGCCGCGGATCGCCTCCGGCACGCCGGGACCGTTGTCCTCGATCTCGATGCGTGCCGCGAGCCGGTGTCGCGCAAGGCCGATGCGCACGTTCGTGGCGACGCGCGTACGCAGCGTGATGCGGCCGCGGTCGCCGATGGCCTGCAGCGCATTGCGCGCGAGGTTCAGCAACGCCTGGATGATCTGATGGCGATCGAGATCACCTTCCGGCAGGCTCGGGTCGTAGTCTCGTTCGACCAGCACCGTGGCGTGCGCTTCGCTGCGCAGCAGGCGATACACGTGCTCGCAGATCTCGTGCACGTTCATGCGCACTTTCTGCGGCGCGCGCGTCGGGCCGGCCATCGAATCGACCAGCGCCGTCAGACGATCGGCTTCGCCGATGATCACGCCGGTGTATTCGCGCAGGTTCGGGTCCGACAGTTCGCGTTCGAGCAGCTGCGCGGCACCGCGCAACCCTCCGAGTGGATTCTTGATCTCGTGTGCCAACTGACGCGTCATCATGCGACTGCCGTCGAGTCGGGCCCGCAGTTCGCTCTCCTGCGTAAGGCGCGTGCGCTGCGTTTCATCGGAAAGTTCGATCAGCACGTGCGTGCCGGTCATCTGCCCTTCGAGCGGCGTGGCGGTGATGTCGAGCACACGCGGCTCGCGCGGTGTGGTGACAGGTCGCACCGGGACCTCGCGTTCGGAGATGGATTCGGCGCCGTTCTGCGCGCGCTTCAACGTCGCAATCAGTCCATTGCAATCGATGAACAGGTCCTGGAACGGGCGGCCGCGTGCCTGGTTGAAGCTCATCGCGAGCAGGCCCTGCGCTGCCACATTCGCATAGACCACGCACAACTGCGCATCGAGCACGACGATGCCGGTCGCGAGCGCGTCGAGAAGATCGTTCGGATCGTAGTGGGAGAGCGGCGAGGTCGCATAGAACTCAACGGCCATGTTGAGCTCCGCGGCGACCCGGACCGCGGATCAGCTGCGGGCGGGCGCCCTCGGCGCGGCCGTCGGCGGCTTGATCACGGAAGGCTGCCGCACGTAGAACGTCACGGTCGCTGTCTGGCAGGTAATCGCGCCCGTCATGCCGGTGAAAACCACCGTGGCCGTGTAGGTGCCACGCGGAATCGGCGTCACCTTGAAGACAGGCTGCCCATCGACGGAATTGATCGAGGCGCCGTTCAATCGCAGCGTCGCAGTGGCGCGCTGCGGACCCTGAGCGCTGACCGTCAACACAGGCTGGTTGACGATCGTTTCCTCGGGCGTCGGCGAAATGATGCGGCAGGCCACGCCTGGCGCGGTGGGCGATGCATTGCCCTGGCCGGCGCCGGACTTGGATGTCGTCGCGGGCGCCGGTGCGGAATAGGTCTGCGCGGGCGGGAGGACGACTTCCTCGGCACCCGTCTGCGGCCGGTCGCTGTAATGCGCGTGGCCTTCCTTGTCGTACCAGACATAAGTCTTGGGTGCGGCCTCGGCGGCCAGCAGACAAAGGCTGATCAGGCCGAGCGACGCCGCGGCCGCAACGCGGCTGCGAAGCGTGAACCACTCGCCCGGAAACTGTCCGACGGTGTGCGGCATAGGTACCCAGCATAGTCGCGAACTTCGCGACTTCCCATGCTTGGACCGATGAAATGCCGCTCGGGTTCACAGTTTGGGTCCGTTCAGGTCGTATCGGTGAAAAAAGGGGCGTGGCAGCCATATGGCCGCCACACCCCCAGTTCTGCCCCGGAATCCCGGATCAAGAGTGCAGCTTCAGCAGCTGTAGTACAGATCGAGCTCGACCGGGTGCGTGCTCATGCGGAAACGGGTCACTTCCTGCGTCTTCAGCGCGATGTACGCGTCGATGACGTCATTGGTGAACACGCCACCGCGCGTCAGGAACTCGCGATCCTTGTCGAGGTGCTCGAGCGCCTGGTCGAGCGAGTGGCACACCGTCGGGATGTGCTTCGCTTCTTCCGGCTCGAGGTCGTACAGATCCTTGTCCGCCGGATCGCCGGGGTGGATCTTGTTCTGGATGCCGTCGAGGCCCGCCATCATCATCGCGGCAAACGCGAAGTACGGGTTGGCCGACGAGTCCGGGAAGCGCACTTCGATGCGGCGCGCCTTCGGGTTCGCGACGAACGGAATGCGGATCGAGGCGCTGCGATTGCGCGCGGAGTACGCGAGCATCACGGGTGCTTCGAAGCCCGGCACCAGACGCTTGTAGCTGTTCGTGCCGGCATTCGTGAACGCGTTGATCGCCTTCGCGTGCTTGATGATGCCGCCGATGTAGTACAGCGCGAGTTCGGACAGACCGCCGTACTTGTCGCCGGCGAACAGCGCCTTGCCGTCCTTCTGCAACGACTGGTGCACGTGCATGCCCGAGCCGTTGTCGCCGACCAGCGGCTTCGGCATGAACGTCGCCGTCTTGCCGTAGCCTGCAGCCACGTTGTGCACGGCGTACTTCAGGATCTGCACCTGGTCAGCCTTCTTGACGAGGCCGCCGGGACCGATACCGATTTCGCACTGGCCGCCCGTGGCCACTTCGTGGTGGTGCACTTCGACGACGAGGCCGAGCTCTTCGCAGGCGCCGCACATCGCATTGCGGATGTCCTGGTAGGCGTCGACCGGCGGCACCGGGAAGTAACCGCCCTTGATGCCAGGACGATGACCCTTGTTGCCTTCCGGGTATTCCGTGTTGCTGTTCCACGCACCCTGCACCGAATCGATTTCGTACGAGCAGCCGTGCAGCTCGTTCTTCCAGCGCACGCTGTCGAAGATGAAGAATTCATTCTCGGGGCCGAACATCGCGCCATCGGCGATGCCGGTGCTCTTGAGGTAGGCCTCGGCGCGCTTGCCGATGGAACGCGGGTCGCGCTCGTAGCCCTGCATGGTGGCCGGCTCGATGACGTCGCAGCGGATGTTGACCGTGGACTCTTCGAAGAAGGGATCCAGGATCGCCGTATCCGCTTCCGGCATCAGGATCATGTCGGACTCGTTGATGCCCTTCCAGCCGCCGATCGACGAGCCGTCGAACATCTTGCCGTCGCGGAACAGGCCGTCGTCGACGAGCTTCGCCGGAATGGTGACGTGCTGCTCCTTGCCGCGGGTGTCCGTGAAGCGCAGGTCGGCCCACTTCACCTCTTTGTCTTTGATCAGCTTCATTACATCGCTAGGGGTCATGTCGCCTCCGGGGACAGTCTTCGTTGTGTGCTCGCGCATGCAGCACCAGGGCAGTGCACTCGCGGTGCTTTCGTATTGCACCGTCCGTGCCAGTGAATGGGTTGAATGAATTCAAGGGCTTGGCTTCAATCAGATTCGAAAAATGCCCCGTTCTGGTGCGCTCCCGCCATATTCTGCTTCATATCGGTGCGATGCGCGCCGCAATTGAGCTGCCGACCTCGGCGATCCGGCCCTCCGCCCCGGATCAGTGCGTCGGGTCATGTTTCTTTATGGACTTTCAGAATGATTGTGTGCGAATATAATCACATGCAAACCGGAATTCGAACCATCACTCCCCAGCCACCGGACGCCCTGCGCTCTCTCGGTGCACCGGGACTGCGCGCCTTCGCGAAAATCGCGGAATTGTGGGGCCTGAGTGTGGCCGACCAGATGCGCCTGCTCGGCGTGCGCTCGCGCTCCACCTGGTTCAAGTGGCGCAAGGATCCGGCCGTGCAGCTGCCGCCAGACACGCTCGAGCGCCTGTCGTATCTGCTCGGCATCTACAAGGCACTGCAGTTGCTGTTCAAGGAATCGTCCGCCGCCGATGCCTGGCTGCGCCGACCCAACGATGCGCCGCTGTTCGGCGGCCGCTCGGCACTCGATCGCATGCTCTCGGGCCAGGTCTCCGATCTCTTCCTGGTGCGGCAGTACCTCGATGCCGAGCGCGGCTGAGCTCGCGGCGCGCACCGCCACGATCCCGCTGCAGTGGCAACCGGGCTTTCGTCTGGTGGCGAGCCGCTTCCCGCCCATCGACCTGTTCGAGCGCGTCGCCGACCCCGCGGACTGGGACGCACTGGCCGCACTCGAATCGCTGACCAATCCGAGACTGCGCGACGCGATCGGCGAGATCTCGCTGGTGCCGGCCGCGGATCGCGTGTCCGGGCCGGGCGCATCGGTGATCATGGCGCCGTTCACGCACCTGAATCCCGACGGCAGCCGCTTTGCCGATGCGCATGCCGGCGCACTGTACGTCGCGGACACGCTCGAGACCGCGATCGCCGAGACGCGCCATCATCGCGAGAAGTTCCTGCGCGCAACGCGCGAGCCACCCACCGAAATCGAGTTGCGCTGCTATCTGATCGACGTCACCGGCACCTTCCACGACCTTCGCGGCCGACGCAGCGAGTCGGATTTCGCAGCGCTGTACGATCCGGATGACTACGGCCATTCGCAGGCGTATGCGCGTGAGCTGCGGCGGCGCGGCGCCGACGGCGTCTGCTACGACAGCGTGCGACGCGACGGCGCGCAGAACCTCGCGGCTTTCCGCCCGCGGCTTGCGTCGAACGTGCGGCAGAGCCGCCACCTGCGATATGTGTGGGACGGCCAGCGCATCGCGCAGGTCTACGAGATCCGCCTGCTGGAGACCTGAAGGGATGCTCATTCGCGGGATGATCGGGTGACAGAGCCGTTCTCGACCGCCGAGCTCGCGACGCTGCGCGCGCATGGCATCCTGCTGTACGAAGATCGGGTGATCTTCGATGCGCAGCCCGCGATGAGCGAGGCCGACATCGCTGCCGTGCAGGCGGTGTGCTCCGGGCCGATCCCGCCGCAGCTGCTCGAGCTGTGGCGCATGACGGCCGGCGGTGCGCTCGACTACGACCTCGTGCTGTCGATGGCCGAGCAGCGCGAAGCGGTCAGCTGGAGCGAGCTGTTCTGGAACGGCAGCGAGGCCTACCACGACCTCGCCGGCTGGATCGAACACGAACTGGAACTCGCCGAGGAAGTCGCGGACGAAGCGGGACGCGAATGGCAGGGCAAGCTCGACGCGCTACCCTTCGGTGGCTTCGAGTACTGCGACCGGATCTACGCCGTCGTGCAACCCGGCCATGACTACGGCCACATCCTCGCGTGGAAGCAGGGCCTGCCGCCCGCGTGGACTCACCGACTGCACGAAGATGCGCTCGCGACCATCTCCACCGACCTGCGCGGCGCGTTCCACGCACTGGTGCTGCATCATGATCCTCTCGTACCGCACGGCGACGTGCACACCGGCCGGACGCTGGTCGACTATCTCGACACCCGCATCGCCGAACACGCTCTCGATCGCCCGCTCGCTGAGCGGCTGCTCGCGTTCTATCGAAGCGCGTGGGTCAACTGGCGCGGCGCGCTCGAAGGTGGATGGCTCGCCGCGGACCCCGCGCTCGCGATGCTGGCGCTGGAAGAAGCCGTCAGGTCTGACGACCCACAGCTCGTGCGCAGACTCGCGCAGGCCGGGATACCGCTGCACGCCCCGCTGCTGGGCAGCGCCGGCTTGATAGAGGCGACGATCGTGCAGCGCAGCTTTGCCGCCACCGCCGCACTGCTCGACTGCGGCGCCCCGGTTCCGACACGTGCACTCGAGGACCTGCACGCCGGCGGTCCCATGGACATCGCGCAGCGTTTACTCGACGCCGGCGCGGCGCCCTGCGTGTCCGCCGTCGTCAGCTGCGCCGAGCATGAGCAATACGACACGGCGCGTCTGATCCTGCATGCGCTGCGCAGCATCAACCAGGATGCGAACGAGGCATTCGAGGCCGCGCGTCAAAAACAGATCGAGGCTCTGACGGAATCACTGCGCCGGGTGCAGACCGGCAAACTGTCGCACTGGCTGGGAGAACCGGGCCTGCAGCAGCACATCGAAGCGCTGCGCGGTTTCGTCATGGACTGAGCCGCGCCAGAAATCCGAACCCGCAATACGCGCTAGCGCGACGCGCGCGCGAAGTCTCCGGCCAGCGCCTTGTTCAGCACGGCCAATGCCGTCGCACGAGCCACCGACGCCTGCACCGTGCTCGATTCGAACTCGAGCAGCGTGCGCTCCGCATCCAGCACGACGACAAAGTCGCTCGCACCTGCGTCATAGCGCACGCGCGCGAACTCTGCCGCGCGACGGCTCGCGTCGAGGCCAGATTGATTCGCTGCCAGCGATTCATTCGCAGCGCGATAGGCCGCCAGCGCGTTCTCGGTCTCCTCGAGTGCGCGCAGCACGGTGTCGTCGTAGGCCGCGAGCGCTTCGGCGCCGCGCGCCTTCGCCGCACGCACACGCTGCCGCACGCGGCCGGCATCGAGAAAACTCCACGCGATCGAAGGACCGTAACGCCAGCGCTCGGCGGATCTGTCGAACAGATCGTCGCGCGTCTGCGCGGTGTAACCGAAGCCACCGAGCAGCGAGATCTTCGGCAGCCAGTCCGCCTGCTCGATGCCGATCTTCGCCGTGGCCGCCGAGAGGCGCCGTTCGGCCGCGCGGATGTCCGGGCGGCGACGCAGCCAGTCCGCCGGCGTGCCCACGGCAACAATGGGCGCGAGGTTCGGCACCGGCCGTGACGGTGCGAGCCATTTCTCGCGCAGCTCGGCCACCGGCAGCGCGACCAGCACCGCGAGCCGCTGTTCCTGTCGCGTGACTTCGGCCTCGGTCTCCGGCAACTGTGCGGCGATGCCGGCGACAAGACTCTGCGCACGCGCGACGTCGAACTCGGTGCCGCGACCGGCCTCGAGTCTTGCGGCGAGGATGCGCTGGTTGTCGCGCAGGTTGTCGAGATTGCGACGCTGGATGTCGAGCCTGGCCTGCGCACCACGCAGCGCGAACCAGGCCTGGGCAACTTCGGCTGCGGTAGAGGCACGCGCCGCGTCGAGATCACCCTCGCGCGCCGTCGTCTCGCTGCGCGCTGCGCTGGCGGCGCGGCGCGACGCGCCGAACAGGTCGATCTCCCAGGAGGCATCGAACCCGGCGCGATAGACCGTCGTAGCAGGCTGGCCCGACGGCAGGAAGGGATCGAGCGAGCTCGGGTCGCTGCGCTCACGATCGGCCGATGCCGTGACGGTCGGCAACAGGCCGAACACCGTCAGGCCACGCAACGCGCGTGCCTCATCGAGACGCGCCTGCACCTGTGCGAGCGTGCGGTTCTCGCGCAACGCGCGTTCGATCAGCGCCGTAAGCTCGGGTTCGTTGAAGCTGCGCCAGAGTTGCGGCGCGACCGGCTCAGCTGAAAACTGCGCGCCGTCGGCGCGATCGAAGCTGGCGGGCACTGGCGCTGCGGGTTCGCGGTAGCGCGGACCCACGGTGCAGGCGGACAACGCCATGGCGACGACGGGCGCAACGACCAATGCGATGACAGCGTTACGCATGACGGAGGGCCCAACGGCGCAGGACGACGTAGAAGACTGGCGTCAGGAAGAGTCCGAACAGCGTGACGCCGAGCATGCCGAGGAACACCGTCAGGCCCATCACGTGGCGGATCTCCGAGCCGGCGCCGGAGGCGAACACCAGCGGCAACACGCCCATGATGAATGCGGCACTGGTCATCAGGATCGGCCGCAGCCGCAACCGGCAGGCTTCGATCGCCGCCGCCATCGTGTCACGCCCCTGCTGCTCGAGCTCGCGTGCGAACTCGACGATCAGGATGGCGTTCTTGCAGGCCAGGCCCATCAGCACGACGAGACCGACCTGTGTGAACACGTTGTTGTCGAGGAAGGTCGGCGGCGCGGTCGCGCCGAACACGGCGAGCCACAGTCCGTGGAAGAAATTGATCATCCAGGTACCGCCGATTGCCGCGAGCAGGCACAGCGGCACGATCAGGATCACGGCGAGTGGCAGCGTCCAGCTCTCGTACAGCGCCGCGAGCACCAGGAACACGAACAGCACGCTCAGCGGATACACCAGAAGTGCCGCGCTGCCCTGCGTGACCTGCTGATACGTCAGTCCTGACCATTCGAAGCTCATGCCGGACGGCAGCGTCTCGCGGGCGAGCTGCGCCGCGGTCTCGAGAGCTTCCGCCGACGACATCAGCGCGGGATCCGCACCGCCCGAAATGTCGGCGGCCGGATAGCCGTTGAAGCGCACGACCGGATCCGGGCCATAGCCCTGCGACACCGTGACGAGGCCGCCGAGCGGCACCATCATTCCTGCGGCGTTGCGCACCTTCAGGCGCGAGATGTCCGCTGTCTCGTCGCGGTACTTCGCGTCGGCCTGCGCATATACGGTGTAGGTGCGGCCGAACAGGTTGAAGTCGTTGACGTAGGCCGACCCGAGATAGACCTGCATCGTCTCGTACAGATCCGTCAGCGCCACACCCTGCTGCTTCGCGCGCGCCCGATCGACGACGGCCTCGAGCTGCGGCACGTTGGCCTGGTAGCTGGTGAGGATCGAGAACGGATCGAAACCGGGCGTCTGCCGCATCCGGCCGACCAGCGCCTGGGCTTGCGTATTCAGTTCGCCGAAGCCGAGTCCGGCACGATCCTGCACGTACATCTCGAAACCTGCCGCGTTGCCGAGACCGATCGCCGCGGGCGGCATCAGTGCGAACGCAAGGCCTTCCTTGATCCCGCTGAACGCGATGTTGAGCCGCTGCACCAGCTCCACCGCCGAGATGTCACGATCCTCCGCCGGCGAGAGCCCGATGAAGACGGTCGCGTTGTTCGGCGTGTTCGAGCTCTGCAGCGCATTGAGCCCTGGAAATGCCACGACGCTCGCGACACCCGGCATCGATTTCGCGATGGCGCTCATCCGCTCGGTGACCGCCTGGGTGCGATCGAGCGAAGCGCCCTCCGGCAGCAAAGCGCCTGCGAAGAGATACTGCTTGTCCTGGATCGGGATGAACCCTGCGGGTACCGCACGGAACGCCAGCACCGCAACCACCAGCATCACGGCATAGCCGGCAATCGCGTAGCGGCGGCGGCCGAGCAGCGACTGCACGCGATTCGCGTAGCTTTCGCTGGCGCTGCGGAAGCGGCGATTGAACGGCCGGAAAACCCAGCCGAGCGACCGTTCGATCAGCTGCGAAATGCGATCCGGCGGCGCATCGTGCGGGCGCAGCAGCACGGCCGCGAGCGCCGGCGACAGCGTCAGCGAATTGATCGTCGAGATCAGAGTCGAGATCGCGATGGTCACGGCGAATTGACGGTAGAACTCGCCGGTGACACCTCCGATGAAAGCCAGCGGCACGAACACCGCCGTCAGCACGAGGCCGATCGCGATGATCGGGCCGGATACCTCAGACATCGCCAGATGCGCGGCTTCGCGCGGCGGATGGCCCGCCTCGATGTTGCGCTCGACGTTCTCGACCACGACGATCGCATCATCGACGACGATACCGATCGCGAGCACGAGACCGAACAAGGTCAGCGTGTTGATCGAGAAGCCGAGCATCCACAGCACGGAGAACGTTCCGACGATGGACACCGGCACCGCGAGCAGCGGGATGATCGAGGCGCGCCAGGTCTGCAGGAACAGCACGACCACGATCACGACCAGCAGGATCGCCTCGAACAGCGTCGTGATCACCGAACTGATCGACTGGCGCACGAACACCGTGGGATCGTAGTCGACGCTCCACTCGATGCCGGGCGGGAATGATTTCGCGAGGCGCGTCATCGTCGCGCGGACGTCGTCCGAAAGCTGGATCGTGTTCGCACCCGGCGCCTCGAAGATCGGGATCGCGATCGCGGGCTTGCCGTCGTTCAGCGCACGCAACGAGTATTCGGAGGCGCCGAGTTCGACGCGCGCGATGTCCCGTACCCGCGTCAGTTCACCGTTCGGGCCGGTCTTGACGATCACATCGCCGAATTCCTCGATGCTCGCAAGCCGACCCTGCAGGTTGATCGAGATCTGCAGGTCGGCGCCGTCCGGCTGCGGCGGTGCGCCGATGGAGCCAGCGGATACCTCTACGTTCTGTTCGCGCAGGGCCCGAACCACATCACCGGCGGAAATGCCGCGTGCGGCGGTCTTCTCCGGATCGAGCCAGACGCGCATCGCGTAATCGCCACCGCCGAAGATGATGGCCTGGCCGACGCCATCGATGCGGTTCAGCTCATCGCGGATGTTCAGCAGGATGAAATTGCGCAGGTACAGCTGATCGTAGGTGCCGTCCGGCGAGTTGATGAACACGACCAGCGTGAGGTTCGGCGACGACTTCACCGTCGACACACCGAGCTGGCGCACGGTCTCCGGCAGTCGCGGCAACGCCTGCGACACGCGGTTCTGTACCTGCACCTGCGCACGGTCTACGTCCGTGCCGATCGCGAACACGATGTCGAGCGCCATCACGCCGTCGGACGCCGACACCGACTTCATGTAGATCATGTCGTCGACGCCGTTGATCGCCTCCTCGAGCGGTGCAGCCACGGTCTGCGACAGCGTCGAGGGGTTGGCGCCCGGATAGACGGCTCGCACCTGCACCGTCGGCGGCACGACGTCCGGATACTCGGACAGCGGCAGCGACGGAATCGCCAGTGCGCCGGCGATGAAGATCAGGATCGACAGGACCGCCGCGAAGATCGGCCGGTCGATGAAGAAACGTGACGCGTCGATCTTCACGGCTTTTCGGGCTTCGATTCTTGAGGCTTCGATGCCGGCTTGGGCGGCGGCTCATAGTCGGGCTTGTCCATCGGCACGAGCTGCGGCGCCACCGGCATGCCGGGGAAGAAGATCTTGCGCACGCCGTTGACGACGACGCGGTCCTTCGCCGCCAGACCACTCAGCACGATGCGCATCTCCCCGAGCTGACCACCGAGGCGCACGTCCTTGCGCTGCGCGAGATTGTCCTCGCCGACCACGTACACGTACTTGCGATCCTGGTCCGTCAGCACGGCGCGCTCGTGGATCAGCATCGCCGGGTGCTCGCCGCTGCCGAGCAGCTGCACGCGCGCGAACAGCCCCGGCGTGAACGTGCCGTCCTTGTTGGACAGCTGCGCGCGCACGCGGATCGTGCCGGTGCTCGGATCGAGGACGTTGTCGACGAACACCATCTCGCCTTCATGCGGGTAACCGGCTTCGTTCGCGAGTCCGACCCGCACCGGATTGCGCGCATCGCGCGAGCTCTTGCGCTCGCCGGCTTTCGCCAGGTCCTGGTACTTGAGGTACATGCGTTCGTCGCCCTCGAACTCGACATACACCGGGTCAGTCGAGACGACCGTCGTCAGCAGCGTGGTGCCGGCCGAGACGAGGTTGCCGGGCCGCACGCGCGCAGAACTGACGAGGCCAGCGATCGGCGAACGGATCTGCGTGAACTCGACGTTCAGCGCCGCCTGACGCTCCTGCGCACGCGCCGCCGCGACGTCGGCGTCCGCCTGACGCCGCTCGCCGCGGCGCGATTCGAGCTCCTCGTCGGAGATCGCGCGCGCGGCCTTCAGTTTCTCGGCGCGATCCGATTCGATCCGCGCAACGTCAGCCCGCGTCACGGCACGCGCCGTGTTGGCGCGGGCACTCGCCAAGGCGGCCTGGTATTCGCGATCGTCGACGCTGAACAGCAACGCGCCCTTTGCGACGCGGCCACCCTCGCGGAAGTGCGTGGCGGCGAGATAGCCGGTGACCCGCGGACGGATCTCGACCGAATCGATCGCCGCGATGCGGCCGTCGTACGGGTCCCATTCGGAAATCGTCTCCGTGACGACCTGCGCGACGTTCACCGCCGGCGGTGGCATCTGCGGCGGACCGCCCTGGGCACAGGCGGCCAGCGTGACCACGGCAAACACGAGAACGATGCGATTTCGGCTGGAGTTCATGGCGTGGCTCGTGCGGAAGACGGAGTTACCGAGGGAAGGTCTGATCGATTCACATGAGGCGCGTTGCGAGCGCGAGGCACGCCAGCAAGGCGCGACCGACGACACGTGGTGATTCCACCTGAGGAGGGAGCAACGCAGCGGGCGTGCGTCCCGCTCGCAACCCTCTGGGGCCGGACGGATTTCCGCTCGCGCCGCGTTGCTCCTCGCTCATGTATCTCGATACACATCGCTCGTCGCGCCTTGCTCGAGCGGAATTCCGTCTCGGCCGCGCCCATGTGAATTGATCAGACCTTCCCTGTACCGGCCCACCGCGCGGACGCGGCAGATGGGTGATCGAAAAATGGGAAGCGACGGACCGACCTGTGTCCCGGCGCCATCGGAAAGTCTACCCGCGCGGCGGAGTGCTGTCGCGCCCGGCTATAATTCGGCGCTCGAATTCCCGAGGCCCCCGCGGCCGCATGCCGGACGCACAGGATTTTCATGGCCGATTCATCGCCCGCCGCACCCCTGACTTTCCAGGAATTGATCTTCGCGTTGCAGAAATACTGGTCCGAACAGGGCTGCGTCGTGTTGCAGCCGTATGACATGGAGATGGGCGCCGGCACCTTTCACACCGCGACCTTCCTGCGATCGCTCGGACCGGAACCCTGGAACGCGGCCTACGTGCAGCCCTCGCGCCGGCCGACGGACGGCCGCTACGGCGACAACCCGTTCCGCCTGCAGCGCTACTACCAGTTCCAGGTGGTGATGAAGCCCTCGCCGCTCGACATCCTCGATCGCTATGTGGATTCGCTGCGCATGCTCGGGTTCGATCCGCTGACGCATGACATCCGCTTCGTCGAGGACAACTGGGAATCGCCGACACTCGGCGCCTGGGGCCTGGGTTGGGAGGTCTGGCTGAACGGCATGGAAGTCACGCAGTTCACCTATTTCCAGCAGGTGGGCGGTCTCGACTGCCGTCCCGTCACCGGCGAAATCACCTACGGCCTGGAACGCCTCGCGATGTACCTGCAGGGCGTCGAGAGCGTGTTCGACATCGTCTGGACCATCGGCCCCCAGGGTCCGGTCACCTATCGCGACGTCTATCACCAGAACGAAGTCGAGCAGTCGGCTTACAACTTCGAGCACGCGGATACGGCCGTGCTGCTGCGTCACTTCGACGAGCACGAAGCCGCCTGCACCGCGCTGCTCGCCGCGAAGCTCGCACTGCCGGCGTACGAGCAGGTGCTGAAGGCTTCCCATACGTTCAACCTGCTGGACGCGCGTCGCGCGATCTCGGTCACCGAGCGACAGCGCTACATCCTGCGCGTGCGCACACTCGCGCGCGGCGTGGCGCAGGCCTACTACGACAGTCGCGAAGCGCTGGGTTTTCCGATGTGCCGTGGCGCTGTCGCGCAGAAGGCCGCGACATGAGCAGCCCACGCGATTTCCTGTTCGAGCTCGGCACGGAAGAGCTGCCGCCGCGCGCGCTGCGCGATCTCGAGAATTCGCTGCGTGAGCATGTCGCGGCCTCGCTCGCCACCGCGGGCCTCGCGCATGGCGGCATCGAATCCTTCGCCGCACCGCGCCGGCTCGCCCTGCGGGTGCGCGCGTTGCCGGTCGAACAACCGCCGCAACAGATCAAGCGCAAGGGTCCGCCTGTCAATGCGGCCTTCGATGCGGCCGGCACGCCGACTCGCGCAGCCACCGCGTTCGCCGAGAGCTGCGGCGTACCTGTCGCGCAGCTCGAGCGCGTCAAGGAAGGCAAGGGCGAGTTTCTGTTCTTCAACGGCGCAAAGCCCGGCGCGGCCACCGCCAGCCTGCTGCCCGGCATGATCCAGGCCGCTCTCGACGCACTGCCGATCCCGAAGCGCATGCGCTGGGGCGCAGGCAGTGCCGAGTTCGTTCGTCCCGTGCACTGGGTGGTGATGCTGTTCGGCCAGGACGTGATCGACGCGAACCTGCTCGACACCCGCGCCGGCAGGACCACGCGCGGTCATCGCTTCATGGCCCCCGCGCCCATCGAGATCACCGCGGCTGCCGATTACGAATCGCTGCTGGAGACCCGCGGCAAGGTGCTGGCGAACTTCGCCGCGCGGCGCGAGCGCATCCGCGCGCAGGTCGAGGCCCTGGCGGCCCGGCTCGGCGGCCGCGCCATCGTCAGCGACGCGTTGCTCGACGAGGTCACCGCACTGGTCGAATGGCCGGTGGCGATCGAGGGACGGTTCGAACCTCGCTTCCTCGAACTGCCGCGCGAGGTGCTGATCTCGACGCTGCAGGAGCACCAGAGATACTTCCCGCTGGAAGACGCTGCGGGCCGACTGCAACCGGTGTTCATCACCGTCAGCAACATCGAGAGTCGGGATCCGGCCAAGGTCCGGGCCGGCAACGAGCGCGTCGTGCGGCCGCGCCTGTCGGATGCCGAGTTCTTCTATCTGCAGGACCGCAAGACACCGCTGGCGGCCCGCCTGGTCGGCCTGGAGACCGTCACCTTCCAGGCCAAGCTCGGCTCGATTGGGGACAAGACCCGACGAATTACCGCTCTTTCCGAAACAATAGCCTCAATAATCGGCGCGGACGTTTCGCAGGCGAAGCGTTCGGCCGAACTCGCCAAATGCGACCTGATCAGCTCGATGGTCGGCGAGTTCCCCGAGCTGCAAGGCGTGATGGGTGCCTACTACGCCGCCGCCGATGGTGAGCCGGGCGATGTCAGCGCCGGCATCCGTGAGCACTACATGCCGCGCGGCGCGGGCGATGCACTGCCGGCGACGCGGGTCGGTCTGGCGGTCGCGCTCGCGGATCGTCTCGACACCCTCGCCGGCATCTTCGCGATTGGCCAGAAGCCGAGCGGTACCAAGGATCCCTTCGGTCTGCGGCGTGCGGCCATCGGCGTGCTGCGCCTGTGCATCGAGCAGCGCCTCGACCTGGACCTGCCGGCGCTGATCGACGTTGCCGTCGCCGCCCAGCCGGTGAAGAGCGCGACCGCCGCGGCCGAGGTGCTGCAGTACATCCAGGAACGCCTGCGCGCCTATTACCTTGAAGGCAGCGGCGGCGACGGCCAGGACGCTGCGAAGATCACCGGCGAACAGCTCGACGCCGTGCTCGCGACCTCACCGCGCTCACCGCTCGACATCGACTCACGTCTGCATGCGCTGGCGGCATTCCTGGAACGGCCCGAAGCCGCAAGCCTTGCGGCGGCCAACAAACGCATCGCCAACATCCTGAAGAAGTCGGAAGGCTCCACGGCGGGCAACGGCGTGATCGATCCGGCACTGTTCCGCGAACCGGCGGAGACGGCGCTCGGCGCAGCGCTGGCCGCGCACCGCGAACCCGTGCGCCAGGCGATTGCGCGGCGCGACTATGCCGGCGCGCTCGGCGAACTCGCGACGCTGAAGCCCGAAGTCGATCAGTTCTTCGATGCGGTCATGGTCAACGATCCGGACGCCGCGCTGCGCAACAACCGGCTCGCGCTGCTGGCCGAGCTGCGCGGACTGTTCAGCGGCATCGCCGATCTGTCACGGCTTCCGGGTTGAACAACATGGCGGGCATCGCATGCAGCTGATCCTGTCCTTCGTCTTCACGATCTTCCTGTTCGTCTGGACGTTCCTCTACGCGATCTTCTTCGTGATCGCCTGCTCGGTGCTGCCGATCCGCGGCCGCTATGCGCTGACGCGCGTCTATGCGCGTTCGATCCTCGGCGGGCTGCGACTGCTGTGCGGCCTGAGCTTCGAAGTCCGCGGCGCGGAGAATTTTCCGACGGTGCCGCATATCCAGCTGTGGAAGCACGCGTCCGCATGGGAAACAATCGGCCAGTTCCTGGTCGGGCCCGCGAAGGCGCTGGTGCTGAAGCGCGAACTGATGTGGCTGCCGTTCTTCGGCTGGGGACTCGCGCAGCTGCGCTCGATCCCGATCGATCGCAGCTCCGGCACATCGGCAGTCAATCTCGTCATCGGCGCCGGCCAGAAGCGGCTCGATGATGGGCTCTCCGTGCTGATCTTTCCCGAAGGCACGCGGATGGCGCCCGGCGAGACGCGCAAGTACGGCGTCAGCGGCGCGCTGCTCGCGAGTCGCGCGGGCCGCCTGGTCGTACCGGTCGCGCATGACGCCGGCTTCTACTGGCAGCGCCGCGGCCTGCTGAAGAAGCGCGGCACGATCCAGGTGGTCGTCGGCCAGCCGATCGATGCGACCGGCCGCGATGTGCGCGAAATCAACGCCGAAGTGCAGGCCTGGATCGAAGCGGCGATCACGAAGATTCGCGCAGAAAAAGCCGCTGCCTCAATTCCCTGAGCGCCGCTTCGCGCGCGGCTTCGCCTTCGCCGGCACGAGCAGTCGTGCCAGCGCGCCGACATCGTCCAGTTTTTCGAGACGGTCCACGGTGGCGATGATCTGCTGCACGCGCGCGGCGCTGAGCAGTCCGTCGGACATCGCCTCGAGCTTGGCGATGACCTGGTCGCGACCATAGGGTGGCTTGTCGCCCGGGAAGGTCGCGCTCGCCTCGACGCGACGACCATCGGTCAGCGTGATTTCGACGCGTGACCGCATCTTGTTGCCCTGGAACCAGTCGAGATCCATCTGCGGATCGGCGAGACACTCGATGCGACCGAGCATCGCGCGCACTTTCGCGCTGCGCAGCGTGCGGTCCGAATACAGCGAAGGGCTCAACGGCAGGCCGAGCAGCGTCGTCGCCACGGCATAGGGCAGCGAGAACTGGGCATCGACGGCGCCGGCCGGCTTGAAGTCCGCGATCCGCGAGACACCGACGTTCCACACCCGCACCTTCGCGACCTGCGCAGGCTTGATGCGGTGCTCGGCGATCAGCTTCTGCAGCGCGACGAAGGGCGGGTGACTCCAGGCGATCGAGGGATGCAGCTTGAAATCCGTGCCGAGGATCAGCCATTCCGTGCCGAGGCCCTGCAGCATCTTCGGGAAGTCGCACTGGTCCGAGCCCGCCATGATCCAGAAACCTTCGCGGCCATCCAGGATGCCGTGCCCGCCGCGGAAGCCGGCGGCCGCCGACAGCGCGCCCATCGTGCCCGCCATCGACATCCAGCCCCAGCCGAGCTTGGCCTCGCGCATCGGCCGCGTCTCCTCGACGATGCCGAAGTATTTGTACGCGGACGGCACCGGCGCATAGGTGCCGGCGACGCCGAAGGCGGCGTCCATCTGTTCGGGCTTCAGGCCGAGCAGGTTGCCGATCGCCGCGCAGGACGCGAACGGCGTGTACTGCTGTCCCCAGACCTGCGCGCCGCGCGCAGGCGTTGGCTGCATCGCCCAGCCGATGCGCGTGCCGACTTCATAGCCCGACACGATGCTGGTCAGCATGCGCCGACCATTCGCCCGCAGCGACTCGGCGACGGCGAGCACGGCCGGAACAACAATGGGTCCCGGATGGATCACGTACTGGCAGACGTCTTCATAGTCGAGGGCGAAAGCGAGGCTGCCATTCGCGTACGCGGCCGCCGCGCGCGAGACGCGCGTGCCATCCCCGAGCAGGGTCGACTGCCGCACTCCGCCGCCCATTTCCTTCGCCAGCTGCAGGTGCAGTGCACCGATGCGCGTCTGCGCACCGCCGATGGCGGCCGCGAGGATGTTCAGCACCGAGATCTTCGCGATCGCGATGACTTCGGGTGGCAGGTCGCGAAACTTCAACGCCGACGCATAGCCGGCGAGCGGGCGGGTGACGGCGATCGAATCGTTCACGTGACACTCCTGGATGACATCGAGCGATCGCACACTAGGACGGCCGCACCGGGTGCGCAAGTCGGATGTCCCCGGGCGTGCGATCATGCGCTGCATGCGAACCCTGCGCATGAAAGTGAAGCCGAGCGCCCGCCGCAGCGAGATCCTGCCGGGCGATGACGGCGTGTGGCAGGTGAAGCTGAAGGCCGCTCCGGTCGATGGCAAGGCGAACGAGGAACTGATCCGCCTGGTCGCCGAGCACTTTGGCGTTCGCCGCACCGATGTCACACTGCGCAGCGGAGCCGGATCGCGGCTGAAACTGATACAGATTCCGGACTGACCATGCGTGTTGCGCTGTTGACGATCTGCCTCCTGTCGCTCGCGGCCTGCGGCAAGCCCGAGGGTCCTGACGAAGCCGTGCGCGCCGTGCTGATTGCGGCCGAAAAGGCCGCCGAGACGCGCGACGTGGGCGCGGCCATGGATCTCGTGTCGAAGGATTTCCGCGATGCCGAGGGCAATGATCGCGCGCAGCTCCAGCAGTTCGTACGCGGCTATTTCGCGCTGAATCCGCGCATCGAACTGATCGTGCATGAAGAGAGCGTCGAGTTTCCGGAACCGAATCGCGCGCGCATCGAACTGCGGATCGTGCAGGTCGGCGGCCGCCGCGGTCTGGACGGCGAGCGCTTCACGATCGAGCTGGTCGATGAATCGGACGCCTGGCGCCTGTTGCGGGTCGAGCGGACGCGGGACTGAATCAGTCGAGGCGAGAGGCCGTCGGTGCGCAGCAGTCCGGCACCGTGCCCAGGCCGATCGGGCGCAGCAGCCACATCAGCACGGGCACCAGCAGTAACGTGAGGCCGAGGTCGAGTGCCAGCATCGTCAACAGCTGCGCGCTGGATCCGGCCGACGCGTTCAGGCCCTGCGCGCAGGCATAGATCGCGAGCGGCATCGCGACGAGACAGGCCCCATGACTCGCGAGTCCACCCAGCGCGCGCGGCTGATCCTCGCGGGCCAGCGCTGCCGCGCCGAGCAGCCCGAGGCCGGCCACCAGCATCGCGATCAGTGAGGTCGGCAACAGGGCGCCGTACAGCTGCAGCACCGTCAGGAACGCCGGCTTCGCGATCCGGCACATGGACATCCACGTCGACCAGCCGGCGCGGCTGTATTCATCCCAGGCCGCGCCCGCCCATCCGGCGCTCAGCAGCGCGGCGCAGCCCCACAGGGCCGCACGCCAGCTCGCCGCGGGACGCAGTACCGAATCCATGCGCGGATTCGAGCATGTGGGCAAACGCCGCGGATATACGGGTTTGCCGCGGTCGCGAGGCCGGTCACTTCACCGGCCAGTAGATTTCCGTGCGCAGCTTCTCGGGCGGAGTGCTGGCAGGATCATCGAGATACCACGCGAACGTCGCGCCCGCAGGGGTGTAGGCCTGCGCCGCGACATAAGCCGCGAAGCGCTCATAGGTCTTGCCGAGAGCATCATAGGAACCGACATGCGTGGTCTTCAGAGCGCGGCCGGCATAGCTCTGCACGGACTGCACATTGCCCTCGCCAGCCACGTCGCCACGATCTACCGGAAGTCCCGGCTGGAACTCCATGCTCGTGGCGCTCATCGGCCCGTCGATACCGAGCGGTGGACCTGCCTGGTTGAGCTTGTGCTTCTTCATGAACGCGGTGATTTCAGCGTAGGCGTCTGCATACGCCTTGGTCACGGACGGCGTGTCCGGCGCCGAGGTCTTGCTGACCAGCAGTATCGGCTGCGCGGCCAGCTGCACCTCTTCGGCGGTGAAGCCGGCGATATCGACTGCGGGCAGTTTCTCGACGACGGTCTTCAGCCGCGTGAGGCCGCGCTCGTAGTCCTTGCCGATCATGCCGTCCATCATCAGGCCGAAGTAACGTCCGATCGGGTTCATGCCCATGTCGGAGTCCAGCGTCCAGGTGACCTTCGTGCCGCTGCCCGCAGGCTCGAGCAGGAACTCCGCCTTGGCCGGTGTCATGCCATCGAAGACGATCTCGGTCGTGACGGAGCGATCCGGCACCACCGCCGTGATCTTCTGTACACCGGTGCCGACCTTGTCATTTCCAGACCAGTTCAGCGTCGCGCCGACGCCGCTGCGCGGACCCGTCGCACCCTGCTGCAGATTCGGATCGAGCTCCTGCCACGGCGACCAGTCCGAAAACCGCTGGAAGGAATTGACCGTCGCGAACACGAGACTCGCGGGCCGATCGATGGTGATGCTGCGCTCAACGTGCGACTGATGCGGCAGCAGAAATCCGATCAACGCGAGCACGACGACGAGTCCGATGACGCCGAACAGGATCTTCTTCAGCATGTTGCCCCCTCGATGACGTTGGTGCCATCCATCCCTGTACCGGGATTTCGGCCGACTGTCGCGCCGTCGGCCCGAACTGTCAAATCAGGCGGTGCGCAACCGCTTCCGCGCTCCAGGACACCATGCGACACTCGATCCGAGACAGAGCCGTCCACAGAGGCGGCGCAGGGGGAAACGCGATGCTCGGACTGATGCAGGACCATCCGCTGCTGATTTCGTCGCTGATCCGTCATGCTGCGCAGAATCACGGCCGGCGCGACGTCGTATCGCGGCTCGTCGACGGCAGCATTCACCGCACCGATTACGCAACGGTCGAGCGGCGCGCGCGCCGCCTCGCCGATTCGCTCGAATCGCGCGGCATCAAGCCGGGCGATCGTGTCGGCACACTGGCCTGGAATACTTTCCGGCACCTCGAGCTGTTCTACGGCGTCTCCGGCACGGGCGCGGTGCTGCACACCGTCAACCCGCGGCTGTTCCGCGAACAGATCAGCTACATCATTCGCCACGCGGAAGATCGCGTGCTGATGTTCGATGTCGATCAGCTGCCGCTGGTCGAATCGATCGCCGACGAACTCGGCTGCGTCGAGCATTTCGTCGTGCTCGTCGAACGCGCGGCGCTGCCGTCCTCGAGCCGTCTCGCGCTGCAGTCGTATGAAGAATGGGTCGAGGCCGGTCGCGCGGACTGGACCTCGCCCAGCCTGGATGAACGCAGCGCCTGCTCGCTGTGCTACACCTCCGGCACCACCGGCAATCCGAAGGGCGTGCTGTACACGCACCGCTCGACTCTGCTGCATGCGATGGCGGCCGTGCAGCCGGACTGCTTCGCGCTGTCCTCGCTCGATTCCGTCATGCCGATCGCACCGATGTTCCACGCGAACGCCTGGTCACTGCCGTACTGCGCGCCGATGGTCGGCGCGAAACTGGTACTGCCGGGCAATCGCATGGATGCGGCGAGCCTGTTCGAACTGCTGGCCGGCGAACGCGTCAGCTTTGCCGTCGGCGTACCGACGATCTGGACGATGCTGATCGGCTGGCTGCGCGAGCATCACAAGGCGTTGCCGGATTTCGAGCGCTGCCTCGTCGCGGGCACGGCGTTGCCGCCCGCCGTGCAGAAGACCCTGCACGACGAATTCGGCATTCGCGCGATCCACGCCTGGGGCATGACCGAAACCAGCCCCATCGGCACGATGAGCACGGCCACGCCCGAGGTCATGGCGCTACCCGAGGCGGGACGCACAGACGCATTGCTGAAGCAGGGCCGCGTTCCGTTCGGTTCGGAAATCCAGATCCGTGACTCGACCGGCGCCGTCGCGCCTAAGGATGGCAGCACGTTCGGCCCGCTGTGGATCCGCGGCCCCTGGGTCGCAGGCGGCTATTTCAAGGGCGAGGGCGGCGCCGTGCTCGATGCGGAAGGCTGGTTCCCGACCGGCGACGTCGCCACCTGGGACGAACTCGGGTTCATGAAGATCACCGATCGCACCAAGGACGTGATCAAGTCCGGTGGTGAATGGATCAGTTCGATCGATGTCGAGAACGCCGCCATGTCGCACCCGAAGGTGGCGCTCGCCGCGACCGTCGCCACCTATCATCCGAAATGGGATGAGCGGCCCGTGCTGGTGATCGTGCCGCGCGATGGGCAGACACCGAGCCGCGAGGAGATCCTGGCCTTCCTCGAACCACGCATGGCGAAGTGGTGGCTGCCCGATGACGTCGTCTTCGTCCGCGAACTGCCGATGACCGCCACCGGCAAGATCCTCAAGTCGAAACTGCGCGAAACTTACTGGCATCACCTGCATGCCGAGGCGGCACGATGAACCCACCCTCCGGGCGACTGCAGGGACGGCGGGCACTGATCACGGGCAGCAGCTCCGGCATCGGGCGCGGTGTCGCCATCGCGTTCGCCGCCGAAGGTGCGGATGTCGTCGTGAACTATCCGGATGCGAGCCAGGCGGCGAATGCCGCGGAAGTCGTCGCGGCCGTGGTCGCCCTCGGGCGTCGCGCCGTGGCGATCCAGGCGGATGTCGCGCTGGAAACGGACGTCGATCGCCTGGTCGACGCTGCCGTGCAGTTCCTCGGCGGTCTCGACGTCCTCGTCAACAACGCCGGCATCGCCGCCGCCTCACCGATCGAGGCGACCCCGGTAGAGCTGTGGGATCGAACCATCGCCGTGCACCTGCGCGGCAGCTTCCTGCTCACCCGCAAGGCGCTGCCGCTGATGTACGCGCAGGATTTCGGACGCATCATCAACACGGCATCGCAGCTGGCCTACAAGGGTTCTGCCGGCTTCGCGCACTACACGGCCGCGAAGGGCGCCATCATCTCGATGACGCGCTCGGTGGCGCTCGAGATCGGTCCGCGCAACGTCACCATCAACAGCGTCGCGCCGGGTGCGACGCACACGCCAATCCTGGCCGGCGTGCCGGACGACATCATGGCCACGATCCGCGCCGGCATTCCGCGCGGGCGGATCGCTGAGGTCGACGAGATCGTGCCCGCTTACGTGTTCCTCGCCTCCGATGAGGCGCGCCACTTCCAGGGCCAGACGCTGAGCCCGAACGGCGGTGACGTTTTTCTCTAGCGCCCTGCCGCGCGTCAGCGCGCCGCGGCGATGCACTCCACCTCGACGTGCGCGTCAGCCGCAGGCAGGGCGACGACGGTCAGCAGGAGCGATGCGAGCCAGACGATCGAACGCGTCTGCGGAATACGTGACATGCCAGGACCTCCCGCCTCTTCAGGAACATGAAGAGGCGGGGGTCAGCCTAACTCAACACAACGCGCTGTTGGCTATGCGGCGCGGCGGTTTCGCCTGCGCTCAGAGCGCGACGACCAGATTGACCGTCGTCAGCGTATCCGTGCTCTTGAGGCCGGCCGGCGGATCCGAGTTGTAGCGGACGCCGACGCCGAAGGACAGCGCCAAGCGCTCGCTCATCTTGACCTGCAGCGCGATGTCATTCGACGCGAAGGTGTTGTCCGAGCCGGACTCGACGACCAGCTTGTCGATCAGGCTGGTGCTGGCATTGAAGGCATGCTCATACGCGAGCTGGCCCGTCAGGATGCCTTCGCCGTCCGTCGCGCCGGTCAGCGCATTCTTGCTGCGTCGATAACCGGCACCGAGCTGGCCGTTGAACTTCGTCTCGGCGGTGTCGATGAACTTGCGACCGTAACCGGTCGTGATGCTGGCCTGATAGTCGAAGCCGCTGAACTCGTCCTGTTCATAGCGCAGACCGCCGAACCAGAAGCTGCGGTCGTTGATCTTGTAGTCCGTCTGGCCGAAGGCACCATAGCGTTCGGCGTTCAGCGTGCCGGAGTTGCTGCTGCGCAGCGCCGCGATGCCGAAGGAATGCTTCCAGCGATCGCGTTCGGTCGCCATGTCCAGCTTGACGTTGGCGGTCTCGGTCTCGCTGTTGCCGCGAGCCAGCACGACGCCGAGTTCGCCCTTGCCCTTCCATTCCGCATGGGCGGGGACGGCGGTGGCACACAGGGCGACGAGGAGCAGGGAGCTTCTGAAATTCATGATCGAGTGGTTTTCCCAGGGTAAGTGAATGAATCGCGGGGGCGCAGTATTCACAGATATGATGAACTTCGCCTGAACGGGTTCTCGGAAGGTGAGGAATGAAGATCGTCGTCGTCGTCCTGCTCATCATCCTGACGGGTGTCGGTGCGTGGTTGTGGACGCCCGATCAGCCGCGGGTCGTGCTCGAATCGCAGTACTCGCACGGTGCCGCAGATTTTCGGGACATCGACGGCGTACGACTGCACGTGCGCGCCGAAGGGCCCGTCAACGCGCCCGCCGTGATCCTCATCCATGGCTTCGGCGCGAGCCTGCAGAGCTTCGATGCCTGGAGCCGCGGACTGCCGGACTATCGCGTGATCCGCTTCGATCTGCCCGGGTCGGGCCTGAGCGCGGTGGACCCGACCGACGACTACACCGACGCGCGCAGCCTGCAACTGCTGCTGGCGCTGATGGATGACCTGCAGATCGAGCGGGCCACGATCGCCGGTCATTCGATCGGCGGGCGCATCGCCTGGAAATTTGCCGCGGCACATCCCGAGCGCGTGTCACGGCTCGTGCTGATTTCTCCGGATGGTTTCGCGAGTCCCGGTTTCGAGTACGGCCGCGCTGCCGAAGTCCCGGCAACACTCGGCCTGATGCGCTACGCGCTGCCGAAGTCCGTCTTGAAGATGAATCTGATGCCGGGCTATGCAAATCCCGAGTTCGTCACGGATGCGCTCGTCAGTCGCTATCACGATCTGATGCTCGCGCCGGGTACGCGCGGTGCGCTGCTGCGCCGACTGCAGCAGACGGTGCTCGAGGATCCGCGGCCGATTCTCGCGAACATCCACATGCCGGTGCTGCTGCTGTGGGGCGAGCAGGACGCGATGATCCCGGTCGCGAATGCCGAGGACTACCTGCGCGCATTGCCGCAGGCGCGGATCGTGCGATTCCCGAACGTCGGGCATCTGGCGCATGAGGAAGGCGCGGCGCCCTCGCTCGCGGTGCTGCGGGAATTCCTGGCGCGCTAGCGAAGCATCCCGTCGCGCCGGCTGGCCTCGAGCTCACGCAGCCGCGCGCGCAGTGCAGGACTTGCGATCTCGGTGCGTTCGAAAAAGTGCCCTTCGGGCCAGATCAGCTGCGCTGCCACGGCCTGGCGCTTGAGTTCGGCGATGTCATGCACGCGCTCGTACGCCCACAGCCGCCACTTCGGCACGAGCAGTGACCAGGCGAGCCAGCCACCCACGAACGACAACAGAAAGGCTGGGAAAAACCACTTCAATCCGCCGGCGCCGCGACTCGGCACGTAGCCCAGTTTCGTTGCGATGATGAAGACCGTCAGCGGCGCGAGCAGCAGCACGTAGGACGGGATCTGCACCGTCCAGAACGCGCGGGCCACGGCTTCGCGCGGTGTCATGGCAGTGACGTCATGCAAGCGGCAACTCGAACGCACAGCGGCACAGATCGTCGTGCAGCGCCTGGACGGCATGCGCGCGCGAATCGACGGTGGAGCTGCCGAGCGCGGCCACGAAACGACAGGCGGAATACTGGCGCGCCTTCGCGTCGTAGTCCGCGAGCCAGCGCGAACGCAGCGCGCGGCGCTCCGGCGCCACCGGCCACACGCCGGGACGCGGTCGCAGATGATCCACGATGCCGATGCGCCAGGGCTTTGCCGTCAGGCGTGCACGGAAACAGCGCTGGTTCTCGCACATGCGCCGATACACGCGATCGACGTCGACCGCAGAGAAAAACGCCTGCGTCTCCGCTTCTCGCGGATCGAAGCCGCGATGCATCGCCAGCGCCCGCAGTCCCGCGGGCGTGCGATAGACGCGCAGATGCCAGAGAGGATGCGCGGCGACGAAACGCTGCAGCCGACGCATGGCCGAGGCCTCGGCCCCACCGCGCAGGCGCTGCAGCGTTCGCCACACCGAGGCGGTGAGCGACCCACCGACGACCGCTGCCAGCGCCGCGCCGAGCCAGGCCACCCGGCCACCGAGAAGTTCGGCCGTCAGAATCCATCCGAGGATCGCGGAGCCAACCGCCGCGGACAGCGTGGTCCGCAACGCGGGCTTGGTCTCGAAATCGATGTCCGCAAACAGCACATCCGGCGTATTCAGACATAGCGCCCCATAGCTGTTGCGCGTGATGACGGTGTCGCCCTGGCGCCTCACCACTTCCTCGCGGATCGGTACGCCGTCGGCACCGTTGTACGGAATCTTCGGCTCGCTCCGCTCGAGCGATTCGCCGGACTCGATGCGGCGCAGCGCTTCGCGACAGCGTTGCTCCGCGTTCGCTGCCGCGTCGGCCTCGCTGACGTCCGACCAGCCGAAGCGACGCACGACGACGCGCTTGCCGGCAATACGCCCCTGAACTTTTGCTTCGGACCAGAATTCAGGAACGATCATGTCAGTCTGCCGCCACGGTGCGATCCGCCGCCCACGCGCGCAGCGCGGAAACCTTCTCCGCCATCACGACGGACAGCGGCCGCGTGCGCTCGAGCTCGCGCGCGATGGCGCGGGCGTCGAGCGGCGTGTCCCGGCCGTGTACGTGATAGGCCGCGGACACGACCGCCTGCTCGATTTCGGCGCCGGTGAAGCCCTCGGCGCGTACGGCCAGGGCCTTGAGCTCGGTACCGCTGACGTCGATCGCCCGACGTCGCGTATGGATGCCGAAGATTTCGGCACGCGCCGCGGCATCCGGCAGGTCGACGAAGAAGATCTCGTCGAAGCGGCCCTTGCGGATCAGTTCCGCCGGCAGCGAGCTGATGTCGTTGGCGGTCGCGACGACGAACACGCGCGCTTTTTTCTCGGCGAGCCAGGTCAGGAAGCTGCCGAGCACGCGACGCGTCGTGCCGCCATCGTTGTCACCGGCTGCGAAGGCTTTCTCGATTTCGTCGATCCACAGCACGCACGGTGCCAGGGATTCTGCAGCGGTCAGCGAATCGCGCAGGTTCTTCTCGGATTCGCCGTGCCATTTGCTGAAGATCGTCGCGACATCGAGCCGCAGCAGCGGCACCTGCAACATCGCTGCTGCGGCCTTGGCCGCGAGACTCTTGCCACAGCCCTGCACGCCCAGCAGCAGGACGCCCTTCGGCGCATCGAGCTGCGGCGCGGTGCCTTCAAACGCCGGTCGGCGCTGCTGCAGCCAGCCGCGTAACCGCTTCATGCCGCCGACGTCCGCGAACGCCGCCGCATCGGGTTCGTAGGACAGCACACCGTTGCGGTTGAGCAGCTGATACTTGCGTGCCTGCGCTGCCTCGACGTCGCTCATGCCGAGCGCGCCGTCGTTGAACACGGCCTGGCGCGCGAGCCGCAGCGCGTCTGTCGACGTGAGGCCGGCGAGATTCTCCGCCAGCGCCGCGGCGGCCACCGGATCGACCTCGGGCGGTTTGCCGCGGTGAAGGTCGCACCACTCCTGGATCACGCGCGAGACGATCAGCTGTCGTTCTGATTTTGCCGGCAGCTCGAGCGGCAGGCGCGCGGCGAGATGCTCAAGCTCCGCCGGCAGCTTCAGTTCATGCGAGACGAACATCAGCGTGCGCGCCGCGGACTCGTAGCCCTGCGCGATGTCCTTGATCAGTCGCACGTGCAGGGGATTGTCGAGGAAGGGATGGAAATCGAGCAGCACGTAGAGGCCGGGCGCAGTGGTCGACTTCAGTCGCCGCAGCAGCGCTTCGGGTTCGGCCGCGTTGGCCTGCGGCCCGCCCATCGCGAGATCGGTGCGCAGCAGACCATCGGTCAGTGTCCACTGGAACACCGGCCAACCCCGCACCTGATTCACGCGCAGGGTGGCGGCGCGCACGATCTCGAGCGCCCGCTTCTCGTCGCGCGTTTCGACGATCACCAGCGGGCACTGCGAGGCGAGCAGCACCTCGAGTTCGGCACGCGGATCGGGGGTCACTGGCGTCTTCATGATGGAAATCGTAGCGGTGTCAGGCCGGCGATTCGGTGAACGGCAGCGCAAACGGCTTGTGCTCGCGGATCTCCTGCGGCGTGAGCCCCGACAGTTCGTGCGGGAACACGAGCCAGCGATCCGTTTCGTGCACGAAGAAGTCCGGCTTGAGCCGACTGCGGTTGCGCGCCGGCTTGTAATAGGGTGTGGCGATCCGCAGCTGTTCGGGCAGATTGCGACGGCAACGGCGCGCGAGCTCGTCGACGACCGCCTCCAGACTGCGCCCCGAATCGAACACGTCGTCGATGATCAGCAGCCTGTCTTCTGCGGTCAGCCGCGACACCAGGTAGTCGACCCCATGCACCCTCACGGTCTTCTGCGGCTGGTCGATGCCGGCGTAGGACGAGGTGCGGATCGAGATGTGGTCGGTCGGCACGCCGTGGTAGTCGAGCAGTTCCTGTACGGCGATGCCGACCGGCGCCCCGCCGCGCCAGATGCCGACCAGGAAGGTGGGCCGGAATCCGTCCTGCAGGATCCGGGCCCCCAGGGCGAATGAATCGCGCAACAGGTCCTGCGCGGAGATGAACAGCTTGTCGTCGGCCATGCGCAAGCATAGCGCCAGTGCGGAATCCCTGATTGGCCTCCTGCCGCGCAGGGCGTAGCCTTGGCCCATGACACTCGGTACTGATCTGCGCATCGACGATCCTGCGGTCCGCGCGTTGCTCGAGCGACTGCCGCTGGCTGTCACCGCCGTCGACGCGAACGGCCGCGTCATCTTCGTCAACGAGCGCGCGACGCAGATGTCCGGGTACACGATCGACCATGTCCCCAACATGCTCGCGTGGCGGGAGCGGGCGTTTCCGGATTCGTCCTACCGCGAGACGATCACCCGTCGCTGGGATGCGGCCGTCGCGGAAGCGACACGGACCGGCCGCGAAATCGAGCCCATCGACTACACGGCCGTGACCCTCCACGGCGAAGAACGGCAGGTCACGGTCAGCGGACTGCCGATGCTCGGTGGGTTTCTGGCGATCTTCGTCGACCAGACCGAGCGGCACCGCAGCGAGTTGCGCCGCCTGCAGAGCGAACAGCGCTTTCGCGACGTGGTCAACGCGGCGGGCGAATACGTCTGGGAATGCGATCTCGATTGCCGCTACACCTATCTCTCGAACAAGGTGCAGGAGATCTTCGGTTACCGACCTTCAGAGATGCTGGGCCGACGCCCCAGTGATTTCATGGTGCCCGGAGAACACGTCGAAGTCTTTCCACGACTCGATGATCTGCGCGCGACCGAGGGTTGCTACAGCGGTCTCGAGTATCGCTCGGTCACCCGGTCTGGCCGCGTGTTCTGGCAATCGGTGTCGAGCGTGCAGGTTCGCGATGCAGAGGGACGACTGGTCGCCTATCGCGGCACTGGCCGCGACATCACCGAAAGAAAGCGTGCGGAACTCGAACGGCAGCAGCTCGAATCGCAGGTACGCGAAGCGCAGAAGCTGCAGGCTGTCGGCACGCTGGCCGGCGGCATCGCGCACGAGTTCAACAATCTGCTGGCCGTGGTGCTCGGCCACCTGTCGCTCGCGAAGGCCGATCCGTCTCTGGCCGCAGCGACCCGCGAACATCTCCAGGCAATCGAAGGCGCCGCACAGGATGCGCGCCAGCTCGTGCAGCAGATGCTGGCCTTCGGCCGGCAGCAGGCTCGCGATCTGCAACCGACCCAGCTCGCGCCGCTGATCCGCGAATGCCTTGCACTGCTCGAGCCTTCGGTGCCGGCCGGCGTCACGGCCGAATTCGCGGACGATCCCGACAGTCCGCCGGTGCTGGGTGACGCGCTGCAGCTCAAGCAGGTCCTGCTCAATCTCGGCATCAACGCCGCGTATTCGATGCGGGACCGCCCGGGGCGCATCACCATCCGACTCACCTCCGCCGATCTCGACGCCAGCGCGCAAACCCTGCATCGACGCCTGACACCGGGTCGCCATGCCGCCGTGACGGTCACGGACCAGGGCTGCGGCATGACGCCGGACACGATGGCGCGCATCTTCGAACCGTTCTTCACGACCAAGCCTGTCGGCAAGGGGACGGGACTCGGACTGTCGGTGGTCGACGGGATCATCGATACACACGGTGGCGGCATCGTCGTGAAGAGCACGCCGGGCTCCGGTTCGACGTTCTCGATCTACCTGCCCGCGATGCCAGCGCCGGCCGAACCGAGCGCGCCGCCCGCGACACCGTCCGTTCAACCGGCGGCCGGCGCCGGCCAACGCATCCTGTACGTCGACGATCAGGCGAGCCTGCTGCCGATGATCCGAAGCATGATCGAATCGCTCGGGTATGAGGTCACCACCCATGCCGATCCGTCCGCCGCGCTGGCCGAGTATCGGACCAACCCGGCCGCGTTCGATGCCGTACTGACCGACTACAAGATGCCTGGCATGACCGGGCTCGAGCTGGCCCGTGCCCTGAAGCATCTGCGCGGCGATGCACCGATCGCGCTGATTTCCGGTTACGCCGGCGGTGAATTCGTCGAGCAGGCCCGCCACGTCGGCATCGACGAATTCATCTACAAGCCGAGCATCGCCGACGAACTCGCCGGGGTGATCGGGCGGCTGCTCGCGCGTACCGCGACGCCCGCGGTCGCTGGCGTGACTACGGACGCCACGGCCAGATGACGCGCTCCTCGCGGGCGAGGAAACCCCGCGAGCCCTCGATGTCCGCGACTGCACCGAGTCTGCGCAGCAACGCCGAGCCCGATCGCCGCCAGGCCTTCTCGAAGCGGGCCGCATCGGCATAGGACCATTCGATCACCGCGTCGAACGGCGGCCGGTCCGCGGCGGGATAGGCGTCCGCCAGCGCAAGCGAATAGGTCGTCGCGATCGCCGCGGTGCGCCGGTGGCCGTCGTTCGCGATGCGTGCGACGGTGGCCTCGAACTGCGCGAGTGGCACATTGGCGCGACGCTTCAGCAGCAGCTGCGCCTTGGTCGGCGCGAACGCGAGATCATCGGCGCGCGGACCCGGCGCGATCACCCATTCGCGCGTGACCAGCCAGATCAGTTGCCCGCGATCGAGCAGGTTCAGCTCGTCCTCGTGCACCTCGACATAGCCCGGATCGCCATAGATCTTGCCGAGCGTCGGGAGGTCCCGGACCCAGATGGTCGCGATGCCGAGATACGGCGTCGTGGCCAGGCCCGGCACCGTCGGCACGGCGCCGATGCCATGGTTCTGGTGATAGCGACGGATCTGCGGCACTTTCCTGGCGAGCTCGCCATGTGGCCTGCGCCAGTGCGCATGGAACTGCTCGTCGCTGAGATCGGCGCGCTTCGCGATGAACGCGAACACCTTGACGTCCGGCGTCTGCTGCGCCGACGTCAGGCCGAGTGTCGGCGCAAGAACCAGCAGTCCCGCGGCACAGAACTGGAGAATCCGCTTGAGATGGCGTGTCATTGTCGTCCTTCGAACCCGCGCGGCGTTGCCGCAGCAATCTGCCATCAGCTTGGGAGCTTTCGCGTCATGAATCAATCGCCCCGTTCCACCGAATACCTGCAGCAGGCCGCCGACCGCGTCATGTTGCTCGACCTGCTGGGTCGCTACGCCTGGGAATGCGACCACGGCTCGCCTGCCGCCGTGGCCGGGTTGTTCACCGAAGATGGTGTGCTCGAAGCACCGACACTCGGCCTGTACGCGGCCGGCCGCGTGACGATCGAAGCGTTGATCCGCGACACGCAGCGGACCGTCCCGAACATCCATCACGTCATGAGCAATTTCGTCTTCGACATCACCGGCGATCGGGCCACGGGGCGCTGTGAGCTGAACGAATTCCTGGCGCGACCCGAAGCCGTGTACGCGCCCTTGCAGGGCTGGTACGAAGATGACTTCGTGTTCCGCGAAGGTCGCTGGTGGCTCGCGCATCGCCGCGTGTTCATCCCCGAGCCTGCCTCCGCGACGGTGGGCAAAGTCGGTGAGTACTTCGCCGAATTTTTCGCCGCCTGCGCCGCGTATGCGCGCCGCTGACGCACAAACCGTCGCCGGACAGCGACGCTTCCGCAGCGTGACGCGCGCACCACGCGCATTTGCTGCATGTTTTGCTGCACTCTCTGAAAGACGCGCAATGGCTGCGTGAGCAGCATGAAAGTTTTGCGGTTGCGACGCCTGCACACCGGGCGTATACCGGAGCTCGGCGAATGACGGGCTCTTCACGGAGGACGCAGCTTGGTGGCGCGCGCGCTGATCACACATGCTCGCCTGATGAGCGCATCGGAAGAATGCGTCGAGCAGTCACTGCGCTCCGGGGATCCTCAACGTCGATTGATCGCCTCGCGCATCCTCGACGATCCGGCTTCCTGGCGCCGCTGGGAAGTCGAACACGCCGCCATGATGCGTCTCGTCGCGGACCAGCGTCGTGCGGACGTGCAGATCCGGGAGCTCAAGAACACGTCGTTCCAGCTCGTGCACACCAAGGCCCCGTTCGATTATCTGCGCGAACAGCAGGTCCGCGGCGAAGCGCGCCGCCTCCTCGTCGCCCACCTGCGCCCCTCGCGCACCTACACCGAAGCGCTGCTGACCGAACATGGCGCCTATCTGCGCGCCGCCTGCAGTTTCCTGTGCACGAGCCACGTCGGGGTCGTCGTCGCGCAGGACGGTGTCTTCGAAGATCCGATGCGCCGCTACGAGGAGCTGTACTCGGACTATTTCCGCGCGTACTGCAGCGCGACGGTGGACGTGGCGAACGACGACGATCGCGACGCGCAGCGTGCGTTGCTGCCCTATCTCAAGTTGAAGCTGTCCGAGTACCGTCGCGTGCTGCTGCGCATGCCGCCAGTGCATCCTGGCCTGCTGATCGAACCCTCGCTGCGGCAGAAAACCGGCGATACGCAGAAGCTGCGGCGGCCCTCGTGGTTCAGACGGGATCGATGAAGTCCGATGCCTCGAGCGTCGATAGCATCTCGACGGTGCGTTGCGCCGCCGGCGTGCTCGCGTAGCGCTGCGCCATCCGGCGCCGCGCGACGTCGAGCAGATTGCGCACACTGCGTCCGTTGCCGAAGTTCTCGCGTTTCTCCGCGATCATCTGCTCGAATCTCTGGCGCACGGCATGCTGCGCGGTCGGGGCGAGCACGAACTTTTCCGCGCCGAGCTGTCGCTGCAGGATCTCCATCAGTTCCGCTGCGCTGTAGTCCGCGAACGCGAAATGATGCGTGAATCGCGTTTCGAGTCCAGGATTGCTCGCGATGAAGCCGCGCATCCGGTCTGTGTAGCCGGCAGCAATCACGATGAAGCTGCTGCGCCGGTCCTCCATCAGCTTCATCAGCGTGTCGATGGCTTCCTGGCCGAAGTCGTGCGTCGCGCCGTCGCCATCATTCTGCAACGTGTAGGCCTCGTCGATGAACAGGATGCCGCCCATGGCATCGTCGATGGCACGCCGCGTCTTGAGTGCCGTCTCGCCGACATAGCGCCCCACCAGCCCGGAGCGATCGACTTCGATCACGTGCCCCCGCTCCAGCATGCCGAGGGCCTTGAAGATCCGCCCCATCAAGCGCGCGACCGTGGTCTTGCCCGTACCCGGGTTGCCGGCGAACACGCTGTGCAATGACGGCCAGTCGACCGTTTCGTTCAGTGTATCCATGCGCGCCTTGGCGAAGGCCATCAGGTCGGCGAGTTCACGGATCCGGGCTTTCAGTTCAGTCAGTCCGACGAGTTGATCGAGCTCGGCCAGCACGACATCGATCGGCTCGGTCGCACGCAATCCGACCGTCGCGGTGACCAGCGGCTCGATATCTGCGCGCGTCCAGCGAGCGAGTTCTTCGGCGCTGTTGCGCACCGCGCCAGCCGCGGCGAGTCGCTCGGCCTGGATCACGCTACCTCGCTCGATCCAGTCGCGCACGATACGCGCGTTCGAAAAGCTGTCGTCGCGCTTGGCGTGCAAGGCCTTGAACTCGCGCAGCGCGAGGTCCAGCGCCTCGGGGTCCGGCACGAAGCCCGCCTCCGCCAGCCGCGCGCGGAAGATCGTCAGCAGCTCTTCGGCGGTGTAGTCCTCGAACTGGAACGTCTGACCGAACCGTCCCCTCAGGCCGGGGTTCGACTGCAGGAAATCCTGCATCGGACTCGGGTAGCCCGCTGCGACCACGATGAACTGGCCGCGTCGATCCTCCATGCACTTCAGCAGGGTGTCGACGGCTTCCGGTCCGAAGTCGAAGTTCGCGCCGGGACGGATCAGTGTGTACGCCTCGTCGATGAACAGCACGCCGCCCATCGCGCGCTCGACCGCGGCCAGCGTCAGCGGCGCGGTACCGCCGATGGTGTTCGCGACGAGTCCCGCGCGATCCACTTCGACGACGTGTCCGCGCTCGAGGATGCCGAGTGCCTTGAAGATGCGGCCGAGCAGCCGCGCGACCGTGGTCTTGCCGGTGCCGGGATTGCCAAGGAACAGGCTGTGCAGGTTCGGCATGCCGACGCCCTTGATGCCGGCCCGCTGGCGCTGCGCGGCGATGTCGATCATCGCGGCGAGGGAGCGGATCGAGGCTTTCAGCTTGGGCAGTCCCACCATCGCATCGAGTTCGGCCGTGGCCGCAGCGAGGTCGCCTTCCAGCGGCTCCTGCACGCGCGTGGCCGAAGCCGCGGCAGCGGCCGGCGCCGTCGTGGCCTCGGCAGCGGCCGCCGTGCGCAGGTCGATCAGCCGCGTATGGGCGCCCTCGCTGATGCGCACCGGGTCCGTGCTGCCGGCGTTGCGAACGAGACAGCGCTCGAACGTCCCGAGCGCGCCGGGCACGGCGTAGATCGCAAAGTCCGGCGCGCGGTCGATCACGCAGTCGATCAGCGTCGGATCGCCGAGATCGTCAATCGCGATGGGAGATTCAACGAAATTGCAGCGCTCGAAGCGTCCGTAGCTGCGCGCGAACACGTTCAGGGCCTGGGAATTCACGGCCCGGAACTCACACCGCGAGAAACGTGGACTGGCGCCATCCCGCAGCACCACCGCGGCATATGTCGTCTGATCCGCCGCCGTCGGCGCCTGATTGCTGAAGCTGCAGCCGTCGAATTCTGCCTCGCCGAGACTGGAGACCCACAGGGCTGACTTCACGCCACCCGACACCGTGAGCCGGGTGGCCTTCACGGCAGCCTGGTCGGTGACGTCCATGCCACCGGCAATCCGCAGTCCTTCCAGCGTCGGACGCGCGGCGGCATAGATCGCCGCGCCGCGCCGTGCACCCTCGGCATCGCCACCGATGACGCGGGCGGTGCTGCGCTCGCCGATCCACAGCGCGTCGCCCTGCGTGCTGACCATGCTGAGATTCTCGAAGCGGCCGCCCGCTTCGCTGTGCGCCGCCAGCGCGGACGATTTTTCGCCCTCGCTGCGCAGGCGACACTGGCGCAGCGTCGGGTTGGCCTGACCCGCGACCGTTACCGTAGACGCATCCGCCACGGTGATGACGCAATCGAAGTCCACGACCGTGGGGGCTGCCGACTCCATGATCCACAGACTGCTGCTGCCGGTCTGCGCGATGCGGCAGCCGGTGAGCTCTGGCGTGGCGGTGCCGGAGACGAAGATGCCGACGCCATTGCAGCGTTCCACCGCGACGCGGTCCACGCGCGCCTTCGAACGACCGCTGATGCCGATGCCGTTCTGTGCGGCGGCGACCGTGCCACCCTGCAGCGAGACATCGCCCTCGCTGTCCAGATAGACGGCCGGGAACTCCTTCGAGGCACCGTCGAACACGCAGCCCGAGGCCGCAAGGCCCGACGCCCCGGTGACGAACAGCGCGTTGCCAGCTGTGCTGTAAAAGCTGCAGCCCGTGACCGTGGCCTGTGCCTGGTGGTCGGTCCGCAGCGCGGGCCAGGCCGTCGAGCGCACGACGCAGCCCGTGGCCGTCAAGCGCGCGGAGTCCACCAGCGAGATGCAGCCCTCCACCACCAGCGAGGTCAGCTCCACGCGCGCCTGCCGATGCAGCGTGATGCTGCCCTTCAGCACCACGCCCGCTGCTGCGACGATCGTCAGCTCGCCGTGGACCTCGAGATTTTCCTCGTACTCCCCCGGCTCGAGGATCAGCCGTAGCGGAGGTGGCAGCGCCAGCGCGCTGACGATGGTCTTGTGCTTGGAAAAAAAGCCGCGTGAAACCGTAACGTCCATCGACCGCCCCGCTATCGACCCCGCCCTAGCCTGCCACAATAGTGTGGGCTTGCTTAACCGCGGCTGACTCCAAGTCGCTCCAGCGCCTGACGTTCCGCGGCCGCATCCGGCCAGCGGTCCGGATTCGCACGACGCGCCGGCGGCTGAGCGCGCCACCATGCGCGCGTCGCGGCGACGGTGTCGGCCAGCGGCCGATAGCGCAGACCGACTCGCTGTGCCGCGTCGCTGATCATGTGCCGCGGCCGGCGCCGCGCGGCAGCCAGGGGCAGCGAGACCTTCAGCTCTTCGAGGATCTCGGGCGTGGCCCAGTGCAGCGTCGTCGCGGGTGCGCCCTTCACCTTCAGGCTCTCGAGGACGTCGCGCCACGCGATCGGCTCTGTCGGACCCGCGACATTGAACGTGCCGGTCGTGCGCGTCTCGGCCAATTGCACCAGCCACGGACACAGGTCACGGACGTCGACCCACTGCAGCTCGAGTTCGGGAAAGCTCGGACCCAGCACCGCACCACCGCGCGCCATGCGCTCGATCCAGTAGGTGAACCGATCCGTATCGTCACCGGGACCGAACACATAGGTGGGACGCACGATCGTCGCACGCGCACCGAAGGCCGCGAGCACCGCGCGCTCGCATTCGACTTTCAGCGGTCCGTAGGTCTGGCCGTTCTGCAGTTCGGCGGTGGGGTCTGCCAGCTGCAGCATCGGGCCGGATTCGTCGCAGACTTCGCGCGCGCCGAAGTCATAGACCGCGCCGGTCGAGACGAAGATGTACTGCCCGCAGCGATCGCGCAGCAGTTCGGCGGTGTCGCGAACATGGCGCGGCAGATAGCCGGAATTGTCGATCACGGCATCCCAGCGGCGCGTGCCGGCCAGGGCCTGCAGCCCCGGAGCCGTGCGCGTATCGCGATTGCCGCGCAGCACTTCGACGCGGCCGCCGTACAGGCCGACGGCACTGACGCCGCGATTGAACAGCGTGACCCGATGGCCGTGCGCCAACGCGGTGTTGACCTGCTCGGGGCCGAGAAAACCCGTGCCGCCGAGGATCAGCAGATCGAGCGGTCGCGGCGCAGCGCGCAGCGCGGGCGACGCCAGCGCAGCGGCAGCAGCAGCGTACTTGAAAGCATCGCGACGATTGATCATGACTTCGCGCTCCGGGATCTTTGCAGTCACAATAGCAGGCATCGTGCAGAACAACGTGCCTGGCCCCGACGCCGATTCCGGCCCCGAGTTGACGGCAGAGGGCGAAGGCTATTCCACGCCCGAGCTGCGGTTGCACTATGCGGTCGAGAAGGCGCATGCACCGGGCACGACGTTCGAGATTCTTCCCGGCCTGCACTGGCTCCGCATGCCGCTGCCGATCGACCTCAACCACATCAACCTCTGGCTGCTCGAGGACGGTGACGGTTTCACGCTGATCGATACCGGCATGCCAGCGAACGTCTGCACCGATGTCTGGGAACAGATCGAGAACACAGTGTTCGCGCAACGGCCTTTGCGCCGCATCCTGCTGACGCACTTCCACCCCGATCACATGGGCTGTGCCGGCTGGCTGCAAGCGCGGCATGGCGTGCCGGTACGCATGGCGAGTCGCGCCCTGCCTTCGGCAAGGTTCATGGTCGATGGGCCGAGTGCGGAGAGGCGGGAGGCCTCCGTGCTGTATTTCCAGGCGCATGGCATGGCGCGCGCACGCGAGTTCTTCGATGCGCTGCCGCCGTTGCGGCATGTTTCGCCAGTCAATCTCATGCCCGTGGTCGAGCGACCGCTCGTCGATGGCGAACGCGTGATGATCGGCGCGCGCGAATTCGAGGTGATGGAGACGGACGGTCACGCACTCGGCCACCAGAGTTTCTTCTGCGCCAGCGCCGACATCCTGGTCAGCGGGGACCAGATCCTGCCGACCATCTCGCCGAACATCAGCTTGTCCGTGAGCGACTGGGGACTCGATCCGCTCGGAGATTTCCTGGCCTCGCTCGATCGGCTCGAACAGCTGCCGGCCGAGACGCTCGTGCTGCCCTCGCACGGTCGCCCATTTCGCGGGCTGCGCGCGCGGACGTCGGATCTGCGCCAGCACCATCACGAGCATCTCGACCTGCTGCAAGACAGCATCGGGACTCCGAAGACCGCGTTCGAACTGATGTCCGTGCTGTTCCGGCGGCAGCTGTCCGGCTTCCATCAGATGCTCGGACTGCACGAGTGCATCGCACATGTCGAGCATCTGGTGCGGGGCGGCAGAGCCGCTCGCGAAACGGGCGCCGATGGTATCCACCGCTATCGCGCCGCATAGCCGGCGCGGCTGATGTCGCGGCGCGCTGCCCTGCGTTGCCGCATGCGCTGTCGGCAACCGCCTACAGTTTCTGACGGAACGTTTACTGTCTGATCGGGTCTATGCGGTTCATCGTCTGCGTCTCACGGAGTCGCAATCATGAATCGATGCATCCTTTCAGTTGCGGGCCTCGCGTTGCTGTCCGCCTGTTCCCACACTGTCCGTCCGGACGACGCGACGCGTGCCGTGACACAGGCTGCGGACGCGTCGCCGTCCGATGGTGCAGTCGCGGTCGATCTGTCGATTGCGAGGCCCGACGCACCGTCGGTGGTTCGCGTGCAGCTGCAGCCCGAAGATCGTCCTCGCTCCGTGCAGATCGGACCGCAGGATGTGCTGTGCCTCAGCCTGCATCGGCGCGGCGACGAAATGGTGCTGCGTATCGGCGCGAACTCTCCGCAGGTGCAGCCAGCGACGGAGCTGGTGCTCGCGGGCCCTGGTGTCGAGCCGGGCACCTATCGCACGACGCCGTGGCAGGTGCTCGCGCGCCTGCCGACCGCGTCGGACACGATGACCCACGGTCGCGCGATGCTGTCCGCATCGACGTTCCCACAGTGTCCGGACAGCGCCGCGCTGCCCGCGGCGGCTCAGGGGCGGAACACGGCTCCGAGTGACGCGTAACCGCCGCGACCGAGACGCGCGAGCGGATTGAACGCGGCGACGTCGATACGCAGCCGGCCTCGCTCGTCGAGACTGCCGACGTCATCCCGCAGCCAGAGCTTCTCGACGGTGGCGAACACCACGATCTGCTCGGTGTTGCCGACCCGCGTGAACTGCGTTGCGGTGCAGGCCATGGCCACGGGCGCTGTCGATACCCGCGGCAGCGGACCCGACCAGTCGGTCAGCTCGAGGCCCGCATGTCCTGCTTCGCCGATGCCTGGCGGCAGCTCATCTGCCGTCGCCTGGACGGCAGTCGCCTGGTCTGCCGAGGCGAGGCAGATCGTGCAGGCGGCGCGAGCACGAAGATTTCGATGCGTGTCCTTGTCTCGACCCGCCATGCCGTTGCCGATCGAGAACATCACCATTGGCGGCGCGCTGGTGATCGCGTTGAAATACGAGAACGGAGCGAGATTCCAGCGGTTGGCCGGATCGCCCGCCACGGCGGCGGCGCCGTTGTCCGTCAGCACCCAGGCGACGGGCCGCGGGATCAGCACCTGCGCGAACGCGTAATACGCTTCCGATTCAGCGAGACTCGACAGCGCGAATTCCATCGCCTCGCTCCCGGTCCCGGGGACTCAGATGTCCAGGTTCGCGACCGACAGCGCGTTCTTCTCGATGAATCGCGACGCGGCTCTACGGCATCGCCCATCAGCGTCGTGAAGATTTCGTCCGCCGCGACAGCATCCTCGATCCGCACCTGCATCAGCCGGCGCGTGTCGGGGTTGATCGTCGTGTCCCAGAGCTGCTCCGGATTCATCTCGCCAAGGCCCTTGTAGCGCTGGATGCTCTGGCCCTTGCGCGCCTGGTCGAACAGCCAGTCGATGGCTTCCTTCAGCGAGCCGATGTCGCGGCGCTCATCGCCGCGCGTGACATTCGCGCCCTCGCCGATCAGCCCCGCCAGCGTGCGACCGAGATCCGCGATGCGCTGGTATTCGGCCGAGTTGAAGAATTCGCGCGTCAGGAACCGGGTGCTCGCCGTGCCGTGTTCGATGCGCGAAACCTGCAGTCTCGCGGCGAGCCCGTCCACGCCGGCCTTGATCGAGATCTGATAGGTGCGCGCCCCATCGTTGATCGAGTTCAGCCGCGTGTCGAGATCACGCGCCCAGCCGGTCAGCCAGTCCATCCGTTCGAAATCCGCCGGCGCCACTTCGGGCAGGTGCACGAGCGCTTCGAGCAGCCGCTCGTCGTAACGCCGTGACCAGCGCTTGATGATGGCCTGCACTTCCATGTACTTGCGCGCGAGCATCTCGAGACCGGAGCCGCGCAGTGGCGGAGCGTCGTTGTTGACCTGCAGCGCCGCATTCTCGAGCGCGGAGTTCAGCAGCATCGCGTTCAGCTCGAGCTCGTCCTTGACGTAGGCTTCCTGCTTGCCGCGCTTGACCTTGAACAGCGGCGGCTGCGCGATGTAGATGTAGCCGCGCTCGATCAGCATCGGGATCTGGCGATAGAAGAACGTCAGCAGCAGCGTGCGGATGTGTGATCCGTCGACGTCCGCGTCCGTCATGATGATCACGCGGTGATAGCGCAGCTTGTCGATGTTGAATTCATCTCGACCGATGCCGCAGCCGAGCGCCGTGATCAGAGTGCCGACCTCGGCTGAGGAAATCATTTTGTCGAAGCGCGCACGCTCGACGTTCAGGATCTTGCCCTTCAGCGGCAGGATGGCCTGGGTGCGCCGGTCCCTGCCCTGCTTGGCGGAGCCGCCGGCCGAATCACCCTCGACGATGAAGATCTCGGACAGGGCCGGATCCTTCTCCTGGCAGTCCGCGAGTTTGCCCGGCAGGCCTGCGATGTCGAGCGCGCCCTTGCGGCGCGTCAATTCGCGCGCCTTGCGCGCCGCCTCGCGCGCGCGCGCGGCGTCCATGATCTTGGCGACGATGGCTTTCGCTTCCTGCGGATGCTCCAGCAGGAACTCCTGCAGCTTCGTCGCGACGGCGGTCTCGACGACACCCTTCACTTCGGACGAGACCAGCTTGTCCTTCGTCTGCGACGAGAACTTCGGATCCGGCAGTTTCACCGACAGGATCGCGGTCAGGCCTTCGCGCGCGTCGTCACCGGTAGTCGGGATCTTCTCGCGCTTCGCCGCGCCTTCCTTCTCGATGTAGTCGTTCAGCGTGCGGGTCAGCGCGGCGCGGAATCCAGACAGGTGCGTACCGCCATCCTTCTGCGGAATGTTGTTCGTGTAGCAGAACATCGATTCCTGGTAGGAATCGTTCCACTGCATCGCGACTTCGATTCCGATCAGGCCTTCCTGCGTGCGGAAATGAAACACCGAATCGTGCACGGCGGTGCGCGCGCGGTTCAGGTGCTTGACGAATTCCTGCAGACCGCCGAGATATTCGAAAACGTCGTTCTTGTTCTCGCGCTCGTCGACCAGCTCGATGCGCACGCCGGAATTCAGGAATGACAGTTCACGCAACCTCTTCGCCAGAATGTCGTAGACGAACGTGATGTGCGTGAAGATCGTCGGGCTCGGGCGGAAGCGCACACTCGTGCCGCGCTGCGTGGTGGGGCCCGCTTCGGCCAGCGGCGCCTGCGGTTCGCCGAGGTGATATTCCTGGACGTAGCGTTTGCCGTCGCGATGGATCGTCAGGTTCAGCACATCCGACAGCGCATTGACGACGGACACGCCGACGCCGTGCAGACCGCCGGAGACTTTGTAGGAGCTGTCGTCGAACTTACCGCCGGCATGCAGCACGGTCATGATGACCTCCGCTGCAGAGCGCCCCTCTTCGGGGTGGATGTCGACCGGGATGCCGCGACCGTTGTCGTCGACCGTCACGGACTCGTCGGCATGGATGGTGACCACCACGCGGTCACAATGGCCCGCCAAAGCCTCGTCGATCGCGTTGTCCACGACCTCAAAAACCATGTGGTGCAGGCCCGTGCCGTCATCGGTATCACCGATGTACATGCCGGGTCTTTTCCGCACTGCATCAAGACCCTTTAAGACCTTGATTTTACTGGAATCGTAGACGTCTTTGTCGGTCATGCAACGATCCAAAATTTCGATCGAGCATTATAACGTTTTGACGCGCCCTTGTTCCACGTGAAACACCTGTTCCGGTTGCCCGAACAGCGCGAAGTCGGACTGCAGCGAAGTGATGACCAGTTGGGTCTCCAGACGCAGGACCTGCTGGATGAATCCCCCAAGCCGATGGCTGTCGAGTTCCGCCGCCGGATCGTCCAGCAGCAGCGTCGGCGCCAGGCCGAGTTGCTCCTTCAGGTACATCAGCTGAGCCAGGGTCAGCGCAACGGCGGTCAACTTCTGCTGCCCGCGTGACAACGTCTCCCGGGCCAACCGGCCCTGGCAGCGGAGCCGCAGATCGGCGCGATGCGGACCCGTCGTGCTGGTACGCCGCTCCCGATCCCGATCGCGCGCCGCGGCCAGCGCCTGATCGAGGCCCAGCTCGGTGTCCCAGCCGGGATGGAACTGGATCTGCAGATCGACGCCGGCGAGTTCCTGGCAAAGCACACCCCAATGGCGGGCCAAGCCCTCAACCACCCGCCCCCGGGCGGAGGTCAGCGCCTCCCCGGCACGAACCAGCTCCAAATCCCAGGGCCCGAGGGCATCCTGGCCTGACCTCAGCGCCGCATTCCGTTGCTGCAGGGCGCGCTGGTAACGGCCCCAGTCGCGGCCAAACCCATGTTCCACGTGGAACACCGCCCAGTCGAGCCAGCGACGGCGCCTCGCCGCGCCCTCCTCAACCAACTTGTGAACCTCGGGGTCGATGACCTGGACGGGAAAGGCCGTCGCCAGCTCGGCCAGGCTCCTGGGCGTCTCCGCGTTGATGCGAGCGGTCGTACCACCCTTTCGGCTGACTTCCAGTCCGATCAGGCTGCGGAAAGCTTCCCCGGGGACCTGGCCAACCACCCGAAGGTAATCAGCCCCGTGCTGGATCAGCTTTTCGTTGAGCCGGGTGCGGAACGAACGTCCGCGCCCGAGAAGATAGATCGACTCGAGCAACGAGGTCTTGCCAGCGCCATTGGCGCCGACGATCAGGTTGACCCGGGGGCCGAGCGCAAGCTCAGCCTGCTCGATGCTGCGGACGTGCTCAGCCTTGAACGAGGCGAGCAATCAGAGACGCATGGGCATGACGACGTACTTGGTCGCCGTCGTGCCGGGACTCGTGATCAGGCAACTGCTGTTGGAATCCGTCAGCCCGATCTGGACGCGATCGGTATCGATCGCAGCCAATGCATCGAGCAGATACGTGACGTTGAAGCCGATCTCGACTTCCTCGCTGCTGTACTGGACCTCGACCTGATCCTCGGCCTCCTCCTGCTCGGGATTGTGCGCCTGCAGCGTGAGCACCTCAGGCCGGGCCTGCAACCGGATGCCGCGGTACTTCTCGTTCGAAAGAATGGCGGTGCGCTGCAGCGCATGGCGCAGCGTTTCGCGATCGGCGTCGATGATCTTGTTCGGATTGGCCGGAATCACACGGCCATATTCCGGGAATCGGCCGTCAATGAGCTTCGATGTGAAGCGAATGTCGCCGATCTGGGCACGAACGTGGTTGGTCCCGATCGCCAGGTCGATTGTGCCCTCGGCACCGAGACAGCGCTGCAGCTCCAGCACGCCCTTGCGCGGCACGATCACCTGCTGCTTGGTCTTCACCGCGGATTCCAGCGCAATCTCGCACAACGCCAGACGATGACCATCCGTCGCAACCGCACGCAGGAACTTGCCCTCGGCCTCGAGCAGCATGCCGTTCAGGTAGTAACGCACGTCCTGCTGCGCCATCGAAAAATGCGTCTTGTCGATCAGGCGACGAAAATCCGCCTGCGACACGGTGATGGTCTGCTGCGCGTTGATCTCCTCGACCACCGGGAATTCCGCAGCGGGCAGACTCGACAGCGTGAAGCGACTCTTGCCGCCCTTCACCGAAACGCGATCAGATTCCGTGCTGATCGTGACCTGCGTGCCTTCTGGCAGCGCGCGAAAAATATCCAGTAATTTACGGCCTGGAACCGTCACGTCGCCGGCCTGAACGACCTGCACGTCGCCGGTCGCGACCAGCTCCACTTCGAGATCGGTACCGGTGATGCTGAGGCGATTGTTGCGCGCCACGAGCAGCACGTTGGACAACACCGGCATGGTCTGGCGACGCTCAACCACGCCGATGACGCTCTGCAGGGGGGAGAGAATCTGTTCGCGGGTCGCGGTCAGCTTCATGTCTTCTGCCTTAATGTCTTCTTGATTTAGAGATAGGTAGAGGTGATTAAGAGCGCTGTGGGTAACAGGGATAAGTCATAAAGCGCTTTATAATCAATTACATACCGACGATCGAAATGTGGATGAGACCCCTGCTCCCGGACTCGCGGCCTGTGGGCGGGCTGTGTACCGGATTCGGCCCACACTCCATCCACAGCCTGTGCGCACTCATGTCGCCAGAGTTCTCAACAGGTTTGAATAATCTTCGCTCATTCGCTGATCTTCATCACGCAGATCTTTTATCCGCTTGCAGGCGTGCAGCACCGTCGTATGGTCGCGGCCGCCGAACGCATCGCCGATTTCCGGCAGGCTGTGCGTCGTCAGTTCCTTCGCGAGCGCCATGGCGACCTGGCGCGGGCGTGCGATCGAACGATTGCGCCGCTGCGACAGCAGGTCCGCCATGCGAACTTTGTAATAGTCCGCAACGGTCTTCTGGATGTTCTCAATCGTGACGAGCTTCGCCTGCAGCGACAGCAGATCGCGCAGCGCCTCCTTCGCAAAATCGACCGTGATCGGCTGGCCCGTAAAACGCGAATTCGCGATCACGCGCCGCAACGCACCTTCGAGCTCGCGCACATTCGAACGAATGCGCTTGGCGATGAAGAACGCGACTTCCTCGGAAATCACAGCACCTGCAGCCTGTCCCTTGCTGATCAGGATCGCCGCGCAGGTCTCGAGTTCCGGCGGTTCGATCGACACCGTCAGCCCCCAGCCGAAGCGCGATTTCAAACGCTCTTCGAGACCGTTCACTTCCTTGGGATAACGATCGGACGTGAGGATCACCTGCTGCTGCCCTTCCAGCAGCGCGTTGAACGTGTGGAAGAACTCTTCCTGCGAACGTTCCTTGCCGGCGAAGAACTGGATGTCGTCGATCAGCAGCGCATCGAGCGAGCGATAAGCGGCCTTGAAATCGTTCATCGTGTTGTGCTGCAGCGCCTTGACCATGTCGCTGACAAAACGCTCCGAATGCACATAGGCGATCCGAGCGTCCGGGTTGCGCGCCAGGATCATGTGACCGATCGCGTGCATCAGGTGGGTCTTGCCGAGACCGACCCCGCCATAGAGGAACAGCGGGTTGTAGGCCTTGCCGGGGTTCTCGCCGACCTGGATTGCGGCGGCCTTGGCGAGCTGGTTGCTCTTGCCCACCACGAAATTGTCGAAGGTCGATTCCGGGCTGAGGCGGGCGCCGATGACCAGGCCGCCCGTCTGGCGGGGGCGATGCTGGCTGCCGACGCCGCCGGTCGGGCCTGGACTGGACGCCGGGATCGCCGCTGACTCCGGCGGCTGGGTCTCGACCGCCGGCCGGGAGCCGACATCGATCGTCACGATGGGCGGGTCCCCGTCCACGGCACCCCGCAGCCATTCGCCGATCCGAGGCAACAGATTCTGGGTCGCCCAGTCCACGACGAAGCGATTCGGGGCGAGCAGGCGCAGGGCGCCGGCGCCTTCGATGGCCTGCAGGGGTCGGACCCAGGTGTTGAACTGCTGTTCCGGGAGCTCGTTTTCGAGCGCCAGAGCGCAGCGGGCCCACAGCGAACCTTCCACGCGCTCGCTCTCCGGGGACGTGATCGGGAAAAGGGCGGGAAGTCTATACCGCGACCCGGCCGGCCGCACAGACCGTTTGGCCGAAGTGTATTGACACCCAACCGGCCTCTGCTTACCCTTCCGACCCTTTTTCGCGACGGCTCCGGCCGTTGTTTTTCCTCTCTATTTACAAGCTTAGGCCGGAAACATCACATGAAGCGCACATATCAACCCAGCAAGGTCCGCCGCGCGCGCACCCATGGCTTTCGCGCCCGCATGGCGACGCAGAATGGCCGCAAGGTCCTCGCTCGCCGCCGCGCGAAGGGCCGCAAGAAGCTGATTCCCTGATCGATTCGTCGAAGATCGATCCGTCAAAGAATGTTCCGCTGATCCTGAAAGACGGCGGCGCGTCTCCTCACCGAACACGCCTGACGTTTCCGGCGAACCTGCGGGTGCGTCGCAAGAGTGACTTCGACGCGACCTACAAGCGCGGCAAGCGACTCTCGGATTCCATCTTCACCTTGACGTTCACGATGAACACGACCGGCGCGCCCCGTCTCGGGCTCGCCATCGCGGCCAGGACGGTCGGCAATGCCGTCGCACGAAATCGCGTGCGACGAGTCATACGGGAATCCTTCCGTCTGGCCCAGCATTCGCTGCCGAACGCGGACATCGTGGTGGGCGCGCGCAATGCCGCGCGCACCGCGACCAACGACGCGTTGCGCAACAGTCTTGCGGGCTTATGGGTCAAACTCGCCAAATCATGCGCCTGATCCTGCAAACGCTGATTCGTGGTTACCAGCTGATCATCAGTCCCTGGATCGGTCCGCGCTGCCGCTTCCATCCGAGCTGCTCGCATTACGCGCATGAAGCCATCGCCGTGCATGGCGCGACGCGCGGCAGCTGGCTCACGCTGCGTCGTCTCGCACGCTGTCATCCGTGGCACCCCGGCGGACTCGATCCCGTCCCGCCGAAGCACGCGTCTCACCCGAACTGTGAATGTGAACGAGTATCGTGAACAAGAACATCAGAGTCTTCCTGTGGCTGTCGCTCGTCCTCGCGCTGTGGCTGAACTACGAAGCCTGGCATCGTGAGTACGCGCCACCGCCAGTCGTCGCCACCGCACCGGCCACGACACCCTCGGCCACGCTGAGCGCGCAGATCCCGACGGCGCCGGCATCCGGTGCGCCGGCCGCCTCGGCCACGACGCCCGCGACAGTGGCGGTGCCGGATGTCGCCGCACCGGCCCCAGTGGCGCCCGCCGTGGCGCCCACGGCGCCGGTCGCCAATGCGACCGACGCGGGCACCGTCCGTGTGCGCACGGATGTGCTCGATGTCGAGATCGGACTCGCCGGAGGTGAGTTGCAGCGCGCCGATCTGCTCGTCTATCCGCTCGTGAAGGGCGAGGCGAGACCGGTGCGACTCCTGAATCGCGACGGCGCTGGCTTCTATCTGCTGCAGAGTGGGCTCGCCGGCCCCGCGGGCACCGTGCGACCGACCCATCTGGCCGTGTTCAGCAGCGGTGGACTCACCGACGTGAAGCTGCCGGACATGCTCGATGAAGTGCGCGTGCCGTTGACCTGGACGGACGGCTCGGGCGTCACCGTCACCAAGACCTTCGTGTTCCGCCGCGGGCAGTATCGCGTCGGCCTCGAATACAAGGTGGAGAATCGCGGCGTCGATGCGTGGCAGGCCGCGTCTTATGTGCAGATCCTGCGCGACAACATTCCGATCGAGCGCTCGATGTTCGACGTCGAGAGCTATGCGTTCAAGGGTCCGGCGTACTACGACGGCACGAAGTACCAGAAGCTGAAGATGGACGACTCCGACTCCGGCAAGCTGGCGGTCGATATCACGACCGGCTGGATCGCCGGCATGCAGCACCACTTCGTCACCGCAGCCGTGCCGACCGCAGGCCAGTCCTATCACTACACGATGAAGATGGACGGCCAGCAGTATCTGCTCGCCGCCGCGGGACCGTTGCAATCCGTGGCGCCCGGCACGGACGCAACCTTCGGCGAGACACTGTTCATCGGTCCGAAGCTGCAGGCGCAGCTCGAAACGACGGGGCCGGAACTCGATCGGGTCGCCGATTACGGCAAGCTCACCCTGCTGGCGAAGCCGTTGTTCTGGCTGCTGGAGCAGGCGCACAAGCTGACCGGCAACTGGGGCTGGGCGATCGTGCTGATCACGCTGCTGCTGAAGCTCGTGTTCTATCCGCTGTCGGAAACCTCGGGCAAGTCGATGGCGAAGATGCGCGTGCTCGCGCCGCGCATCAAGAACCTGCAGGACACCTACAAGGACGATCGCGAGAAGCTCGGCAAGGCGATGATGGAGCTCTATCAGCGCGAAAAGATCAATCCGCTCGCGGGCTGTCTGCCGATCCTGATCCAGATGCCGGTGTTCTTCGCGTTCTACTGGGTGCTGCTCGAGAGCGTCGAGATGCGCCAGGCGCCGTTCATGGGCTGGATCCAGGATCTTTCGTCGAAGGATCCGTTCTTCATCCTGCCGATCATCATGGCCGGCGCGATGTTCGTGCAGTACAAGCTGAACCCCGCGCCGCCGGATCCGATCCAGGCCAAGGTGTTCATGATCCTGCCGCTGGTGATGTCGGTGACGTTCGCGTTCTTCCCGGCCGGCCTCGTGCTGTACTGGGTCACGAACACGGTGCTGTCGATCGCGCAGCAGTGGAACATCAACCGCCGCATCGAAGCGGCGGCGGCGCTCGCGAAGAAGGTCTGACGGTTCGACGTCGCGCTGCCGGCGGACCCGCCGAACAGCGCAACGGCGTCGAGTTGCCCGCCCATCAGTTGGGCGGTCGCGATTCCATCATTGCCGGTTCCGGTTTCAACGGCCGGGTGAACTCGCGGATGCCGAGCGTCTGGTAGAGCTCGGTCGGGTAGTACACGGCGCCTTCCTTCATCACGAGCGAGATGCGGCGGATCGCAGAGATGTCTGCGACCGGGTCGCCGTCTACGAGGATCAGGTCGGCACGTTTGCCGACGCTGATCGAACCGGAGTCGCCGAGTGTGTTGGTGTACTTCGCGCCGTTCCAGGTGGCGATGCGCAGCACCTCGTTCGCCGGGATGCCCGCCTTCACATACAGCTCGAGCTCGCGATGCAGCGTGAAGCCGGGGATATTGTCGGTGCCGGCGACCAGCGGAATGCCGGCCTCGTACATGCGCGCGACCATCTGCTGCAGGCGCGAGTAGGCGCCGCGGTACTGCGCGACGTTCTGCGCCGTGACGTTCAGCGAGTTGGTGCGCCACTGCCGCTGCAGCGAGACGGGTACGTGCTCGAACACGGCCGCAAAGCTCGGATTGATCGTGCCCTGTTCGTGCGTGAACATCGCCTCGTGGATCGTCAGCGTCGGATCGACCACGGTGCCGCGCTCGCGCAGCAGCGCGACGAAATCGGTCACGCGTTTCGAGTCCAGGTCGAGTTGTCCGGCGCCGTCCGCGACGAGGTAGAAGCGCGCCAGCGTGCGCGTATCGTCTGTCGGTTTGACGAGGAAGTTCAGCATCACCTGATTGATGTGGTGCAGCTCGTCGTAGCCCGCCTTCACGGCCTCCTCGGCGCGCATGAAAGCCGGGACGTGCCCGCCGACGCGCAGGCCGCGCGCGTGCGCGTACTCCGCGACGGGCGCCACCCACTCGGGCTTGAACGAATTGTAGAGCTTCAGCTGCCGATAGCCGCGTGCTGCGTACCAGTCGACGGCTTCCCTGGCTTTCTGCAGGCTGTCGACGACGAAGCCGCCGCGCGATGAGTACGGGCTGCGTCCCTCGATGAAGCCGGTGGCGATGATGCGCGCACCGATGACTTCGCCCGCTGCGATCTGGCCGCGCAGCCGGGCGAGCTGCTCATTGTTGTTGGCGAGGTCGCGGACTGACGTGACGCCAGCGGCGATCTGCATGACGGTGCCAGGTGTGCTCTCGTGCACGTGCATGTCGAAGAGGCCCGGCAACAGCGTGCGGCCGGAGCCATCGAAGACCGTAGCGGCGGAAGTGGCCAGCATTCCTGTCGGCACCACTTCGGAAATTCGACCCTCGTGAACCCAGACGTCCCGCGGCTCGGTCAGCGCGGCGCGCTCCGAATCGAACACGCGCACGTTGCGGATCAGGATGGGGCCGTCGAAGCGGTGCGTGAGCGTACGCGCGATGCGCTTCTCGCGGTCGTCTTCGGCCTGCTTCTGCAGCGGTTCGAGCACGTCGCCGGCGGCTTCCCAGCCCGACTCGATAACGCGCAGGTAGCCTGTATAGATGGCCGCGAACATCGCACGGTCGGGTGTGTCGCGCAGCCAGATGTAGTTTGGCGTGAGATCGGCGCCTGATACGGCGTAAAGGCCGACCCGCAGAGTCTCTGCGCCGCGGGTGACGTCGGCCGTCGTGAGCCGTTCGATGCTGTAGCGACCCGCGGGCAGGGCGGCGAGGCCTGCATCGCGTTGTGCGAGCACGGCACGGGCGATGATCGCGTTGATCTCCCAGCTGCTCTCCACCGGGTAGTACTGTGCCGCGCCGGTCACGCGCGTCTGCTCGCGGACCTTGTCGACGCGCCAGCGCGCGACGTCGCCGCGTCGCTCGAAGCTCTCATCGACCGGCGCCCCGAACGTGGATTTGCCGCGCACGCTGAAGCGTTCGGTGGTGCCGTCCGGTGCCAGCGTGATGTCCTCGACGAGATCCGGGCCGCGACCGTTCTCGCGGTAGCTGAGCGTCACGCGCGCACGGCGCGCATCGCGCCAGGTGGTGACCTGTTCGCCGGACTTCTCGCCGCTGAACAGCACCGCGTAGCGGGTGGTCACCGGCGCGGCGCCCTGCGCGACGCCGAGTGGCAGGGATTGCAGGAGCGCGGCGCAGGCCGCGAGACGCAGGAGGGAGGATACGCGCATCGACGTCGCCTCGATGAGGTGTGAGGCGCGCATCCTCGCATAGCTGCTGCCGAACGGTCAGCAGGGGTGATGCGCAGTCACCCAATGGCTCCTCGGCGAGCGGCGCGCGAGGCCCCGCGTGGCATAATCGGCGCGTCATGCCGCACGTCGACACCATCGTGGCTGCTGCCACGCCGCCCGGGCGCGGCGGTGTTGGCGTGGTTCGTATCTCCGGGCCGAAGACGCCCGAGATCGCGGCCGTCGTGATCGGCGATCTGCCGCCGGCACGGCGTGCGACGCTCGCGGCATTCCGTGCGGCCGATGGCCAGCCGATCGATGTCGGCATCGCGCTGTTCTTTCCCGGACCACGCTCCTATACCGGCGAACACGTGCTGGAACTGCAGGGCCACGGTGGTCCCGTGCTGCAGGACGCGCTGGTTGCGCGCATCGTCGAGCTCGGCGCGCGCCGCGCGCTGCCCGGCGAATTCACGCAGCGCGCGTTCCTGAACGACAAGGTCGATCTGGCGCAGGCCGAGGCGGTCGCGGATCTGATCGATGCGGGCTCGCAGGAGGCCGCGCGCGCCGCGATGCGTTCGTTGCAGGGCGAGTTCTCCGCCATGGTGTCGGGGCTGACGGAAGCGGTGATCGATCTGCGCACCTATGTGGAAGCCGCAATCGATTTTCCGGAAGAAGAGATCGATTTCCTCGCAGATCGTGAGTTGGGTGAGCGGCTCGACACGGTCCGCAGTCATCTCGACGCGGTCGAGCAGAGCGCCAGGCAGGGCCGCGTGCTGCGCGACGGCATGACGGTGGTGATCGCCGGGCCACCGAATGCGGGCAAGTCCAGCCTGCTGAACCGCCTGGCCGGCTACGATGCCGCGATCGTCACGCCGGTCGCCGGGACCACGCGCGATGTACTGCGTGAACGCATCCATATCGACGGCATGCCGCTGCACATTCTCGATACGGCCGGGCTGCGCAGCGATTTCGCGGATGCGGCCGAGGAAGAGGGCATCCGTCGCGCGCAGCGCGAGATGGCGCGCGCCGATCGAGTGCTGTTCGTCATCGATGCGGCATCGGACCCCGGCGCCACGGCCTATGTCGCTGCGCGCGCGAGTCTGCCCGTGGGCATTCCGGTCACGCTGGTGCTGAACAAATGTGATCTCGCCACCGGCGTGCCGCTTGCCGACACCATCACGGTCGCCGGGCCGCCATGGATGGCGATCTCGGCGAAGACCGGCGAGGGCCTGCCGCTGCTGCGCGAGCATCTGAAGCGCTGCATGGGTTACAGCGTCGCCGGGCAGGGCACGGTGTCGGCGCGCGCGCGCCACCTCGATGCGTTGACTCTCGCGCGACGTCATGTCGAGGAAGCCGCGACGCAGCTGACGGAGCGGCGCGCGGGTGAGCTGATGGCCGAAGAACTGCGTGCTGCACAGCGCGCGCTCGAGGAGATCACCGGTGCGTTCAGCAGCGACGATCTGCTCGGGCGGATCTTTTCCAGCTTCTGCATCGGAAAGTAGCGCCGCATGCAAGACTATCGCCCGCTGTTCCACGTGCCCGGGCCGGGCCCGTATGCGTTGACGCATTCAGCGGGCTGTCTGCCGCGCAGTGCCAGCGATGCGCTGCGCACGCGCTACCTGGAGCCCTGGCAACAGCGCGGCGGAGACGCCTGGGGCGCGTGGTTGCAGGGCGTCGACGAATTCCGGGTTGCGCTCACGACGCTGTTCGGCGGCGCGACGTCGCAGTGGTGCCCGCAGGTCAATCTGTCTTCAGCGCTGACGAAACTGCTGGGCGCGCTCCCTGCTCCTGACGCTGCGCGCAACGTCTGGCTGCTGCACGAAGACAGTTTTCCATCGATGGGCTTCGTGCTGCAGCAGGCGGCACGGCTGGGGTATCGGTCGCGGTTCATTCCACGTGCGCAGGATCCGGGTCTGGCCAGCACCTGGGAGGCGGCACTCGCGCCCGACGTGCGCGGTGTGCTGCTGTCGCACGTGCATTCGAACACCGGGCGTGTCGCGCCGGTCGCGGCGGTCGCGCAGCGGTGCCGTGAGCGCGGCGTGCTCTGCGTCGTGGATGTCGCGCAGTCCGCAGGCATCCTGCCGTGGAGCGTCGACGAGCTCGGCGTCGATGCGGTGCTGGGCAGTTGCATCAAGTGGCTGTGCGGCGGGCCGGGGGCCGGCTTCCTGTGGCTGCGTCCGGAATTCTGCGCGGCGCTCGAACCGGTGGACGTCGGCTGGTTCTCGCACGAGGACCCGTTCGAGTTCGACATCCACCACTTCGCACCCGCGGCCGACGCGCGCCGCTTCTGGGGCGGCACGCCCGATGTCGCGCCGTTCGTGATCGCGGCGCAGAGCCTGCGTGAACTGCAGCGCATCGGTGTGCCGGCGATCCTGGCGCACAATCGCGCGCTGATCGACGAGTTCCGCGCGGCCTTGCCGCCGCGGTGGCAGACGGAAGTCCGCACCGATGGCCACGGCGGTACGCTGTGCCTGCCGGCGGGCGACGCGGCGGGGCGGATTGCGGCAAGACTGGCTGCGGCCGACGTGCGTTTCGACCGGCGTGGCGACACACTGCGGCTCTCCTTTCACCTCTGCAACGATGCGGCCGATGCCGCGCGTGTTGCCCATGCATTCCAGGCACCCTGAACCCCGATGAAACTGATCAGCGCCCACGCTCACGCCTTCGACCACTGGATCCGCACCGCCTTCATCGAGATGAACACCGAACTCGAAGCGCTGTACTTCGCGCGCGAGGATCGGGCGGATGTCACGGGGGTCGGCGATCCGATCAAGCGCCAGCTCTGTGATGAAGGCCGCGCGCACGTGGTCGCACTGCTCGCGGAAGGCAACACGGGCGATGGTTTCGACAGTGCATTCGGCGTGCTGGGCAGTGTCGGCCTGTATCTGGGCGCACTGCGCCGCCATGAATTGACGAACCCGGCGCGCGAGGAACGCTCGCCGTTTCCAGAGGCCTCTTCACTGGCACTGCATGTCGGCGCCTCGCTCGGCATGGCGCCACGATTCTCGACCGGTCATCTGTCGACGCACAACTACGCCGTCGCAGGCGTGCGCAAGAGCTTCACGTCGCTGCCTGATGAACTGCTGTTCATCGACGAGAACACGCGCGGCATTCTTGCGCTGATGCGCGCGGCGGACGCGCTGGTACGCATCGTACCGCTCGGCATCTCGAGCCCGGTGGCTGACGTGCAGTTCGCGGCAGCGAACGCCGCGCTGCGTGAAGTGCTGGCCACCAACGAGCGGCTGTTCAGCCAGCTCGACGTGCAGCGCTTCTTCTACAGTGTGCGTCCGTATTACAAGCCGTATCGCGTCGGGCGTCAGGAATATCGCGGCGCGAACGCTGGCGACTTTGCGGGCATCAACGAGATCGATCTGCTGCTCGGCCTGTGTCGCGCCAGCGATCCGTACTACGCACAGCTGCTGGTCGACAAGATGCTGTTCATGCTGCCGCAGGATCAGGCGCGGCTGCGCGACTGCATGACGCAGCGCAGCCTGCTCGACGAGCTGCTCCTGCTGGTCGACGTTCACGCACACGCGGACTGGTTCCAGCGCAATGCGCGCGCTTTCCTCGAGGTCTGCACGCTGTTCGGAGACTACGCGAGCCAGCACCATGACCTTCTGGTGCAGCGCTTCATCGAACAGCCTGCGGCCGCGCTCGGCACGCAGCATCTCGCCGGCGTCACGGCGAGTGGGCCACCGCTGCCGGTGCTGATCCGTGCGCTCGAGACGCTGCGCGATCTGCGCCGCGCGGCACCGCGCGATGATCTCGCGTCGCGCCACGCCGATCTCGCGCGGCTGCGCGCCAGTCTGCGTGCCTGATTAGACTATCGGCTGATGCTGCGCGGCCCGCTGGCCGCCGAGGATTGCTGCCATGACCGGACCGATGCCACCCGCCCGCGTCGCTGACGCCAGTTTCGAACTCTACGACCTGCGCGTCGAAGTCATCGTGCCGCCGGGACAACGCATTCTCTGCGGCGCGAAACCCGGCGATCACTTCACGCTGCAGGGCGAGATGCTGACGCTGCCCCCGGGACAGGGCTTCTCGATCTACTCACTCGCCGCGGTGCTGCCACTGCTGGCTGCGAAGCAGCGCGTCACCGATGCGCACGACTGGATGTCGACGGATGCCGAGGTCGCCTGCCCGGATCCCAACTGTCCGACGCGGCTGCGCATCGTGCGGACCGGCAAACGCACATTCCGCCATGCCGACACCTCGGCCGTGCCGCTGCCGGGGGCCTCGGCACCATGATTCCACGTCTGCAGCTCGCGCCCGGGTACGAGATCTCGCGACTGATCAAGGGCGGCTGGCATCTGGCCGGCGGCCATGGCGCGGTCTCGCCGGAGCAGGCCACGCGCGACATGGCGGCCTTCGTCGAGGCGGGCATCACGACTTTCGACTGCGCCGACATCTACACCGGCGTCGAGGAACTGATCGGGCGCTTCCGCCGCGAGTACCCGACGCTGGCGCAGCGCCTGCGCGTGCACACGAAGTTCGTGCCGGATCTCGGCGATCTCGCGCAGGTCGATGCGGCCTACGTCGAGCGCATCATCGATCGTTCGCTGCAGCGACTCGGCGCCGAGCGGCTCGATCTCGTGCAGTTCCACTGGTGGGACTATGCCGTGCCGCGCTACGTGGACGTCGCGCTCGAACTTGCGCGACTGCAGCGCGCCGGCAAGATCGATCGCATCGGATTGACGAACTTCGGCACGCCGCAGGTGGCGGAGCTCGTTGCAGCGGGTGTGCCGGTGTTCGCGCACCAGCTGCAGTACTCGCTGCTCGATGATCGCGCTGAACACGGCATGGTCGAGCTGTGCCAGCGCCACCGCATCGCGTTGCTGTGTTATGGCACCGTCGCCGGTGGATTCCTGTCGGATCGCTGGCTCGGTCAGCCGACGTCGGATCATTCGCTGACCAATCGTTCGTTGATCAAGTATCGACTGATCATCGACGAATTCGGTGGCAGCGCATCCGGTGGCTGGGCGCTGTTCCAGTCCCTGTTGCGCGCGCTGCGCGGCATCGCAGACCGCCATGGCTGCGACATCGCGACCGTGGCGACGCGCGCCATCCTCGACCGTCCCGCCGTCGCGGCCGCCATTGTCGGTGCGACGAACACCGCGCATCTCGCGGCGCATGGCGCGCTGGGCACGCTCGCACTCGACGATGCGGATCGTGCCGTGATCGCCGCCGTGACCTCGAAACGTGCGGGTCCGCCCGGCGACGTGTACACGCTGGAGCGCGACCGGCATGGTCCGCATGGCCGCATCATGAAGTACGAGTTGAACAAATGAAGCCACGCATCCTGCACCGCGCCGCATGGCGCGTGATCTTGGCTGGCATGGCGGCTTGTGCGAGCACGGCGTCGGCCGCAGCTGCGGCGCCGTCGGATGTGCGAGCTGCGGTGCCATCCGCCGCTGATCGCAGCCTCGCGGCCTATCTCGATGCGGCCTACGACCGCATGCTCGCTGCGAATCCATCGCTGGCAACGGAGCAGGGCGATCCGCGCGGCAATGCGCGCTGGGAAGATCTGAGCGAGCGCGGTCTCGCGGCGGACGTCGCTGCTGCGCGTCGCGAGCTCGCGGGTGTCGGGCGGATCCGCAGCGAATCGCTGTCGCCACGCGCACGCCTGCAGCAGAAGATATTCGTCGGCCATCAGCAACTGCTGCTGGAACGCCATCGCTGGCGCCATCATCTGTATCCGCTGAACCAGATCGTCGGGCCGCATGTCGATGTGCCGCGCACGCTCGCGAGCCAGCCGCTGCGTGATCGTGCCGATCTCGACGCGTGGCTCACGCGACTCGACGGCGTACCGGCGCACCTCGCGGGCCTGATCGAGCAGCTGGATCGCGCCGCAGCGCGCGGCATCCATCTGCCGAAGTCGGTGTACCCGTTGCTGATCGCGCAGGCGCGCGGCGTCGTCGCGGACGATCCGATCGGCGTCGATTTCGAGCGACGGCTCGCCGCGCTGGAGCTTTCGCCGGCGGAACGCGCGGCCGCCCAGCGTCGGGTCCGCGCCAGTCTGGCGCAGCGCGTGCACCCGGCGTACCAGCGTCTCGTGGTGGCGCTGGAGCAGCAGGCCCCTTCCGGTCGCGTCGACGGCGGCGCGTGGCAGCTGCCGGACGGCGACGCGTTCTATGCCTTCCTGATCCGTCAGTTCACGACGACGGATCTGACGCCCGAGCAGGTGCATGCGCTCGGTCTCGCCGAAGTCGAGCGCACGCATCGCGAGATGCGCGAGCTGATGCAGCGCGTCGGTGAAACCGGCGAGCTGCGCCCTTTCCTGCAGCGCCTGAAGGCGGACCCGCGTTTCTATTTCAGTGATGACGAGGCAGGTCGCGCGGCGTATCTGGCTCGTGCGCGCGGCATTCTCGAGCGCATGCAGGCCCGGCTGCCAGAGTATTTCCTGAAGCCACCGGCACTGCCGCTCGAGATCCAGGCGACCGAACCGTATCGCGCGGCCGGCGCACCGAGCGGGTTCTACGAGGCGGGCACGGCCGACGGCAGTCGTCCCGGCGTCGTGTACCTGAACCTGCAACGCCTCGATACCCGGCCACTCTATGATCTCGAGGCGCTGCTCTATCACGAAGCGCTGCCGGGACATCATCTGCAGATCTCGAGCATCCTCGTCGATGGCTCGATCCCGCGGCTGCGCAAGGTGAATCGCTGGTGGCAGGACACGGCCTTCGTCGAGGGCTGGGCGCTGTACACCGAGAGGCTCGGCAAGGAGATGGGCTTCTACGAGGATCCGTATTCGGATTTCGGCCGCATCGCGGCGGAGCTGTGGCGCGCGACGCGGCTCGTCGTCGATACCGGCTTGCATTCGAAACGCTGGACGCGGGAACAGGCGATCCGCTATCTCGACGAGAACACGCCGAGTCCGCACAGCACGAACGAATCCGCCGTCGATCGTTACCTTGCCGTTCCGGGACAAGCCACGGCGTTTTCGGTCGGCATGCTGCGCATCCGCGAGGAACGCGAACGCGCGCGGCTGGCGCTCGGTGAGCGATTCGATCTGCGGCAGTTCCATGCCGTTGTGCTCGAGAACGGCTACGTGCCGCTGTGGGCGCTCAGCGAGGCGGTCGATCGCTGGATCGCGCAGGCACGAGCAGAGTGACCAGCAGCACGACGACGGCGTTGATGCCCATCGCGACCAGCCCGACGTCCCACTCCGGTAACCATGCGGTCCAGAAAGCGCGCGCAGTCGGCAGCAAGAGCGCGGCGTAACCGACGAGCATGCCGGCGAAGACCGCGACGGCGCTGGTGCGCGCCCACAGCAGCCCCAGGAACACGCCGGGCGCCAGCATGCCGATCGCGGCATAGGCCGAGAGGCCGATTTCGACCAGCGACTGGTTCGAGGTCAGTGTCAACCAGACGGCGACGGCGGCGAAGCCGATCATCGCCACGCGCGACACCCACAGCTGCGCGGCATCACTGAGATCGCGCTTGAAGGGCAGCACGACGTTGCGGCCGAAGATCGAGGCGGCGGCGAGCAGCAGGATGGAGCCTGGCACGAGCGCGAGCAGCGAGGCGGCACCGGCGAGCAGCCCGATCGCCCAGGCCGGATAGCGATCACTGACGAACTGCAGCAGCACGGCGTTCATGTTGCCGTCCGGCGGTTGCGTGCCGGCGAGCAGCGCACCGAAGCCGAGCAGGATGATGAAGAAATACGACAGCGAATACAGCGGCTGCCACATCGCGTTGCGGCGGATCGCGTTCACGCTGCCGGCCGAGTAGATCAGCTGGAACATGTGCGGAAAGATCCAGGTGCCGAGCGCGACGTTCAGCGCGGCCGTGACGAGCCACGTGCTCGTCAGGTTCGCGTCGGGCTGCAGCCCCGGGAACGCGCCGATGCCGGGATGCTGCTCCTGGGCTAGGCGGTAGACGTCGAACATCGACGACGCGCCGACCTTGTCCGCGACACTGAGGCTCAGTCCGACGATCAGCACGATCATCAGGATGTCCTTGACGCTGGCCGCGAATGCGGCGGAGCGCAGGCCGGCGACGTAGACGAAGGCGAGCATGACCGCCGCGGCGAGCAGCGCCGACTGCAGCGGCGACACATCGGTGCCCAGCGTCAGCCGCAGGATCAGCGACAGCGCCGTCAGCTGGATCTGCACGTAGACGACCAGCGCCGCGATGCCGGCGATGCCGACGATGACGCCGAGCCAGGTCGCACCGTAGCGGTGCTGGAAGTAATCGGCCTGGGTCACGAGCCCGTGGCGACGACCGACCTCCCAGATCTGCGGCATCAGCCAGTAGCCGAGCGCGCAGGACAGCGACACCGAGGTGAACGCGAGGTAGGCAGGCGCCCCGAAGGCCCATGCATAGCCGGCGATGCCCAGTACGGCGAACGTCGTGTAGATCTCGCCGGCGTTGATGAACCAGAAGATCCACGAACCGAAGCGCCGGCCACCGACGGCCCACTCGTCCATCGAGCGGCCGCGGCTCTGGCGCTGCCCGTAATACAGGGCACCCAGCATGGTGCCGAGTACGATCGCGAGAAACAGTGCAGTGACCATGCCGGATCAGCGGGCGTCGGACGCGTCGGCGCGCCGGTCGAGTGCGAACACGATGCCGATCACGACCGTGGACAGCACGATGCCGAGCATCTGCCATACCATGGGGAAAGGCAGGCCGAGCGGACGCAGCGCGACATCATTGACGGCGGCCACGAAGCCCACCTGCCAGGCGAAGGGGATCGCGAGCAGCCAGCGGTGTGCGCGCGACGCCGGTCGGGATCCCTTCACGCCGCGCTCAGTCGAGGCCGCGGCGCGCGACGGACAGCGGATCGTTGTCGTTGCGCACGATCTCGCCACCCTTCATCACCACCGACAGCGTGCGCAGCGCGCGCACGTTCTGCGTCGGATCGGCATCGAGCACGATGATGTCGGCGTACTTGCCCGGCTCGAGTGTGCCGAGATCCTTCTCGGCGCCGAGCATGCGCGCCGTGTTGACGGTGGCGGTGCGCAGTGCCTGCAGATGGGTCATGCCCGCTTCCTGGTACAGCTCGATCTCGCGGATCGAGGCGACCGTGCCCTCGTTCGGTTCGAACGGGAACTGATCGCTGCCCATCGCGATGTTCACGTTGTTGCGGATCGCGGACTGCAGCGCAGCCCAGTGGACCTTGCCGACCATCTGCACACGCGCGAGGTAGAACGGCGTCGAGCCGATCTTGCGGAAGAATTCCATCGCGCCTGCCTGGCTGACCACGATGGTGGGCACGTACCAGGCACCGGCGGCCTTCATCTTCTTGAAAACGTCGTCGTTGAGGAAATAGCCGTGCTCGAAGCTGTCGACACCGGCCGCGAGCGCATCGAGCGTCGCCTGCGGCGAGCCCGTGTGCGCGGCGACCTTGACCCCCTGTCGGTGGGCGATGTCCGTCGCGGCGCGCATTTCGTCGATCGTCATGTCCGAGGCGGAAATGTCACCGGTGCTGGCGATACCGCGCGAGATCATGATCTTGATCCATTTCGCGCCGAGCATGATCTGGCGGCGGGCTTCCTGGCGCATCTCGTCTTCGCCATCGATGCCATCCATGACCGGCTCGGAGCTGTGGCCGCCGGTCGGGGTGATGGCCCGGCCCGCAGGCCAGATGCGTGGACCGAGGTACTCGCCGCGATCGATGGCGCGCTTCAGCACGAAGATCGAATCGCGCTGCTCGCCCGGCGTACGCACCGTCGTCGTGCCGGCCAGCAGCGAACGCCGTGCATTGATCGCCATGCGCAGCGCCAGCGCACCGTCGTTCTCGTCACGCGTTTCGAGCATGGCAGTGCCGGGCAGCTGCAGCCCGAAATGTGTATGCATGTTCATCAGGCCGGGCGCGAGCCACTTGCCCGGAAGGCTGATCTGCTGCGCGCCCGCGGGAATTTCCACCTGTCCCGCGGCGCCGAGAGCCGTGATCCGCTCGCCGGTGATGACGACGACGGCATTCAGGATCGGAGCGCCACCCTCGAGGTTCGCGACGTTCGCGCCCGTGATGACGCGCACCGGCGGTGATGCGGGCACCTGTGCCTGCGCGCCTGCGCTCGCGAGGGCGAGAAGCAGCGCGCTCGTCGTGGCGCTAAAGGGCCGGCGGACCATCTGCTCGAACATGCGCATCTCCCGTGGGACGAAACCTGGAACTCCGCGCTAGAGTAGCGTGATTCGATCGAAGGCGGCAGTTGGCGGAGGCTCGATGTCCAGTTCGTGGCAGGGTTCGCGGCGCACGGTGCTGCAGGGTCTCGCGGCTGCCGGAGCCATGACGCAGCTGCCGGCGCTGCATGCCGCCGACAAGGGTGACGACGCCGCGCGATTGCGCGCGCTGATCGACGCGAGCGATGCAGCCGCAGAGCGGCTCGAACCGCTGCCGCGCAATGCACGCGCCCGCGCCGCAGGCGATCCGGTGTTCGTCGATCCACTCGCCGAATCGACGGCCGACGCCCAGCTCGCCAACCTGAAGCGAGACTGGGCCGGCCTGCAGAAGATTCGCGTCGAACGACTTCCGGCAGTCGAGCGCATCGCCTTCGACGTATTCGCCTACCGCACGCGTCGGGAGCTCGATCGTCATCAGTCGGGCGTTGCCCGGATCCAGCGTCTGGCGCCGCTCGACGCATCCTTCGGACTGCATCTCGAGTTTCCCGACTCGGTCTCCGGTGCGGGGGCAGCCTTCGCCGATGCGACGGATTACGAGATCGGGCTCGAGCGGCTGCGGGGCTTCAGTCAGTACCTCGACAGCGTGACGGCCCGGCTGCGGGAAGGTCTGTCGGCCGGATACCGTCAGCCCGAGGTGATCGTCCGCAAGGTCATCGCGCAATCGGACGCCATGCTCGGCCAGTCACCGGCGGACAGCCCTTTCCTGGCCGCGCTGCACCGCATGCCGTCCGGCTTCGATGCCGGTCTGCGCGAACGCATTGCGCGGGACTACACGGCGCTCGTGGAGCGCGAAGTGCTGCCGGCGTATGCGCGGTTGCGCGAATACCTGCAGCGCGACTATCTGCCGCAGGCGCTGGCCGAACCCTGCCGGCGCGCGATGCGCGATGGCGAGCGCGTCTACGCCACCGAGCTCGCGCATCACACGACCCTGCCGGCCGATGCGGTGGGCACGCATGCGACCGGCCTCAGCGAAGTGGCGCGCATCCGCGAGCAGATGGAGACCGTGCGCAGCGACCTGCGGTTCGCCGGACCGCTGCCGGCATTCTTCGAATTCATCCGCACCGATCCGCAGTTCTACTACACGAAGCCTGAAGACCTGATCGCGAGGATGAAGTCGATCGAGGCGCGCATCTGGGCCGGCATGCCGAAGCTTTTCGCGCAGCGCCCGCGCGCGCCGTTCGCGGTCCGCGCGCTGCCGGCCATCGGCAGCCAGCGTGGTACCGGTTACTACAAGCCCGGTCCGCCGGACGGGGTCACGCCGGGCGTCCTGTGGTTCAACATGGCCATGCTGAACACCCGGCCGATTCCCACGCTGGAGACGCTGACGCTGCACGAGGGCATCCCCGGCCATCATTACCAGATCACGCTTGCGCTCGAGGATCCGCGCCTGCCGCCGATCCTGCGCTTCGGCGGACTGACGGCATTCTCCGAAGGCTGGGGTCTTTACGCCGAATCGCTCGGACCGGAACTCGGCCTGTTCACCGATCCCTACCAGTGGTTCGGGCATCTCGACATGGAGATGCTGCGCGCGGTGCGTCTGGTCGTCGACACGGGTCTGCACGCCCAGGGCTGGAGCCGCCAGCGCGCGATCGACTACATGCTCGCCAATACCTCCATGGCCACCCGCGATGTCGAAGTGGAGATCGACCGCTACATCTCATTGCCTGGTCAGGCCTGCGCCTACAAGACCGGCGAGCTCGAGTTGCAGTCCCTGCGTCGCCGCGCATCGAGCAGCCTCGGTACTCGCTTCGAATTGCCCCGGTTTCATGCACAGGTGCTCGATACTGGTGCACTGCCGCTCGCCGTGCTGCGCGACAAGATCGATCGCTGGATCGCATCGTCATCCTGAACCGCTGCGGGGCTTGCGCCCCGCGGCGCGGTGCTGGAGACTCGACGCACGCGACCTGACGTGCTTCCGCAAGAGAAGCCGCGGCGCTCGCGCTGTCAGGGAGTCAACACGATGATCAACATGCCACGGATCGGCCGCGGTATCGCTGCGCTGCTGCTTTGCGCGAGCGCTGTGCTGTTACCGGCACAGGCCGCCACGGAGCCTTCGCGCGATGTGCTGTCGCGCTTCTTCGTCTGGTGGAACACCACGTACAAGGTTCCGGGCGGCTATACCGCGGAAGCCTTCAGTCAGTGGTTCACGCCGGATGCCACGCTGTACCTCGAAGGCAAGGAAGTCATACGTGGTGTCGACGGCTGGGCCGCGCATTTCCAGCGTATCCAGGCCGGTGGTGGCGACGTCGAGATCGTCGTCCCCTTCAAGAGCGTGTTCCAGAAAGGCAACCGCATCTACACCTACCACGTGATCCGCAGCCGCCGCGGCGGCGAAGTCGCGTGTTCGCTCGCCGCCGGCCATGCCGAGCTGCGCGGCGGCAAGATTTCGACGATCGTGCTCGTGCGTTCGACGCTCGATCCGTCGAAGGGTCCGATGGACCCGCAATGCTGGACGAACTGATCGCGCAACGGATGCGCTGGAGGACACTGACGATGACGATGAAGAAGACCCGTCGCCCGCTCGCACCGCTGGGCACTTTGACGCTGGCCGCAGGACTTGCCACGTCACCGATCCTGTTCGCCGCAGAACGCGACGCCGGTGCGGCTGAAGAGGGTGTACTCGAATCCGTCGTCATCACGGCGCAGCGCCGCGATGAATCGCTGATGGATGTGCCGATTCCCGTCAGCGCCATCGGCGCCGATGCAATCGAGAAGCAGAACGTCAACAGCGTCGAGGACGTGCTCGCCAACGTGCCGAACGTCAGCTTCGTGTCGCTCGGTTCGCGTGACCGCAAGGAAATCAGCCTGCGCGGCATTTCGAACCAGCTGAATCCGTTCACGGACGTGCGCTCGGCCACTTACGCGTTCTACATCGACGATTTCAACGTCGCCGTCGGCACCAGCAATCCGGAAATCCTGGATCTCGAACGCATCGAAGTGCTGCGCGGCCCGCAGGGCACCTATTTCGGCCGCAACGCCGTCGGTGGCGCACTGAACGTCGTCACGAAAAAGCCGGACAACGAGTGGTTTTCCGAGATCGGTCTCGGCCTCGGCAACTTCGGCACGAACAGCGGCCACCTGATCGTCAACGCGCCGATCCTGGATGACACGCTGGCCGTGCGCGCCTCGGTGCAGACGCGCCGCACCGATGGCTACATCCAGAATGTCAACCCGACCGGCGGCGGCAACGACGGTGAGTTCAATGCGGCGCGCTTCACGGCCCGCTGGACACCCAACGAGAACCTGACCTGGGACCTGAACTACAGCTACATGGACGGCGAGGAAGGCATGCGCGTCGGCGTGCCGACCGGATTCCTGACGGCCACCTGGCGTGCGGTGTACTACCAGAACCGTCCCGGCAACGTCGCGAGCACGGATGGTGTCGGTTTCTATCCGACCAACGACGATCGCGTGAACTTCAACCGTCCGCAAAAGGTCGGGTCGGAATTCCAGTACGTCAGCACGCGGCTGCAGTACGACTTCGACAGCGTCTCGCTGACGGCCGTCGCGGGCCACCTGTATTCGGAGCTGTTCAACTTCGGCGACGTCGATGGCGGCTCCATCGACGCGTTCTACGAAGACCTGCTGATCGAGCGCCGCTCGACCAGCGCCGAACTGCGACTCGCCTCGCGCAACCCGCAGACCATCGACTGGAGCATCGGCGCGATCGTCGGTGAGGACTCGGGCGTGCAGGACCAGTCCACCTACCACGGCGCGCAGAGCCCGCTCGGTCGGCCGAACGGTTTCGAGGTCACGGGCGCCGATTCCGACACGAAGACGGATTACTGGGCGCTGTTCGCGCAGGCCACCTGGAACATCTCCGACGTCTGGAAGCTGATCGTCGGTGGCCGGTATTCGAACGAGGAAGTGAAGACCCTCGGACAGACCCGCTCGAACACGGTCGTCACCGGCAGCAACAACCGCACCGCGAAGTTCAACGACTTCTCGCCGCGCGTCACGCTGAGCCTGTCGCCGGAAGACATGGGCCTGTTCTATGCGACGGTGTCGAAGGGCTTCAAGGCGGGCGGCACGCAGACCACCGGCACGGCCCAGCTGCGCAACGAGTACGACCCTGAAGAACTGTGGAACTACGAACTCGGCTGGAAGAACGAGTTCATGGATCGCCGCGTACGCGTCGATGTCGCCGCGTTCTACATGGACTGGAAGAACGTGCAGCAGTTCATCCGCTTCCAGTTCATCGATCCGGTGACGGGCCTGCTGCGAGGCGTGACCGGCGTCGACAATGCGACCTCGGCCGAGAGCAAGGGTCTGGAGTTCAGCGTCGAAGCCCTGGTGACGGACTCGATCCGCATCGGTGCCCAGGCGGGCTATCTGGATGCGAAGTATGGCCGGTACACCAATGCGCTGATCGACGGCCAGGTCATCAACGCGAGCGGCAAGCGTCTGATCAATGCGCCCGAATGGACCGTGGGCGCCAATGCCCAGTTCACGCGCGAGGTCCGTGAGGGCACCGACGGCTTCGTGCGGGTCGAATGGCTGCATCGCTCGGAGCAGCTGTCGAACACCTTCGCGTTGCGCTACGAAGTGTTCCCGTTCATTTCGCCTGCGTACAACGTCGTGAATCTGCGCGCGGGCGTGGGCAACGACCGCTGGGACATGAACGTGTATGCCGAGAATGTGTTCGACGAGGAGTACTTCTCGGCGGCGTACGAAAAGGCGTTCTACAGTGGCGTGCAGGTCGAGCCGTCCGTTCGCAACTTCGGCGTCGAGTTCCGCTATCGTTTCGGCAAGGTGGACTGAAGGCCAGCCGGCAACGCGGCGCGTCGGGTCACGGCCCGGCGCGCCCCCGCGATCCCGTTTGGCTGGCCGCCGCAATGGCGTAGGCTTGCCGGATGGGTTCGAAGATCGTTCCACTGCCCGCGCATTGGCGCAGCTCGCTGGCCGAGCTGTTCGGCACCGGTGTGGACGAGGTGCGCATCGTCGAGCATTCCTGGTTCGCGCGTCTGCACGGCCGGATGATCGCGACGACGCGGCGTCGCCGCATCTATCTGAGCGGCTCGGCCGAGGCCTTCTTCCGCAACCCTGAAATCGTGCTGCATGAGTTCTTTCACGTGATGCGCCAATGGGAGCCGCGTGAACTGACTGTCATGCGCTACGTGATCGAATGGTTCAGGCGTGGCTATTGGGACAACCGCTACGAAATCGAAGCGCGCGAGTTCGCGACTGACCAGCTGCATCGCTTTCGCGCCATGCTGTCGCGGTACGAAGCCGGCAAGCCGCCGCAAGGCGAGGGTTCGCGGCAGGCCTGAAGATCAGCCCAGGATCGCTTCCCGCTCGTACAGCCACGCTGCGATGCCGGCGAGCACGAGCCCCAGCGCGAGACTGACGCCGACGGACATCGCGAGATAGGCCGGATCGACCGGCTCGGCACGCAGCAGCGACGTCATCAGGAAGTGCTGGCTCAGCGATGGCACCGCCATCAGTGGCAGCGTCGGTTTCAGGTTCAGGAAGGTCACGAACGCCAGCGGCAGCGTCGGCACCATCAGCACGAAGCCCAGATACGTCTGGGCTTCGCGATAGCTCTTCGTGAACGATGCGACGACGGTCATCAGCGAAGCGCCGGCCAGGATCAGCGGTGCTGTGACGCCGATGATCGCGAGTGCCGTGACGGGCCCGAGATTCGCGCTCATGCCGAAGTTCTCGAGCTTCAGGAAACGCACGACGATCGCGCAGGCGGTGACGGTCAGCGTCAGCGAGACCAGCATGTAGGCGGCGGTCGCCAGGATCTTGCCGAACACGATCGCACGGCGCGGCGCAGGCGTCGTGAACAGCGGTTCGAGCGAGCCACGCTCGCGCTCGCCGGCGGTCGAATCGATGGCGAGATACATGCCGCCCATCAGCATCGCGAAAATGATCAGGTAGCTCAGCATGCCGAGAGCGAGCAGCGCGCGACTGCTCGGCGTGGAGACGTCCACATCCTGGAGGGACAGGGGTGCGCCGATCATCGGATCGATGCCGCGCACCAGCAGCCGCAGCTGCGCGATCTGCTGGCCGTACTGGTTCAGCACGGCGCGGACCCGATCGACCGAACGGTCGTTGAACAGATCGGATGCGTCGGCGTAGAGCAGCAGCGGTGCGGGTTCTGCTGCTGCCAGGCGCGAGCCGTAGTCTGCCGGCACTTCGAGCACGAGCTTGTGCTGCTTGCCGAGCACCGCAGCACGCGCGCCCGCTTCATCGAGTTTCACGGCCTCGATGCTGACGTTCTGCTCCCGCAGCCAGGCCATCAGGTTCGGGGCGCGCTCGCTGTGACTGACGGCGATCGCGATCGGCTCATCGGCGACGGCCTGATTGCGGTTCAGCGAGATCTGCAGCGTGATCGCGAGCAGCAGGGGCCCGAACAGCGGCCCGAACACCAGCGCAGAGAAGATGGTGCGCCGATCGCGCAGGTTCTCGAAGAATTCCTTGCGGAAGACCGTCAGCAGCAGGCGGATCATGTTCGGACCCCGTTTGCATCCGCACCGGCACCCACCAGCGCGACGAAGGCGTCCTCGAGCGTCGCCGCGTTCGCGCTCTTGAGAAGCGCGTCCGGGGCACCCTGCGCGACGACTGTCCCCTGTGCGATGACGACCACGTCGTCGCACAATCCTGCGACTTCCTGCATCACATGGCTCGAGAACAGCACGCAGTGCCCGGCGCCGCGCAGCGCACCGAGGAGGCTGCGCAAGCTGCGCACCGCCATGACGTCGAGGCCGTTGGTCGGCTCGTCCAGGATCACGTTGCGCGGGTTGTGCACGAGCGCGCGCGCCAGCGCGGTCTTCAGCTTCTGACCCTGCGAGAAGCCCTTCGCGCGGCGTGCCGCAAAGTCGCGCATGTCCAGCAGTTCGATCAGTTCGTCGGCGCGGCGCTCGCGTTCGGCACGGCCAAGACCATAGAGCTCGCCAAAATACAGAATGTTCTCGCGCGCCGTCAGCAGCGGATAGACGCCGGCGTTGTGCGACAGCACACCGAGATGCTGGCGCGCGGTGGTGGCGTCCGCCGTGGCGGAGATCCCATCGATGCGGGCTTCGCCGGCGTCCGGCACGAGCAGGGTGTACAGCATGCGCAGCGTCGTCGATTTGCCGGCGCCGTTCGGCCCGAGCAGCCCGGTGATGCGACCGTCCGCTGCAGCGAACGATACTCCGCGCACGGCCTCGACGGCACCGAACCGCTTCACGAGTCCGCGGGCCTCGATCATGGCGCAGGCCCTGCGAGCGTCGTGAAGAACGGCGGCGGCCGCACGGCGTCCAGACAACGGGCGTCGAGGCTGGCCGGCGAAAGATCCGCGACGAAACGAGCCACGACACGATTCATGCAGGTGGCGCCTATCTGCCCATGACCCTGGCCACGCAGTACCAGGTGACGCGCGTTCAGCAATCCGCGCATCGCGCGTACTGCGTTGCCGGGCGGCGTGACCGGATCGTCCGCGCCCGACAGCAGCAGCACGGGCGTGCCGCTCGCGAGCGGCTTGCGAAAATCCGCATCGAGGACGCCGCGCGGCCAGAACGCGCAGACCGCCTGCAGTCCATCGATCTGCTCGGTGCCGAGATAGGTTCCGGCGAGCGTCGTGCGGTCGAGTGCGGCGCCGTCGACGAACGGCAGGTCTTCGGTACAGACGACGCTGTAGTGCATGCCGGCGGCCAGCGAATCTTCGAGTGCGCCGAGACTCATCAGGAACATGCCCGCGAGCGGTGCGAAATTGTTGCGCTCGGCGGCTTCGTACAAGGCGAGTGGCAGCAACGAGGCGGTCGTGGAGGAATAGCTCTGCAGCCTCAGCACCGCACCGAGCTGCGAGCGACCGAACTCGAGGCGGCGCGGCTCGCCGCGCGTCGGGTCGGAGACCGTCAGCTGCAGCGGCGTCGCGAGGCGCGTCTTCAGGGTTTCGACATGCCGGCGCGAATCACCGAAGCGCGTGAAGCAGGCCTCGTTGCCGCGGCAGCGCGCGAGGATTCGTTCGAGCGCGGCCTGGGCGTCGAGCGCGATGTCTGGCCCAAGTGCGAGTCCGGGAGGTACCACGCCATCGAGGATCACGCTGCGGGTCTGTGCCGGAAAGCGTCGCAGGTAGTGCTGCGCGACGCGGGTCCCGTAGGACACGCCATACAGATTCCACTGTGTCACGCCCAGCGCACGCCGCACCCGTTCCAGATCCTGCACGGCGACGCTGGTCGAGTACTGCGTGAGATCCGCGCGCGCGCGCAGTGTTTCGAAACAGCGGCGCGAGTCGGCCGTGAAGGTGGCGAGATCGCCGGCTGTTTCGTCGGCGCTGTCGCAGTTCAGGGGATTTGAACGTCCCGTACCGCGCTGGTCGATGATGATCAGGTCGCGGTCGCGCCGGATGCGCGCGAACGCCTGCGCGATGCCCGGATACATCTCGCTCGATCCCATGCCGGGACCTCCGGCGATCAGCACCATCGGGTCAGCCGCCTTGCGACCGCTGATCGCAGGCACTTTCGCGACGAACAGCTCGATCTGCTGTCCCGCCGGCGCAGCGGCGTTCTCGGGCACCCGCAGGGTCGCGCACTGCGCCTCGATCGAGATCAGCTTCGAACGATGCTCCAGGCGGCAGGGCTGCCAGCGAAGGTCCGCCCCGGCGCCGGCCGCGTACGCCGACGCCACCCACGCCAGGGTCGCGAGCGGTAATACGGACAGCAGCCGAACGAGGTTATTCTGGAACGCGGATTTCATCTGCCCCAAATGTTACGCGAGCGGAGCACTGCATGCCTCGATCACTGGACACTGCGCAACTGTCGGAACTGGTAGCGAACGGAATCGGTGTCGCGCCGGACTATCGTCACGTTCCCAAGGAAGTCGTGCCCGCGGACGCGGTGCAGACGCGCGCTGCGCTGCTGAAGTGGTACGACGTTCATCCGCTTGCGCGGCCCATCCCGGTCGCGATCAGCGCGCTGGCGCGCGCGGCGGTTGAGTCGGGGCGGTTGTCGATGCAGGGCCTCGGGTTCGTCGTGCTGCATCGCTGTGGTGCGGACTTCTATTTCCTGATTGCCTGCAGCTGGCGCAACGAGAACGAGCTCTGGGAAACGGTCTGGTACAAGAACGGCGATGCGATGGACGACTTCGCCGTGTTTCCGCGGGATCCGGCGCATCTGCCGACGTATTGCGTCTGGGAACTGGTCCCGATCTGGCACGAACAACAGGCATGGAGCCGCTTTCTGAGCACCGACCGGGGCGTCGAAAGCATCGTGGAATGGTCCGGACAGCGTTACCGCGGCAGCGCATGAATCAGGTCGGCGCGTTGCGCGGACGCTCGCCGCGGCGCGGCCGGATCGTTACAATCGCCGACCCATGCATGGCGACGCACTCTTTGACGTAATCGTGATCGGTGGCGGCCATGCCGGCACCGAGGCTGCGCTCGCGTCCGCGCGCATGGGCCGGCGCACGCTGCTGCTGACCCAGAGCATCGAGACGCTGGGTCAGATGAGCTGCAATCCGGCGATCGGGGGCATTGGCAAGGGCCATCTGGTCCGCGAGATCGATGCGCTCGGCGGCGCGATGGCGCGCGCGGCGGACGTCGGCGGCATCCAGTTCCGCATGCTCAACGCCAGCAAGGGTCCCGCCGTCCGCGCCACGCGTGCGCAGGCCGATCGCCAGCTGTACAAGGCCGCGATCCGCCACACGCTGGAAAACCAGCCGAACCTCAGCATCTTCCAGCAGGAAGTCGCGGATCTCAGCATCGAGGCGCAGCGTGTCACCGGCGTCGTGACGATCACCGGCATCCGGTTCGCGGCGCGCTGCGTGGTGCTGACGGTCGGCACTTTCCTCGGGGGCCGCATCCATGTGGGCCTCGACAACTACCAGGGCGGTCGCGCCGGCGATCCACCGTCGAACGCGCTCGCGACGAAGCTGCGCGCGCTCGATCTGCGCGTCGGCCGGCTGAAGACCGGCACCCCACCGCGCATCGACGGGCGCAGCATCGACTATTCGCAGCTGCAGGTGCAGCACAGCGACGCACCGCTGCCGGTGTTCTCCTACCTCGGTCGCCCCAGCGATCATCCGCGGCAGATTCCCTGCCACATCACCGCGACGACGGCGGCAACGCACGACCTCATCCGCGCGGGCTGCGATCGTTCTCCAATGTTCACCGGGAAGATCGAGGGCATCGGTCCGCGCTACTGCCCGTCCGTCGAGGACAAGGTGCATCGCTTCGCGGACAAGACCTCGCACCTGGTCTTCATCGAGCCTGAAGGCCTCAACACCCACGAGGTCTATCCGAACGGCATTTCGACGAGCCTGCCCTACGACGTGCAGCGCGAATTCGTGCGCACGATCCCGGGCTTCGAGCGCGCGCACATCACGCGGCCGGGCTACGCGATCGAATACGACTATTTCGATCCGCGCGACCTGCGCAGCTCGCTGGAGACGAAGGCCGTCGCCGGGCTGTTCTTCGCGGGCCAGATCAATGGCACGACCGGCTATGAAGAAGCCGCGGCTCAGGGCATCGTCGCCGGCATCAATGCGGCGCTGCACTGTGCGGATCGTGAAGCGTGGATCCCGAAGCGCAGCGAAAGCTACCTCGGTGTGCTGGTCGACGACCTGACCACGCGCGGCACGAGCGAGCCGTATCGCATGTTCACGAGCCGGGCAGAACATCGCCTGCTGCTGCGCGAGGACAACGCGGACCTGCGCCTGACGCCGCGCGGCCGCGAACTCGGTCTCGTCGACGACGAGCGCTGGGCGCTGTTCGAACAGAAGCGTGACGGTGCGGATGCCGAAGTGCGCCGGCTCGAGAAGATCCGCGTGCGGCCGGGCCAGGCCAGCGCCTGGTGCGAGCGTGTGCTCGGCGGCCCGCTGCCGCGCGACGTCTCCGCATTCGAGCTGCTGCGCCGCCCGGAAGTCCAGCATGAGCAGCTGGTGGAACTGGAACGGGAGCTCATGCTGCTGGCCGATGCATGGGTCGGTGCACCGGATTACGCGGCCATCGATGATCGCCTGCCGTCCGAGATCCGCGCACAGCTCGAAGTGCGTGCCAAGTACAGCGGCTACATCGAACGGCAGACGGATGAGATCGAGCGGCAGCGGCGCAACGAGGAGACCGTGCTGCCGGATCATCTCGACTATTCCGCGATGCACGGCCTGTCGAACGAGATCAAGCAGAAGCTTGGCGAGATCCGACCGGGCACCATCGGTCAGGCCGCACGCATCCCGGGCGTCACACCGGCAGCCATTTCGATCCTGCTGATCAGCCTGAAGAAGAAATCCGGGCGCGCTGCCTGACGCGGGCGCCGGCCGGCGTCCACCTGTGAATCGCGCCGGTCATTGGTTCGCACGGCCACCGCGCTGATTTGCGACACTCGCGCATCACCCAAGTCATGCGCGGAGTTCAACGGATGAACATCAGTCGGCGCAGCATTCTGCAGGGCGCGGCGGCAACGGCGCTGACGACCACGACCGTGGCGACCACCGCCTGTTCGCGCGGCGAGCCACCGATTCGACCAGAAGGAGTTCCCGTGGGTCCCTACGACAAGAAGACGACGTCCAACCAGGTGCTCGCGGGTCTGGACCTGACCGGCCGCACGATGCTGATCACGGGAGCCACCTCCGGGCTCGGCCTCGAATCGATGCGCGCGCTGCATGCCGCGGGTGCCAGCGTGATCGGCACCGGCCGCACGCTGGCGAAGGCGCGTGAAGCCTGCGCGAGCGTCGGCGCGCGCTGTACGCCGCTCGAACTCGAGCTCGAGAGTTTCGATTCGATCCGTGCCTGCAGTGATGCGGTGCGCGCACTCGGCATGCCGCTCGATGCCGTGATCTGCAATGCCGGCATCATGGCGCTGCCGAAGCTCGAGCAGGTCAACGGCATCGAAAAGCAGTTCTTCGTCAATCATCTCGGGCATTTCCTGCTCGTGAACCGCGTGCTCGCGCAGGTGCAGGCGGCGCCGCAGGGACGCGTGGTCGTGGTCAGCAGCTCGGCCTACAAATGGGCGCCGCCCGAAGGCATCGAGTTCGACAATTTCAGCGGTGCCCGCGATTACACGCCGAACAAGGCCTACGGCATTTCCAAGACGGCGAACGGACTGTTCTCGCTGGAGCTGACGCGACGCTTCGCGGGCACGAATGCCACCTCGAACTCGCTGAGTCCGGGTGCCGCGGACACGAATCTGTGGCGCCACGCACCGAAGTGGCAGCAGCGCCTCGGTAGCCTGATCGGCGGCCTGCTGCTGAAGTCCGTCGAAGCCGGCGCCGCGACGCAGTGCCATCTCGCCGCCAGTCCGTCGCTGGCCAAGGTCAGCGGCCAGTATTTCGAGGACTGCAATCCTCTGGTGCCGGGCGGGCAGATGACCAATGCAGCGCTCGCGACGCGCCTGTGGGACGCGTCCGTCGAGCTCTGCGGGACGGCGCTCAGCTAGCGGCTGGCGACCTGATCAGGGATCGGGCACGAAGCCGCCGTCCGGAAACGGGTTCGGCTTGCGCTGCGCGACGCGTGCTTCGCGGATCACACCCTGGGCGACGAGCCGGCTGCGTGAGTCGTAGAAGATTTTCACGACGGCGTCCGGCTGATCGCTCGCACGCTTGAATGCCGTTTCGGTGACGCGTGAATCGCGCCGCTCGCCATGCCCTGTGCCGAGACGCGACTCGCGACGTGCGGAGTCCATCTTGTCATTGCTCGAATCTGCGGCAGCTCCCGCGGCAGACGAAGCCGGCGCTGCGCGTTCGCGCGCCATCGACTCGGCATAGGGCGGCGGAGCGGGCGGTGGCGCAGCCATCGGCAGCACCTGCTCGCGTTCGCGGAACATCGCGATGCCGATCACGCCGACATGGTCCGGTCTGCCGGTGCGCGCCGCGTACGAGTCCTTCAGGCGCGTGAAATAGAACGCGGCGACCTCGTCGAGGTTCTTGCGCCAGCCGTCGATGCTCGCGCTGCTCCAGGGATCGATGACGTAGCCGCGCTGGTCCGCTGCAGCCGTGCGGCCCGTCAGTACGTTGACGCCGTCGACGCTGGTGACCGCGAGGATGCGTCCCTGGCCGCGGCTGCGCAGCCGGATCTCGTACTCATGTCCCGGTTCGCCCGCGACATACCACTCGCCGCGATGCCGATACATCGGCAGTACCTCGCCGTTCTGGCGATCGAAGATCTCGACGGACAGTGGCGGTTCGGCCTCGTAGGGACTGGCGTCCGCAGGCATGGCGGCAGACAACGGCAGCAGCAGGGCGAGCGCCGCGGCGAGCGGCGCAGGGTGGCGTGACATGAGGATCTCCGGGAGTGGCAGGACCCCCATGAAACGCAGCACGCCACGACTTCGGGTTAACGACGGCGCGCGGCACGCCGTGCAGACATATCACCGATAGCCGCTGCGCCCGAGTCCGGTCGGCGGACCCTTGAAGTCCGGCGGGCGCTTCGCCTTCGCGGTCCAGTCGTAGCCCGCGGTTTCCGGCGGCACGTCCTGCGCGAACGCACCCCAGGTTTCGATGCGGCGGTTCGAACCGCGCGATTCCCAGGTATCCGGCAGCGTCAGGTACTCCGGTGCATGCTTCTCGATGTAGGCGAGCACCTTCGGCGGCACTTCCGCCGTGCCCGGCAGGCCCTTGTGCGAATGCATGCGGCCGAACAGCGTGAGCCCGCGATGTTCATGCTTGCCCATGCGCATCCACGGCCAGCATTCCGACATGCGCGCGAAACCGGCGCGCATGCGCGCCGTCGGCAGGTCGCGGTTCTCCACTTCGGCGAGCGAGGCATACATCATGAAATGTTCCGACGGCGTGATGCGCGGACCGGTGGAGTAGGTCGGCCAGCCCTCGACCGTCACGGGGTTGGTGTACTCGTGGGCGTAATCCCACTCGAGCATCAGATCATCGCCGTAGCGCGAGAACGGCAGCTTGAACGGATAGCGACCATCCTTGTCCGGGAACACCGTGCCCTCGTTCATGATCGTCGGCGAGTCGTTCGCGCCGCCATACATGAACTTCGGCACTTCAGTCGTCAGCGTGCCGCTGATCAGATCGTTGTAGAAGTGATAGACCTCGCAGCGCTCGCCGGTCAGAGGATTGTCCCAGTACTCCAATATCTCGCCGGTGCGCGGATCGGTGAACAGGCCGACCTCGCGGGACTTCAGCTTCAGGAAGCCCTTCGGATCGAACTCGGCCTGCATGATGCCGGTGCCCGTGAAGCCGAAGACCGGGATCAGTCGCTTGCCCGGGATGCGCATGTACATCAGCCCGTGGAAACCACCGATCACGGGCCTGTCGTAGCCGCACCAGATCTTGCCGAAGGCGTAGAGGTTGTCGATGGGGTTGCTGAAGTCGAGTGCCGACGAGCCGCGACGCTTCGACGGGCCGGCAGCGCTTGCAGGCTTCGTCGCGGCATCGAGCGGAGCGGCGGCGCCGAGACCGAGCGCGGTACCCGCGCCGAGACCGAGCAGCGCGCCGAGGGCCGAGCGGCGGCCGAGCATCGCATCGCGAACGAGCAGTGAGTGCATGAGATTCCCCCGAGGATCGATGGATCGAACGGGGAGCAGAACGCCACAGTCACGCGAGGCTGCCAAGCGCCGCAGCGCGAGCTACCGCTGAACGGACAGTGGCGGCTCGAGTTTCGGCTGCGCGACATGCGGCAGCCAGCGTGCCAGCGTTTCGCGCAGGGCTTCGAGGCGCGTCGGCTTGGCCAGGAAGGCATCCATGCCGACTTCCAGCGCATGGCGACGATCTTCTTCGAAGGCATTGGCCGTCAGCGCGACGATCGGCAGCCTCTGGCCGTCGCGCGCGCGGAGGTCGCGGCGTCGCAGCTCGAGCGTCGCGGCGTAGCCATCCATCACCGGCATCTGGCAATCCATCAGCACCAGATCGAAGCGACGGTCGAGCGCGAGGTCGACCGCTTCGGCGCCATCTTTCGCGACTTCGAACTGCAGTCCGAGCGTGCGCAGCATCTCGCCGCAGACCAGACGGTTGATTTCGTTGTCCTCCACCATCAGAACGAGGCCCGTCAGCGACGGGCGCGGCGGCGGGTTGTCGAGCAGCGCCTGGGTCGCCGCGGCGTCGAGGACCGCGGGCGTTGCGGCCGCGACGACCTGCAGCGGCAATTCGATCGAGAACGTCGAGCCGAGCCCCGGTGTGCTGTCGACCGCGACCCGGCCGCCCATCAACTGCGCAAGACGCCGGCAGATCGCAAGACCGAGGCCGGTTCCGCCGAAGCGGCGCGTGTACGACTCATCCACCTGCGTGAAGGCATCGAAGACGCGCGCAAGCGCTTCGGGCGCGATGCCGATGCCGGTGTCGCGCACGGCGAAACGCAGGGTCGCGATGGCGCCCGCTTCGGCGACGGAGTTGCCGATGCAGCCGACATCGAGCTCGATCCGGCCGCGCTCGGTGAACTTCAGCGCGTTGCCCACGAAGTTCATCAGGATCTGGCGCAGGCGCAACCGATCACCGCGCACCCGCTGCGGCAGCCCGCTGCCCAGACGCGGCTCGAGTGCCAGGCCCGCCTTCGCGGCACGCTCGCTGAACGTGGCCAGCACGTCGCGGACGACCTCGCTCGGGTCGAACTCGACGTTTGCGATCTTCATCTGCTCGGCTTCGATCGCGGAGAAATCGAGGATGTCGTTGACGATCTCGTGCAGATGATCGCCGGACTGTCGCAGCAGTCGCACCTGCTCGCGCTGTTCCGGAGCGAGTTGCGCGAACTCGAGCAACTGCGCGAAGCCCAGCATCCCGTTCAGCGGCGTGCGCAGCTCGTGGCTCATCGTCGCGAGGAAGCTGGACTTCGCCTGGCTCGCGCGTTCGGCGGCGGCCTGGGCGGCGCGAGTCTGCTCGACGGCAGCGTTCAGCTCGAACTCGGCTCGCAGTCGCTGCTGCAGCACGCGCGTGGTCTGCCAGCCGGTGCCGACCAGGGCGACCGCGCAAGTCAGCAGCGCGTAGCCGACGACGCGCTCGATCGCATGATCGAACTGCGCCAGTACGAGGGAAAACGGAACGAGTGCCGGCACGACGAAAGCGACCAGAGACGGGAAGTGGGCCGCAAGCGAGCTGACCGCGATCGAGGACACACCGAGCAGCGCGACGCACAGCATCGCGACTTCAACATGTCCGGCCGCCGGCACGAGCAGCACAGCTCCGATGGACCAGGAAGCGGCCGCTGCCGCCGAACCGAGAAAGAACAGGTTCGTCCAGAATCCGGTCTGTTCGATGCCGCGCGGCGCGCGCCGATACCAGATCAGCAGACCGAGCCGGAGCAGACCGACGATCTGGATGCCGATGACCCAGACGCCGAGCGGCGCACGCGGGAAGTACGGGAACAGCATCCAGCCGAACAGTACCGACGTGCAGAGCGTGAACAGGATCGAGACCAGCAGGCGTGAGTAGGCAATGCCCATCGCGGCGTGCGCGATACGCTGTTCGATCGTGGGGGAAGAGGCCTCGGCTGGGGTCACCTGCCAAGATTAAGTCGTCGCACGCCGGTCGCTCGTGTCCCGGATCACAGCTCGACCCAATCATTGCGCTGGCTGGCCGCGGCACCCGACAATGTCGCGATGAGACTGCTGACCGCCGGATTTCTGACGCTATTGCTGATCGCCTGTTCCGGCTCTCCGCCCCCTGCCGGGAAGCCTGGGTCGCAGCCCGGCGCGCCAGACAGCACCGCAAGCGCGCTCGCCGCCGCCGACACACGTCTCGTGCGCGGCAACGGTCCCGAACCGGACTCGCTCGACCCCCAGCGCGCGCGGAATTTCGAATCCGCCAACGTGCTGCGGGATGTGCTCGAGGGTCTGACGGCCGTGGGTCCCGCAGGCGAACCGGTGCCAGCGGCCGCGGAGTCCTGGAAGACCAGCAGGGACGGCCTGACCTGGACCTTCACGCTGCGCAAGAACGCGCGCTGGTCCAACAGCGATCCACTGGTCGCCGAGGATTTCGTCGTCGCGCTGCGCCGTCTCGTCAATCCCGCCACGGCTTCGCAGTACGCGCAGATCATCGACGTGATCCGCAACGCCTCGGACATCACCGTCGGCAAGCGCCGGCCGGAGGAACTCGGCGTGCGCGCGCCCGACGCCCACACGCTGGTCATCGAACTCGCGAGCCCGGCGCCCTATCTGCCCGGCCTGCTGTCGCACTGGTCGACGATGCCGGTGCATCGCCCATCGCTGCTGCGCTGGGGTGATGAGTTCATGAAGCCGGGCACGGCCGTGACCAACGGCGCGTTCTCGCTCGAGCGCTGGGTGCCGGGTTCTCATATCGATCTGATCCGCAACCGACACTACTGGAACAACGCCTCGAACCGGCTCGAGGCCGTGCGCTGGATTTCGTTCGCGGATTCGAGCGTCGAGTACCGCCGCTATCGCGCCGGCGAGATCCACGTGACGGCGGTCGTCGCACCTGCCCAGTTCGACCAGGTCAAGGCCGAGCACGGCGCGGAGCTGCACATCGGGCCGCAGCTCGGCAATTACTTCTACGGTTTCAACCTCGATCGCGAGCCGTTCCGCAGCAAGCCCGGACTGCGTCGCGCGCTGTCGCTGGTCATCGACCGGCAGCGGCTGGTGGATACCGTCACGCGGCTCGGCGAGAAGCCGGGCCACGGCTGGGTGCCGCCGGGCACGTTCAACTACACGAGCCAGTCATTCGACTACGCGACGATGCCGATGAACGAACGACTGGCCGAGGCGCGCCGCCTGTACGCGGCTGCCGGCTATTCGGCGCAGAAGCCGCTGAAGTTCGAGCTGCGCTACAACAGCGGCGACGTGCACAGCCGGCTCGCGGTGGCCGTTTCGTCGATGTGGAAGGCCGCACTCGGCGTCGAGGTCACGCTGACGGCGGTTGAGTTCAAGGTGCTGCAGCAGGACATCGATTCGCGGCGCGTCGATCTGTTCCGCCTCGCATGGATCGGCGATTACAACGATCCGTACACTTTCCTGCAGTATTTCAAGAGCGATTTCGGCATCAATACCGCGCATTACCGCAGCGCGAAATACGACGCACTGCTCGACCGTGCCGCACTCGAGGTGGACGTGATGGCGCGGCGGGCGCTGCTCGAAGAAGCCGAGCGCGTGCTGCTGGCAGACCACGCCGTGCTGCCGCTGTACTTCTACGTGACCAAGCACCTGGTCAATCCGCGCGTCACGGGCTGGTACGACAACGTCATGAACGTCACGTACAGCAAGGACCTCGCGATCACGCCCGCAGAATAGCTGCGCTAGCTGTACGCCTTGAACGGCAGCTTCAGGTCCTGCGCGACGGCCTCGTAGGCGATCGCACCGGCGTGCACGTTGACGCCGCGCAGGAAGCCCGGATCACGCGCCACCGCTTTCGCCGTGCCGAGGTCCGCCAGTGCCCGCACATACGGCAGCGTCGCGTTGGTCAGTGCGAACGTCGAGGTGCGCGGCACCGCGCCCGGCATGTTGGTCACGCAGTAGTGGATCACGTCATCGACGACGTACGTCGGTTCGGCATGCGTGGTCGGCCGGCTCGTCTCGAAGCAGCCGCCCTGGTCGATCGCGATGTCGACGACGACCGCGCCCGCCTTCATGCTGCGCACCATCTCGCGCGTGACGAGCTTCGGTGCCGCGGCGCCGTGGATCAGCACCGCGCCGATCACGAGATCGGCATCCTCGACGAGCTTCTCGATCGCATCGGTGGTCGAGTACACGGTTTTCAACGAAGGGCCGAACAGGCTCGACAGTTCGCGCAGTCGCGGCACGGAGCGATCGACGACCGTGACGTCGGCGCGCAGGCCGACCGCCATCTCCGCCGCATGCGTGCCGGAGACGCCGCCGCCCAGGATCACGACCTTCGCCGGCTGCACGCCCGGCACACCGCCAAGCAGCACGCCGAAGCCGCCGTTCGCCTTCTGCAGGCAGAACGCACCGACCTGGATCGACATGCGACCTGCTACTTCGCTCATCGGCGTCAGCAGCGGCAGGCTGCCGTTCGGCGATTCGACGGTCTCATAGGCGATGGCCGTCGCGCCGGAGCGCGCGAGCGCTTCGGCCTGCGCGCGGTCGGCAGCGAGATGCAGATAGGTGAACAGCGTCTGGCCCGGCTTCAGCAGTGCGCATTCCGGCAGCTGCGGTTCCTTGACCTTGACGATCAGCTCCGCACCGGCGAAGACCTCGGCGGCCGTGTTCGCGATCTTCGCGCCGGCCTTGCGGTAGTGCTCGTCGGTGAAGCCGATGCCGACACCGGCATCATGTTCGACGGTGACGTCGTGCCCTGCCTTGACCAGCTCGCGCACGCCCTGCGGGACGAGACCGACGCGGTACTCGTGGACCTTGATCTCCTTCGGCACACCGATACGCATGATTCGCCCCTCGCCCGGAACTGGATGACAGAGGACACCATCCTAGGACCGCGGCCGGGCCGGGTTCGTGGCGTTTTCCGCATTGGAATTGACACGAGGTGGCAGAATCTGCGAAATAAAAGCCTGATGGCACAATAATCCGGCGCATGCTCATGGACCGTATCGATCGCCAGCTGCTCGACCTGCTGCAGCGTGACGCGCGCATCAGCAACGCCGCGCTCGCCGAGCGCATCGGCCTGTCCGAATCGGCCTGCCTGCGCCGTGTCCGCGCGCTCGAAGAGAGTGGCGTGATCCGCGCGTACACGGCCGTGCTCGATCAGCGCAAGGCGGGCCTGCCGGTCAACGTCTGGGTGACGGTCACGCTCGATACGCAGAAGCAGAAAGGGCTCGAAGCCTTCGAGCAGGCCATCGGGCGCATTCCGGAAGTGATGGAGTGCTATCTGATGAGCGGACAGTCGGATTACATGCTGCGTGTCGTCGTCGCGGATCTCGATGACTTCGAGCGTCTGCACAGCCAGCACCTGACGCGATTGCCGAACGTGTCGCGGATCCAGTCGAGCTTCGCGGTGCGCACGGTCGTGCGCGATGCGGTGCTGCCGATTCGTTGAGCGCTCCGTCAGTCGACGAACCGCTCCGCCGCGAACGGCGCCGGATCGGCGATCGTCGCTTCGCCGCACAGCATCTGCGCGACGAGTTCACCGGTCGGTGGCCCGAGCGAGAAGCCCCAGTGATGATGACCGAAGGCCAGCATCAATCCGGGCTCCGTCGGGCAGCGCCCGATCACGGGCTTCATGTCCGGCAGCGCCGGTCGCCGACCCATCCACGGTTCCGGTTCGATCGGCGCGCCGATCGCTGGCATCAGTTCGCGCGCCGCTGCTTCGCGCCGACGCACGGCACCGGGAGTGGGTGATGCCTCCATGCGCGCGAACTCGATGCCGCCGGTGATGCGGATACCAGGCTTCATCGCCGTGATGACGAGGCCGCGCTCCGCCAGCAGCAGCGGGCAGGACGGGACTGCGCTGCCGTTCGCCGTCTGCGCATCGAATGCATAGTGGCGGCTGTAGCCGCGCTTGCCGAGCAGTGGCGGCGAGTAGCCAAAGCGCTGGCACAGCGCCGCGCTCCACGGTCCAAGTGCGACCACGACTTCCGCAGCGCGCAGCGTCTCGCCGGCCGTGGCGAGACTGAAGCCGCCTGTCTCGCGACGCAGCGCATCGGCATCGCCCTGCACGACGCGTCCGCCACGCTGCAGGAACAGGCGCGCGTAGGCTTCGACGACTTCGCCCGGTGAAACGGCCGAGGCGGCATCCTTCCAGAACACGGCGCTGCAAAACGGCCCCGTCACCGCCGGTTCGCGCTCACGCAACTGCGCCGGCGTGCAGATCTCGAAGCTCACGCCATGCTCGCGCGCGAACTGCCGATCGTCCGCCTGGCCGTTGAACGCGGCATCGCTGTCGAAGATCTCGTAGTAGCCCGTGTCGCGCAGCAATGCGCTCGCGCCTGCGGCCTCGAGCCAGCGCGCATGGCGATCGCGGGCCTCGCGTGCGAGCGGCCACATCGCAAGGTTCGCAGCCCTCACCCCCGCGGGCGAAGAGGCGCGCGCGTAGGCCAGCAGCCAGGGTGCGATCGCGGGCAGCGCCGACCAGCGCAGCTGCGCGAGCGGTGATGCCCCAGTGGCGACGCCGAGCACCGTGCCGAGGTCGCGAGGAAATGGAAACGCGAGCACCGGCGTGCGCTCGATCATGCCGGCATTGCCCCACGACGTTTCGCGTCCCGGCCCGAGTCGATCCACCAGGACGACGCGTCGGCCGCGTTCCTGCAGCGCGAGTGCCGAGGACACGCCGATCATGCCGGCGCCGAGGACTAGGACGTCGGCGTTCATGCGCTCAGAACCCGCTGACCAGGAAGTCCAGTGCCGCGATGATCGTTTCGCGTTGATCCGACACGTCCGCGACGAACTCGCCAACATCCACGACGGCGATGCCCGCGAGTTGGGGAGTCAGCAACAGATAGCTGACACCGTCGACCGAGATCAACGGCGTGAGGTGAGTGACCGGCCTGCGCAACAAGGCCGGCTGACGGGTCAATGGTACGACCACGCGCGTGCGGAGATCAGAGAGCAGGTCGGACTGGATGTCGAGAAGCAGCGGATAGCTCGCGCGAGCGCGAGCGTTCAGGTTCTTGTGGACCGCGAACTGCGCCATCAGAAGCTTCGCTGCCCATCCGAGAATACGCCGTGCTTTTCCACATGGTCGTTATATGCGCGCACAGCATCGCGATTCTGCTGTCGCCAGTTGTCTCGGCGCTGGCGAGCAAGCTCTTGCGCGAGGGCTCGTTCGAGTGTTGCGGAAAGATTGATTCCCGCGCTACGCGCAGCGGACAGCAGATCCGCACGAATGCTGACGTTCGTAGCGCGCTTGCCGCGTGCCACCTTGATCTGGGTGGAGTTTTTCATGCGCATACATTATGCGCATAGGTAGTGTGGGTCAAACAACCGCACAAAGGGGGCGGTTCGGAAAGAAACGGCCCGCTGCGCGGGGGTGACGCAGCGGGCCGTGTCATTCACTCACTCGCTGGATCAGTTGCGATCCTGCGCGTCGTGCTTCTGCCGATAGATGCGCTTGCTCTGCCGATCGTTCGCGGCTTCGAGGCGGGCGCGCTCTGCGGCGGTGACGTCACCGTCGGCCTTGGCGCGGCGTTCGAGCTGGCGGACATGCTGCTGGCCGTTGACCAGTCGCTTCGTCTCGCGATACGTCAGCTCACCCGAGCGAACGCCCTGGCCGATGCGCTGCGCCTGGTTTTCCTGGCGCTTGTCGACGCGCGGCGTCTGTTCAGTGGCTTGGGCAGCGCCGGCGACCAGCAGGCTCGTGACGACCAGCGAGGCGATGAAACCGATTTTCTTCGACATGACTCTGTGCTCCAGTGATGCGGGGTTGTTGTCCCGTTGCAGACCAGAACGCAGCGCCTCGCGCGCGGTTGACGCGTCGTGAACATTCGCGGACCGATCGAAGGGGGCCGGCGCGATTCAGGCCCGCGGGTTTCAGGCCAGCGCAACGCCGGAACTGAGCCAGCCCACGAACCGGGGCAGCTTCGCGGCATAACGCTCGTCGCAATGGCTTATGGCAAGTCCCGCGGCCTGCACCAGCGGCCGGATCTGCCGGTCCAGATGACAGCCGCCGGCGATGGCTTTCTGTACAGGGTTCAGCCGACGCTGCCAGCGCGCCACGCCGGCCTCCGGCGAGAGCCCGTGTTCCAGGAACAGGAACTGCCCGCCCGGCCGCAGCACCCTCCGCACCTCGGCGAGCGCCGCGGCGACATCCGGGATACTGCAGAGCGTGAAGGTGCTGACGACGGTCTCGAAGCTCTCGCTGTCGAACGGCAGGCGTTCGGCCGACATCCGGTGCGTGATGACCTGCCGCTCGGGGCCATCCCAGCCGGCGGCCCGGATGCGCCGCGCGGCGAGCCGGCCGAGGGCGGGATCGGGATCGACAGTCTCGATTCGATGGATGTTGTCGGGATAGTGGGCGAGGTTCGCGCCGGTGCCGAATCCGATCTCGAGCACCCGACCCCGGGCCGCCTGCAGCACCGGCCTGCGGTACTTGACCAGCGCGGGCAGGTGCATGGCGTGGTCCAGCATCGGCGGCAGGATGTATCGATCGTAGAAGCCCATCGGATCGCCCGCGAGACGGCCAGCGGCGATCCTAGCAGTCGGGCGTGATCCCGGCATATTGACTCAATAAAGAGTCAACAAGATCTTGGAGGATGAGTTTGGCTCAGTTCAGCTGCCAATTCGCAGCTGGCCCATGGCCGGCCGGAACTGGACACGAACCGGTACGCCGGCGCGCGTCTCGGCCTGGACGACCGGGATCTTCGACTCGGAAAAATGCGCCCGGACGAAGTCCAGCAGCAGCTGGCCCGAGGTGGCCAGGTCCCCTTCGTTGCCGCAGTGCACCACGACCTTGGCCTGCCAGTGGCGGGCGTTCGGGCAGGCGCGCCGCAGCGCCCCGAGGCAGCGCTCGAGCAGCAGCAGGTCGCTGGCCAGCAGTTCGTCGGTCAGTTCATGGACCAGGGGCGTGCCGCCCGGCGGGACGATGCGGATATGCAGCATCGCCCCGGACTCCTGCACCGCATCGTACAGACAGACCGCCAGCGCGCCGTTCAGGGTGGCGCACAGCAGGTCGTCCGTCGACAGTACCGCGAAAGTGTCGAGCGACACTTCCTGGTGTTCGGGCGGGCGGGGTGCGAGCGGCTGCGGCATGACGGACCATGTTGCGGGGTATTCGCGCAGTACACTTTGACGCCCATCACAGTGGAGAGTGACCGAACATGACAGCGCTGCGTAATCGTCAGGTTCTCCTCGCCAGCCGCCCGCAGGGCTGGCCGACCGCCGACAACTTCCGATTCGTCGAGACGGATCTGCCGTCGATCGGCGACAACCAGCTGCTCGTGCGCAGCCACTGGCTGTCGCTCGATCCCTACATGCGCGGCCGCATGGGCGAAGGCCGTTCCTACGTGAAGCCGGTGGAGCTCGGCGCCGTGATGTGCGGCGAGGTGATCGCCGAAGTCATCGAATCGAAGCATCCGAAGTTCGCCGTCGGCGATTACGTGCACGGCGATCTGGGCTGGCAGCTGTACGCGGTGACCGACGGCGCGGGCGTGCACAAGCTCGATCCGCGCGTGCCGCTGACGGCGCAGCTCAGTGTCGTCGGCATGGCGGGGCTCACCGCGTATTTCGGCCTGCTCGACATCGGCCAGCCGAAGCCCGGCGAAACCGTCGTCGTATCCGCAGCGGCAGGCGCAGTCGGTGGCATCGTCGGCCAGATCGCGAAGATCAAGGGCGCGCGCGCGATCGGCATCGCGGGCGGCGCGGAAAAATGCCGCTTCGTCGTCGATGAACTTGGCTTCGATGCCTGCCTCGACTACAAGGCCGGCGATCTCGCGGGCCAGCTGAAGAACGCTGCGCCGAAGGGCGTGGACGTCTACTTCGACAACGTCGGCGGCGAGATCCTCGACACGGTGCTCGGTCGGATGAATCCGTTCTCGCGTCTGCCGATGTGCGGCCTGATCTCGCAGTACAACGCGACCGAAGCCTACGGCCTGAAGAACGTCCGCTCGATCCTCGTCAACCGCATCCGCGTGCAGGGGTTCATCGTGTTCGACTTCGCGGAGCGCTACAGACCCGCGCTGGTCGAGCTCGCGCAATGGCTCGCCGCCGGCAAAATCAAGTATCGTGAAACCGTGGCGCAGGGGCTCGACGCCGCCCCGCAGGCGTTCCTCGGTCTGCTGCGGGGTGAGAACGTCGGCAAGCAGCTCGTGAAACTGATCTGATTTTTCGCAAGGACAAAGGGACAAGACATGGAAGGTTTATCGCTGATCGTCATCCTGGTCGTGGCGCTGGTCGTCATCGGCAGCAAGGCGTTCCTGACGGTGCCGCAGGGCTTCCAGTACACACTGGAGCGCTTTGGCCGCTACAAGAAGACGATGGATCCCGGCTTCCACATCATGGTGCCGTTCATCGAGGCCGTCGGCCGCAAGATGAACATGATGGAGCAGGTGCTGGACGTGCCGCGCCAGGAGGTCATCTCGCGCGACAACGCGATGGTCGCGATCGATGCGGTCGTGTTCTATCAGGTGCTGGATGCCGCGAAGGCGGCCTATGAAGTGGACAACCTGCGCCTCGCGATCATCAACCTGACGATGACCAACATCCGTACGGTCGTCGGCTCGATGGATCTGGACGAATCGCTGTCGAAGCGCGACGAGATCAACCATCGCCTGCTGAAGGTCGTCGACGATGCAACGACGCCGTGGGGCGTCAAGTGCACGCGCATCGAGATCAAGGACATCACGCCGCCGGCGGATCTGGTCGAGTCGATGGGCCGGCAGATGAAGGCCGAGCGCGACAAGCGCGCCAACATCCTCGATGCCGAAGGTTTCCGTCAGGCTGCGATCCTGAAAGCCGAAGGCGAGAAGCAGTCCGTCGTGCTCGCCGCCGAAGCGCAGAAGGAAGCGTCGTTCCGCGAGGCCGAAGCACGCGAACGTCTGGCGCAGGCCGAAGCGCGTGCGACGCAGATGGTGTCGCAGGCGATCGCGCAGGGCGACATCCAGGCCGTGAACTATTTCGTCGCGCTGAAGTATGTCGAGGCGCTCAAGGAACTCGCGTCTGCGCCGAACCAGAAGGTGCTGATGCTGCCGCTCGAATCGAGCGGCATCCTGGGCGCGCTCGGCGGCATCGCCGAGCTTGCGAAGGACGCGATGAATCGCCAGCCGTCCGTCACCGGTGGCAAGCCGGTGCCGCCGTCGGCGCGTCCGCCGGTGGCTGGCTGATGTTCGACCTCCTCACGCAATTGACCTGGTGGCACTGGATCGTCGGTGCGATCGCGCTCGCTGCGATCGAGACCTTCATGCCCGGTGCCGTGGCGATCTGGTTCGCGGCGTCCGCTGCCTTGATCGGCCTGCTGCTCGTGGTCGTGCCGCTGCCCTGGCAATGGCAATGGGTGCTGTTCGCGGTGCTCGGCATTGTTGCGATGCTGCTGTACCGCAACTACAAGAAAGCGAATCCGGATGTCATCGAACAGCCGAACCTGAATCGCCGCGGCCAGCAGTACGTGGGCCAGGTGTTCACGCTGGTCGAGGCGATGCGTGATGGCACCGGCAAGATCCAGGTCGGCGATTCGGTCTGGAAGGTCAGCGGTCCGGACGCGCCCGTCGGCGCGCGCGTGCGCGTGACGGGTGCCGATGCCACGGTGCTGACGGTCGAGCTGGCCTGAGACGAACGAATCCAACGGAAGGAGACGGCGACATGGCGGATAATTTCTTCGATTTCAAAGTCACGGCCATCGATGGTGGTGCGGATCTGCTCGGGCCGCTGCGCGGCCAGGTGGTGCTCGCCGTGAACGTCGCGAGCAAGTGCGGCTATACCTCGCAGTACGCGGGACTCGAGCAGCTGTATCGCGGCCTGAAGACCGAACGATTCACGGTCATCGGCTTTCCCTGCAACCAGTTCGGCGGGCAGGAACCGGGCAGCGAGAAAGACATCATGACTTTCTGCTCCACCACCTACGACGTGACGTTCCCGATGAGCGCCAAGCTCGATGTGAACGGCGCGAAGCGCGATCCGCTGTACGCCTGGCTCACGTCCGCGGCGAATGGCTTCGGCGGCGACATCGGCTGGAACTTCGAGAAGTTCCTGGTCGGTCGCGACGGCCGGATCCTGAAGCGATATCCGTCCGGCACGAAGCCGCAGGACAACGGGATGATGCAGGAGATCGCGGCAGCGCTTTAGTCGATGCGATGAACCACAGAACAGGTGCGTGACTGCACCGAGGGGGCGCGATGGTGAAGGTCGATACCCTGTTGTCCCGCAAGGGTCATGTACTGTTCGGCATCTCACCGGACGAACCGGTGCTCGAGGCGATCCGCATGATGGCGGACCACGGCATCGGCGCCGTGCTCGTGCTGAAGGACGGCGAACTCGTCGGCATCGTCTCTGAACGGGACTACGCGCGCAAGGTCGTGCTGATGGGTCGCTCCTCGCACGAGACGCCCGTCTGGCAGATCATGTCCTCACCAGTCGTGACGGTGAAGCAGACGGACTCGCTCGACACCTGCATGCGTGTGATGACGGATCGGCGCATCCGCCACCTGCCCGTCACCGACGAGGGCCGGGTGATCGGCATGCTGTCGATCGGTGATCTCGTCAAGGCGGTGATCGACGATCAGCGCCGCACGATCGAGCAGCTCGAGGCTTACATCCACTCGTAGTGCGCCCGTCACGGCGTGGCCTCGCGAATCGGCGCCGGCACGAACTTGTACTTGCGATCGAGCCAGATGCGCGCGATCACAGAGATCGCCAGCGGGCCGAACCATCCGAAGGTCTGCGCCAGTCCGGCCCAGTCCGGCGGCAGCATCCGCGACAGGCCGATGTTCAGGAAGGCGATGTGCGTCGCGACGCCGCAGCCGCCGATCGCGATGTAGTGCTCGCGCAGCCACCAGCGTGCCGGGCTCGCACCGCGGGCGATCCGGCGCAGCAGCAGGCTGCCCGTGACAATGCCGACCAGCGAGAACCCTGCCAGCAGTGGCACGCGGTAGTAGAGGCCGGCGCCGAGCACCGCGAGGCCGCTCACGATGCTGCCGACGGCGAATACTCGATACGTGACGCCGGTATAGGCCGCGTAATCACGCCTGTCGCGGATGGCGCGCCAGGCGAGCCAGGTCGGCGTCGCCGTGATCACGACCAGGTACGCGAGAAATGCACCGCGCACCGGCTCACCGTTCGCGAACGCTGCCCACGCGATCGGCACGGCCGTCGCCATCACCACGATCATCACCAGCAGATACGCCTGCCCGACACGCGAATGCAGCGGTGATCCCTTGCGCAGCGCGGCGTTCAGCCAGAAGCCGAGCAGTGCTAGCGTGCCGGCCGCCACGTGTGCCCAGCGAATCAGTTCGTAAAGTTTCATCGGTGATCTCCAGTGTGTGGCGGTCAGTGTGCGGTCCGACTCCGGCGGTGCGCGGGTGCCGGAAGTCATGACGTCGGGGTGCCGAAAGTCATGACTTGCACGCCAGCGGTTGCGTCCGGCCGGTTCACTGCGACAATCGCCGGCAGTGAACACCACCAACCTGGCCGGTCTGATCCGCGAGCGCCTGCTGGCGCCCCTGAACTTCGCTGCCTACATCACGTGGGCAGCGGTGGCGATCGAAGTTGCGGGCCGACCGTTCGCTGCGCCCGCAGGCTTCATCTGCATGGGGCTGTTCCTCGCCGGTTTCCTGTGGAGCGCCTTCGGGCGTGTCGAACGTGTCGCGGGCGCTTCGATGCGTGGCGTCACGCCGGGCTTTCTGCTGATGGTCGCGTCCTTCCTGGCGCTGCTCTGGCTCGGTCAGGCGGGCACGACCCCGGTGCTGTTGATTATCGTTGCGGTCGTCGCGGCGCTGAACCTGCAGACGGGCTGGCTTGCCTTCGTGATGGCGACGCTGAACGCGCTGATGCTGCTGATCTTCATCTTCCGCTGGCAGGTGCCCTATCCGGTGCAGCTGCTGCTGGTGATGGGTGGCTTCCAGATGTTCGCGATCATCACCGTGAACGCGCAGCGCCGCGCCACCGAGGCGGCCGAGCAGTTGCGACGCGTGAATGCGGATCTGCTGACCACGCGCACGCTGCTGGCGGAGGGCGTGCGTGAGGCAGAGCGGCTGCGCCTGTCGCGCGAACTGCATGATGTCAGCGGCCACAAGCTGACGGCGCTGAAGCTGCACCTGACGGCCCTCGCCCGCGATCCGGGGCCGGCGACCGGCGCGAACATCGCGCAGGCCGCGGAGATTGCCGGTGGGTTGCTCGCGGACATTCGTGCCGTGGTTTCGCAGCTGCGGCGGCACGATGGCATCGCCATCGGGGACATGCTGCAGACTCTGGCGCATGGCTGGCCGGGACCCGAAGTGCTGCTGAATATCGGCGAGGGTCTGCGCGTCGACGACATCGAGCAGGCCGAGGCATTGCTGCGCGTCGCGCAGGAGGGCCTGACCAACGCCGCGCGCCATGCCCAGGCGAAGCGCGTGTGGATCGAACTGGCGGAGAACGCTGCCGAGCTCACGCTTCGCATCGAAGACGATGGCCGCGGTGCCGAGCCGCTCTTGCCGGGTGTCGGTCTCACCGGCATGCGCGAGCGACTCGAGGCGCTGGAGGGGCATCTCGAGATCGATCGCAGTCCGCGCGGGGGACTGCGCTTGACTGCCCGGCTTCCGCGCGCTGCCAGGGCAACATGAGCCTGCGCATCGCGCTGGTCGATGATCAGGCGCTGGTTCGAGAGGGCCTGAAGTCGCTGCTGCGCGGCCTTGGCTTCGACGTCGTGCTCGACTGCGAAGACGGTGCCGCGCTGCTGGCCGCGCTGACTGCACAGACCGTGGATCTCGTGTTGTCGGACGTGCGCATGCCGCGCATGGACGGCATCGAACTGACGCGCGAGCTGCGCAGCGCCGGCAGCCAGGTACCGATCGTGCTGCTGACGACCTTCGACGATTCGGAGGTGATGCTGCGCGCGATCGAGGCGGGTGCGCAGGCATTCCTTTTGAAGGACGTCTCACCGGAGGATCTGCAGGATGCCGTCCAGCGCGTGGCGCGCGGCGAGCACTGGCTCGCGCCCGTCGCCACGGACGCGGTGCGACGCCACCTCAACTATGCCGACAGCGCGCCCGCGTCCGGCGAACTCGGTGCGCGCGAACTCAGCATCCTGCGACTGATGGCGGGTGGATACTCCAACAAGGAGATCGCCCGCAGCCTGTTCCTCGCCGAGGGCACTGTGAAGAACTATGTCTCGGAGATCCTGGAGAAGCTCGGCGCACGCGATCGCACGCGTGCGGTGCTGAAGGCGATCACGCTGCGGCTGATCTAGGGCTGCTCTGCACGACCGCAAAGGCGCGGCGCTGTCCTACAGACCCGGTCGCGCACGGGTCTGATACTCGACTGCCAGACTGCCTGTCACAGGATTCAACATGAACTTCATCATCTGGCTCGTGCTGGGCGGTGTGATCGGCTGGGTCGCCAGTCTGATCATGGACACCGACGCCCAGCAGGGCATGTTCCTGAACGTCGTGGTGGGCGTCGTCGGCGCGTTGCTCGGCGGCTGGCTGATCGCGCCGCTGCTGGGTTCCGACACGATCAATGAAGGTGACTTCAGCGTCGTCGGCCTCGGTGTCTCGCTGGTGGGCGCCGTCTTGCTGCTGATGCTCGTCCGCGCGCTGCGTCACAAGAGCCCCGGTTGACGAGATTGAACGATGCCTGCTGCTTGGACTGTCGTCGATGAACTCGCTCGCTGGGAAGACGAGGGGGGCGCGCTGTGGCGCGAATCGCCTGTCACATGATGAGTGCTACACTGCCTCTCGGTGACCTGGCGCCTGCCGAGGTCGCGGGATCGTCACCCGCCCCCCTCGCCATCGAGCGAAGCCTGCTGATGCTGCCACGCTCCATCTGGATGCCCATCTTCGCGATGTCCATCATCGCCATCGGCGCTTTCGTGTTCAACGAGTGGTCCGTCAAGCGGATTCGCGCCAGCGATAACGAACTTGCGGCGTTGACGGCCATGCAGCTGGACCTGATCGAGCTTCGCTCGCGGCTCAGCGATGCGGACGCCGGGACGCGTGGTTTCCTGCTGTCGAACGAGCCTGAAGACCTGCAGCCGTTCGAGGATGCGCTGAAATGGATGCCGATCGTCGGTGCCCGGCTGCGGGTGCAGACCATGAACGACGCCGCCCTGCTCGCGCGGGTGCAGAGTCTGGAATCCATGCGTGGCCAGAACGTCGCGAACCTGCGCGCCATCGTGATGCTGGCGCGGCAGAGCCGGCGTACCGACGCGGTGGCACTGCTGCGCACGGGCGATGGCCGCCTCGCGATGAACGCGCTGCGCAAAGAGACTCAGGCGCTGTTCACCGAACTCGAGAAGCGTGTGACGGCACTGCGACGCCAGACCGCGATCGATGTGCAGTGGTCGCGCTTCGCCGTCGCGGCGCTTGGAACGCTGACGCTGATCCTGCTGGTGCTGGCCGTGCGGCTGCTGATCCGCGATTTCCGTCGTCAGGAGCGTGCCCGTCAGACGCAGCTCACCGAGCGGCTGCGCCTCGAAGAGATCGTTCGCGATCGCACCGAGGAGCTGTCCCGGCTCACCACTTACCTGCAGACGGTCAGCGAGCAGGAAAAAGCCGCGCTGGCGCGTGACCTGCACGACGAACTCGGCGGCCTGCTGACGGCCGCAAAGATGGATCTGGCCTGGCTGCAGGGGCGGGCCAGTGCGAGCGAACCTGCGGTTCGCACCAAGCTCGATGCCCTCGAGAGTGCCATCAACGAAGCCATGCACCTGAAGCAGCGCGTGGTCGAGAACCTGCGCCCGGCACTGCTGGAGCATTTTGGCCTGCCGGCGGCGCTGCAGTCGTATTTCGAGGAAACCTGCAAGATGGCGAACCTCGCGTGTCGCGTGACCGTGCCCGACAGCATCGAGGAGGTCCCGCAGGAACAGGCGATCGCGTTGTTCCGGGTCGGACAGGAATCGCTCACCAATATCATGCGGCACGCCAAGGCGCGAAACGTCGACATGCTCTGCGAGCAGACGCCGGCCGGATTGCACCTGCGCATCAGTGACGACGGCATCGGCATCGCCCCGGCGAAGCTCAGCGGCAAGCTGTCACATGGGCTCGTCGGGATGCGGCACCGGATCGAGACGCTGCACGGCGTGTTTCAGGTAATGGGGAACCGGCCATCGGGCACGATCATCGACGTCACCGTACCGCTGGCCCCCGCGCTCGCCGCCTGATTGCGAATCAGTTCTGTCGTCGCTAACTGTTGGCGGCCAAGATCAGAGGGTAGAGGCGCTCGAACTCGCGCATCTTGTCGAGGAAGTGGTCCGCGCCGGCGGCGAGGCAGCGCTCGCGGACCGAGGCCAGGTTGTAGTTCGTCAGGATGATGATCAGTGGAAATGGTGGCTGGCTCTGCCCGGCGCGGGTCCTCCGCACCACGGTGATGCCGCTGCCCTGACGCAGCTCGACATCGACGACCATGACGTCGAACTCCTCAGCCTGAATCAGCTGCAGGGCGGCGAGTTCGGTATCGGCGACGCCCGCGACACGCATCAGGCCGGGATGGGTCAGCAGTTCGATCAGCCGCACCTGCAAGGGCGCCGAATCCTCGACGAGCAGGATGCGCAGCTCACGCTGCGGCAAACGCAGCAACGGCTGCGTGGTGCTACTGGATGAGATTGTTTCGGATTGCATAGCTGGTGATGTCTGCGTTGGTCTTCATGCCCATCTTGTCCAGCAGGCGAGAACGATATGTGCTGATCGTCTTCACGCTGAGGCACAGCTTGTTCGCGATCTCCGTCACGCTGCGCCCTTCGGCGAGCTTGCAGAAGATCTGGAACTCCCGTTCCGACAGGATGCTGTGAGTGGGTTGATCCGCATCGGCATCCATGCCGTTGACCAGAAGCTCTGCGAGCTCCGGGCCGACATATCGGCCCCCGCGGGCCACGGTGCGCACGGCGCGCAGCAGTTCGGCTTCGTCGGCACCCTTGCTGACGAAGCCGTTCGCACCGGCGCGTAGCACGTTGATGCCGAACTGTCGCTCGGGAAATCCGCTGACGACGAGCACGGCTACGGAGGGAAAACGCGTGCGGGCCGTCTTCAGCACATCGAGGCCGGACATGTCGGGCAGCGAGAGGTCCAGCAGCAGCACGTGACAGGGCTGCGAGCCCAGCGCTGCCAGCGTCTCGCGGCCGGTCCGGCACTGCGCCGTGACCTTCAGGTCGGTCTGGGTCGCGATCAGATTCGACAACCCGGCACGGATCAGCTGGTGGTCGTCGGCGATGATGAGGCTGAGAGCTGGCATGGGACGTCGTGTGGAGAACCTGGTTCAGTATGGGATGAAAGCGGGACGTGTGCTGTCAGCGTCCGCTGACACCCGCAAAAAGCTTAAAAAAAAAAGCGGCTATCGACCAGAGCCGACAGCCGCCAAGGTCCATCCACGGCAACGGGAGTGATGCCGTGGAAGGGGGGTTGGAAGGCGTTACTTGATCGCGAGCTGGTTGTCGACGCGGGTCACACCGCTGATGCCACGGGCGACTTCGCCTGCTGCAGTGCGTCCTTCGCTCGAATTCACGAAACCGGCCAGCAGCACGACCGCATCACGCGTCTCGACGTTGATCCGGAACGCGTTGGTGCGCGCGTCCGACGCCAGGGCCGATTTCACGCTGGCCGTCAGTGTGTTGTCGTCGACGACTTCACCTGAGGTGCGTTCACCGGCCTGCTTCAGCTTCAGGTTGTTGTCGACGGCGACGACGCCGTTGACGCGACGCGCGAGCGCCACAGCCTGCGTACGCATCGCTTCCGAGCGCACGAAGCCATTCAGCTGGACGCGACCCTTGAACACTTCGACATCGATCTCGTGGGCCTTGGTCAGCGGATCGCCGATCAGCTCGGCCTTCACCTTGGTGGTGATCACGGTGTCGTCGATCTGCTCACCCATGGACTTCTGCGTCCGGGTCGAGGCACAGGCGACGGTGGTGAACAGTGCAACGGCCACGACGAGCGCAGCGCGGATGGAACGGGATTGAATCATCGGGAATCTCCTGAAATGCAAAACTTGCAGCGCGTACGGTGCGCGCATCGAGGCAGCGCAGCCGTCGGTGGCGGCGCGTGTGTGGTGTAGGACGGTGCCGGCAGCGCCGCGGGGCCCGTCAGCGCGTGGCGATCGCCGTCACGCGCCAGATCGCGTTGCCCACGTCATCTGCCACCAGCAAGGCACCACGCCCGTCGACCACCACACCGACCGGTCTTCCCTGCGCATCGCCATCGGCGTCGACGAATCCCGTCAGCACGTCGAGCGGCGGCCCCGATGGCCGACCTGCGCTGAACGGCACGTAGACGACGCGATAGCCGCTGCGCGGCTTGCGATTCCAGGATCCGTGCTGGCCGATGAACATGCCGCTGCGATGGTTCGGCAGCAGGGTTGCAGGCTGCGAGCTCGCGAGGCCCAGTGACGCGGTGTGAGGTCCGAGCGCGTAGTCCGGTACGAGCGCCACGGCCACGCGGTCCGGTCGCAGCGGCGTGACGCGCTGATCGACATGCGCGCCGTAGTAGCTCCACGGCCAGCCATAGAAGCCACCGGACTGCACGGCGGTCATGTAGTCGGGCACGAGATCACTGCCGATCTCGTCGCGCTCGTTGACGACGGTCCACAGACGGTGCGACACCGGTTCCCACGCGAGCCCGTTCGGATTGCGCAGGCCGGCGGCAAAGATCCTGTGCGCGCCACTCGAGACGTCGACCTCCCAGATGGCAGCGCGCGCGGTCTCTTCGGCCATGCCGTTCTCGCCGACATTGCTGTTCGAACCGATCGTCACATACAAATGCGTGCCGGATTCATCCGCGATCAGGTTCTTGGTCCAGTGATGGTTGATGGCGCCGGCGGGCAGCGCCAGCAGTTCGATGCCGCGTGCGTCGATGTGGGTATCGCCGCTGCGGTACGGAAAACGAAGTACCGCATCAGTATTCGCGACATACAGCGAATCGCCGACCAATGCCATGCCGAAGGGGGAGTGCAGTCCGCTGATGAACGTGCTGCGTGACTCCGCGACGCCGTCGCCATCGGCATCGCGCAGCAGCGTGATGCGGTCCGGGCTCGGCACGCCAGCGCCGGCGCGGTTCATGACTTTCCCCATGACCCAGCCGCGCAGCGAATGCGCGGCATCGCTGCCGCGCGGTGCGTTCGATTCCGCAACGAGCACGTCGCCATTCGGCAGCACGAGCAGCCAACGCGGGTGATCGAGTCCGCGTGCGAAGGCCTGAACCTGCAGGCCGTCCGCCGCGACGGGTCTGGCGTCTCCGCGCCAGCCGCGCGCCGGCGCGATCACGACCGTTGGCAGCAGCGTCGTGCGCGGCGCCTGCAGCGTCGGCATGGGTCCGGTGCCATCCGCGATTGAAAGTCGCGCAGTATCGCCGCAACCGGCTGTGAGCAGGAGCAGCAGCGCGCTGCTCCCGATGCGCAGCGTCATGCCGCGCGCCGCGCCGCAGCATCCTTCCAGCGCCGTTCCACATTGCTCCAGTCGACGATGGCCCACCAGGCCTGCATCCAGCGCGCGCGCTCGTTGTGGTACTGCAGGTAATACGCGTGTTCCCACAGATCGAATGCCAGCAGCGGCGTGGCGCCGTCCGACAGTGGGCTGTCCTGGTTCGGCAACGAGATGATCTCGAGTTGGCCGTTCTGCGCATTGCGGTTCAGGAAGGTCCAGCCCGAACCGAACAAACCCTCTGCCGATTGCTGCATGGCCTTCTGCAGGCCGGCGAGCGAACCGAAGGGATCACTGATCTGCGTCAGGAATGCGCTGCTCGGTGCCTGGCCGCTGGGTCCCATCGATTCCCAGAACAGGCTGTGGTTCGCATGGCCGCCGCCGAAGTTGCGCACCGGTCCGCGCAACGGTGCCGGCAGTGACTTCAACCGGGCGAGCAGTGTTTCGACCGGGAGTGACTGGAATTGCGGGTGATCGACGAGCGCGGCGTTCAGCTTGTCGACGTAGCCGCGATGATGCTTGCCGTGATGCAGAGCGAGCGTCTCCGCACTGATGACCGGCTCGAGCGCGTCGAGATCGTAGAGCAGGGGCGGCAGGGTATGGGGCATGGGATTCTCCAGGGAATTCGCGCTGCGAAGAGGCAGACCGACATTGGACGCGGCGCGCGCGGCGCGCTCGATCGGTGTCCGGCCCCCAGCCCCGTAGGCGCTGCCCTACGAATGCATAGGCGCTCGCGTCGCGATCGCGCCGTCCCTGTCTGACAGGCATGCGCGCAGCCAGGGCACAGGCTGGCGCTCATCGAGTTACCCCAAACCGGAGATGCCCATGAACTATCCCAAGCTGATGCTGATTTCGGTCCTGAGCGTGATGACGCTGGCTGGCTGCGCCAAGAAGGAAACCCCCGCCGAGACGCAGAAGGATGTCGCTGAAGCGACGGCTGACGGCGCGCAGAGCGTGGCCTCGGAGCGACGCGATGCAGCGGCGGTCGCGACGGATGCGCAGGCCTCGGTGGCCGAAGCGAATGCGGACGTGGATCTCGAGCGCGCGAAAGCGGATTACAAGATCGCGATCGAGAAGTGCGATGCCGATACCGGCATGGACAAGGACGCGTGCAAGAGTGCGGCCCAGGCGACGCTCGATGCGGTGCAGGCCCAGGTCGACGCGCGCAAGCCGTAACCCGAGATGACTCTGCCTAAAGACATGGGCCGGCAGAATGGCGGCACGCTTCCGAGAATCTCGGACGTGACCGTCCTCCGCCAGCGGGCCCGCGAGCATCTCGAGGATGGTGCCGTCACCTCGAGCTATCCCGAGGACAAGGACGCGATCGTCGCGTTGCTGAACGTCGCGCTGGCGACCGAACTCGTCTGCGTGCTGCGCTATCGGCGTCACCACTATGTGTCGCGCGGAATCCGTGCGAAGACCGTGGCCACCGAGTTCCTCGAGCACTCACAGCAGGAGCAGGTGCACGCGGACCAGCTTGCGGAGCGCATCGTGCAGCTGGGTGCGGATCCGGACTTCAATCCGGCCCACCTGGCAACGCGCAGTCATGCCGAGTACCACGAGGGCACGAAGCTCGGCGACATGGTCCGGGCGGATCTGATCGCGGAGCGCGTCGCCATCGACAGCTACCGCGAGATGATCGCCTACGTGGGCGATCGTGACTCGACCACCCGACGGTTGCTGGAAAGCATCCTGGCGATGGAAGAGCAGCACGCCGACGATCTCGTCGACATGTTGCGGGATCTGCCGAAAGAATAGGGATGTGCCCTTCGGTGGATTGCCTCAGGCAGGGTTGCCATGGATGGTGACCTCCTGCGCTGCGTATCTTTCCCTAGTGACCGTGCCGCAGGATTGTGTTGCGATGCACGGCCATGATGAAACACACCAGACGACACTCGGAGCGGCATCGCACGGACACCATCGGGTGGCTGCGCGCCGCGGTGCTCGGTGCCAACGACGGCATTGTCTCTACGGCCAGCCTGGTCGTCGGCGTGGCTGCAGCGGGCGCTGCCAGCAATACGATCCTGATGACCGGCGTCGCAGGCCTGGTCGCCGGTGCGATGTCCATGGCCGCCGGCGAGTACGTCTCCGTGCATTCGCAGGCAGATACCGAGCAGGCAGATCTGTCGCGCGAGCGCGCCGAACTCGAGCAGGAGCCCGCGGCCGAGCTGCGCGAGCTGACGGCAATCTATGTCGCACGCGGTCTGCAACCGGCGCTCGCCCATCAGGTGGCGGAACAGCTCACCGCGCACGATGCCCTGGGTGCCCACGCGCGCGACGAACTCGGCATCTCGGATTCATTCACGGCCAAGCCGGTGCAGGCAGCTCTGGCGTCGGCTGCGAGCTTTGCCGTCGGCGCCGCGCTGCCGCTCGCCGTCACATTCCTGGCCCCGCGCGGGCAGCTGATCCTCGCGGTCTCGGGACTGTCCCTGGTGTTTCTCGCGGTGCTCGGGTCGGTCGCGGCCCGGGTCGGTGGTGCGGGCGTGTGGATCGGCGCCTGGCGCGTGACGTTCTGGGGTGCACTCGCGATGGCGAGCACGGCCGGAGTCGGCGCACTGTTCGACGCCGTCGTTTAGCAGAGGTGCGCGGCCGATGACTGCATCGCCCGCTGAAGACCCGGGCCTCAGCGCCGGCGACGCTGCGCAGCGCCTGCAGCGGGATGGCTACAACGAGTTGCCGACATCCGAGCGGCGCAGCTTCCTGCGAATCCTGCTGGAAGTGATGCGCCAGCCGATGTTCATGCTGCTGATCGGCGGCGGCGCCGTCTACCTGCTGCTCGGTGATCGCGTCGAAGCGATCATGCTGCTGCTGTTCGCATCGCTGTCCGTGACGATCACGCTGGTGCAGGAGTCGCGCAGCGAGAAGGTGCTCGAGGCGCTGCGCAACCTGGCGAGTCCGCGCGCGATGGTGATCCGCGATGGCCGGCGCTTCCATGTGGCGGGTCGGGAGGTCGTGCGCGGCGACCTGATCGTGGTCGCCGAGGGCGATCGCGTCGCGGCCGATGCGCAGCTGCTGATGGCGCAGGACCTCATGCTCGACGAATCTCTGCTGACCGGCGAATCCGTGCCGGTACGCAAGGTCGCGGGTGATGCCGATCCCGGCGCAGCCGTTGCCGAGCCGCGCGCCGACGCTTTGCTGCGTCCGGGGGGCGATGATCTGCCCTGCCTGTTTGCCGGGACGCTGGTCGTCCGCGGCAGCGGACTCGCGCGTGTGCATGCGACGGGCGTCCACAGCGAGATGGGCCGCATCGGCCGTGCGCTGCGCAGCATCGAGACGGAGCAGCCACGCCTGCACCAGCAGATGAGCCGCTTCATCCGCAACTTCGCTCTCGTCGGTGCCGTGGCCGGCGTGCTGACCGTGCTGCTGTTCGGGCTGCTGCGCGGTTCATGGCTCGAAGCACTGCTCGGCGGCATCGCACTCGGCATGTCGCTGCTGCCCGAAGAATTCCCGCTCGTGATGGCGGTGTTCATGGCGATGGGAGCGTGGCGAATCTCGCGTGCTCGCGTACTGACGCGCCGCGCCTCCGCGATCGAAGCGCTGGGTGCGACGACCGTCCTGTGCACCGACAAGACCGGTACGTTGACCGAGAATCGCATGACCGTCGTGGCACTGGTCGGCGCAGCGGATCCCTGGCACGACACGACGCAGGACCCGGTCGATGGCCACGCCCGCGCCATTCTCGATGCGGCCTGGCAGGCCACGCCGCGGCAACC